>NZ_JABFMU010000081.1:0-6204 GCF_013359695.1 Pseudomonas sp. C2B4
TGAAGTTGGAGATGAACTGCTTGTCCGGGTTGGCCGTCGACCAGCTGGCGCCGACTGACAGCGATGAATCGAAACTCCCCTGAATCTCCCCGATGTTGAAATCAACCGCGTGAGCCTGATGGCTCGCGCAAGTGGCAATCGTCACAGCTACGGTCAGCAGACTCGGCTGGAAGACTCCGCGCATTGTTGTTTTTGTCATGCGGTTTCTCCGGTTAAGGATGGCGTGGTGAGAGCCCATGCTAGCGAGGCTCCCGTAAGGTCCTCACACCCGAACGGGTGATTTGGAACAAGGGTTTTCACAAGGTTTTGGCCGGCGTAACGACTCGGTTCGAGATGCGCTCGGCGAGCGTTACTGCCGGTGACACTCATCCGGTAAAACTCGCCGGACGCTTCTCGATAAACGCCGCCACGGCCTCTCGGTGATCGGCGGTCTGATGCGACAGCACCTGGAAGGTCGCGGACATTTCCAGCAGCGTGTCGAGCCGGGTGTGCAAGGCTTCGCGCAACAAGCGTTTAGCCAGGCGCACGGCATGGGGCGGATTGGCGGCGATGGCGGCGGCGATGTCCCGTGCCGTCTCCAGCAGTTGTTCGCCGGGCACGACCCGGGACACCAGGTTCCATTGCTCCGCCTGGCGCGCATCGATCATTTGCCCGGTCAGAGTCAGTTCGGTGGCGCGGGACAAGCCGATGATGCGCGGCAACAACCAGGCGCCGCCGTCACCGGGAATGATCCCCAACTTGACGAAGCTCTCGGCAAACTTCGCCTGCTCGGACGCCACGCGGATGTCGCACATGCAGGCCAGGTCGAGACCGGCACCGATGGCCGCGCCGTTGACCGCCGCAATCACTGGCACTTCCAGATTGAACAGCGCCAGCGGCAAGCGCTGGATGCCGGTGCGGTATTCCTGGCGCAACGCCATGCCCGACATCTGCGCGTAGCGATCCATGTCACGCACGTTGCCGCCGGAGCAGAACGCACTGCCGGCTCCGGTGATGATCACGGCGCGCACACTGGGATCGCGCTCGATCCGTTCGATGGCTTCGAGGAACTCCGGCACGGCGCTGTTGCCGGTCAGCGGGTTGCGGCGTTCAGGATCGTTCATCGTCAGGGTGACGACGTGACCGTCCTGTTCGTACTTCAGAAACGGGCTCATGGGGTTGTCCTCATGCGGATTGAGACGGGATGACGTGACGGACGAACTCGCTGGCGCCAATGTTCGGCCGGGTCAGAAACGCCTGGCCGACGAGGCCGTTCCAATACGCTTCCGAGCCTTCGCTCATGCGCCACTGGTGCAGGCGCCGGGTGAACAGTTGCAGGTCCAGTTCTTCGGTCACGCCAATGGCGCCGAACAGCGCATGGGCGGTGGCGGTCACCTGGGGCACGGCCATGCTGGTGCGGGCCTTGGCGATGGCGACCGGAATCAGATCCGGCACCTGGGCGGCACCGGCAAAAGCCAGCTCTGCCGCGATTCGCGCAGCCGCCACCTGCTCCGCCATCACGCTGAGCTGATGCTGGACCGCCTGGAATTTGCCGATGGCTTTGCCGAACTGAACCCGGTCATTGCAGTACTCAAGGGTCATGTCGAGTACGCGCTCCATGGCCCCGGCCATGGCAGCGGCGTGGATGGCGGCACTGAACAGGCGAACCTCTTCACCGTTGCTGCCAACGGCTGCGGCGAGGCTTTCCTGCGGCCAATACAGGGTGGCGTATTGGCTGGCGTGAACCCCTTCGGCCTGGCGTCGCGCCTGACGGCAATCGAGCAGCAGCAATTCGCCGCCCAGGTTCACCAGGGCAAAGTCGGCCAACAATCCGTATGCGACGCGGGGCGCGCACAGCCCACCGTCGGCTTGTTGCCAGGCCGTGCCGGCCAGGGCCACCATGCCGGCCGGCAGCCTGTGCGGGCAGTCGCGCAGCAAGGCACGGGCAGCGATGCTTTGTGCGGCGGGAACCGGCAGGGCATGACGTCCAAAAGCGAGAAGAATCGGGAACAGCGCGGCAAGCGACAGCCCCGCGCCATCGGCCACTTCCGGGGTCAGCAGTTCCAGAAATCCGCCGTCCTCCAGCACGCGCCACAGCTCCCTGGCGTCGTCACCGCTTTCAACGGCGCGGACCCATGCCGGGGTGCACAGGTCTGTCAGGATTTTTTCAATCGCTTCAGTAAACATGACGATAAGTCCTATTCAGCGCAGGCCAAGGCCGCGGGCGATCATGCCGCGCAGGATTTCCCGGGTACCGCCGCGCAACGAGAAGGTCGGTGCGACCTGGTTCAGGTAGGCCACGGTGCGGTACAACTCATCGCCGACCGGGGCATTCGGGTTGGTGCTGATCGAGTTGGCAATCGCCGCCGGAATCGACTGTTCGAACTCGGTGCCGATGTCCTTGACCAGCGCCGCCTCCACCACCGGACTTTCGCCCCGCGCCAGTAGTGCCGTGAGCGCCAGCGAGAGGTTGCGCAGGCTGCTCAGTTGCGTGAGGAAACTGCCCAGCAAGACGGTGTCGGCAGCGCTGGCACCGTGGCGGCGCAAGGTGTCGGCCCACAGGTCGAGCAACACCACACTGGAATAGAAGCGCTCTGGCCCGCTGCGCTCGAAGGCCAGTTCGGCATTGACCTGTTTCCAGCCACTGCCCTCCTCGCCCACCAAGGCGTCATCGCTCAACAACACGTCGTCGAACGCCACTTCCGAGAAGTGCGCATCGCCGGCGAGGTCGACAATGGGGCGCACGCTCACACCCGGTTGCCGCAGGTCGATGATGAATTGCGAGAGTCCGTTGTGACGGTCCTCGGGCGAGCCACTGGTGCGCACCAGGGCGATCATGTAGTCGGCGTGATGGGCGTTGGTGGTCCAGATCTTGCGCCCGCTCAGGCGCCAGCCGCCTTCACAGCGAGTGGCGCGACTGCGCACGCTGGCCAGGTCCGAGCCGGAATTCGGTTCGCTCATGCCGATGCAGAAAAACGCTCGGCCGGCGCAGATGCGCGGCAGGTAGAAATCCTTCTGCGCATCGCTGCCGAACTTCAGGATCAACGGCCCGCTCTGCCGATCGGCAATCCAGTGCGCCGCCACCGGAGCGCCGGCCGACAGCAGCTCCTCCACCAGGACGAAGCGACTGAAAGCATCCAGCCCGGCACCGCCATAGGCTTGCGGCAAGGTCAGGCCGACCCATCCGCGTCCGGCCAGTTTGCGGCTGAAATCGGCATCAAAACCGGTCCAGCTGCGTGCCCGCACATCCGCTGACACCGCCGGCAAATGCTCGGCCAGAAAGTGTTTCACTTCGGTGCGAAAGGCCTCGGCGTGTTCCGGCAATGCGGTCAAACGGAAGGCGTCGAGCAAGTGGCTCACTGGGCACCTCCGCTGACCTTGCCATACAGCGTCACCACGCAGGCACCGCCCAGGCCGAGGTTGTGTGCCATGGCCAGGCGAGCGCCGTCGACCTGACGCTGCTCGGCGTTGCCGCGCAGTTGTTGGGTCAGCTCATAACACTGCGCCAGGCCCGTCGCACCCAGCGGGTGGCCCTTGGAAAGCAGGCCGCCGGACGGATTGACGACGATTTGCCCGCCATAGGTGTTGTCGCCGTCCATCACGAATTGTTCGGCGCCACCCTCGGGGCAAAAGCCCAGCGACTCGTAGCAGATCACTTCGTTCTGCGCGAAGCAGTCGTGGAGCTCGCAAACATCAATATCCTGCGGACCCACGCCAGCCTTCTCGTACACCTGCCCGACAGCGGCATGGGTCATGTGGGTGCCGACCCAATCGAGCATCGACGGCTGTTCGAAGTTGAAGGATTCGGGGGTGTCGGTGGTCATGGCCTGGGCGACGATTTCCACATCGCGACGCAGACCATGCTTTTTCGCGAATCGCTCTGACACCAGGATCGCCGCCGCACCGCCACAGGTCGGCGGGCAGGCCATCAGGCGGGTCATGACGCCCGGCAGAATCACCGGGTCATTCATCACGTCTTCGACACTGAGCACCTTGCGAAACAATGCGAGCGGGTTGTTGGCTGCATGGCGGCTGGCCTTGGCGCGCACAGCGGCAAAGGTTTCCATTTTGGTGCCGTACTTGTGCATGTACTCACGTCCGGCCCCACCAAAGGTACGGATGGCCTGAGGAATGCCCTCCATATCGGCGGTCAGGCCACGCAAAATCGGCAGGAAGCGCTCGCGGGTCGGCGGACGGTCATCCCAATGGGACTTCAACGCCCCGGCCTGCATCTGCTCGAAACCCACCGCCAGCACGCAATCGGCGGCGCCGGACTCGATGGCCTTGCGCGCCAGATAGAGCGCGGTGGAGCCGGTGGAGCAGTTGTTGTTGACGTTGACCACCGGGATCCCGGTCATGCCGATTTCGTAGAGCACGGTCTGGCCGCAGGTGGAATCGCCGTAGACGTAACCGGCATAGGCTTCCTGGACCAGGCTGTACTCGATCCCGGCATCGGCCAGGGCCCGGCGTATTGCTTCCGCGCCCATCTGCACGTAGGTGGGGCTGTCGCTGGGCTTGCGGAACGGGATCATGCCAACGCCGGCTACCAGTACTTTTTCGCTCATGGTGTCACCTGAAAATGAGGGGGAAGGATCACAACTGGCGCGCGATCAGTTCGCGCAGCACTTCGCTGGTGCCGCCAAAAATCCGCGTCACGCGCATGTCGACGAAGGCACGGGCAATCGGGTACTCGAGCATGTAGCCGTAGCCGCCGTGCAGCTGGACCATGTCGTCGATGCACTTGCACAGGGTCTCGGTGGCGAACAGCTTGGCCAGTGCCGATTCCTGCACCGTCAGGCGGCGGCGCATGTGCTCGCCGATGTAGTGATCGATCATCAGGCGCACAGCGGTGGCCTGGGCCTTGATATCGGCCAGCTTGAATTTGGTGTTCTGGAAGTCCCATACGGTCTGGTTGAAAGCCTTGCGATCCTTCACGTACTCCACCGTCTGCTCGAGCATGCGTTCGAGCTTGGCGGCGCTGTACAGGGCGATGACCAGGCGCTCCTGGGGCAACTCTTCCATCAGGTGCATGAAGCCGCGATTTTCCTCGCCCAGCAGGTTGCCCACCGGTACGCGAACGTTGTCGAAGAACAGCTCGGCGGTATCGGCCGCGTGCTGGCCGACCTTGTCCAGCTTGCGGCCGCGACGGAAACCTTCGCGATCACACTCGACCATGATCAGGCTGCAGCCCTTGGCCCCGGCGCTCGGATCGGTCTTGCACACGACCACCACCATGTCGCAGGTCAGGCCGTTGCTGATGAAGGTCTTGCTGCCGTTGATCACCCACTCGTCGCCGTCACGCACAGCGGTGGTGCGGACCGCCTTGAGGTCGGAACCGGTGCCCGGCTCGGTCATTGCTACCGCCAGCACGGTTTCGCCGGTGCAGATTTTCGGCAGCCATTGGTGCTTCTGCTCTTCGGTGCCCAGGCGCACGATGTACGGCGCGACGATGTCCGAATGCACGCCCAGGCTCCAGCCGGAGACACCGGCGCGGTACAGCTCCTCGATCAGTACCGCCGAATGCCCGAAGTCACCGCCACCGCCGCCGTACTCGGTCGGCACGGTGAGGCACAACAGGTTGTGGCGACCGGCCTTGAGCCAGGTTTCCCGGTCGACCTGCCCGGCCTCGTCCCACTGCGCCTGCTTGGGCAGGCATTCACGCTCGAAGAAACGCCGCGCGGTTTCACGCAGCATTTCGTGGTCTTCACGGTACACGGTACGGTTGATATGCATCGGGCTCTCCAGTGGATGGCCAGGCCGGTATGCGCCTGGTACGTGAGTCCAATGTATTGAGGGGGGTGGGGATACTCGCCACCCGCATCGGGTAGCGCTGTGGAGCATCTGTCGGAATTGGATTGGAGGGGCCTATCCATTGCTGCGAGTGAGGCGGCCAAGCTGCCGACCTGGCTTTTGCAGACACCCATGATCCCCTGTGGGAGCGGGCTTGCCCGCGAAGAGGCCGGCACATCCAGCATCAACGGTGACTGACACACCGCCTTCGCGAGCAGGCTCGCTCCCACAGGTTTTTTAGGCCGTACACAGAATGTGCGCACGACTGCAATTCACTGTGGGAGCGAGCCTGCTCGCGAAGAGTTCGGCACACCCAACATCACCAGTGACTGACACACCGCTTTCGCGAGCAGGCTCGCTCCCACAGGTTTTTTTGTGCCGTACACAGGATCTGCGTTCGACTGCAATTCACTGTGGGAGTGGGCTTGCCCGCGA
>NZ_JABFMU010000081.1:6304-22451 GCF_013359695.1 Pseudomonas sp. C2B4
GGTGACTGACACACTGCCTTCGCGAGCAGGCTCGCTCCCACAGGTTTTTTTGTGCGGTGCACAGGATCTGCGTTCGACTGCAATTCACTGTGGGAGCGGGCTTGCCCGCGAAGAGGCCGGCACATCCAGCATCAAGGGTGACTGACACCCCGCTTTCGCGAGCAGGCTCGCTCCCACAGTTTTTTTTGTGCGGTGCACAGGATCTGCGTTCGACTGCAATTCACAGTGGGAGCGGGCTTGCCCGCGAAGAGGCCGGCACATCCAGCATCAAGGGTGACTGACACACTGCCTTCGCGAGCAGGCTCGCTCCCACAAATGGACTGCGGACAGGCCTCAACTCACCCCCCGATCCTTCCCCGCCCAGAACGGCTCGCGCAAATCACGCTTGAGCACCTTGCCAGCGCCCGACAACGGCAGCGCGGCGCGGAACTCGACGGTCTTCGGTGTCTTGTAACCGGCAATCTGGCGACGGCAATGTTCGATGATCTCCGCCCCCGGCACCTCACGATCAGGCCGCAGCACAATTACCGCGTGCACCGCTTCGCCCCATTGCTGGCAGGGAATGCCGATCACCGCACAGGCCGCGACTGCCGGGTGACTGGCGATGGCGCTTTCGACCTCGCCGGAATACACGTTCTCGCCACCGCTGACGATCATGTCCTTGAAGCGGTCGACGATGTACAGATAACCGTCCTCGTCCATGTAGGCGCCGTCGCCGGTGTGCATCCAGCCGCCACGCAGGGCCTGGGCGGTTTCCTCGGGTTTGTTCCAGTAGCCGAGCATGATGTTCGGGCCACGAACCAATACTTCGCCGACGGTGCCCCGCGGAACTTCATTGTCGTGTTCGTCGACGATACGCACGGTCACGCCAAGCCCCGGACGCCCGGCCGAACGCAACCGGCCATTAGCGATACCTTCGGGGCCATGATTCTCCGGACCGTTAGCGGTGATCGGCGGCGCCGCTTCGGTCATGCCGTAGCCCTGGGTGAATTCGACATTCGGCAACGCCTTGAGGGCCATTTCCAGCAATGGCACGGCAATCGGCGAAGCACCGTAGGTCAGGCTGCGCAAGCAACTGAGGTCATACCGGGCGAAATCCGGGTGCATGATCAAGGCTTGCAGCATGGTCGGCACGATCAGGATGTCGGAGATCCGTTCGCGCTCGATGGTCTGCATCACGTCCAGCGCATCGAAGGCCGGGACGAAGATGCTCGGCAGGCCGATCAACGAGATCAGGATCACCCGCGACAGCGCCGCCAGGTGGAACATCGGGGCGATATGCAAGGTCAGCGCGTCGGCCGGCACCGGCACATCCGCCGCACGGGCCACGGCTGCCGTCCACAGGTTCATGTGCGATTGCATCACGCCTTTTGGTTGGCCGGTAGTACCACCGGTGTACATGATGCTGGCCAGGTCGTCGCCACCCCGGAACGCGTCGTCGACCGGTGTCGTTTCGCGGATCAGTTGCTCGTAGGACAGCATGCCCTCGGGCGCCGGGCCATCGCCGACGTGGATCAGCAGCGGTCGAACTTTGGCCGAACCGGCGATGCCTTCGGCCATCGGCAGGAAACTGTCGTCGATCATCAGGATGCGGGTGTCGCAGTCGTCCAGCGAATAGACGATTTCCGGCACGCTCCAGCGGATGTTGACCGGATTGACCACGCCACCGCCCCACCACGTGGCCAGGTAGTACTCCAGAAACCGGTCGCTATTGAGGCCGAGCAAGCCAACCCGGTCGCCAGGCTGCATGCCCAGGCGCTGCAAGGCGCCGGCAAGACGCGCTACCCGCTCGGCCAGTTGGGCGTAGGTGTGACGCCGGTCGCGAAAGACCGTCGCCAGGGCATGGGGCTGTTGTTGCAGCATGCGGTGCAGCCCTTGAGTCAGATACATGTGGCTCTCCTGTGAATTATTGTTGTCAGGCAAGGACGCGAACGACGCATCGTCAGGCGCCGGTGTATTTGGGGGAGCGTTTCTCGGAGATCGCCACGCGTCCTTCGGCGTGATCCTTGCTGTCGCGCAGCAGTCCCCAGTGCAGGTGGGCCTGGGTCACGAAATCCCTGGGCGTCATATGGGCGGTCTGCAATGCCAGGCGCTTGATCGACTGCACCGCCAGCGGACCGTTGGCCGCAATGCGTTCGGCCAGGGCCAGGGCCGCCGGCAGCAAGTGTTCCTGGGGCAGGAGTTCGACGATCAGGCCGATGTGCAAGGCTTGCTCGGCACTGATCGGCTCACCCGTCAGGGCCATTTTCATGGCGTGGGCCGCCGGTACGGCGCGCATCAGGTACTGCACGCCACCTGCCGCCGGAATGGTCGCATCGCGCACCTCGGGCAAGCCGAACGTCGCGCTGGCCGCCGCGATGCGCAGGTCACATTGCAGGGCCAGTTCCAGGCCCCCTCCCAGGCAGGCGCCGTTGATGGCGGCGATCACCGGTTTCCAGACTTCCAGATCGCTGAGGTCGAACAGACGTGTGTAGCTGCCCTCCTCGGCTTCGGTTTCACGGCTTTTCAATGACCCGGCGATGTGGCCACGGGTTGGCAACAACCCGTCCTTCTGGCTCGCGCCACAGCAAAACGCACGCTCACCGGCGCCGGTCAGGACGATGACCCGCACCTGCTCATCGTCCTGACAGGCCACCAGCGTCTTGCGCAGGTGCATCAGGTCGCTGACGCTCAGGGTATTATTCGACGGTTGCGCATCGAGCGTGATTAGCGCCACGTGCTCGATGATCTTGAACTGAATGGCCATGGGGCTGACTCCTGCGCTGCGCAATGTTGTTTTTGTTGTTCGCGGGCGTCAGGCCTTGAAGCCCAGGCCCTGTTCACGCAGACGCTCGATGGCGGCGGTATCGAAACCCCAGTCGTGCAGCGCGGCTTGTCCGTGCTCGCCACGTTCGGGGGCCGGGCGTGGTTGCGCCGAGGGAGTGCCAAGGAAACGCGGCGCCGGAACCGGCTGGACGACGCCGTCGACCTCGATGAAGCTGCCCCGCGCGCGGCTGTGGGGATGCCCGGCGGCCTCGGCGAAACCCAGCACCGGGGCCACACAGGCGTCGCTGTCGGCAAAGGCTTCGGCCCATTGATCACGGGTGCGGGCCAGGAATGCCCGGGTGAAGGCTTCGCGCAATTGCGGCCAGCCTGAACGGTCGTGTTGAGGGGGAAGACCTGCGCCCGCCAGCCCGAGTATTTCCAGCATCTGGACGTAGAAGCGCGACTCGATCGGCCCGATGGACATGTGCTGCCCGTCGAGGGTTTCGTAGGTGTCGTACCAGGGCGCGCCACCATCGAGCAGGTTGCTGCCGCGCTGCTCCTTCCAGTGTCCACCGGCCAACAGGCCCCAGATCACCGAGCCCAACTGCGCCGCGCCTTCGGTCATGGCCGCGTCGATCACTTGCCCCGCCCCGCCGCGCTGCACGTTCACCAGCGCCGCCAGCACGCCCATCGCCAGCAACATGCCGCCACCACCGTAATCACCCACCAGGTTGAGCGGCGGCACCGGACGACCACCGGCCGGTCCGATGCCTGAAAGCACACCCGACAAGGCGATGTAGTTCAGGTCATGCCCGGCGCGCTCGGCCATCGGCCCGGTCTGGCCCCAGCCGGTCATGCGGGCGTAAACCAAGCGCGGGTTGCGCGCCAGCACCACGTCCGGCCCCAGGCCCAGCCGTTCCAGGGTGCCGGGACGAAAACCTTCGACCAGGACGTCGGCGCGCTCGATCAGTTCCAGCGCCACGGCGACACTCTCCGGGCATTTCAGATCCAGGGTCACCGAGCGACGATTGCGCCCGGTGATGTCCGCACGCTTGCCCTCGAACCGGGGCCCCAGGTCACTGGCCTTGACCGGACGGTCGATGCGCACCACGTCGGCGCCCATGTCCGCCAGCAACATCGTGCCAAAAGGCGCCGGGCCGATCGCTTCAAACTCCACCACTCGAATGCCGCTCAGTACACCCATTGCTGCCGCTCCATTGTTCTAACGGAGCGCCAGGCAGCACTCCTGTTTTTATGCCGTCCAGTAGATCAATCCCGTTTCCGCCGACGACCACCCGCATCGGGTGGCGGGTGCCGAACACAGGGTCATGACTTTCAAGCTCTGGGTTACACTCGAATGGATTCAGTGCATTCCCAAAATAAAAAAGATTCGGATCACCCATGGACAAACCCCGCAAACCCAGCGCCACGGACACGCCCGCCAGCCAGGTCCCGGTGCCGGCACAGTCGCCGATCGTCAGTACCAAACTGATACCGCCGCGCAGTGCCGGGCGCCTGATTTCCCGGGAACGGCTGCAGGAGCAAATGCTCAAGGCACGCCGCCAGCGCTGCATCGTGCTCAAGGGGCCGGCAGGCTGCGGAAAGACGTCGACCCTGATTGCCTGGCGTCAGGCGCTGCTGCCGCTGGGTTTCGACGTGGCCTGGTTGACGTTGTCCGCCGATGACAACGAACTGACCCGTTTCCTGGACTATTTGCTGGCCAGTCTCGGCCAGATCGACCCGTCTCTCGTGCACGAAGCCACTCAACTGGAAGGTCGCGGCATCGATGGCGAAGCCGTGGAACGGACCGTCATTACCCTGGTGCGCAGCATCGCCAGTCGCGGTCGCGAATTGGTGCTGGTGCTCGACGACCTGCACCACCTGACCGATGTCGGCATCCATCAAGCCCTGCAATGGCTGATCGATTACGCGCCGGTCAACCTGCACCTGGCGCTGGTGTCGCGCAGTACCGTGCCGTTATCCCTGGCGCGCCTGCGCAGCCAGGCGTTGGTACTGGAACTGAACCTGCGGGATTTGCGCTTCACCCCCGACGAATCCGAACGATTTCTCAAGGCACAACTGGGCGACGTCAGCGCCCACGACGCCAGGCAGATGCACGAACTCACCGACGGCTGGGCGGCCGGGCTGCAACTGCTGGCCGTCAGTCGCAAGAAAAATCGACCGACCGCCACGTCCGCCGATCAGGCACAAGTGCGCGACGATCAGGCGTTCGCGAAGTTTTTTGAAGTCGAGGTGTTGTCTCACCTGACGCCGACAGACCTGGACCTGATGCTGCTCATGGCCGTCTGCAATCGCTTCTGCGCCTCACTGTGCGCCGCCCTCAGCGGCCATCCGGAAGCGGTCGGCTCGGCCATCACCCTGTTGGCCCGACTGGAGCGGGACAATCTGTTCCTGATCCCGGTGGACAGTGCCGGGCGCGAAACCTGGTATCGCCTGCACCCGCTGCTGCGCGAAACCTTGCTCAAGTATTTCGATTCCCGCGGCCTGTCCGAACAACAGGCTGTACACGCGAGGGCGTGGATCTGGTTCCGTGATCACCAGCATCTGGATGAAGCCGTTCACCATGCCGTGCTGGCCGGCGATCCCGATGCCGCCGCCGATCTGGTGGAGCAGCACGCCGAAGCGCTGTACGCCCATGGCGACCTGCGCATGTTGATCGAACTGGTCCGGCTGCTGCCGTTCGAGCAGGTCCAGGCGCGGGTCAAACTGCGCATTCTCAAGGCCCGGATGCAGCTCTATGCGCGTGATTTCGCGGCCTGTACCCAGAGCCTCGATCAACTGTGCCAGGACGTTCCCGAAAGCGATGTCCATGATCGTTTCATGATCGCGCTGTTGCGTGCGTCACTGGCCCTGCAACGCGATGACACCGACGCGGCGATGACCGTACTGCCGCAACTGCTTGACCCGCCTCCCGACAGCAACGCGGTTGCCATCGGCTCCTGCCTCAATATCCTGTCCTGGCTCTACATGCACCGGGGTGACTACGAACGGGCCCGACAGGTGCAGCTCGACCGCCCGCCCTTGCTGATCAATGGCGAACCGCTTCTGGGAACCACGGCGGGCAGCCTCCAGGGGCGCTGCATGGTCGGTTTGAGTCACGCCCTGGAAGGCCAGATGAAGCAGGCAGAGCGGGTTTATCGCGATGTGCTGCATGAAGCTGCCCAGTGCGGAAAAGCCGGGACCGACGCGACGTACCTCGCCACCGCCCTGCTGGGCGAGGTGCTCTACGAAACCAATGACCTCGACGCCGCGTTCAAACTGCTGGCGGGCTGGGTCGATATTCTTGAGCGGATCTCGATTCCAGACTCGGTCCTGCGCGTCCTCCAGGTGCTGTGGAAGGTACAGTGGCTGGCCGGCAACCATCAGGAAGCGTTTGCCTTCATCGACCGACTCGACGAGTACGCGATCAAGCTGGGCCTGGATCGCTTGCAAGCCTACTGCCTGACCTGGCAGGTGCACTGGAACACCTTGCTCGGCGAGACAAGCGTTGCTGAGGCCAAACTGGCCCGGCTGGAGGCGATCGACGCCCGTCACCGCGACACCGGGCCCAGCGCATTCAAGGAAATCAACATCCTCGCCGAGAACATTCGGGCGCGTTGGCAAATTCACCAGGGCGACCTGGACGGTGCACTGCAACGCATTGAACGACTGATCGAAACCTGTGACCTGCAACGCCGGCAATTGGCCACGGTTCGCCTGATGGTCCTCAGTGCCGTGATCGAATCCCGCCGCGGCAACCCGCACATAGCACGCACAAAGGTCTTGGAAGCACTGCGCCGCGGGCACCGTTTGGGCATGCTGCGCAGCCTGCTGGACGCTCACCCCGATGCACTTGAGCTGATTGGCGAGATCGCCAGCCAGGAAGAAAACCTCGACCCGGTGCTGGTCTACTATGTCGAGCGCCTGCAGGCGGCACAGGTCTCGACACCCGCCATCCACGCAGGCAAATCCGCACCGGCTGCGACGGTCAAGCCGCTCGCCACCGGCATCGAACCGTTGAGCGAGCGCGAAATCGAAGTCGTGCGCCTGCTGGCCCAGGCCCTGCCCAACAAAAAAATCGCCCGCGCCCTGGGGCTGTCCCCGGAAACCGTGAAATGGCACCTGAGCCATATCTACAGCAAGCTGGGCGTCAACAGCCGCGATGAAGCGGTGGCGCGGGTGCGGGACCTGGAATCGCAGGAAGGTGAAATCTAAACTCCCCCGGACAACCAAAAACACTGTAGGAGCGAGCCTGCTCGCGAAGAGGCCGGTACATCCAGCATCACCGGTGCCTGACACGCCGCCTTCGCGAGCAGGCTCGCTCCCACAGGTTTTTGCGCCGTACACAGGCTGCGAGTACAACTTCAACTCACTGTGGGAGCGGGCTTGCCCGCGAAGAGGCCGGCACATCCAGCATCACCGGTGCCTGACATACCGCCTTCGCGGGCAAGCCCGCTCCCACAGGGGTACGTGGCCTACACGGCACTTGCGACCCACTCCGAATCATTGTGGGAGCGAGCCTGCTCGCGAAGAGGCCGGCACATCCAATATCACGGGTGACTGACACACCGCCTTCGCGGGCAAGTCGAATCGTCGCACCGCCGCTCCCACAGCTTTTTTGTGCCGTACACAGGATATGCGTACGACTTCAACCCACTGTGGGAGCGAGCCTGCTCGCGAAGAGGCTGGCACATTCAATATCACGGGTGAATGACACACCGCCATCGCGAGCAGGCTCGCTCCCACAGGGTATGTGCTGCTTCTTCAATCGCTGATTTATGCCTCGCCACCCACCTCGGGTGGCGTTCGTCCAGGCCCCCCACCCTATCGTAATCCTCAGTCAACAGGCGCACCTCGCGCCTTGCATCAGTGGCTGGCGCAAGCCGGTCCGTGATCATTGAGGAGTCTTGCGTGCACATCGCCCGAACCGTTTTCCGCGACGACCATGAGATGTTCCGCACCACCGTGCGGCGTTTTTTCGAGCGTGAATGCCTGCCGCGTCAGGCCGAGTGGGACAAGGCCGGTCAGGTCGACCGCGAAACCTGGCTCAAGGCCGGTCGCGAAGGTTTGCTCGGCATCACCCTGCCCACCGAATACGGCGGAGGCGGCGGTGATTTCGGCCATTGCGCGGTGTTCAACGAAGAGTTCTCCCGGGCCGGCGTGAGCGGTGCCTACTTCGGCATGCACTCCGACGTCATTGCCCCCTACATCAACCGTTGCGGCAACGAAGAACAAAAACGCAAATGGCTGCCCGGCATCTGCGCCGGCGAAATCATCCTCGCCATCGCCATGACCGAGCCCGGCACCGGCAGTGATCTCAAGGCCGTGCGCACCACCGCCGTGCGCGACGGCGACGAGTATGTGATCAATGGCAGCAAGACCTTCATCAGCAACGGCCTGACCGCCGACCTGGTCATTGTCGTGTGCAAGACCGACCCGGCCGCCGGCGCCAAGGGCATCAGCCTGATTGCCGTGGAAGCCAGCCGCGCCGGCTTCAAGCATGGCCGCAAGCTGGACAAGGTCGGCCAGCACGCCCAGGACACCGCCGAGCTGTTCTTCGACAACGTACGCGTACCGGTGGCCAACCGGCTCGGTGAAGAAGGTCTGGGCTTCACTTACCTGATGGGCGAACTGCCGCAAGAACGTTTCTCCATCGCCGTCTCCGCCGCCGCCAAACTCGAGCGCCTGCTGGAGCAGACCACCGAATACGTGAAGGACCGCAAGGCCTTCAACCAGACCGTGTGGGACTTCCAGAACAGCAAGTTCAAGCTCGCCGACATCAAGACCCAGGCCACCGCCATGCGCGTGATGGTCGACTACTACCTGGGCGAGCACATGCGCCGGCGCCTGACCCTTGAAGAGGCGGCCATCGCCAAGCTCTATACCACCGAAACCCTGTGGAAATGCATCGACGACATGGTCCAGCTGCACGGCGGCTACGGCTACATGATGGAGTACCCGATTGCCCGCGCGTTCGTGGACATGCGCGTCAACCGCATCTACGGCGGCACCAGTGAAGTCATGCGCGAATTGATCGCGCGCAAGCTCTGACCCTCAAAAACAAAAAAGGAAAACCTCGATGAGCAATAAGGTATTCGTTGCTGGCGTCGGCATGATCCAGTTCAAGAAACCGGGGACCAACGAGCCCTACGACGTCATGGGTGAACAGGCGATCCGCCAGGCCCTGGCCGACTCGGGCCTGGACTTCAACGACATCCAGCAGGCCTACGCCGGCTACGTCTACGGTGACTCCACCTGCGGGCAGAAGGCTCTGTATCGTGTAGGCATGAGCGGCATCCCGCTGGTCAACGTCAACAACAACTGCGCCACCGGTTCCAGCGCCCTGTTCCTCGCCCGTCAGGCCGTACAGAGCGGCGCCGTCGAGTGCGCCCTGGCCTTTGGTTTCGAGCACATGAACCCCGGCGCGCTGAAATCCGCCTGGACCGACCGCGCTCCGGCCACCGAACGCGCCCTGCTGCTGGCCAACGAACTGATCGGCATGCCGGACCTGCCCAATGCCATTCGCCAGTTCGGCGGCGCCGGCTACGCGCACATGCAAAAGTACGGAACCCGCCTGGACACCTTCGCCAAGATCCGCGCCAAGGCCAGCCGACACGCGGCCAACAACCCGCTGGCTGTGTTCCGCAACGTGGTCAGTACTGAAGAAGTCATGGCCGCGCCGATGTTGTGGGAAGGCGTGATGACCCGCCTGATGGCCTGCCCGCCGACCTGTGGCGCTGCCGCCGCCATCGTGGTGTCCGAGGCGTTCGCGAAAAAGCACGGCCTGCGCACCGATGTGTTGATGGCCGGCCAGGCCCTGACCACCGACCTGCCGAGCACCTACGACGCCATGGACATGATCCGCGTGGTCGGTTTCGACATGACCCGCATGGCTGCCGACATCGCCTACAACCAGGCCGGCATCGGTCCGAAAGACATCGACGTCATCGAACTGCACGACTGCTTCGCCCAGAACGAACTGCTGACCTACGAAGGCCTGGGCCTTTGCGAAGAAGGCGGCGGCGAGCGATTGGTCAACGATGGCGACAACACCTACGGCGGCAAATGGGTGACCAACCCGTCGGGCGGCCTGCTTTCCAAGGGCCACCCGCTGGGCGCCACCGGCCTGGCCCAGTGCTACGAGCTGACCCACCAGTTGCGCGGCACCGCCGAGCAGCGCCAGGTACAGAACGCGCGCATCGCCGTGCAGCACAACCTCGGCCTCGGTGGCGCCTGCGTGGTGACCGTGTACCAGAAAAACTGACGCGTTCGGCAATCCAAGAAGAGTCATTCAGATGATCGACAAGAAGCATATCGGCAGACAGCTGCCCACCTTCCTCGCCACCGCCGAAGCCGGGCAACTGCGCTTCTTCGCCAAGGCCACCGGGGAAACCAACCCGATCTATTTCAACGAGCAGGCCGCCCGTGACGCCGGTTATCCCAACCTGCCGCTGCCGCCGACCTTTCTGTTCTCGCTGGAATTCCAGATTCCGTCCAACGCCTGGCGCGACGAACTGGGGATCGTCACCGCGCGCATTCTCCACGGCGAAGAATCCTTCCGTTATCACCGCATGGCCTACGCCGGCGACACGCTGCGCTTCGATGTGCGCATCGCCGACATCTACGACAAGAAAGGCGGCGCCCTGGAGTTCGTGGTGCGCGAAACCCGAGTCACCAATCAGCACGGTGAGCACGTCGCGGATTTGCGCAGCGTGCTTGTGCAGCGCAACAGCTGAAGCGGAGAACCCTGATGAACGCGATAAGCCTGGAAAAAATCAACATCGGCGACAGCCTGCCGCCATTGGCCTTGCCAGCGATCAACCGCACCACCCTGGCGCTGTTCGCCGGTGCGTCGGGCGATCACAACGCCATTCACATCGACACCGATTATGCACGCCGCGCCGGGATGCCCGACGTGTTCGCCCACGGCATGTTGTCGATGGCCTACCTCGGTCGCCTGCTGACCCAGTGGGTCGATCAGCGACAGTTGCGCGAGTTCGGCGTGCGCTTCCTTGGCATCACCCACCTGGGTCACCAGATCAGCTGCACCGGCACCGTGGTCGACCGCTTTGAAGTCGATGGCGAGCAACGGATCAAGGTCGAAGTGCGCACCACCAACCAATATGGCGAGACCAAGATCGTTGGTGACGCCGTGATCGCTCTGTAAACAAAACCAATCATTGAGGAGCAACACCCCATGGCAAAACTCGAAGGCAAAGTCGCACTGGTTACCGGTTCCGGTCGCGGCATCGGTCAGCAGATCGCCCTGAAACTGGCGAGCGAAGGCGCACGCATCGTGATCAACGACCTGGACGCCGATCCGGCCCACGAGACCGCTGAACTGATTCGCAAAATGGGTGGCGAAGCCGCCGTGTGCCACGGCAACGTCAGCGCCCCGGACTTCGGCGACCGCTACGTCAAGACCGCCATGGACAACTTCGGCGGCATCGACATCATCGTCAACAACGCCGGTTACACCTGGGATGACGTCATCCAGAAGATGAGCGACGAGCAGTGGTACGCGATCCTCGACTGCCACATGACCGCGCCCTTCCGCATCCTGCGTGCCGCCTACCCGATCATCAAGGCCCAGGCCCAGGCCGAAGCGGCCGCTGAGCGCGAAGTGTTCCGCAAGGTGGTGAACATTTCCTCGGTGTCGGCCCTCAATGGTAACGCCGGGCAGATGAACTACTCCTCGGCCAAGGCCGGTGTGATTGGCATGACCCGGGCGCTGGCTCGCGAGTGGGGCCGCTTCAAGGTCAACGTCAACGCCGTGGCCTTCGGTTTCATCGAAACCCGCATGACTCGCGCCGACGCCCACGCCGGTGCGACAGTGAACATCGAAGGCCGTGACATCCGCGTCGGCATCAGCCCGGAAGCCGCCAAGTCGTTCGCCCAGCGCAATCCGCTGGGTCGTCCGGGTACGGTGCAGGAAGCCGCCGATGCGGTGTACCTGTTCTGCTCGCCGGAGTCGAACTACATCACTGCACAGACCATTGCGGTGGCCGGCAACCTGCAATAAACCCTGCATGTCGGATGTAGCACGACCCTGTGGGAGCGAGCCTGCTCGCGATGGACGTCAACGATGACGCGACCAGCCTGAATGATCGCGGTGTCTGGGCGTTTTTCGCGAGCAGGCTCGCTCCTACAAGGGATGTGCGTTCCGCCACCTGATCCGGGTGGCGTGTTTTCACCGCCCCCCCTTGAACATGGCCCTTGTTCGCCCTCCGCGACGCCCGACAACAAGGAGCCAGTCAGATGACTCGCATATCAAAGTGGCTGCCGACACTCGCCCTGGCAGCCATTTCGGCAACCGCCGCCGCTGCCGAAAAACCCAACATCCTGGTGATCTTCGGCGATGACATCGGCCAGACCAATATCAGCGCCTATTCCATGGGCGTGGTCGGTTACAAGACGCCGAACATTGATCGCATCGCCCACGAAGGCATGCTGTTCACCGACTATTACGCCGAAAACAGCTGCACCGCCGGACGCTCGTCGTTCATTACCGGCCAGTCGCCCCTGCGCACCGGCCTGACCAAAGTCGGGGTGCCCGGTGCGCCCATTGGTATTCAAAAACGCGACATCACCATCGCCCAGGCACTCAAATCACAGGGCTACGCCACCGGCCAGTTCGGCAAGAACCATTTGGGCGACAAGGATGAATTCCTGCCGACCAACCATGGTTTCGACGAGTTCTTCGGCAACCTTTACCACCTCAACGCCGAAGAAGAACCCGAACGCGCCTATTGGCCCAAGGATGACCCGGACTTCGTCAAGTCCCGGACGCCCCGCGGCGTGATCCACAGCTACGCCGATGGCAAGATCGAAGACACCGGTGCCTTGACCGCCAAGCGCATGGAAACCATCGACGACGAAACCACCGCCGCCGCGCAAGCGTTCATCGAGAAACAGGCCAAGGCCGACAAGCCGTTCTTCGTCTGGATGAACACCACGCGCATGCACCTGTTCACCCATGTACGCGAATCGATGAAGGGCCAGAGCGGCATGCCGGGCAATGATTACGCCGATGGCATGCTTGAGCATGACGGCGACGTCGGCAAGCTGCTCAAGACGCTGGATGACCTGAAACTCACCGACAACACCATCGTGGTCTACACCACCGACAACGGCCCGAACCAGTTCTCCTGGCCGGACGCGGCGACCACGCCATTCCGCAACGAGAAGAACTCCAACTGGGAAGGCGCCTACCGGGTGCCGGCCATCGTTCGCTGGCCGGGCAAGATCAAGGCTGGCGAAGTTTCCAACGAGATGTTCTCGGGCATGGACTGGTTCCCGACCCTGCTAGCAGCGGCGGGCGACACCGAGGTCAAGGACAAGCTGCTCAAGGGCTGGACGCCGACGGCTGCCAGCACCAGCTTCAAGGTGCATCTGGACGGCTATAACCAGTTGCCCTACCTGACCGGGCAAAAGCCGAAAGGCGAACGCCGCGAGTTCTACTACTTCAACGACGACGGCGTGCTGGTGTCGATGCGCTACGACAACTGGAAAGTGGTGTTCGCCGAACAACGGGAACCCGGTGGTTTCGCGGTGTGGAGTAGCCCGTTCGTGCCGTTGCGCGTGCCGAAACTGTTCAACTTGCGGATGGACCCGTATGAACGGGCCGATGTCGTGTCCGACCAGTATTACGACTGGACCGTGAAGAACTCGTACTTGTTGGCCGCCGGCGTGGCCAAGGCCGCGAGGTTCTTGCAAACCTTCGTCGAGTACCCACCCAGCCAGAAACCGGCCAGCTTCAGCATCGACCAGATCCGGGCGGCGGTGGACGCGAAAATCGAAGAGAAAAGCAGAGCCCAGGCAAAACCCTGATCATCACCGAGCGCTTCACTGAGCTCTTCACTGTGGGAGCGAGCCTGCTCGCGAAGGCGGTGTGTCAGTCACCAGCGATGTTGGATGTGCCGACTTCTTCGCGAGCAGGCTCGCTCCCACAGTGGATCGAAGTCGTACGCATGTCCTGTGTACGGCGCAAAAACCTGTGGGAGCGAGCCTGCTCGCGAAGGCGGTGTGTCAGGCACCGGTGATGCTGAATGTGCCGACCTCTTCGCGAGCAGGCTCGCTCCCACAGTGAATTGAAGTCGTACGCATGTCCTGTGTACGGCGCAAAAACCTGTGGGAGCGGCGGTGCGACGATTCGACTTGCCCGCGCTGGCGGTGTGTCAGTCACTGGTGATGTTGGATGTGCCGACCTCTTCGCGAGCAGGCTCGCTCCCACAGTGGATCGAAGTCGTACGCATGTCCTGTGTACGGCGCAATAACCTGTGGGAGCGAGCCTGCTCGCGAAGGCGGTGTGTCAGTTACCAGTGATGTTGGGTGTGCCGGCCTCTTCGCGAGCAGGCTCGCTCCCACAAAAAGGGCCATGCCTACAGGTCCTTGGGTTCCTGGGCCGGTGCCGTAAACCATTGGTCTTTCGGCACCCGCTTTTCCTCTTCAGGATCACCCAAATAGTGCGGCGACATGATCTGCACGCCGTATTCATTGAACACGTCCTGAATATTGGCGTGCAGCATGCTCAGCAGCACGGCGCGGGGCCGGGGTTGACTGGGGATGGCCTGCGCCACCAGGCGATACTCGGGATAGAAATCGGACAGTGCGGTCTGGAAGACCTGCGCCGGCGGCTCTTCGAGCACACCCGGCGTGCGCCTGGCGGCTTCGAGCAACATGGCTTCCACCTGGCGCCACGGCGTGTCGTAGCCAATGGTCACCACCGTATCCACCACGTAGCCGGGACCTTGCACGGTACGGGAGTAGTTCTTGGTCACCGTGCCGGTGATCATCGAGTTGGGCAAGGTCAGCACTTCCCCCAGGCCTGTGCGGATGCTGGTGGTGAACATGCCCAGTTCGGTGACCGTGCCTTCGTATTCGCCGATGCGCACGAACTCTCCGGGGCGCAAGGTTCGGGTGTAGGTCAGGATCAAACCGGCGGCGGCCTGTCCGACGACGCTAGTGGCTCCCAATGAAATCATCAGACCGATCAGCACGGACAAACCTTTGAACGCGTCGGTGCCTGCCCCCGGCAGATAGGGATAAGCCATCGCCAAAGCAAACAACCAGATCGCCAGGGAGGTCAGGCGCTGGGTCGGTTGCAGGGTTTCCTGATTCAGCCAGCTGAAGGTGCCCGGCGTCGCCATGCGCCTGAGCACGCGGCGGCTGAATGCCGTCGCGCCCCGGGCAATGAAGAAAATCGCCAGTGCCACGCCCAGCCCGGGGATGGCGCCAACGATCGCCTGAAACAGGTAGCTGGCCACTTCAAACAGATAATTGTTGAGGCTTTCACCCCAGGGCCGGGTGTAGGGAAACCGTGACAGGACAAACCCCAGCCACTCATAGGTGAGCAGCAACAGGACCAGCCATCGCAACAGCCATAACAGGCGAATGACCAGCGGGTACAGGTAATTGGCCTCAATGACCTGCACCCGCCCCACTGTCAGCGCCCGGGTGTGTCGGTCCATCAACTCGGGCAGGCGCTTGAGCAATCGGCGTCGCAGATAAGCCACGCCCCAGAGCAACGCGAAATAAATCGCCGTGGCGATAGCCGCCGCGCCCAGCGAGCGAAGCATCAGATGCAGGTTTCGCGCTTCCCGGGTTTCAGCCACCACTTGACGCAGCTTGTCGGCCGCGCCTTCCGCGGCCTGCTGGACAGAAGCATATTCAAGGCTGTCGACATCCTGGGGCGCAACGATAAAGGCGCGGTGACTGCCCAGCAGCACCAGGTAACTGTCGCGCATCGGGTCAAGCGTGACGACAAGATCGTCCGACTCATCCAGCGCTTCGCCGATCACCGCTTTCGCCCGCTTGACCCGCGTCGCCGGAGCCTCCCCCAGCAGCGTGGCGCGAAACACCATGATGCTGCGGTTGGCCACTTTCAGTTCGACGGGATCTTCAACCGGTGTCACGGCATCCCCGGCCCAGAGCAGCATTGACCAGAACACGCTGAACACGATCATCAATGTGGCAGGCAACCTGCTCCGCATGCGTCTATTCCTTGGGTCACAGGGGTGAGGACAGGGTTACAGAACGCAGCGTAGTTCAGCGGGGATGGGTTGTCAGATTTGTCCTGTCACGAGTGTTGGGACAGTGTCCATATCCGCTTCTTCGGTAACGGCCACTTATGGTTTCGCCCTTACGGCGAGTCACTTGGAAAAGCCTGTAGGAGCAAAGCTTGCTCGCGATAGCGGCAGTCCAGTCAACAACGATGGCGCCTGGTACGCCGCCATCGCGAGCAAGCTTTGCTCCTACAGAGAACCTCCACTCGGCCTCACGAGGGGGCGTGTACCTCAACAGCCAAAGCGAGGCGGCCTGACAGCCGACCAATCTCTTGAAGATGTACCCAATCCCCTGTGGGAGCGAGCCTGCTCGCGAAGGCGGTGTGTCATTCAGCATA
>NZ_JABFMU010000082.1 GCF_013359695.1 Pseudomonas sp. C2B4
GCGCAGGCTCGCTCCCACATTGGAATGCATTCTCCAGTGGGAGCGAGCCTGCTCGCGAATCGCCGCGCTACCGATTTACAGTTTTTCCAGCGCCATGTTCAGCGCCAACACATTCACCACCGGCGGCCCTATCAACGGTTGTTCGATGTGCGCATCCAACAGGGTCTGGAGCGTCGACACCGGCAGGTTGCGCGCAGCGGCGACACGCGACAGTTGATAGGCAATCGCGGCCGGTGGCAAGTGGGGGTCGAGGCCGCTGCCGGAGGTGGTGACCATGGTCAGCGGCACTGGCCCCTGACCAGGTACCAGCAGTTTGTTGGCATCGTCGATGACGCGAGTGGCCAGTGCCGGGTTGCTCGGCGACAGGTTGCTGGCGCCACTCGACACGGTGGCAAATGCACCGGCCGATGGCCGTGGATGGAACCAGGCGTCGCCGACGAAATCCTGGGCGATCAGCGAAGAGCCACGGACCTTGCCGTCGGCATCATGGACCAGGCTGCCATTGGCCTGATCCGGAAACGCCACCTGGGCCACGCCGGTGACCACCAGGGGATAGGCGACGCCGGTGATCAGGGTCATCAGGACCAGCAGGCTCAGGGCCGGGCGTATCATTGTGGACATTTCAAAATCCTCGAATTCGGTAAACAAATACAGCGTTGAGTCAGTTGCACCGTGTCGTGTTCTTCGCGAGCAGGCTCGCTCCCACAGGGGAACGCGGTGCCTTTGTGGGAGCGAGCCTGCTCGCGAAGGCGGTGCCTCCGACACAGGGTTAAACCAAATGCAACGCCGTCAACAGCATGTCGATGGCCTTGATGCCCACGAACGGCACCAGAATCCCGCCCAGCCCATAGATCAGCAGGTTGCGTCGCAGCAATGCCGCCGCGCTCGCCGCCTGCACCCGCACACCGCGCAGCGCCAACGGAATCAGCACCACGATGATCAAGGCGTTGAACACGATCGCCGAGAGAATCGCGCTCTGCGGGCTGCTCAATTGCATGATGTTCAGCACACCGAGCTGCGGGTAGATCGCGGCAAACAGTGCGGGCAGGATCGCGAAGTACTTGGCCACGTCGTTGGCAATGGAAAACGTGGTGAGTGCGCCGCGAGTCACCAGCAACTCCTTGCCGATCTGCACCACGTCCAGCAGCTTGGTCGGGTCGCTGTCGAGGTCGACCATGTTGGCCGCCTCGCGCGCGGCCTGGGTACCGTCGTTCATCGCCATGCCGACATCAGCCTGGGCCAGCGCCGGGGCGTCGTTGGCGCCGTCACCGCACATGGCGACCAGGCGACCGTCATTCTGCTCGTGGCGAATGCGCGCCAGTTTTTTCTCCGGTGTGGCTTCGGCCAGCACGTCATCCACACCCGCTTCGGCGGCGATGGCGGCAGCGGTCAGCGGATTATCGCCGGTCACCATGACCGTGCGGATCCCCAGTTTGCGCAGCTCGGCGAAACGTTCGCGGATGCCAGGCTTGACCACGTCCTTGAGGTGAATGACGCCGAGCAGTTTGCCGTCGGCGCAGACCAGTAACGGCGTGCCACCGCTCTGGGCAATCTTGTCGATTTCCCGGGACAGCGACGCGGCCAGGTCACTGCGCTTGAGGCCGACGAACGCCAGCAGCGAATCCACCGCGCCCTTGCGATACACGCGACCTTGATAATCCACGCCCGATAGCCGGGTTTCGGCGCTGAACGGCACCGCCGTCAGTAACTCGCTGGCCGGCTCAGGTTGCGGTTGAGTACCGCGCAGGTATTCGACAATCGACTTGCCTTCCGCGGTGTCATCGGCCAGCGAAGCAAACAAGGCACCCTCGGCCAGTTCCCGGGCAGACACACCCGGTGCCGGAACCACGGCGGTGCAACGACGGTTACCGAAGGTAATGGTGCCGGTCTTGTCCAGCAACAGGACGTGCACGTCCCCGGCCGCTTCCACGGCGCGACCGGATTTGGCGATCACGTTCAAGCGCACCAGACGATCCATACCGGCGATACCGATGGCGGACAACAGGCCACCGATGGTGGTCGGGATCAGCGTGACCAATAACGCCACCAGGAACACCAGCGGCAGGCTGCCATTGGCGAAGTGGGCAAAGGGTTGCAGCGTTACTACCACCAACAGGAAAATCAGGGTCAGGCCGATCAGCAGGATGTCGAGCGCCACTTCGTTCGGGGTTTTCTGGCGCTTGGCGCCTTCGACCAGGGCGATCATGCGGTCGAGTGTCGACTCACCAGGGTTGGCGGTGATTTTCACCAGCAGCCAGTCAGAGACCAACCGGGTATTACCGGTGACGGCCGAACGGTCGCCGCCAGACTCTCGGATTACCGGCGCGGACTCACCGGTGATCGCCGCTTCGTTGACCGCGGCAATGCCTTCGATCACTTCGCCGTCACCGGGGATCATCTCCCCGGCTTCGACGCGGACCACATCGCCCTTGCGCAGGCTGGTGGCCGGGACCACCTGGAAGCTGCCGTTGGCGGTTTTGCGACGGGCGCTCAAACCTTCGCTGCCAGCCTTGAGGCTATCGGCTCGGGCCTTGCCGCGACCTTCGGCCAAGGCCTCGGCGAAGTTGGCGAACAGCACGGTGAACCACAGCCACACCGCGATTTGCGCCGCGACGAAGGTCGGTACCGCCGTGTCCGGCACGAAGCACAGCACGGTGGTCAAAATCGCCGTCAGTTCGACCACCAGCATCACCGGCGCGCGCTGCAATTGCCGAGGGTCGAGCTTGACGAAGGCTTGCAGCAGCGCCGGTCGCCAGAGGGCCGAGATGGCGGTTTTCGGTTGTTCCGGCGCCTTGGCGGCGACGGTTTTGGTTACGGGCATATTCATTATCAGATCCTCAGAAGCCCATGCTCAAATGTTCGGCAATCGGGCCCAACGCCAGCGTCGGCAAGAAGGTCAAACCACCCACCAGCAAAATGGTCACGGTCAGCAAGGTCACAAACAGCGGGCCGTGGGTCGGGAAGCTGTTCTGCCCGATCGGCGCGGTTTTCTTCATCGCCAGGCTGCCGGCCAGAGCCAGCACCGGGAGGATGTAGCCGAAGCGTCCGATCAACATGCCCAGGCCCAGCATCAGGTTGTGGAATGGCGTATTGGCACTGAAACCACCGAACGCGGAACCGTTGTTGGCACTGGCCGAGGTATAGGCGTAAAGCAACTGGCTGAAACCATGTGGGCCGGGGTTGCTCACCGAGGCCACCGGGCCAGGCAGGCTCGCGGCAATCGCGCCAAGCACCAGCACGCCAATCGGCATGACCATCAGCGTCACCACCAGCAATTGCACTTCCCTGGCCTGCAGCTTTTTACCCAGGTATTCCGGCGTGCGGCCAATCATCAGGCCGGCGAGGAACACCGCGATCAACACGTTGAGCAACATCCCGTAGAGCCCGGCGCCGACGCCGCCGAAGATCACTTCGCCGACCATCATGTTGACCAGCGCCACCATGCCGCTGAGGGGGTTGAGGCTGTCGTGCATGCCGTTGACCGAACCGTTCGATGCCGCCGTGGTGGTGACCGACCACAGCACGGTGGCCGTGGTGCCGAACCGGGCTTCCTTGCCTTCCATTGGCGCGGTCTGCTCGACGGCGACGTTGTTCAGGCTCGGGTTCGGCTGATACTCGGCCCACAGCGAGGTCGCACCGCCAATCAGGAACAGGGCCAACATGCAGGCGATGATCGCCCGACTCTGGCGCAGGTCTTTCACGTAGTGGCCGAAGGTGAACACCAGCGCGACGGGAATCAGGATGATCGACGCCAGTTCGAACAGGTTGGACCAGGCCGTCGGGTTCTCGAACGGATGCGCCGAGTTGACGCCGAAGAAGCCACCGCCATTGGTGCCCAGCTGCTTGATCGCAATCTGACTGGCCGCCGGGCCCAACGGGATCACTTGATCAACGCCCTGCACGGTCACGGCATTTACGTACTGCGCGAAGGTTTGCGGCACGCCTTGCCAGACCAGGTACAGCGCCAACAGCAGGCACAGTGGAAGCAAGCCGTAGAGGGTCGCACGGGTCATGTCGACCCAGAAGTTGCCCAGGGATTGAGTGGATTTGCGGCCAATCCCACGGCACAAAGCAACCAGAACAGCGAGGCCGGTCGCGGCGCTGACAAAGTTCTGCACCGTGAGGCCGACCATCTGGCTCAAGTAGCTCAGGGACGCCTCGCCGCTATAGGCCTGCCAGTTGGTATTGGTCATGAAACTGATGGCGGTGTTGAACGCCAGCGTCCACTCCTGGCCCGGCAGGTTTTGCGGGTTCAGCGGCAAATGGTCCTGAAACAACAGGATCGCGAACAGCAGCAGGAAACCCGCGAGGTTGAAAGCGAGCAAGGCCAGGGCGTATTTCTGCCAGCTCTGTTCAGTCTGTGGATCGACGCCGGCGAGTCGATAACAGCCGCGCTCCACCGGGCCGAGGACCGGCGTCAGCCAGGTGCGCTGACCTTCCATGACCTTGTAGTAGAAGCGCCCGAGAAACGGCGCCGGGACCAATACCACCGCGAAAAACGCGAGGATCAGCCAATAGTCATAACTGTGCATAGCCGCTCCTAGTTCCGGTCCGCGCGCAACAGCGCAACCAACAGATAATTGAACAGCCCCACTGCCAACAGCAGTGACACCCCGTCCAGAACGCTCATGGAAGTTCTCCGTGTTACGGCGTATTGCCGCGTGTGGGTTCATTGTCGGAAGGAAGGCTGTAAAGGAACGAGATCGAGGGGTGCGACGGGGCATAAAGAAAGCGTAAATAGTGGGTTTACGCCGGGATTACAGCGGTGTGCGGGCGGGTCTCATCGCAGGCAAGGCCTCCTCTGCATGGCTACACAGGCTTAAAGGGTCTTGCGACTTTCCACGCCTGCCCCTCGCGCCGCTCGGTTCTTTGCGCAAGAATGTCGGCCACCGTGCCTATTGCTGGAGAATCAACATGAAAGTAATCACCACCGACCTGCACGGTGTTCTGATCATCGAACCGAAGGTGTTTGGTGATGAGCGAGGCTTTTTTTACGAGAGCTTCAACGCGAAGGCTTTTGCGGAGGCGACAGGGCTGACCCCTCAATTCGTCCAGGACAATCATTCCCGCTCTCAAAAGGGTGTGTTGCGCGGTCTGCATTACCAGCTGGAAAACACCCAGGGCAAATTGGTTCGCGTAACGGTCGGTGAAGTACTGGACGTCGCGGTGGATATTCGCCGCAGCTCACCACACTTTGGCAAATGGGTCGCCGTGCGCCTGTCCGCCGAGAACCATCGCCAACTTTGGGTTCCTGAAGGTTTCGCTCACGGCTTCGTGGTCCTGAGTGATTTCGCCGAGTTCCTCTACAAAACCACTGACTACTACACCCCGTCGGCTGAGCGCAGCATTCGCTGGGACGATCCGGACCTGGCCATCGACTGGCAACTCGATGGCGAACCGCAACTGTCGGCGAAGGATCAGGCAGCGGCGTTCTTGAAGGATGCCGAGGTTTTTTCCTGAGCCCGGGAATCCGCGCCATTCTGTGACGGTAGCTTGAATGTGCCGCCGTCTTCGCGAGCAGGCTCGCTCCCACAGGGAATTTTCATTGTTCACAAATCCAGTGTGGGAGCGAGCCTGCTCGCGAAGGCGGCAGAATAGGCACTGACGCCCCCAACTGGCGCACAACGGGGACACATCCAGCAACAAACATCCCCAATGCGACGGCTTTTCATCCATAACGACGACTGTCGCAACGCTGGCACGCCCACTGCACACGCCCTCCCCGAGCAGTCCAAACCGTTCAGGGAGCAAACGCATGAACACACAACTCAAACCCACCTTAGGCACGCTGCACCTGTGGGGCATTGCGGTGGGGCTGGTGATTTCCGGGGAGTATTTCGGCTGGAGTTATGGCTGGGGCGTGGCCGGGACGCTGGGCTTTCTGGTGACCTCGTTCATGGTCGCCACCATGTACACCTGTTTCATCTTCAGTTTCACCGAACTGACCACCGCCATTCCCCATGCCGGTGGACCTTTTGCCTACAGCCGCCGGCCTTTGGCGAAAAAGGCGGATTGATCGCCGGGCTGGCAACGTTGATCGAATTTGTCTTCGCGCCGCCGGCCATTGCCTTGGCAATCGGCGCATACCTCAATGTGCAATTCCCCGCCCTCGACCCGAAACATGCCGCGGTGGGTGCCTACATCGTGTTCATGGGGCTGAACATTCTCGGCGTGAAGCTGGCGGCAACCTTCGAGTTGGTGGTCTGCGTGCTGGCGGTGGCTGAGTTGCTGGTATTCATGGGCGTGGTGGCCCCGGCCTTCAGCTTCAGCAACTTTGCCCTCAATGGCTGGGCGGGCTCCGAGGTGTTCGGCGCACCCGCCATTGCCGGGATGTTCGCGGCGATTCCGTTCGCAATCTGGTTCTTCCTCGCCATCGAAGGCGCGGCCATGGCCGCCGAAGAAGCCAAGGACCCGAAACGCACGATTCCCAAGGCCTACATCAGCGGCATCCTGACCCTCGTGCTACTGGCCATGGGTGTGATGTTCTTCGCCGGTGGCGTCGGCGACTGGCGTACCCTGTCGAACATCAACGACCCGCTGCCACAGGCGATGAAAACCGTGGTCGGCGAAAGCTCGGGCTGGTTGCACATGCTGGTGTGGATCGGTCTATTCGGGTTGGTGGCGAGCTTCCACGGGATCATCCTCGGTTACTCGCGGCAGTTCTTCGCCCTTGCCCGCGCCGGTTACCTGCCGGCATCCCTGGCGAAACTGTCGCGCTTCCAGACACCGCATCGGGCGATCATCGCCGGCGGCGTGATCGGCATCGCCGCGATCTACAGCGATGGCCTGATCAACCTCGGCGGCATGACGTTGACCGCGGCGATGATCACTATGGCCGTGTTCGGCGCCATCGTGATGTACATCATGAGCATGCTCAGTCTGTTCAAACTGCGCAAAACCGAACCTAACCTGGAGCGTACCTTCCGTGCGCCCTGCTACCCCCTGGTGCCGTTCATTGCACTGCTGCTGGCGGTGGTATGCCTGGTGGCCATGGCCTGGTTCAACACGCTGATCGGGCTGATCTTCCTCGGCTTCATGGCGGCGGGATTCGTCTACTTCGTGCTCACCGCGCAACTGCGTACCGATGCGCCGGCGGATGCAATGTTGACCGGGCTTTAAACAATCGCGGTGCTGCTGGCATATCGGGCATAGAATTGAACCACTGCGAAAATCATTCGCTCAAAAGTGGTATGCACGATCGGTTGGCGAAACCCGCCAATCGGCCTGCCCTTAAGGAGAGCCCTATGCCCTGGTATGCCTGGTTGATTCTGATCGTTGCAATCGGCTCGATCGTCGGCGGCTTGATGATGTTGCGTGACACCGCCAACAAGGTCGAGTTGACCGATGAACAACGTCGACGCGTCGCTGAACGCAATGCAGAAGCGGATGCCAAGGATGCGCAGGACCGCTGAACTGATCAGATAAGGAAATTGTAGGAGCGAGCTTGCTCGCGATGAATTCAAGAGCGCCGCGCTAAACCAGAAAACACGCGTAATCGTTTACGACCATCGCGAGCAAGCTCGCTCCTACAAGAACCTGAGACTATTTTTCCCAATCCGCCTTGGCAATGTGCAAGCCATGCAGCCCCTTGTACGCCGCACGTTCCGGCTGGCTCCAGCCTTCCAGCAACGATTCTTCCAACCGATAAATCTCCACCCCCAGCGGGCGACACACGCTCAGCGGATCCTGGGCGTCCGGCCCCCACATGGCCAGCGACAGATCACCGCCCGGGCAAGTCGACAGCGCGCACAACAGATCGATCTCGGCAAAGAACTCCAGATAATCCCCCTTCTGCGCCGGACAGGCTTTCATGAAATACATGTCGTCATGGTTCAACCCCGTGCACTGGAAAATGTTCAGCACATCGTGCACATCGAATTCAGTCAGGCCATGGGGCAGTACCGCGCGGGTCAGATTGGAGTGGCAGTGATGATGGAAGTCTTCGCCGGTGAGCATTTTGTTCACATAGGGGTCGCAACGGGTGCCGAGCAAGTCGTGCAGGCGACCGCCATGTTCATCGATGCCGTACCCCGCCAGGCTGTCATCGGTGATAGTCACCAGTGGGCGTAAAAACGGCAGGTTGGACCAGAGCCGGTCATGGGTACTGACGTGCGCGCCCTGCAGTTGGCGAGTCCGCGAGGCCCACAGGCGTTCGCGCGGATCATTGGCATTCCACACGTTGAAGTCGCCCACTTGCGGACCGACCGGGGTCGTCACTCTGAACACATGCCCGGCCGGGACATGCCAGGCGCGGCCGGTGCGAATCGGCACTTCAAACGATTCGATCAGCGTGCGCCCGTCCTTCGCGTCGCGCACCCGCTCGTAAAAGGCTTTGTCCACCTGCAAGGCCGAGCCTTTGCTGACTTGATAGGCGGCCGGATAGTCTTTGTACATGGTTCGAATCCTCGATCAGTGACGGGAAGAAGGGGCCAGCATTTGCAACAGCAACTGTTCGGAATCGTCGAGATACAGGCTCATCGCCTCTTCGGCGGCACGTTTGTCACCCTCGACCAGCAGCTCATGGATCTGTCGATCGCGGACCAGCCACGGTGCCTGAAAACTTGATTCATCGGGCGCGGTGCAGAACACCAGGCGCAATTGCGCGACGACATTGGTGAAGAACTCATCGAACAACGGGCTGCGCAGCAACCCGACGATGTGTTGATGAAAGGCCAGACTGTGGGTACCGACGGCGCGCCAGTCTTCGCGCTCCCGGGCCAGCTCGGTGGCCTCGAGGGCTTCGAGCATCCGGTCCGATTGATAGTCGCGCAGCGGGCGACTGGTGCTGATGGCTTGCAGCTCCAGGGTGCGGCGAACCTTGAACAGATCCCGCACGTCATCAACACACAAGCGGCGCACCATCACGCCTTTGTTGCGCACATAACGGGTCAGGCCTTCCTGCCCAAGGCGATGCAAGGCTTCACGAATGGTGTTGCGCGAAGCGTTGTAGGCCGACACCAGGTCGTTTTCCACCAGCGCCATGCCGGGCATCAATCGACCGCCAATGATGTCGGCGCGCAACTCCAACGTGATGTGATCGGCCAGTGACAGTCCGCTGCTCATACTCAATGCCTCAGGATTGTTCAACAATCATCAGGGAGTGAGTAATCACTATTCGTGCCAGCATTTATGTCGGTTTTAAACAAGTTCGACGCATCTGCATGCTTTTTAGAAGTAGAAGTACAGTCACCATCCAATTTTCATTGGTTAATATGGCGCATTGATGCGGAGATATCAGATGCGTTACTCGCAGGACCATAAAGCCCAGACCCACCAACGCATCATCAAGGAAGCTTCGGAACGTTTTCGCCGTGACGGAATCGGCGCGACCGGTCTGCAACCCCTGATGAAAGCGCTGGGCTTGACTCACGGTGGCTTTTATTCGCACTTCAAGTCCAAAGATGAATTGGTAGAAAAGGCGTTGCAGGCCGCTGGCGATCAGGTCGCCGGTATTTGCGCCGAGCTGTTCGCTCAGGATCGCCCGCTGCAGGCGTTCATCGATGCCTATCTATCGGAGTGGCACCAGACTACGCCCCACGAAGGTTGTCCGCTGCTGACCATGTCATCGGAACTCGGCATGCGTGGGCAGCCGAGCCCGACCTCCGACGAGGTATTAAACGCCCGGCTTCAACAGATACAAGGCACGCTTGAAGGCGAAAACATTGTGGACCGAAGCATCGTCATCATGTCGACGCTGGTGGGTGCGCTGCTGCTTTCGCGCAGCGTCGAGAATCCCGAGTTTGCCCGACAGATTCTCGACGTCACGCGGGCTCACCTGAACCAGTCCCAGACCTAGCCATTCCAGCGCTTGAACAACACGCTGGCATTGACGCCGCCAAAACCGAAGCCATTGGACAGCGCGTATTCGATGACCATCGGCCTGGCCTGGCCATGGACGATGTCCACACCTTCGGCAGCCGGGTCCGGGCTATCGAAGTTGAGCGTCGCCGGAACCACCTGATCACGGATCGCCAGCAGGGTGAAGATCGCTTCAAGCCCACCCGCCGCGCCAAGCAAATGCCCGGTGGCGGATTTGGTCGATGTCACCGCGATCTTGTTATCCGCGCCAAACAGCGCCTTGATCGCCGCCAACTCGCCCAGATCGCCAACCGGTGTCGAGGTCGCGTGGGCATTCAGATGCTGAACCTGCTCCGGCGAAACGCCTGCCTGAGCCAATGCCAGCGACATCGCGCGCCTTGCTCCACTGCCATCTTCAGGGCCGGCAGTCAGGTGATAGGCATCGGCACTGGTGCCGTAACCCACCAGCTCTGCCAGCGGTTTAGCGCCACGTGCCAACGCATGCTCCAGGGACTCGATCACCAACAGGCCAGCGCCCTCCCCCATGACAAAGCCGTCACGGCCACTGTCGAAGGGACGTGAGGCACGCTCGGGGGTGTCGTTGTAACCACTGGACAGAGCGCGAGCTGCAGCAAATCCGGCGAGGCTGACCCGGTCTATCGCTGCCTCGGCACCACCGCACACCGCAATGTCCGCCTCGCCCGAGCGAATCAGCCGGGCCGCGTCGCCGATGGCCTGGACCCCGGCCGCGCAAGCCGTTACCGGCGCACCCAGCGGACCTTTGAAACCATGCTGAATCGACACATGCCCCGCCGCCAGGTTGACCAGAAACGACGGAATGGTGAATGGCGACAAACGCCGAGGGCCACGGCTGTCCGTGGTACGCACTGCATCGGCAATCGCACCGAAACCACCTACCCCGGAACCAATGATGGTGGCCGTGCGCTCCCGGGTATCGTCAGTTTGCGCCTTCCAACCGGCCTGCTCCAAAGCCTGACGCGCCGCTTCCATGGCAAACAGGATGAAACGGTCCATCTTCTTTTGTTCTTTGGGCGGTGTTGCCAGGTCCGGGTCGAAACCCGCCTCGGCATCATCAGACACGGTCGGCACCGCACCGCCGACCTTCGCCGGCAGATCTGCAACGACCTCTTCCGGTAAGTTGCGTAACCCGGAGCGACCCGCCAACAGACGCTGCCAGACAACTTCAACACCGCTACCCAGCGGAGACACCAGTCCCATGCCGGTTACGACCACTCGACGATCACTCATACCGCACTACCTCCTGCCGATTTGCGCGATTCATTTGTAACGCGCGGCAGCTTTGCTTTTGGAAAGGTTCGGCGCCATCACATGACGTGCCGCGACGAAGGCATCCCAGTCAGCCGCATCCGGCAGCGACGGGATGGTGATCAACTCACCCTGATCAAGGCCCGAAAGGGCCGCGTCGACCATCTCCCCCGCCTCCATGACCATGTCCGCTGGAATCTGCGAAGCATCGATACCGGAACGCTCCCATATTTCGGTACGTGTCACCCCTGGCAACACCGCCTGGACCTTGACGCCGGTGCCATCCAGCTCGGCGTTCAACGATTGGGTCAGACTCAACACATAAGCCTTGCTGGCGCTGTAGGTCGCATTGAAGCGCTCGGGAAACAACGCCACCACTGACGCAACGTTGATGATCGTGCCCCGACCTGCCTTGGCAAAACTGGCGGCCGCTGCCGATGCCAGGCGCGTAACCGCTGTCACGTTCAACTGAATCATTCTCTCCAGCTGATCCGTATCGGCATTGGCCAGCAAACCGTCGGCCGCCACACCAGCGTTGTTCAACAGCAGGCTGATACTCGAATCACTGCGCAGCCGCTGCTCAAGCTTGAGCACGTCGTCCTTCTGCGTCAGATCCGCCTTGAGCACTTCAACCTGAACGCCATACTCGGCGCGTAACTTACCGGCCGCCTCGTCGAGCCGCTGCTGATCACGAGCCACCAGCAGCAAATCAAAACCACGCGACGCCAGACGCTGCGCGTAAACCGCGCCGATGCCGGAAGAAGCACCGGTGACGAGGGCCGTACCTTGGGACTGGGGAGAATTCATGGCTGTGCTCCTGGAGGATACTTGTGGGAAAGCAAAGCACCCTGGTGTCAGGACGCTTCGACGGAATACTCATTTATTATATGCATAATCTAATTTACATATGATAGCCATAATTTTCATAGTGCCGATAGAAGGCAGTGCCTGAAGGTGTTCGCCGGAAAGCAAAAAGGCCGGTCAATGACCGGCCCCTTGGCGTTGAATAATCAGCTTAGTTCACTTCCAGCTTCTCGCGATTACGATCCAGAATCGCCTTGCCGATACCCTTCACTTCCAGCAACTCATCCACCGATGCGAACGCCCCGTTGGTTTCACGATACGCAACAATCGCATTGGCCTTGGCTTCGCCAATACCGGACAACTCGCGCTGCAATGTTGACGCATCTGCCATGTTGAGATCGATTTTGCCGCTTTGTGCCTTTGGCGACACTTCCTGCACCACCGCCATATTGCCAGGCTCAGGCTTGACTGCGGGCGCCGCATTAGCGGCCGTCGAGACACTGGTGAGCAGGGCAAAAACCAGAGAGTAGAAAAAGCCAATACGCATAATTGACGCTCCATGACATCGATTGAGAAAGCAGCTTTTCCGAAGCTGCCTCCCAAACTTAGGCGATGTCTGGAGCCTGTCAAAAATGTGTCCGTTACAGAATATGAAACAATCAGGGCTCGAGGCGACGCTGCTGATAGATCCAGTCAACGATATCGCCATCGGGGGTGTAGCCACTGACGGTATCACGCAAGAGCTGACGGACGCGCGTGTAATCGTCCTCATCAACGGCAACCAACAACTCGCGCAATCGGCCCTTGAGCACATCCCACGGCAGATGATCTTCGTTGGCGCTCATGATCATTGGATGCTGCGTGGCGGATACGTTGTCGCCAATCAGCAACTCCTCGTAAAGCTTCTCGCCAGGACGCAGCCCGGTGAATTCGATCGAGATATCGCCTTGCAGGTTTTTCTCAGAACGAACGCTCAAACCGGACAGATGAATCATTTTCTCTGCCAGCTCGACGATCTTCACCGGCTCACCCATATCAAGCACGAACACATCACCGCCCTGCCCCATGGAGCCGGCCTGGATCACCAGTTGCGCGGCCTCGGGAATGGTCATGAAATAACGAGTGATTTTCGGGTGAGTCACCGTCAGCGGTCCACCCGCCTTTATCTGGCTGTGGAACAGTGGAATCACCGAGCCGGAGGAGCCCAGAACATTGCCAAAACGCACCATGGTGAAACGGGTCTTGTTGACCCGGGACACATTGGCCTTGTCGCCGAACAGAACCGGTGCGATCTCGCGGCTCAAGGCTTGCAGCGTCAACTCGGCCAGACGCTTGGTGCTGCCCATTACATTCGTAGGGCGAACCGCCTTGTCGGTGGACACCAACACAAAGTTGGACACACCCGATTGCAATGCAGCCTGAGCGGTGTTGAGCGTACCAATGACGTTATTCAACACGCCCTCGGCGATGTTGTGCTCGACCATCGGCACATGCTTGTACGCTGCGGCGTGATAGACCGTGTCCACGCCCCAGGTCTTCATGACATCCAGCAATTTGTCCTGATGACGAATGGAGCCGAGGATCGGCAACAGCTGGACCGGGACCGACTCGCGACAGCCACGCTGCTCCAATTCCGTCAGAATGCTGTAGAGGTTGAATTCGCTGTGGTCAAACAGCAAAAGCGTGGTCGGGCCCAATGTAAAAATCTGCCGGCAAAGCTCCGCGCCGATCGAGCCACCAGCCCCGGTGACCAGGACTGTCTTGCCTTTGATACAACGCTCAAGCAAATCCGGATGCGCCGGTACCGAATCACGTCCGAGCAAGTCGGCGATGTCTACTTCCTGGATGTCTTGGACTTTTACCCGCCCGCTTGCCAGATCGGTAACGTTGGGTACGCTGCGGATGTGCAATGGGAAACGTTCCAGCATCGTGAGAATTTCCCTACGACGTGAACGGGTAGAGGACGGCAAAGCCAAAAGAATTTCCTGAGCCCCTGTCTCATCGATCATCTGCTGAATGTGCTTGGGTTTATAGACCTGCAGACCGGCAATTGCCCGATCCGCGATGCTCGAATCATCATCAATGAATGCCACGGGACGCATGACCCGCCCCATACGAAGCGCGGCGACCAACTGATTACCGGCCACGCCCGCCCCGTAAATCGCCACCTTGGTGAGACCATCATCACGGTTGGTAAACGGTACATGATGAGCCCCCGAGAACCAGTCCCCCATGAAGTACTGGCGCATGCAAAGACGCAGACCGCCGATGATGACCAGGCTGAGCCACCAATAATTGAAGACGATTGAGCGTGGCACGACAGCTTCGTGATTGCTGTACCAATAAACCACAACCGCCAAGACCAGCGAGGAAAGACTAACGGCTTTGATAATGGCGATGAGCGCGTCGTTGCCGAAATAGCGCATGACGGCACGATACATGCCGAACCTGATGAATAGAGGTATGGCGACGATAGGAGCGCTGACAAACAGCCAGAAATGGACCCTGAAAGGGTTGTACATATCATCGATACCCAACCGGACGATGAATGCCAACCACAGAGCCCCCCAGACCAGAACAATGTCTGTGGCAACCTGAAGCAGTCGCTTGCGACGTCTGGGAAGCCCTAAAAGGCGCGCTCTGACCTTGTCCATTAACTCTTCAAACACCTCAGTTCTCTCCCTTACGCCGTAGTGGAACCTTATAAGCGCATCTCCTCCACTTTGAAACCAAAATGACGGAACTGTTACTCTGCTTTTTCCTGTGGTGCTTCAAGCTCACCTGCATGAAACTTGATGGCCAACGCAACTAATGGAGCATAGGCCAGAATCAACCCAACCCCAGAGTTAAGACCGAATTGACTAACGCCTAGTGCGATAGGCAACAACCAAAGCAAATTGATCGCCCCGACTACCGCTGTAACCGCCAGATGGCTGCCAAACCGACGAGAGGCGAACTGATAGGCATGGCTGCGGTGCGCTTCATAGACCTTGTCACCCCGGAGTAAGCGGCGAAACAACGTGAACGTCGCGTCGACTATGAACACGCCAAGCAAAATCAGCCAACCCCACAGCAAATCAGCGGATACCCAGGCCGCTTGAAGTGAAAGCCCTCCAAGGACCATACCCAGGAATCCGCTTCCAGCGTCACCCATGAAGATTCTGGCAGGCGGAAAATTCCAGAAAAGGAAACCCGCAACGGCAAGGGCCAGCAACAAGGGACCCCAGATCAAGTCCATCGCACCACCGACCCAATACAAAAGACAGGCCCCGAGGCAGGCGCAAATCGCCTCGACACTGGCTATACCGTCGATACCGTCCATGAAGTTGTACAGGTTGAGCAGCCATACGAGATAAAACGCTGCCAGCACATGACCCAACCATCCGAGGTCAAAGGTGCCCCCAAAGAGCTCAATTACAGGCAAGCCACCCAACCAGAAAAGCATCCAGATCGAAGCAGCGAAATGCCCCAGCAAGCGCCAACGGGCGGCAATGTGCCCGTGGTCATCCATGAAACCGATAATGGCAATCAGGGCACCGGCGCCGCCAATAGCCAGAAACGCCTGGGAAGTCATCAGCCCTGCAAACAAGAGCATGAACAGCGCCATGGTAAATGCCAAAACGATTGCCACTCCTCCACCTCGAGGTGTGGGCACCGAGTGAGAACTGCGCGCATTGGGAATATCCATCAGGCTTTGCGACAGGGCATAACGACGCAAAGCCCAAGTGAGGGAGAAAGATACGGTGACAATGACAGGGATAAACCAGCCATAACTCATGATTTACAGGAATCCAGAAAATGTTGCGCCGTCAGCGCCAACGCTTGATCGAGAGTGACCGGAGGTATCCAGCCCAATAGTTGTCGGTTCTTGCTGATATCGACCTGCAAGGATCCGAGAATACGGTCGGCCAGTGCTCGCTGGCCAAGCAACGTTGCACCGCAAGTCATCAGCCAGGATGGGACAGGCAACAACCTGGCAGGCTTGCCCAATGCTGCCGCTAGCTTGCGTAATAGCTGCGTGGTTGAGACATCTTCATCATCGCTGGCCAGGAATACTTGATTGGCTGCAGCCGGATGGTCGGAACAGGTCACGATCAAGTCCACCAGATTGTCTATGGCGACGAGGCTACGTTGATTGTGGACAGCGCCAAAAGGCAATGGAACACCGCGATACAGCCAGCGCATCATGCTCAAAAAATTGGCCTTGACCCCCGGGCCATAGACCAATACTGGCCGGATGATGACAACCTCCATCCCCGTGGTTGCAGCGAGCGCCGTCAATCCTCGCTCTGCCTCAAGCTTGGAAATGCCATAAGGGTCAATCGGCGCGGGCTCGTCATCGGCACGGTATGCGATGCCAGGCTGAGTACCTTCACCATTCACCTTGATGGAACTGATGAAGATAAAACGCTTCACTCCGCACGCTACGGCCTGGCGTGCGAGGTTCAACGTAGCTTCGACGTTGACTTCACGAAACGCTGCCAACGGATCGACGGCCTCCTCATTCATGACATGAACACGAGCTGCGGCATGAACAACCACATCGACATCAGTCAGGGCGGCCTTCCAATCGTTGGTGGCGTTGAGGCCGCTCAACGGAAGCGAGCGCACACCTGCAGCCAGGGTGATGGACTGGGCTCGCAGCGGCGCAACAACAGAACAGCCGGGCAGCTGTACCAATCGATGGATCAACGCCCGCCCCAGAAATCCGCTTCCACCGGTAACCAGAAATGTTTTAGATCGCATGGAAGGCCCTTGGAATAGGAAAGAACATCAATGCCCGGCCATTGTTCCGCAATCTATCAAAGCAGAGAGCGATAAATCTCGGCATAGGATTTTGCCATCGAATCAGAAGAAAACACCGCCTCGAAACGCCGTTGCGCAGCCTCTCCCATCGACGCAGCCACTTCCTGTTGATTCCAGAGCCAGGTCATTGCCGCAGCCAGCGCGACAGAATCACGGGGCGGAACAACCAAACCAGTTTCCCCTGCGATGTTGATGTAAGTGGTGCCAGAGCCTATCTCGCAGGAAATCATCGGCTTGCCGTACATTGCCCCCTCAAGCAAAGAAATACCGAACGATTCTGATCTCAGGTGCGAAGGAAAAACGAACGCATAGCACAGTGCCAGTAGAGCGGCCTTGTCATCGTCGGGTAACCCCCCCAAGAAATGCACATTAGAGAGGCCCAATTGATTGGCCTGGGCCTTTAGCTCGGCCTCAAGGTGTCCACCACCCAGAATGACAACGGGGAGCTGAGTCGACTTGGCAGCCTCAAGCAGATAGTCCAGTCCCTTGTAATAACGCAGCGCCCCAACAAAAAGGAAAAACCGTTCGCCTAGTCGCGACCGCCAAAACTCGAGCTTCTCGGCCGAAGGCGTCGGGTACGTTTCGCGATCCAACCCATAAGGCACAATACGGACCTTGTCCTTGAATCGCGTCAATACCGGACTGCTTTCTGCGTAGTTGGGTGATGAGGCGACAATACAGTCAACATTGGACAAGAAGCGATTCATCAATGGCTGATAAAGCTTGAGGAGTGTCTTTTGCTTGACGATATCCGAGTGATAACTGACGACAGCCGGCTTCTTGATTCGGCTTAAGAAATGTACCAAATCCATGTAGGGCCATGGAAAGTGGTAGTGAACAATGTCCGCCTTCTTCGCCAATTCGACAAAGTCCTTGATCGCCGAAAGCGAGAACCCTGTAGACGCGACATGTAGATCGAGTTTGGATCGATGAGTCAGATGGTGCCCCATCTTTTCGTTACGCGCTGCACCTCGCTCACTGAGATATAGCACTTCAGACTCATATCCGTGTGAGAGCCCGCCCTCTGCAATCTGAAAAATGACTTGTTCAATACCGCCCATGGTATCCGGGTAGTACGTCTTGAAGAAGTGCAGAACCTTGATCATTGTCCTTTGACTACCGTCTGATAAACCTGAAGCGTTTCCCTGGCACAGCGCTCCCATGAAAACCTGGCGGCATGCAGTAACCCTTGTTCGACAGCACTGAATCGCCAAGCCTCATCCTCCAGCCCTCGCTGGATAAGTTCAGTCAAAGTCTCAGTGTCCTGGGCTTCGCACATCAGGGCCGCCTCACCAGCGACCTCCGGAAGCGAGGAGCTGTTGGAACACACCACCGGGACACCTGAACTCATTGCCTCAAGAACCGGCAAGCCAAATCCTTCATAAAGTGACGGAAAGGTAAAAAGACGAGCGCCTGCAAATAACAGAGGCAGATCTTCACTGGGTACAAACCCCAGGTAGTAAGCCCAGCCCTCGCGTTTTGCATTATCGAGACGTTGATGAATGCTCTCGTTTCGCCACCCGTGATAACCAGTCAGCACCAATGGCCAGCGCTTGCGCACTTCAATCGGCAGGCGGGAATAGGCATCCAGCAAGGTCTCGATGTTTTTCCGAGGTTCAATTGTCCCGACAAACAGACTGTAACCGCCTGCTTCGAGTCCATGACGCGCGAGCGTACTTCTGAGTTCGCTTGCGCTACGAGGATGAAACTCTGCGGAACTGGCCAACGGTACGGTGTGGATTCGATCAATCGGCCAGGAGAAGTAATCGGCCAATTCTTTTCGGGTGTACTCAGAGTCCGTGATCAGTGCGTCCGCCCTTACTAAAGTGGTTTTAAGCTCCTTCTGCAAATAGCGCACAAGTTGCGGCGCATGGCAGTGAGACCAGGTAAAGGGGGACAGATCGTGAAAAGTTGCAACACTGCGGCCGGCGAATGGCGGCAGATAATAATTAGGACTGTGATACAGAAAGTCACCATGGTCCTTTAACGCACGCTTCCTGAGCAACGGCATAAGCAGCCGATAGGCTTCAACCGCCAGGAAGTTTTTTTGCACGGCCCGTTTCAGGCCGTAACCGTTACCCGAGGCATCGGCAGCCGTAGGTAACGATGGCAAGAACCGCCGACCAGCAAAAAACTGCAGGTCGGTGATTTCCGGATTCTGCTGCAGTCGCAGCGCCAATTCGTAGGTGTAGCGACCGATGCCGGTCAGCGGGAAGCGAACCGGTTCAACAGAAAGAATTAACTTCATTTATTCAGCCGTCAACATCCAGCTCAGGGTTTCACTCAGAGGAGGTGTGGTCCAGCCGGGTACCAACGCTTTCAACCTGGCGTTGTCCCCGCACAAGGTTTTCACTTCATTGGCCCGTACAAAAGCTGGATTCACTTGAACTTCAATTTCGTGCCCGGTAAACCCTTCGCACATTTCAATCACTTCACGAAGTGAATGGGTTTGGCCAGAACTGACATTAATCGTCTGCCCTAGTGGTTTCGCCTCGATCAACCCTCGATAAGCGGACACCAAGGCACGAACATCGCTGAAATCACGCCAAACGTCGAGGTTACCCAATTCGATTTTTTGCGCCTTGCGACGAAAATGAGAAACGATTTTGGGCAACAGGAAGTTTTCCGCTTGTCCAACACCCGTGTAGTTGAAAGGGCGAGCTATGACGATCGGCAGCCGATCTTGCCAAAGGTTGGCCATGTACTCCATGGCCAGCTTGCTGACGGCATAATCGTTCGCGGGTGCAGGAGCTGTGGACTCTGAAAGTAGCCCACCGGAAGCATTGCCATAGACATTCGCACTACTGGCGATCAACACGCAATCCAGCGATTTTCCGCTGGCTTCGACGGCCTCGAGCAGATTACGCGTCCCAATCAGATTGACCTGATAGAACGCATTCGCTGCACCATGACCGACAAACGCCAATGCTGCGAGATGAACCACAACATCCGGCTGAATCTTTGCCAGCAGCGTACGCAAACCCGGACCATCAGCCAGGTCCACCTGATGGTAGTTGGGCTCATCGGAAGGTTGACTACCCAACCCGATAACCTCATAGCCATGAGTTCGAAGCTCATCAGCCATGTAACGACCGGTGAAACCCTGAATCCCCGTAATCAGCGCACGCTTGCCGGCAATGGTCATCAGAACGAGAATCCTTGTTCATTTCGACGCAGGTCAGCTTCAACCATCATGCGGCACAGCTCTTCCAGCGAAGTTTTTGGCTCCCAACCGAGGACTTCCTTGGCTTTGGCAGGGTTACCGATCAGCAACTCCACTTCAGTCGGGCGGTAGAATTTCGGGTTGATCGTGACCAGCACCTTACCGGTTGCAGCATCAGTGCCCTGCTCGTCTTCCGCGGTCCCAGCCCAGGAAATAGTAATTCCAACAGCCTTGAACGCCATGGAGACGAAATCGCGAACAGTTTCGGTGCGGTTAGTCGCCAACACGAAAGTATCCGGCTCATCGGCTTGCAGCATGCGCCACATGCCTTCTACATACTCCTTGGCGAAACCCCAGTCGCGCTTGGCGTCGAGATTGCCCAATTCCATCTTGTCCAGCAGACCCAGTTTGATCTTGGCAACGGAGTCGGTGATCTTGCGGGTCACAAACTCACGACCACGCAGCGGAGACTCGTGGTTGAACAGAATACCGCTGGTCGCGAAAATGCCATACGACTCACGATAGTTGATGGTCATCCAGTGAGCGTAAAGCTTGGCCACACCATAGGGGCTTCGCGGGTAGAAAGGCGTGCTTTCAATCTGCGGGATAGCCTGGACCTTGCCGAACATCTCGGAGGTGGATGCCTGGTAGAAGCGAACCTTCGGATTCACGATACGGATGGCTTCAAGCAGATTTACCGCGCCAAGACCAGTGATTTCTGCGGTAGTGAGCGGCTGCTCAAACGACACCCCTACGAAGCTCTGCGCAGCGAGGTTATAGACCTCGGTGGCTTCAGTGGTTTGCAGCAGGCGAATGCTGGCCGACAGGTCGGTCAGATCATATTCAACCAAATGCAGATTAGGGTTGGACTGAATGCCCAACTCTTCGATACGCCAGAAATTGACAGAGCTGGTACGACGGTAGGTACCGTATACGGTGTACCCCTTCTCCAGCAACAGTTCCGCCAGGTAGGCGCCGTCTTGTCCAGTGATGCCTGTAACGATTGCTTTCATGCGAATCCTCTAAACTCCATTCGTATGCTGATAGGCAGACATTTTTAGATCAGCTCGCGACTGCGCCTTTTGCGTATCCGTCACGAAGCACTGCTTGAGGTGGATCATACAGAATGCGGAGATTTCAGACGACTGATTGCGCTAATTTCAATGAAGCCGGTGCAACCCAACTACCCCAAGCAATACACCCTTTTTTGCCGCGTAGAGCCCGCATCAAGCTAAAATTAGCGCATTGGTGCTCAAATCGCCCAAAAAACGAACATCATTCAGACAGATACCCCTCATTTGGCCATTTCACCCTGACCGCGACCAAAAACACAGGCCACCTTATGTCTTTTGAGTCTTATGGCGCCTTCAGCTGACTGAGCATTCAATCAAGCCGCTCAAGTGAAACAATTAAACCCGAGGCAAACATCCGCCCGCTGCACAAGGCAAATCTGGCCGTGATGAAAATGAATAGCCGCCCAGACAATTAGCTAAAAAAGGTATTATAAAACTCACTAAAACCTGGAACCTGGCGAAGCACTTGCTCTCTTTCCGACGACGACAACTTAATGGTTTTATTAAGACGAACATGGCGTCGATGAAAAAAGTTTTCCTTGTCATAATATGAAAAACCAATATCAACGGTTTCATCACTATTAGCAGAAAGCGAATTAGAAAACTTGCTAATAGATTTTTTTTGATAGCTTTTCCACAACCTAAAAAACTCCATCGGCGACAGAGTAAAACCTAGATAGCGCGCTATTTTCCAAATTGCAATAATGGGTCGATCCTGAATCAGATCAAATCGCAACACTAAAACATCTTGCTGAATAGACTGAAAAGTTTTTAGCCACTTCCCAAAATCAATCATCGACTGCTCAAGACTAAAGCCAAATACCTCCATCCACGACTCGATGGCCTCGAACGGATCTCGAATAGTACAAACACCCTTCATCGCACCAATTTTCAGAAGTGTTATACCCATCTCATCGAGGTCGTGACTTTTTAAAATCAGGTTTTTTTCTTGAGCGGCATCCAAAAGCGATGCCGTGCTTGCAATTGCATCAAAAGAAACACGGCGGCCGCAAAAACTGAGTGCAACACCTGACCTTTCCGGTACGGTGCTGCCACT
>NZ_JABFMU010000083.1 GCF_013359695.1 Pseudomonas sp. C2B4
GGTTCCTTTTGGGGCGTTTGCCAAAAGGGACTCGCCGTAAGGGCGAAACCATAAGCAGCCGTTACCGCAGCAATGGATATGTACTCAGTCAACAAAAGACAGGTCGGCTGTCAGGCCGCCTTCGCGAGCAGGCTCGCTCCCACAGGGGGACTGGGTCCTCGAGAGACTTCGTTGCGGCAAAAATTTTCCCTTCATCACCTTTCGTCCATGTGAATGGCCAGCCATTGGCCATACTGCAATGTGCCCATCCTCCCGATCTCCCTGCCCAGCCTGGTGAGTGAACATGAACATCCCGTGGAGCCGTTTTCGCGCATTGACCCTGCTGCTGACGTTGTGCTGCCTCAACTCAGCATTGGCACAGACCCAACCCGACCTGCCTGCCGTCGAACTGACCCCGGCCGAAGAAGCCGAAGTGCAAAAAATGGTATTGCCTGTTCTGCCGGACTGGGTCGGGGACTTCGAAGGCATGCGCGAGCGCCGGCTGGTCCGGGTGCTGGTGCCCTACAGCAAGACTTTTTTCGAGCTTGATCGCGGTCGGCAGCGCGGCTTGAGTTATGAGCTGGGCAAGGGCCTGGAAGCCTGGCTGAACAAAACCCAGCCCTACGGAAAAAAATCCATGCAGTGGCGGGTCATGTTCATTCCCACCCCGCGAAACGAGTTGATGCCCAAACTGATGAAAGGCGTCGGCGACATCGCCGCCGGCGGGCTCACCGTGACCGAAGCGCGCCTCAAGGATGTGGATTTTGCCGACCCGTTCGCAGTGAACATCCCGGAAATCCTGGTGACCGCCCCTGGCAGCAAGCCAGTCGCGAAACTTGAAGACCTGTCGGGCCTGGAAATTACCGTACGGGCATCCAGCAGCTACTACGAGCACCTCCAGGCGTTGAATGCCTCGTTCAAGGAGCAAGGCCTGGCACCCATCGACCTGAAAGCCGCCGATGAAAACCTGGAATCCGAAGACCTGCTGCAAATGGTCAATGCCGGCCTGCTCAAGGCCACGGTGGTCGACCGCTACATCGCCAGAATCTGGGCGCCGCTGTACACCGACATGCAGATTCACGATGAGATTGCCGTGCACGAGAACTCCGAGTTTGCCTGGGCGATCCGCAAGGACAGCCCGCAGTTCAAAAGCCAACTGGCAGCCTTCGTCAAAACCCACAAGGTCGGCACCACCTTCGGCAACAGCCTGCGGACCAAGTACGTCACCAACAGCAGCAAACGGGTGCTCAACGCCACCTCCGAAGCGGAGATGAAGAAATTCAGGGAGATCCTGGAGATCTTCAACCGCCACGCCAGCACTTACGGCTTCGATCACTTGATGCTGATGGCCCAGGGTTTCCAGGAATCGCAACTCGATCAAAAGGCCCGCAGCCCCCGTGGCGCGGTCGGTGTCATGCAGCTGCTGCCGACAACCGCCAAGGATCCGACCGTGGCCATCTCCGGCATCGACAAGAGTGCCGACAAAAACATCGAGGCCGGCAGCAAGTACATGCGCCTGCTGGCGGACAAGTACCTGAACGACCCGCAATTGAATCAGATGAACAAAACCCTGATGACCTTCGCCGCCTACAACGCCGGGCCGGGCAACCTGCGCAAGTTCCGCGCATTGGCAGAAAAGTCCAATCTGGACAAAAACGTCTGGTTTGGTAATGTCGAGCAAGCGGCAGCGCAAGTGGTTGGCCGGGAGACCGTGGATTACGTCGGAAACATCTACAAGTACTACGTGGCGTACAAGCTTGTAGAGGAAAAATCCGCCTCGGGCGCAGCAAAACCCACACAGTGATGGCAAGTGGCTTCTGCGCCGAAGGTCTAAACCCCCATAAACAGCGGCTTTCAGCCTGGATAACTCTAAATATCGATCTACGCTAAATGTGTCCAATAGTGGGCTATTTGTACAAGGGATTGGTTCAACGCGCAGGCAGGTTGAGGACTTCCACTATGTCAGTAACACCGCGTCTTTTTTCCGGCCTCCACTTGCGGCCGCAGCGTCAGGCACTGGCGCTGGAGCCACGAATCCTGTTCGACGGCGCCGCCGCCTCGGCCGCCGCCGATCAGCATCACAGCGATCCGGCCGACACCGCGCACCCGGCCACCGACCCGGCGGCCACGCCCGCCACCCCCACCGAAGGCCGGCCCGCCACCGAACAGGCCCCCTCGGCTGCCCGCAGCCTGCTGGTGATCGACAGTCGAATCGAGAACCGCGAGCAATTAATGGCGCAACTTTCGGGAAACGTCACGGCTATCGTGGTGAACGTCGGCGAAGATGGCCTCGCGGCGATTTCCGCCGCATTGGCCCAACTGGGAAAAGTCGACTCGATCCAGGTACTGTCCCATGGCGCCTCCGGACAATTCACCTTGGGCAACCGCACGATTACCGCCGACAACGTCGATCAACTGGGCAAGACCCTCGAACAATGGCGCAACAACCTGACCCAGGGTGCCGACATCCAGCTCTACGGTTGCGACATCGGTGCGGGGGCCGCCGGTAAAACCCTGGTCACCGAACTGGCCCGCTGGACCGGCGCCGATGTGGCCGCCTCCAGCAATGACACGGGCAGCACCGCGGCGGGCGGTGACTGGCCCCTGGAAACCCGGGTCGGCGACATCGACAAGCTCATTGCCCTGAGCAGCACCGCCATGGCCAATTTCGAGGGGTTGCTGGCCGACGCCGCGCCCACCGTGACCTTGCCCGCCACCGGCAGCGATGTGCTGCTGGGCGACCGCTTCAATTTCACCGTCAACTTCAGCAATACCTCCGGCCAGGAAGGCTATGCGCCGTTCCTGACGCTGTTCATGCCCACCAGCGGCAAGGACGGCGACGATGGCGTGAGTTTCATTTCCGCCAGTTACCTGGGACAGAACCTGGTCACCCATGTGGTGGTGTTCGATGCGGCAGGCAACGCCACTCACCCCATTGCAAAGGACGCCACCGGCAACTTCCTGACCATCAACGCCGCCGCGTTCGGCATGCGGCCGGGCGATCAACTGGTGGTCATCGAACTGCCCTTCGCCAGCGTCTCCACCGACCAACCGGTGATCTCGGTACAAGTCACCGCCAGCCTGAGCAATCTGGCCGACACCAACTTCTCCAATGGCAGCCCGGACCTGACGATTCTCGCCAGCGGCGGCTTCCAGTTCGGTAACGATGCGCTGGACAACCCGTTCGACGACCCGGCCCTGATCCAGGCCGGTACGATCCCCTTTGTCGTGCACCCGACCGTCATCACCTTCGACGAAACCCTCACCACACCCGAGGGCGAAACCGCCACCGGGCCGAACTACGGTCGCACCCTGACAGTGACCGTAACTCCCGCCCCGGGCCAGACGCTGAACCATGTCATCGTCACGCAACCGCTGCCGGACAACATCCAGGTCACGGCCATTACCCCGGGTGCTGGCGGGCGCCTGACCTCGATCACGCTGCATGACGGCACGGTGGTCACCGACCCGACCGCCATCGCCACGCTGATCGCTTCCGATAGCGTGTTCATCAATTCATTTACCGTCGAATACGACACCCTGACCGCCGCGACCAACACCCAGGTCGCGTTCTACGTGCCGGAAGTCGACGCCAATGGCCAGGTGATCATCAACCCGGTGACCGGCGATGCCGTGACCATCACCCTTGGCGCACCGACGGCCAGCGGCCAATGGACGCCGCTGGACCCCCGCGATGTCGTGGCGCCCAACACCACCATCGATTTTTCCGGCACTGGTCAGCCCACCGACTTCGTCGCCAAGTCGATCACTCTGCTTAAACAGGTGACCTTACAAACGGACATCGGCCAGACCGGCATCACCCCCGGCGACACGCTGCAGTACACGCTGAACCTGGCGATTTCCGACTACTTCGCCTTCGGCAAGGACTTCTTCAATGAAGGGCAACTGATCATTCGCGACCAGCTCAGCGACGGGCAAACCCTCACCGGTACGCCAACGCTGACCGTCACCCTCGCCGGCGTACCGCAAACCATTACCCTGGTGACCACCACGGTCGTCAATGCCGACGGCACCACCTCGATGGTCTTCGACATCGCCCAATCGCTGCGCAATGCCTTCTCCAATATTCGCGGCTGGCTCAACGGCGACCTGGCCTTTGATGATCGCCTGGAAGGCGCGGTGCTGGCGGTACTCAGTTACTCGGCCATTGTTGGCCAGACCTACAAGCCGCCATCGGGCGCCCCCCACAGCGAAATCAACGAAGGCGACGAGCTGGGCAACAACGCCGTGGTCGATGGCACGCTGCTGCAGGACATTTTCAACCTCACCGGGCAAAGCGAAACCGACGGTTCGGCGACCACCAGCGTGATCCCGACCAACAACGTGGACATCAAGATCGTCGAGGTTAACGACGGCACGCCACCCGCCAGCGGTGAGTTGCGTCCCGGCGATGAAGTGACCTTCGAACTCACTTACGACCTCGTGACCGGCGACTACGAACAGTTCAAGCTCACCGCTTACCTGCCGCTGCCGTTGTTCGACGTGAGCGGCGTGACCTGGGTCGTCGGCGACGATCCCGGTCAATGGCAGATCGGCCCCGGCAACACCAATGCCGGTGGCGTGATCACGGTCACCAGCGGTGCCGGCAACTCGCTCACCTTCGACTTCGGCAGTTTTGTCACCGCCGACACCACCGGCAGCCGCATTGTCGTGCGTTTCACCATCCGCGTCGGTGATCAACCGTTCGCCGACCAGCGCTCGCTGGATGTGCTGGCGCAATCGAGCCAGCAAACCACCCTCACCGACCGCACGCTGATTTCCTCGGATGTGGTGGCCATCGTATCGATTGCCGAACCGGTGCTGTCGATCAAGCACGGCGTGGTGTCGGGCACCAACGGTACGGTCACCAACACCACGGGCAGCTGGAACCCGCCGGGCACCACCGGGGTCCCCTTCAATGGCAGCGTGACCGATCTGGCGGCCGTGGACGGCAACATCACCGGCATCGATGGCGGCGACGTGCTGCGCATGGTGACGGCCATCGAAAACACTGGTGGCGGCGGCGCATTCGACGTCAACACCAGCATCACCCTGCCCACCGGCGTGAGCTTTGTCGGCGGCAGCCTGGCCGCCGCCAACCTGCAGATATTCCGTGGCAATGGCACGGCGCTGGTGCTCGGCGTCGACTACAGCGTCACCGGCAACCAGATCACCTTCCTCGATGCCGGTGGCCAGGCCACCTTCCTGGCGGGTCGCAGCGGCACCGCCGCCGACACCAGCGGCGCCAATGTGGTGGTGATCAGTTACGACGTGGTGGTCAGTTCAACCATCGAAGCCAGCCGCAGCCTGCAAAGCACCGCCACCCTGAGCAATTACGCCAGCGTCAACGGCGGCACCGACTTCACCCCTACCGACCTGACTGATCTGGCCAGCGAACAGGTGGCCGCGCCAGTGATCAGCAAAGTGTTCGCCGACGGCACGTTGGATAACGGCGACTCCAGCGCCGGGCACACCACCGGCAGCGACCTGGTGATCGGCGAAAGCATGCGTTATGACATTGTGGTGACCTTGCCCGAGGGCAGCACGCAAACCCTGCGCATCGAAGACCTGATCCCGCCGGGCATGCGCCTGGACACCACGTTCAATGGCGGCCTGGGCTACCAGATCATCACCACCCGGGCCGGCAGTGGCGCACTGGGCGCCGACTTTGTCGGCAGCATCGTGGTCAGCGGTTTTGCCGGTCAGGGCGGAACCCTGGGCGGCGATGGCGTCGATGCGCGCTGGACCTTCAGCGTGTCGGGTGCCACCGCCGACAACCAGACCGGCAACAATACCTTTGTGATTCGCCTGCAACTGGTGGCCAACAACGTCCTTGTCAACCAGGCCAACAAATCCCTGCAGAACAGCGCGCAATTGATCTTCAGCGATCCGGACAGCGATACGCCCAACGGCAACGTAGCGGTGGACCGCAACGTCACCCTGACCGGGGGCCAGCCTACCGTGACCGTGCGTGAACCCACCCTGACGGTCACGCAAGTCCTGACCTCGACGTCGGGCCTGGGCGGCTACGACCAGGGCGACACGGTGACGTTCACCATCACCCTGAGCAACGGCGCGGGCGGCAGCGATTTCAACGCCTTCGACATCAGTTTCCTCGACAACCTGCCCACCCAACTGGACAACATCATCCTGACGGGCAAGTTGTATCAGGGCGGCGCGACCAACAACGGCGGGGTCGATTTCGAAATCGTCAACGGCCAGCTGCGCACCGTCAACGGCGCCAACATCGACATCGCCAAGGGCGGCAGCATCGTGCTCAGCCTGTCGGGCGTGGTGAATGCCACGGCGGCGTCCCAGTCCAATTTCGCCAACCTGGCGACGGTGCAATGGACCAGCCTCGATGGCACCCAGGGTGGCGAACGTACCGGTGTCGACGGGCCGCTCAATGGCGGCACGCTCAATGACTATCGCAACAGTTCGGTGCTGGTGGTGCCGGTGGCCCAGGCAATCCAGATCTCGCGGGTCGGCGGTTTGCCTGATACAGCGGCGCCGGCGCCCACCACGGCGCCCGTGGAAGCAGTCACCATCGGCGAGGTGATCCGCTATCGCGTGGTGGTGCTGGTGCCGGAAGGCAGCAACCCCAACTACCAGATACAAATCACCCTGGCCAACGGGCTGCAATTCATTTCCCCGGATGCACTGGTCAATGCCCTGCGCATCGGTTTCATTGCCGATGGGGGCCTGACCAGCGATGCCAACCTGATCGTCGGCGGCACGCTGAACATCACGGGCAACGAAAACAGTCCCCAAGCCTTGCCGATCACCCCGGATCTGCTGGGCCTGAGCCCCACCGGCGTGTTCGACCCCAGTCGCCTGACCGTCGTCACCAACCCCGACGGCAGCCAGACCATCACCTTCAACCTCGGCAACGTGGTCAACGGCGGCGGCACTGACGCCGACCTGGAAGGCGTGGTGCTGGAATTCAACGTCCGCGTCACCAACCAGGCAAGCAACGTCGCCGGTGCCCAACTGGGCGCCAGCGCCCTGGAGATCGTCAACGGCGCGGGCCGGGCGGCCAGCAATACGATTCTCGAGCGCATCGTCGAGCCGAGTTTCAGTGGCCTCGACAAGCAAGTGGTGGCCTTCGATCCGAATCCGACGGGCACCACCGGCACCGCCACGGTGCAACTGAGTTTCACCCAGAACGGCGGCCTGCCGGCGTTCGACGCCCAGGTCATCGACAGTTTTGCCGGCGGCAGCAATTACACCCTGGTCAGCGTCACCCTCAATGGCGTCACCTTCGGGCCGGGCAATCTGCCCAGTGGCATCACCTTCAGCACCACCGGTGGCGTGAGCGTCAATTTCGATCAACTGGATGTCGGCGCCCAGGTCCAGGTGCGTTATCAGGTCACCCTGCCCAATGCCACGGTCATCGCCAGCAGCAACGCCACGCTGACCTGGAGCAGCCTGCCGGAAGACTTCACCAGTTGGGGTGGCAACAGCGTCGGCACCGACGGTGCCCTCGACGGCGAGCGCACCGGCAGCACGGTCGGCCCGAACCAGTACATCCTGCGCGACAATGCCGGTCTCGGCGTGATCACCGGCACCTTGTGGAACGACACGGCGTCGGCCACCGCCAGCACCGTTCCTGATGGCGCTGGCCTTGCCGGACAAACCGTGACCCTGACCTGGGCCGGGGCCGACGGGCAACTGAGCACCACCGCCGATAACCTGATATTCAGCACCGTCACCGACGCCAACGGCCAGTACCGTTTTGGTGTACTGCCACTGGGGGTGTTCCGCATCGACGCCCCACCGGGACTGGTCAGCTATCCGCAACCGGTCGGCGATCTGCGCGTGCGCATCGACAGCGACGGCGGCACCCTTGGCCAGATCACCATCACCCTGGGCGATGCCGATACCCAGGCGGCGAACGCCGGTTACGTCGAACAGAACGATGCGCCGGTCAACACCCTCCCCGGCAACCAGCAGGGCCTTGAGGATGTCACCCTGAACATCGGTGGCATCAGCGTGGCGGACATCGACGTCGATCGTGACCCGAACGTCGCCGATCGCAACATCAGTGTGACCCTGAGCGTGCTGCGCGGCACCTTGTCCCTGGGCACTACGCTGCCGGGCGTGACCGTCACCGGCGCCAACTCGGCCACCCTCACCCTCAGTGGCACCCTGGCCGACGTCAATACCGTTCTGGCCAGCCTGCGCTACCTGGGCAACGCCAACTTCAACGGCACCGACACCCTGACCGTGGTCAGCAACGATCTGGGCAATTTCGGTGACGCCAATAACGATGGCACACCGGGCACCCTCGCCGACGCGCTGACTGACACCGACACCCTGCAAATCGTCCTGGCCCCGGTCAATGACCCGCCGATCGGTGTCGATGACAGCGCCACGGCCGTGGAAGCCGGCGGCACCAACAATAATGTGGTCGGCGTCGACCCCACCGGCCAGTTGCTGACCAACGACACCGACGTCGACATCGCCACCAACGCCGATCAACTGCACGTGGTGTCCGTTGCCTCGGTCAATGGCACCGGGGTGCAAACGCCGGTGGTCGGCGTGCTGGCGATCAATGGCCAATACGGTCAACTGCTGGTCGGCAGCAACGGTGCGTATCAATACATCGTCAACAACAGCAACCCGCTGGTTCAGGCGTTGCGCCTGTCCGGCCAGACCCTGGTCGACAGTTTCGACTATGTGCTGTCCGACCTGGCCGGCGCCACCGACATCGCCAGGCTGACCGTGACCATTCAGGGCGCCAACGACACCCCGGTGGGCGTCGACGATAACGATGTCGCCATCGAAGCCGGTGGCGTTCTGAATGGCACGCCGGGCAGCAATGCCGTGGGCAATGTGCTGACCAACGACACCGACGTCGACACCGTGGCCAACGGTGAAACCAAAACCGTCACCGCCGTTCGCCCGGTGCCGGAAACAGGCAGCGGCCCGATCACACCGGTCACCGGCCCAACCGTCGTCACGGGCCTGTACGGGACGCTGACCATCAACCCCAATGGCAACTACAGCTACGTGATCGATAACAACAACGTCACGGTGCAGCGCCTGAGTGCCGGTGATCAGTTGATCGAGTTCTTCAGTTACCGGGTCACCGATGCCGGCGGCCTCAACGACGTCGCGCAACTGCGTATCGTGATCCAGGGCGCCAATGACAACCCGGTGGCCAGCGACGATGTCGCCGACGCCCAGGCAGCCTCCACCAACGGCAACGCCGCCGAGAGCAACCCGACCGGCAACGTCATCCTGTTCCCCAGTCGTCCGGGCACCGTCGACAACGGTATCGACCAGGACGTCGATGCGGCCGACCGGCCCAGCGAGCAGTTGCAGGTCAATGGCGTGATCAATAAAAGCGAGGCAACCTACGACCCGATCAATGACGTGCTGAGCGGCGTGAACACCGGCACCACTCAAGCCAACGGTACGGTGGTGGCCGGTCTGTATGGCACCCTGCGCATCGGCGCCGACGGTTCATTCTTCTACGATGTCGACAGCACCAACGCCACGGTGCAAGGCCTGGCAGCGGGCCAGACGCTGACCGAATTCTTCACCTACCGCGTGGTCGACACCGCCGGCCTGACCGATACCGCGCAACTGGTGATCACTGTGCGCGGGGTTAACGATCCGCCCGTGGCACAGAACGTGATTTCCATCGCCACCGAACAGGGCGGCGTGAACAACGGCACGCCGGGCGTCAACCCGGTCGGTGACGCGACCGCCACGGCATTCGATCCGGACGGCGACCCGCTGACCGTCACGTTCATACGCGCCGGTGCCGAAAGTGCACCGGGAACCCCCGTGGCCGTGGTCGCGGGCGGCACGGTGATCAACGGTTTGTACGGCACCCTGACCATCAATCCCGACGGCAGCTACAGCTACGCCGTCAATAACAACAACGCGGACGTCCAGGCGCTGCGCCGCAGCACCGACCTGCTGCTCGAACGCTTCACCTACACCATCAGCGACGGCGTGAACCCGACGCAGGAAACCGACACCGCGGAAATCATCGTGCTGATTCGCGGCCAGAACGACAATCCGGTGGCCAGCAATGACGCAGCGACCGCCATCGAAGCCGGAGGGCTGAACAACAATCAACCTGGCCAGGACCCCGCCGGCAATGTCTTGACCAACGACACCGACGTCGACGGTGGCGAAATTCCCGACGACCTCCCCGCCCATGACTATGGTGAAACCCGCGCCGTCGCGTCGGTACGCACGGGCATCGAGGGCGCAGCGGGCACGGCCGGAACCCTCGGCACTGAACTGCGCGGCACCTACGGCTGGCTCACGCTCAACGCCGACGGCAGCTACAGCTACCGCCTGGACAACAGCATGGCCGCCGCCCAGGCCTTGCGTGCCGGCAACACCCTTGCCGACAGCTTCAACTACAACGTGATCGACGCCAGTGGCGCGCAGGACACCGCGACCCTGACCATCACCATCCAGGGCGCCAACGACACGCCGGTGGCGCAGAACGATACCAACACCGCCATCGAAGCCGGTGGCTTGAACAACGCCACGCCGGGCATCAACCCCAGCGGCAACGTATTGACCAACGACAGCGATGTCGACGGCAACGGCGAAGCCCTGAGCGTGATCGGCGTGCGTCAGGGGGCTTCCGTCGGCGTGATCGGTTCAGGTCTGGCCGGTGCTTTCGGCACCCTGACCCTCGGCGCCAATGGCAGCTACAGCTACGTGCTCGACAACAGCAATCCGCAAGTCCAGGCCCTGCGCACCAACGGCGATGTGTTGACCGAAACCTTCACCTACCAGATCCGCGACCTGGCGGGCGCCAGCAGCACCGCGACCCTGACCATCATCATTCGCGGCCGCAATGACAACCCGTTGGCGGTCAACGACAGCACCGTGGCCGTCGAAGCCGGCGGCACCGCCAACGCCACGCCGGGCATCAACCCCAGCGGCAATGTGCTGAGCAACGACACCGATGTCGATGCCAACGACAGCAAAACCGTCACGGACATTCGCACCGGCACCGAAGCGGCTGGCGGCACCTTCACCGGGGTCACCACCAGCCAGACGCTCAACGGTCTGTACGGCACCCTGACCATCGCCGCCAACGGCACTTACAGCTACGTGGTCAACAACAACCTGGCCGCCGTCCAGGCGCTCAAGCCCGGCGATTCTCTGGTGGAAACCTTCACCTACCGCATGCGCGATACCGCCGGCGCCACCGACATCGCCCAATTCAACATCCGCGTCGACGGTGCCTGGGATGCACCGGTGGCGACCAACGACGTAGCGGTCGCCGTGGCCGACAACGGCGCGGGCAACAGCGTCAATCCAACCCGCAACGTGTTGCCCAACGACACCGATGTCGACCAGGGTGATGCCCTGCACGTCAGCGGCATTCGCTTCGGCACCGAAGCAGCCGGGGGCGCGCTGGATGCGGTCAATCCGGGCACCGACAACACCAATGGCACGCTGGTGAACGGCCAGTTCGGCCAATTGATCATCGGCGCCGACGGCAACTACACCTACATCATCGACTCCAGCAACCCGACCGTGCAGGCCCTGGGGCCGCTGCAGTTCCTCGATGAACGCTTCACTTATCAGGTCACGGACCTTGGCGGGCAAAGCGATCTGGCGGAGATTCACATCATTATCCGCGGACGCAATGACACCCCCCACGCCAACACCGATACCGGCACCGCAGTGGAAGCCGGCGGCCTGAACAACGCGCAGGTCGGCATCGATCCCGGTGGCAATGTCATCGGCAACGACACGGACCTGGAAGGCGATGCCCTCACCGTGTCGGCCCTGCACACCGGCGGCCTGAACGAAACCGGCACCCCGGGCGTCGTGGGCACGGCCCTGCGCGGGCAGTACGGCGATTTGGTCCTGCTGCCCGATGGCACCTGGCGCTACACCCTGGACAACAGCCTGCCCGCGGTTCAGGCCCTGCGTGTCAGCGGCCAGACCCTGACCGACGTGTTCACCTACACCCTGACCGATATCTTCGGTGCTTCTTCGAGCGCTGAATTGCAGATCACCGTCGACGGTCGCAACGACACGCCCATTGCCCTGGACGATGGCAGCACTGCCCTCGAAGCCGGCGGGGTCAACAACGGCACGCCAGGCACCAACGCCACCGGCAACGTGCTGGACAACGACAGCGACGTCGACAGCGTGGCCAATGGCGAGAGCAAGCAGGTGCTGAGCGTCAGCGCACAGAACGGTCAGAGCAGCGACGCCGGTCAGGTGCTGGTCGGCCTTTACGGTCAGTTGACCCTCAATGCCGACGGCACCTACACCTACGTGATCGACAACGGCAATCCGCAGGTGCAGGCCCTGCGCACCGCCGCCAATACCCTGAGCGAAACCTTCACCTACCGCATGACCGATACTTTGGGTGCGACCTCGGATGCGCGCCTGACCATTGTCATCCAGGGCGCCAACGACGCACCGGTGGCGCAGAACGACAGTGCCGTTGCCAGTGACCAGACCCCCGCACCACAGGCCACCGGCAACGTGCTGCCCAACGACAGCGACGTGGATGCCAACGACGGCCTGCAAGTGGTCGCCGTGCGCACCGGCAGCGAAACCGGCACCGGCACGGCGGGGGTGATCGGCCAGCCGATCCTCGGCCTGTACGGCACCTTGATCCTCAACGCCGACGGCAGCTACACCTATACCATCGACCAGAGCAACCCCGCAGTGCTGGCCGCCGCAGGACTGGGACAGGTGCTGCAGGATGTCTTCACCTACACCATCAACGACATCAACGGCGCCAGCGACCAGGCCGAACTGGTGATCGCCCTGGACATCGCCACGCCATTCATTCCGGCACCGCAGGGTAACTTCTTCGACCGCGATCCAAACGACCGTAACGCCAATTTGCGCCTGCCTGATCCGACGCCTGCGATCTTCATCACCCCGGTGGTGGAACGCGAGGCCCGGTTGCTCGAAGTCTCGACCTGGGGCGCGGGTGGTTCCAACCTGCGCATTGCCAGCGTGGGCGAGTTCAACAGTGATTCGCTGGGCGCCGGGCTGGGTGTGGTGCCGGGACAATTCGTGGCTCAGTCCGTGCGCGAAAGCCGCCTGGAAAGCGATCTTGACCTGGCCTGGATCCTCGGGCGTCAGGGCCGTACCAGCCTGAGCGCCGATGGCCTGTTGAGCGATCCGTCGCTGTTCACCATCGACAGTGCGCACATGACCCAAGGCCCGGCACAAACCGAAAAACCGGCCGAGCCGCGCCAGGCCCGGGGCTTCAGCGCCCAGTTGCGAACCGCGGCGAACCGTTTGTACCCGGTCAATCGAGAACCCCGTAACCCGACTAACTGAATAACACTGGTGAATGCAAAGGATTGAATATGCCCAAAACCGCGACCAGGCTATTGAGTACCGCCCTCGTTTCGACGCTGCTGCTCAGCGCCTGCTCATCGCTGGAGCCCAAACCCTCCACCGAAGAGGAAAACCGCCAGCGCATCCTTGCCGATCAGTCACGCATGTACTCCGGCCAGGAAGCGGTCACCGCGCCCATCACCTTCTACGAGGCGGCTGCGCGCGCGCTCAAGTACAACCTCGACTACCGCTTGAAACTCATGGAAAGCGCACTGGCTTCGGACCTGCGCGACGTGTCGAGCCACGAGATGCTGCCACGCCTGGTGGCGTCGGCCGGGTATGCCGGACGCAACAACGATTCTGGCGGCACCTCCATCGGCATTGAAGACCGTGAAGTCAGCTTGCGCGCATCGACCTCCGAAGAGCGCTATCGCGAACTCTACGGCCTGGGTCTGAGCTGGAGCCTCCTGGATTTCGGCGTGGCCTATTACCGGACCCAGCAGAAGTCCGATCAGATCCTGATGGCCGAGGAACGCCGACGCAAAGTCGCGCAGAACGTCCTGCAGGATGTGCGCAACGCCTACTGGCGAGCGCTTGGTGCCCAACGCCTGATGCCGGAAGTCGACAAACTGCTGGCCCGCACCCACACCGCCCTGACGTCGGCCCGGGACGCGGAAACCCGGGGCCTGCTGCCACGCCAGGAAATCCTCGCCTACCAACGCGCCCTGCTCGACTCCATCTACCTGCTGACCGTGCGGCGCCAGGACCTGGAATTCGCCCAAGCGGAACTGGCGGCGCTGATGTCGTTGCCACCGGGCTCGAAAATGGTCCTCGCCGACACCGCCGAACCGCCATTGCCGGAACTGCATCAGAACATCGCGCAGCTCGAACAACTGTCCATGGAAAACCGCCCGGAGATCATGGAAGAGTGGTACCGCAAACGCGTCAACCAGAAGGACCTGGACATCGCCAAGGCGCAGTTGTGGCCGAACGTCAGCTTTGACTATGGCTATCGATACGACTCCAACAAGTTCCTCTATAACAGCGACTGGATGGGCACCGGACTGCAAGTCTCGATGAACCTGCTGCGCTTGCTGCAATTGCCGGCGTTGAACGCGGCGGAGAAATCCCAGAACGAAACCGACGACACCCGGCGCGTGGCGCTGTCGATGGCGATTCTGACCCAGGTGCGGGTCGGCACCCTGCGCTATCAACTGGCGCGCCAGGAGGTGGAGTTCACCGACGAGAGCCTCAGGGTCGACCGCAGCCTGCTCGATTACGCCCAGGCGGCGAAAACCGGCGCCCTCGGTTCCGAACTGGAAGTGATCCGCGCCGAAGGTCGCTACCTGCTGTCGCGTTACCAGCGCGAAGCGGCATTCTCCAGCGCCCAGGCGGCCTGGGGCCGGCTGTACAACTCGGTGGGGCTGGACGTGCTGCCCAACGAAATCGACAAACATGACATCAAGACCCTGGCCCGGGAAATCCAGAACACCCTGAACAAACAGGAGCAGCAACGGCTGCTCGTCACCCAGCAAGGAATGCCGAATGTCCAGACCCGCCCGTGACTCGCGATGGTTGTTGCTCATGCTGACCGCTGCCATCCTCGGGGTTCAGGCCCAGGACCCAACCCCGGAAAGTTCGTCGACGATCCGCGTGTTACTTGCCGCTGAACTGGAGACCACCCTCTCCAGCCAGATGAACGGCACGCTCGGTGAGTTGAAAGCCACCTTCGGCGAGCACGTCGCCAAGTCGGCCCTGCTGGCGCGCTTCAACTGCAACGAGGCCGAGGCACGCAGCAAGGTGGCAGTGGCCGAACTGGCGATGGCCAAGCAGAATCTGGAAGCGAAAAAACAATTGCGCCAGCTCAATGCGGTCGGCGACATCGAAGTCTCGATGGCCAATACCGAAGTGCAAAAAGCCGAAGGCGCCCGGGCCATGGGCGTGGCCCAGAGCGGCTATTGCCAGGTGCTGGCACCGTTTTCCGGGACGGTGGCCAAGGTCTACGTCAAGCCCTACCAGACGGTCAGTGCCGGCACACCGCTGTTCGATCTGGTCAGCGACGGTGCGTTGAAGGTGCGCCTGAACGTGCCCTCGAACCTGCTCAAAACCCTGAAAAAAGGCATGCCGCTGCAAGTGAGCATCCATGAGACGGGGAAAACCTACGCGGCCCATGTCACGGTGATCAATTCGCGGGTCGATGCGGTGGCCCAGACCGTCGAGCTGGAGGCCCGACTCGACGAAAAATTCCCCGACCTGATGGCCGGCATGAGTGGCACGGCACGGTTCAATCAAGAAACGGCCCAGCCATGACCATGAATGAGCCCCTGCCCCATCCGCACCTGCTGCTGGAACTCGATGCCCTGCGTGACAAGGCCATCGCCGCCGACACGCTGAACGCCCTGGCCTTCAGCATGGCCAACGATCTGTATCCACTGTTGCCGTTTCACCAGGCACTGGTGTTTGCCCAGCGTGAGTCCTCCCTGGAATTACTCTGCGTGTCTGGCCTGTCCCGTCCCAGCGAAGACTCGCCCTATTTAGTCTGGTTAGGTCGTGCCAGTCGCTGGATCGCCACTCAGCTGCCGGACGGCGAACCGGTCTGGCTGACCCAGGACAGCACCACACCGCCGCCGGACATCGCCGAAGGCTGGAGCGAATGGTGGCCGTCGGGTCTGTGGTGCGTGCCGGTGCACGATCGCGATCAGCACCGATTGGGCCTGCTCATCCTGTTGCTTGAACAGGAACCGCCCGCCCTGTTGCGTCAGGTCCTCACCGGCCCGATTCAGACCTGGGCCTATTGCTGGGCCGCATTGACCCGGCGCCGGCGGTTCGGGCGCTGGTGGCCCAACCGCAAACAACTGCTGCTGGGGCTGCTGGTGCTCGGTGCCTTGCTGTTGCTGCCGGTGCGACAAACGGCCCTGGCGCCGACGGAAATCGTCTCCCGTCAGGCGCAGATCATCAGCTCACCCATCGATGGGGTGATCGAGCACATTCAGGTCCGCCCCAATCAACCGGTGGACGCCGGCACACCGCTGTTTTCCCTGGACGAAACTACCTTGCGCAGCCGTGCCGAAGTGCTCGGCAAGGAAGTGGCGGTGGCCGATGCCGAATTGCAGGCCGCCAGCCAGCGGGCGTTCGACAACCCGCAGAGCAAAGGCGAATTGACCCTGCTCGAAGGTCGCGCGCAACAGCGCCGGGCCGAACTGGCGGCGGTGCAGGCGCAACTCAAGCGCACCCAGGTGCTCTCGCCGCGCGCCGGCGTCGCCGTATTCAGCGATCCCAACGACTGGCTGGGCAAACCGGTGGTCACCGGCGAGCGGATCATGCAGGTCGCCGACCCGAGCCAGCCGGCCATGTTGATTCAACTGGCGGTGGCCGACGCCATCGCCCTGGAACCCGGCGCCGAGGTCACGCTGTTCCTGACCGCGTACCCACTGACCCCGCTCAAGGGCAAGATCCTTGAGACCAGCTACCAGGCCCGCCCCAGCGATGAAGGCGTGGTCGCTTATCGGCTGCTGGCAAGCATCGACGGCACGCCGGAGCACGCCCGCCTCGGCCTGCACGGCACCGCCAAACTCTATGGCGGTCGGGTGATGCTCGGTTATTACCTGTTGCGTCGACCGCTGGCGACGTTGCGTGCCTGGAGTGGCTGGTAATGCTCGACCCGGCCGACATCCCCCTGCCCCCGCTGCGCGAGGACCTGCGCCTGAGTGAAGCCGCCCACGGCAGCAGCGGCGAGCCGGCGTGGGTGATTCAGGACACGGTGATCAACCGCTTCTACCGCATCGGCTGGTTGGAGTTCGAATGCCTCCTGCGCTGGGGTCAGTCGCCCCGCCAGATCAGCCAACAGATCGCTGAAGGCACCGCGCTCAAACCCGATGTGGAGCAGATCCTCGACTTCCGCCAGTTCCTCGAACAACACCAGCTGCTGCGCGCCGGGCCCGCGGCGCTGGCGCGTTTGCAGGCCAAGGGCGAGGAAGGCAGTTGGTTGAGCTGGCGCTGGTGGCTGCACCACTACCTGTTTTTCCGCATTCCGCTGCTGCGCCCGCAGCAACCGTTGCAGCATTTGGCGCATGCCCTGCGCTGGCTGTTCCATCCGCTGACCGCGATCCTGGTGGTGACCCTGAGCGTACTGGGGGTGATTCTGGTCCTGCAGCAATGGGACAGCTTTACCAGCGCCGTGGTCGAATCGTTCTCCACCGAGGGCTTGTTCAGCTTCGCCCTGGCGCTGATCGTCGCCAAAACCCTGCATGAACTGGGGCACGCGCTGGTGGCGACACGGTTGGGGTTGCGCGTCGGGCACATGGGCATCGCCTTCGTGGTGCTGTGGCCGATGCTCTACACCGACACCGGCGAGAGCTGGAAGCTCAGCCGCTCGCGTCAGCGATTGGCCATCGCCTCGGCCGGGATCGTCACCGAATTGTCCCTGGCCGGGCTCTCGACCCTGGGGTGGGCGCTGTGTGATCCGGGGGCATTGCGCAATGCCCTGCTGTACCTGGCAACCACCAGTTGGCTGTTATCCCTGGCCCTGAACGCCAGCCCGTTCATGCGTTTCGACGGGTATTTCATCCTGTCCGACCTGCTGGACTTTCCCAACCTGCACGAACGCGCCTCGGCGCTGGCCCGGGTCACCCTGCGGCGCAACCTGTTGGGGTTGCAGGAGGACTGGCCGGAGGTATTCCCGACCGGCCAGCGCCGGCTGCTGGTGACCTTCGCCATCATCACCTGGCTCTATCGGTTGGTGCTGTTCCTGGGGATCGCCCTGGCGGTTTACCTGTTCTTCTTCAAACTCCTGGGGATCTTCCTGTTCATGGTCGAACTGTCCTGGTTTATCGCCCTGCCGGTGATGCGCGAGTTGGGTCATTGGTGGGCTAATCGCGCACTGATCCCCAGTCGGCGCAAGGTGCTGTTTTACGGCGTGCTGGGCCTGATTCTGCTCGGCCTGGCTCTGCCCTGGAGAACCCAGATCGACGCCGTCGGCGTGGCCCGCGCCGAACACCAGTTGCGGGTGTACGCGCCCTACCCGGCGCGGCTGCAATCGATCCACGGCGAAGGCCCGGTCAAGGCCGGCGAGGTGCTGGTGGTGCTCGACGAACCGGACATCACTTCGCGCCTGCACAGCAGCGAAGCCAATGCCCGCAGTTATGAGGCACGGCTGTCCGGGTTGCTGGCAGACCCTGGCGGTCTCGCTGAAGACGCGGTCACTCGCCAGCGCCTCAACGTGCAATTCGAGGAAGCCCGGGCCGCCCGTTCGGAAATGGCCCGGCTGAACCTGCAAACCCCGTTCGCCGGCCTGTGGCTTGACGTCAACCCGGACTGGAAACCCGGCCAGTGGATCGGTCGCCAGGACGCCCTGGGGATCCTGATCGACCCGCGCAGTTGGCAGGTGGATGCCTACGTCGCGCAAGACCAGGTGCATCGTCTGGTCACCGGCGGTCGAGTGCGTTTCTATCCCGACGGCCAGACCACACCGCTGGGCGGCAAGGTGCTGGTGATCGGCAGTACCCGCGCCAGCCAACTGTCCCATCGCATGTTGTCGTCGCGCTTCGGCGGTCCGGTGCCAACCACAGCACAGGAACATGAGCTGGTACCGAGCGCCGCACTGTTCCAGGTACTGATCCAGCTCGACGAACCGCTGCCGAGCCTGCGCGAAACCCGTGGCCATCTGAAAATCGAAGGTGAACGACGCAGTGTGCTGGCGGATGTGGCGACGCATTTTCTCGCGGTGCTGATGCGCGAAAGCGGGTTTTGAAAATGGCTCAGTAAGATGAAGAAACTGTGGGAGCGAGCCTGCTCGCGATGACGGTGGCACATTCGACATTGATGTCGACTGACACGCCGCTATCGCGAGCAGGCTCGCTCCCACAGTAGTGTTTACACCAGAAAATCGACGAACGATGCCAATTACGCGGCGTACGGCAACGCGCCGCACGGTTTGTCGAACTAATCTTCCACCGCCGCCTTGAATAGCGAACAAGATTTCCATTCTGCCGTTAGAAACCTTCCTCGCACTATCCAGACGCATGCTTGGGTGATCACGCACCAGGATCCTGATTGTTTTGCCTCCCGTTGAGTGGTCTGGCAGCAATTCTTGAGAGGAAACCGGGTATGAATAGGCTCTCGCACCGCATCAGATTTTACGTTGCGTGTTCATTGATCATGGCACTCAACGGCATAGCACAGGCAGCACAAACCGAAAAACCCAATATCCTGTTCATCGTCTCCGACGACACCGGCTACGGTGACCTGGGGCCATATGGCGGCGGTGTCGGTCGTGGCATGCCCACACCCAGCATCGACCAGCTGGCGGCCGAAGGCACCACCTTCTACTCCTTCTACGCCCAGCCCAGCTGCACACCGGGCCGGGTCGCCATGCAAACCGGACGCATCCCCAACCGCAGCGGCATGACCACGGTGGCCTTCCAGGGCCAGGGCGGCGGCTTGCCGGCAGCGGAATGGACACTGGCGTCCGTTCTGAAGACTGGCGGTTACGAAACCTATTTCACCGGAAAATGGCACTTGGGCGAAGCCGACTACGCCCTGCCCAATGCGCAAGGCTACGACGTCATGAAGTACGCCGGCCTTTATCACCTCAATGCCTACACCTACGCCGATCCCACCTGGTTCCCGGACATGGACCCGGAAACCCGCGCCATGTTCGCCCAAGTGACCAAAGGTGCACTGTCCGGCAAGGCGGGGGAAAAAGCGGTCGAGGAATTCAAGATCAATGGGCAATACGTGGATACGCCGGTGGTGGATGGCAAACCGGGTGTGGTCGGGATTCCGTTCTTCGACAGCTATGTCGAGAAAGCGGCACTGGAGTTCCTCGACACGGCGGCCAAATCCGACAAGCCGTTCTTTATCAACGTCAACTTCATGAAAGTGCACCAACCCAACCTGCCCGCACCGGAGTTCGTCCACAAGTCGATCTCCAAGAGCAAGTACGCCGACTCGATCGTCGAGCTCGACACCCGTATCGGGCACATCATGGACAAGCTGAAAGCGCTCGGGCTGGATAAGAACACCCTGGTGGTTTACACCACCGATAACGGCGCCTGGCAGGACGTTTATCCGGATGCCGGTTACACGCCATTCCGGGGCACCAAGGGCACGGTGCGCGAAGGGGGCAACCGGGTGCCGGCGATCATGGTCTGGCCCGGCCAGATCAAGCCGAATGCCAAGAACCACGACATCATCGGTGGCCTGGATCTGATGGCGACGTTCGCCTCGGTGGCCGGGATCAAACTGCCGGAGAAAGATCGCGAAGGTCAGCCGATCATCTTCGACAGCTATGACATGACCCCGGTGTTGAAGGGCACCGGCCCCGATCCACGCAAAGAGTGGTTCTACTTCACCGAAAACGAACTGTCCCCGGGCGCTGCCCGTGTGGGCAACTACAAAGCCGTGTTCAACCTGCGTGGCGACGATGGCGCCCCGACCGGCGGCCTGGCCGTGGACACCAACCTGGGCTGGAAAGGTGCCGCAAAATACGTGGCGACGGTACCGCAGGTCTTCGACCTGTATCAGGACCCGCAGGAGCGCTATGACATTTTCATGAGCAACGTCACCGAGCGCACCTGGACCATGGTGCCGATCAGCCAGTCCATCGACAAACTCATGAAAACCTACGCCAAATATCCGCCTCGCAAGATGCAGAGCATGACCTACGACGGCCCGGTTGAAATTTCCAAGTACCAGAAATTCCAGTCGGTACGCGAAGACCTGCAGAAAGAAGGTGTGACCATTCCGATCCCTAACTAACCCTGGGAGTGGCGGCCCCGCCGGGGCTGCCACTTTTTTACATTCGGGCTCAGTCCTGTTTCAAATCCAGGCAGTAGGTGTAGTAGCCCGGATCTCGGACCCAACCCAGGGACTCATACAAACCCTGTGCACTGTGGTTGTCGGCGGCGGTTTCCAGGGTCATGCCTTTGGCGCCCATCAGCCGCGCAAAGTCGCGGGCGGTGTTCATCAGCAGCCTGCCGACGCCTTTGCCTCGGGCGGCGGGTGCGGTGAACAGGTCACCGAGCAGCCAGGTGCGATGCGCATCGATGGAGGAAAAGGTCGGGAACATCTGCACGAACCCCAGGGTTTGGCCGTCGGCGTCCTCGGCCAGGAAAATCACCGACTCGTCCCGGGCGATGCGCTCGGCGATAAAGGCTCGGGATTGCGGCAGGTTCGAAGGCTGGCCGTAGAAGCCGCGATAGGCGTCGAACAGCGGGGCGATTTTTTCGATGTGGGAAGCGTCGGCGCGCAGGGCCTGGATAGCCATGAGGGGGTTCCATTGGGAGCACAGGGAGTTACAGCCTAGCAATGGATGCAACATTTTTCCCGACCGTGATCACCTGTAGGAGCGAGCCTGCTCGCGATGGACGACAGAACACCGCGGGGTGTCAGGCTGCCAGCGTTATCGTTGACGACCATCGCGAGCAGGCTCGCTCCTACAGGGGTTTGAGGTACATCTGTAAGAAATTGGTTGGCTGAAGGCCGCCATCGCTGGCAAGCCAGCTCCCACAGGGCACGACGTACCCACCAAACAGGTCGAGTGTCAGCTCGCCTCGGCTGCTTTTGATCTGCCCGCCCCTTCGGGAGGCTGAGTGGAGGTGTTCATCCGGGGAGTGGCGCGCAGCGCCGTTCGACGCAGTCGAACACGCTGCATGTAGG
>NZ_JABFMU010000084.1 GCF_013359695.1 Pseudomonas sp. C2B4
GCTCGCGAATGCGGTGTGACATCCAACGCAGATGTCGACTGATCCACCGCTTTCGCGAGCAGGCTCGCTCCCACAGGTGTACTGCGCCGGTTTTGAGATTTGTGTTCATTTACGGGCTAGCATTGGCCCATGCCTTCATCACTGTTCTTCGCTTCGGATCGCTCGCCCATGACTGCCCATCGAATTGGTTTCCTGATTTGGCCCAGCACTAAAGCACTGACGCTTGCGCTGGCTGAGGAGGCCTTGCGTGTTGCCCAGCGTGTGCATCCGGACGTGGTCTACGAACTGTTGTTCTTGCAGGCTGAACCGCCGACCGAGGGTGCCTGGCAATTGCCTGGCGAAGCCTGGACCGGCAAGCTCGAAAACTTGCAGAAACTGTTTTTGCTCGCTGATGAGCCACCGACGACGTTGGCGCCGGCGCTCAGCAGTGCGCTCAAGCAACTGGTGCGCTCCGGTTGTGTGATCGGCGGTCTTTCGGCCGGCGTTTATCCGTTGGCGCAACTGGGTTTGCTCGACGGTTATCGCGCCGCCGTGCACTGGCGCTGGCAGGACGATTTCGCCGAACGCTTTCCGAAAGTCATTGCCACCAGTCATTTGTTCGACTGGGATCGCGATCGCCTGACCGCGTGTGGTGGCATGTCGGTGCTCGACTTGCTGCTGGCCGTGCTGGCCCGTGATCATGGTGCGGAACTGGCCGGTGCGGTGTCGGAAGAGCTGGTCGTCGAGCGCATCCGCGAAGGTGGCGAACGCCAGCGCATTCCGTTGCAGAATCGCCTCGGTTCCAGCCATCCGAAGCTCACCCAGGCCGTGCTGCTGATGGAAGCCAACATCGAAGAGCCGTTGACCACCGACGAAATCGCCCAGCACGTGTGCGTGTCCCGTCGACAACTGGAGCGGATCTTCAAGCAATACCTCAACCGCGTGCCGAGCCAGTACTACCTGGAACTGCGCCTGAACAAGGCCCGGCAGATGTTGATGCAAACCAGCAAGTCGATCATCCAGATCGGCCTGTCCTGCGGCTTTTCCTCGGGGCCGCATTTCTCCAGCGCTTATCGCAACTTCTTCGGCGCCACGCCGCGGGAAGATCGCAATCAGCGACGCAGCAGCAGCCCGTTCGAATTGTCGTCGGTGCCGTCGGAACGCGGTTAACCCTGGCGCGTGAGGCCATGGGCATTGCACCCATGGCCTTGCTGGTTGAAGTGCTGGTTCAGCTTTCCATATCCACGTCTGGCGGCAGGTTGCCGGGCCGTGGCATTCCCCTCACTGCGTTGATGCCCAGGGTATTTCCCGTTTCATGGTAGTGGGCGGCAATTCGCTCCAGGCTTTGAGCGGAGAAGGGATTGCCGCTGAAGTTGAAACCGGCGGTGTTATCCGGGGTGGCTTCAGTCAATTCGCTCGGCATTTCAGTGATCGCGTTGTTGGACAGGTCAGCGTGGGTCAAGCTGCGGCTATCAAGCAATCCCCTTGGTACTTCGCTAAGCCCGGTGTTGCTCAGGTTCAACGAAGACAATTCGTGCAGGTTGCGCAGATCGGGCGTCAGGTCCAGCGGGTTGTCCCGAAGGTCCAGGCTGTCGAGGTTTTCCAGGCCGGCGAGGGCGTCCAGGGTTCGTTGGGTCAGGGTGATGCGGCATTCTGGAAGGCTCAACGCGGTCAGGTTTCTCATCTTGAAAATGGCCTCCGGAAGGTTGTCCAGCTGATAGCCCCGGACGGCGAGGCTGTGCAGATTGGGGAAGTAATCCAGGAACCGACTCGCCCTCGGGACGATGCTCCCCGTGCTCGTCAGATAGAGTTCGAGGACATGCCCGAAATCGGCGGTCAGCACTGGCAGGTCGCCCATGATCGAGTCGTTGGACATGAAGGAGGTTTCGCTGGTGAAGGCATTTTCTACCGGTATTTGACGCCAGCACCGCTCAAGGCTGTCCTTGAATCTCATTCGTTTGAATTGCTCTTGTAGCAGTGCCTCGGCATCGAGCGGTTCACCCGTCACGGGATCATCCGGAATATCGGTCATCCACACGGTCAGGTCGCTGATCAAGCTGGCAAGTTCGGTTTGTTTGCGTGCCAGTTCGATACGACCATCGGCCAGGGTGCCGGGCAGGCTGTAGACGAGTTCGCTGGCTTGCTCAGGATTTAGATTGGGGTACAGCTCAATGGCTTGAACCCTATCCGCCTCAGGAGCCAGGACGCCCAAATCAATTCCGGTTTTACGGTGATAGGTTTTTATCCGTTCCCGGGTCACCGTGGACAACGGGTTGTTGCCGAAATCAAAGCCGTTACCGATATCGGCGGGCAACTCAAAGAGGTCGCTCGGCAGTTCGGATAAGCGATCGGGGAGCTGCGGTTGAGTGTTCTTCAAGGCTTGGCGTTTGGCCGGTGAGGCCTGACCCAGCCATTCGGGAATTGCGTTTTTAAGGTGCTGGTAGTGGCTGTCGGGGTGTTCCGCATATTGCTTGTCGGTGGTCGTCGCGGGTTGCTTCTCGTTGGGTAATCGCATCGTGCCGATCCTTGGGCGTTAAAGAGTGCCCAAGTAAATCGGAGCGCGGCCATTTGGCTGCGGTACATAGTTACGGCCTGGTTTGTGTGTGGACGCGTTGTGCAAATCAAATCCCCGCAACCCTGCCGCTATCCCCGCGAGGCAGTTAAACTGCGCCTTTGCGACCCTATATGTCGCATTGCCGTAAACCCGGGAAAAACCGGGGTTTGCGCTATAAGAAGTTGTCGCTTGGCGGCAAGGCCGGGCTGAAAACTGTCCTTACAATCCCCCCATCGCTCGCCAGTTTCAGGCGAGTGTTTTCTCTTCAGGAGACTCCGATGTCCGTTGAGCACGCTGCGGTACAACGCGCCGATTTCGACCAGGTAATGGTTCCCAACTACGCGCCTGCCGCCTTCATTCCTGTGCGTGGCGCCGGTTCCCGCGTCTGGGACCAGTCCGGTCGCGAGCTGATCGACTTCGCCGGCGGGATTGCCGTAAACGTATTGGGCCATGCGCACCCGGCGCTGGTCGGTGCCTTGACCGAGCAGGCCAACAAGCTGTGGCACGTGTCCAACGTGTTCACCAATGAGCCGGCCCTGCGCCTGGCCCATAAGCTGATCGATGCCACCTTTGCCGAGCGTGCCTTCTTCTGCAACTCCGGCGCCGAAGCCAACGAGGCCGCCTTCAAGCTGGCCCGTCGTGTCGGCCACGATCGTTTCGGCAGCGAGAAGTACGAAATCATCGCCGCCCTCAACAGCTTCCACGGCCGGACCCTGTTCACCGTGAACGTCGGCGGTCAGTCGAAGTACTCCGACGGTTTCGGGCCGAAGATCACCGGCATCACCCACGTGCCGTACAACGATCTGGCCGCGCTGAAAGCCGCCATTTCCGACAAGACGTGTGCCGTTGTGCTGGAGCCGATCCAGGGCGAAAGCGGTGTGATTCCGGCTGAGCTCGAATACCTGCAAGGCGCCCGCGAACTCTGCACCGCGCACAACGCGCTGCTGATCTTCGACGAAGTGCAAACCGGCATGGGCCGTACCGGCAAACTGTTTGCCTACCAGCATTACGGCGTGACCCCGGACATCCTGACCAGCGCCAAGAGCCTGGGCGGCGGTTTCCCGATCGCGGCGATGCTGACCACCGAAGACCTGGCCAAGCACCTGGTCGTCGGCACCCACGGCACCACCTACGGCGGCAACCCGCTGGCGTGTGCGGTCGCCGAAGCGGTGATCGACGTGGTCAACACCCCTGAAGTACTGGCCGGCGTCAATGCCAAGCACGACAAGTTCAAGGCGCGCCTTGAGCAGATCGGCGAGAAATACGGCCTGTTCACCAAAGTGCGTGGTCTGGGTCTGTTGATCGGTTGCGTACTGAGCGACGCCTGGAAAGGCAAGGCCAAGGACATCTTCAACGCCGCTGAAAAAGAAGGCCTGATGGTGTTGCAAGCGGGTCCCGACGTGGTGCGCTTCGCCCCGAGCCTGGTGGTGGAAGACGCCGATATCGATGCCGGTCTGGATCGCTTCGAGCGCGCCGCGGCAAAACTGACGCAAGCCTGATAGACCCTTCGACGCCTGACCGAATCGGGCGTCGAACCCAATTTTGATGCCGGTCCCGCTTTTCTGTAGGAGCGAGCCTGCTCGCGATGGTGTGTCAGTCGACATCATTGTTGCTGATCCACCATCGCGAGCAGGCTCGCTCCTACAAGGGGCCGGCTTATTTTCCTCAAGAGTTTTTAGAAAGGAGTGACACCATGCTGGTGATGCGCCCCGCGCAAATGGCTGATCTGGGCGAGGTACAGCGTCTGGCTGCGGATAGCCCGATTGGTGTCACTTCCTTGCCGGATGACGTTGAACGCCTGAGCGACAAAATCGCCGCGAGCGAAGCGTCGTTCGCCGCCGAAGTGAGCTTCAACGGCGAAGAGAGCTATTTCTTCGTCCTCGAAGACGCCGCCACCGGAAAATTGGTCGGCTGCTCGGCGATCGTCGCTTCCGCCGGTTATTCCGAGCCGTTCTACAGTTTTCGTAATGAAACCTTCGTGCACGCTTCTCGCGAGCTGAAGATTCATAACAAGATTCACGTGCTCTCCCAGTGCCACGACCTGACGGGCAACAGTCTGCTGACCAGTTTCTATGTGCAGCGTGAGCTGGTGGGTTCGCCCTGGGCTGAGCTCAACTCCCGTGGACGCCTGCTGTTCGTCGCCAGCCATCCGGAGCGTTTTGCCGATTCCGTGGTGACCGAGATCGTCGGCTACAGCGATGAAAACGGCGACTCGCCGTTCTGGGATGCCATCGGTCGTAACTTCTTTGACCTCAACTACGCTGAAGCCGAGCGTCTGTGCGGCCTGAAGAGCCGTACATTCCTGGCCGAGTTGATGCCGCATTACCCGATCTACGTGCCGTTGCTGCCGGACTCCGCTCAGGAAGCGATGGGCCAGGTGCACCCACGGGCGCAGATTACCTTCGACATCCTGATGCGCGAAGGCTTCGAGACCGATCACTACATCGACATTTTCGACGGCGGCCCGACCTTGCACGCCCGTGTCTCGGGGATCCGTTCGATTGCCCAGAGCCGCGTGGTGCCGGTGAAAATCGGCGAGCCGGTCAAAGGTGTCGGTCGCCAGTACCTGGTGTCCAACGGCCAGTTGCAGGATTACCGCGCGGTCATGCTTGAACTCGACTACGCGCCGGGCAAGCCCGTCACCCTGGACCTGGAAGCGGCCGAAGCCCTTGGCGTCGGTGAAGGTGCAAGCGTGCGCCTGGTAGCGGTTTAACGCCTGCCAAAAGAATGCCTAGAAAGCAGCGAGTTTCACGGGCGGCGCAAGCGGCCCGATTGAGGAGATAGCATGATCGTTCGTCCCGTACGCAGCAGCGATTTACCCGCTCTGATCGACCTGGCCCGCAGCACCGGTACCGGCCTGACCACCTTGCCGGCCAACGAAGAGCGTCTGGCCCATCGGGTTGGCTGGGCCGAGAAGACCTTTCGCGGTGAAGCCGGCCGGGCTGATGCGGACTACCTGTTCGTGCTCGAAGATGACGACGGTCGCGTGGTGGGCATTTCCGCCATCGCTGGCGCCGTCGGCCTGCGTGAGCCCTGGTACAACTTTCGCGTCGGTCTGACCGTCAGCGCCTCGCAAGAGTTGAACATCTACCGCGAAATCCCGACGCTGTTCCTGGCCAACGACCTGACCGGCAATTCCGAGTTGTGCTCGCTGTTCCTGCACGCCGACTACCGCAGTGGCCTCAACGGCCGCATGCTGTCCAAGGCGCGGATGCTGTTCATCGCCGAGTTCCCGCAACTGTTCGGCAACAAGATCATCGCCGAAATGCGCGGTGTATCCGATGAAGCCGGTCGTTCGCCGTTCTGGGAGAGCCTGGGTCGACACTTCTTCAAGATGGAATTCAGCCAGGCCGATTACCTGACCGGTGTGGGCAACAAAGCGTTCATCGCGGAACTGATGCCGAAATTCCCGCTGTACACCTGCTTCCTGTCGCCGGATGCGCGCAACGTGATCGGTCAGGTGCACCCGGACACCGAACCGGCGCTGGCGATGCTCAAGAGCGAAGGTTTCAGCTATCAAGGCTACGTCGATATCTTCGACGCCGGCCCGGCGATCGAGTGCGAAACCGGCAAGATCCGCGCGGTGCGCGACAGCCAGGCGCTGGTGCTGGCCATCGGCACGCCGGGCGACGACGCCACGCCTTTCATTATTCATAACCGCAAGCGCGAAGACTGCCGCATCACCGCTGCACCCGCACGCTTCGCCGCGGGCACGCTGGTGGTCGATCCACTGACTGCCAAACGTCTTCAACTCAACGCCGGCGATCAAGTGCGCGCCGTTCCGTTGTCCGCTGCTCGGGAGTCGAAATAATGAAGTCGCTATACATTGCAGGTGAATGGCTGGCCGGTCAGGGCGAAGCCTTTGAGTCGCTGAACCCGGTGACCCAGCAAGTGCTGTGGTCCGGTCAAGGCGCCACCGCCGCTCAGGTTGAATCGGCTGTGCAAGCGGCGCGTCAGGCGTTCCCGGGCTGGGCTCGTCGTACCCTGGAAGAACGCATCTCGGTGCTCGAAGCCTTTGCCGCCGCCTTGAAAAACCACGCAGACGAACTGGCCCACGCCATCGGTGAGGAAACCGGCAAACCCCTGTGGGAAGCGGCGACCGAAGTCACCAGCATGGTCAACAAAGTGGCGATCTCGGTGCAGAGCTACCGCGAGCGCACGGGCGAGAAGAGCGGCCCGCTGGGCGACGCCACCGCCGTGTTGCGTCACAAGCCACATGGCGTTGTGGCGGTATTTGGTCCTTACAACTTCCCCGGCCACTTGCCCAACGGTCATATCGTGCCGGCGCTGCTGGCCGGTAACAGCGTGCTGTTCAAACCCAGCGAACTGACGCCGAAAGTCGCCGAACTGACGGTCAAATGCTGGATCGAAGCCGGCCTGCCGGCCGGTGTGTTGAACCTGCTGCAAGGCGCGCGCGAAACCGGTATCGCACTGGCGGCAAATCCGGGGATCGACGGTCTGTTCTTCACCGGCTCCAGCCGCACCGGCAATCACTTGCACCAGCAATTCGCCGGTCGTCCGGACAAGATCCTCGCGCTGGAGATGGGCGGTAACAACCCGCTGGTGGTCGATCAGGTCGCCGATGTGGACGCGGCGGTGTACACCATTATCCAGTCAGCGTTTATTTCTGCCGGCCAGCGTTGCACCTGTGCCCGCCGTCTGCTGGTGCCGCAAGGTGCCTGGGGCGACGCGCTACTGGCGCGGCTGGTGGCAGTCAGCGCCACGATTGTGGTCGGTGCCTTCGATCAACAACCGGCACCGTTCATGGGCTCGGTGATTTCCCTTGGCGCAGCGAAAGCATTGATGGATGCCCAGGAGCATCTGCTGGCCAACGGTGCGGTGGCCTTGCTGGAAATGACTCAGCCCCAGGCCCAGGCCGCATTGCTGACCCCAGGCATCCTGGATGTCACAGCCGTTGCCGAGCGCCCGGACGAAGAGCTGTTCGGCCCGTTGCTGCAAGTGATCCGCTACGCTGATTTTGAAGCGGCCATTGCTGAAGCCAATGACACTGCCTACGGTCTGGCGGCCGGTTTGCTGTCGGACTCCGAAGCGCGTTATCAGCAATTCTGGCTGGAAAGCCGCGCCGGTATCGTCAACTGGAACAAGCAATTGACCGGCGCCGCGAGCAGCGCGCCATTCGGCGGTGTCGGCGCTTCGGGCAACCACCGCGCCAGTGCCTACTACGCGGCGGATTATTGCGCCTACCCGGTGGCCTCGCTGGAAACGCCGAGCCTGGTGTTGCCTGCGGCCCTCACGCCTGGCGTGAAGATGGCGTGATGCCCAATCGCTGGCAAGCCCGCTCCCACAGGTTCGGTGGCGTTCACACATCTTGTGTACAACGCAATCACTGTGGGAGCTGGCTTGCCAGCGATGGCCGCGACGCGGTCGCACTGAACAGTTACTGATGCCTATAACAAACAGATTCTCGTGGAGCCTCGCTGATGAAATCCTATGAAGTCAATTTTGACGGTCTAGTGGGGCCGACCCATAACTACGGTGGCCTGTCCTACGGCAACGTCGCGTCCCAGAGCAACAGCCAGCAGTCTTCGAACCCGAAGGAAGCGGCGCTGCAAGGCCTGGCGAAGATGAAATCGCTGATGGACATGGGCTTTCAGCAAGGCGTACTGGCGCCGCAAGAGCGTCCTGACGTGGCGGCACTGCGTCGCCTGGGCTTTGGCGGCACTGACGCTGAAGTGATCGAACGCGCCGCCAAGGACGCGATGCCGCTGCTGGTCGCCAGTTGCTCGGCGTCGAGCATGTGGGTCGCCAACGCCGCCACCGTCAGCCCGAGTGCCGACACCGCGGACGGCCGCGTGCATTTCACCGCCGCCAACCTCAACTGCAAATACCACCGCAGCATCGAACACCCGACCACCAGCCGCGTGCTGGGCGCGATGTTTGCCGACCAGAAGCACTTTGCCCATCACGCCGCCTTGCCGGCCGTGGCGCAGTTCGGTGACGAAGGCGCGGCCAACCACACCCGTTTCTGCCGTGAGTACGGCGAAGCCGGCGTCGAGTTCTTCGTGTTCGGTCGCAGTGCGTTCGACACCCGCTATCCGGCTCCGCAGAAATACCCGGCGCGCCAGACCCTTGAAGCCTCCCAGGCCGTCGCTCGTCTGCACGGTTTGAAGGATGACGGCGTGGTCTACGCCCAACAGAACCCGTCGGTGATCGATCAGGGCGTGTTCCACAACGACGTGATCGCCGTGGGTAACGGTGAAGTGTTGTTCTATCACGAGGACGCTTTCCTCGAGACCGAGCAGATGTTGGCCGAATTGCAGAGCAAACTCGCCAAGGTCGGTGGGAAATTTCAATCGATCTGCGTACCGCGTTCCGCGGTAACGGTAGAAGACGCGGTTCGTTCCTACCTGTTCAATAGCCAACTGCTGTCGCGCCCTGACGGCTCCATGCTCTTGATCGTGCCGGAAGAATGCCATGGCAACGAGCGTGTCTGGCAATACCTGCAGGGTTTGACCAGCTCCGGCGGGCTGATTCGCGAAGTGAAGGTTTTCGATCTCAAGCAAAGCATGCAGAACGGCGGTGGCCCGGCTTGCCTGAGGTTGCGTGTCGCGCTCAACGAAACCGAACTGGCGGCGGTCAATCCAGGCGTTATCATGACGGCACCGTTGTACGGCACGTTGACCGAATGGGTTAACAAGCACTACCGCGACCGCATGACCGAAAACGATCTGGCGGACCCGCAATTGTTGCTTGAGTGCCGGACGGCACTGGATGAACTGACGCAAATCCTTAAACTGGGCGCGGTTTATCCATTCCAGATCAATTGATCGACGGCGCGCTTTCGGACACGACAGCGCGCTGCATCATCTCCAATGAGAGCGTAATTACATGAGCGACAAACTGCAGCTGATCCTTGAAGACACCGACGGCACGCAACTGGAAACCTCCTGCACCCGCGTCGCGGTCATGTGGCAAGGCAAAGAGCTGTGGATCCAGCAAGACGGCCGCGGCCAATTGCTGATCGGCGTGGACGTCGAAGAGGGTGACGCCGAATACGCCAACCTGCTGCTGCGCCCATTGGCGACTAATCTGGTAAGTCTGCAACTGGAGATGGAACCGGCTGACCTCGGCGACGACGAGGATCACGTTCACGGCCCGGATTGCAACCACGACCACTAAGGAAACCGCTCTATGCTCGCCCTCGGCAAACTGCTTGAACTGACCCTCGCCGGCCGTGAACCGGCGGAGAAGACTCAACTGACTGTCGAAGGCGTGCGCATGCGCTGGTTGAGCGAGGGTGCGCTGGAAGTCCGGCCACCCGAAGCGCGCGATAATGGCCTGGACCTGCTGCTGTCAGCGGGGATCCACGGCAACGAAACAGCGCCGATCGAATTGCTTGATCGACTGTTGCATGACATCGCTCGCGGCGATCTGAAGCCGCGTGCACGTATTCTGTTCCTGTTCGGCAACCCCGAAGCGATTCGCAAGGGCGAGCGTTTCGTCGAGCAGGACGTCAATCGGCTGTTCAATGGCCGTCACGAACAAAGCAGCGGCTCCGAAGCCTTGCGCGCCTGTGAACTGGAACGTCTGGCCGCCAGCTTCTTCAGCCTGCCGGATCGCCAGCGACTGCACTACGACCTGCACACCGCGATCCGCGGTTCGAAAATCGAGCAGTTCGCGCTGTACCCCTGGAAGGAGGGGCGCCAGCATTCGCGTCTGGAACTGGCCCGCTTGCGCGCCGCCGGCATGGAAGCGGTGCTGCTTCAGAACAAGCCGTCCATCGTTTTCAGTTCCTATACCTACGACAAACTTGGTGCCGAGGCCTTCACGCTCGAACTGGGCAAGGCGCGGCCGTTTGGGCAGAACGACGGGGTCAATGTGTCCCTGCTGGAAAACCGCCTGAAACAGATCATCGAAGGCAGCGAGCCGGAATCGACCGAGACTGCACTGGACGGCTTGCAGTTGTTCAGCGTGGCACGGGAAATCATCAAGCACAGCGACAGTTTCCGCCTGAACCTGCCGGCGGACATCGAGAATTTTTCCGAACTGGATGTGGGCTATTTGCTTGCGGAGGACATCGCCAATACCCGATGGATCATCGAGGAGGAGGGCGCCCGGATCATCTTCCCGAACCCCAAGGTGAAGAACGGCCTGCGCGCCGGCATCCTGATTGTGCCGACGACCGACGAAAACCTGGCTTAAGCACAGCACTAAACCATTGTGGGAGCGAGCCTGCTCGCGAAAGCGGTTTAACATTCAACACATTTGTTGACTGTCGGTCCGTCTTCGCGAGCAGGCTCGCTCCCACAGGTTTTTTGGTGTTTAGACGGCTACTGCGCGTGGCTCAGTACGACGCAACGCACGCACCTTGCTCAATGTATCCGCACACGTTCTCGCCGCTTCCTGGCCCTTATGCACGAAATGCTCGAAGAAGAACTTCTGGTGCTCTTCACCTGCATGGAAGTGGTGCGGGGTCAGGGACACCGAGAACACCGGCACTTCGGTTTCCAGTTGAACCTGCATCAGGCCGCTGACCACAGACTGAGCGACGAATTCATGACGGTAGATCCCGCCGTCCACCACCAGGGCTGCCGCGACAATGCCGGCATAACGGCCGGTCTTGGCCAGCAACTTGGCATGCAAGGGCATTTCAAAGGCACCACCGACTTCGAAGAAGTCGATGTCGGATTCCTGATAACCCTGGGCAATCATTTCGGCGACGAAGCCTTTACGGCTCTGGTCAACGATTTCCTTGTGCCAGCAGGCCTGGATGAACGCAACGCGCTCGCCGTGATGGTGTTTGCTTTTGCTGTCGATTGCGGTGGGTTGCATGTTCTGACTCCTGTTTGTGTGAAAAACAGGGCGTTATGAATCGAATGGGATTTAAGGGTACGCAGACACAAATGCCTGCGGGCGGCGCTTTGGTATAGAGCCTAGGCGGCGCCAATCCCGTTCTCTCTTCATCCGGACTATGACCGTCGGCCCCGGGATCACACCGGGTCTGCTGACCTTGCTGCCAGTCACTGCCGAAGCCGTGCCGTCACCAAGCGCTCGCGGGCTATGCGCATTGCGCGCAATTACCGCCGGTGGGGAGTTGCACCCCGCCCTGAGAACGTTTTGCCGCCTGATTATTTGGCGGCGCAGCGTTTTTAACACATATTTCCTGCATGCGCATTGCTGCTTTCAGATGATTGCTATCGAGTTTTCCGCTGGATCGGTCCGTATTTTCCTTGCTCAAGGGTTGATTATTCATCGACATGACCGCAGTAACGTTTACCTGAAAGGGATTTCCCCTGCTAACCGAGGCCAGATTCATGAGCGTTATCGATCTTCGCAGCGACACCGTCACTCAACCCTCCGCCGGCATGCTCGACGCGATGGCCACAGCGGCCACCGGGGACGATGTTTATGGCGAAGATCCGACGGTCAATCGTCTGGAAGCCGAGTTGGCAAAACGCCTCGGTTTTGCCGCCGCGTTGTTTGTCCCGACCGGCACCATGAGTAATCTGCTGGGGTTGATGGCTCATTGCGAGCGAGGTGACGAGTACATCGTCGGCCAACAAGCCCACACCTATAAGTATGAAGGGGGCGGTGCGGCGGTCCTGGGCTCGATCCAGCCGCAGCCACTGGAAGTACAGGCCGATGGTTCGCTGGACCTGGCGCAGGTCGCCGCTGCGATCAAGCCGGATGACTTCCACTTCGCCCGCACCCGACTGCTGGCGCTGGAAAACACCATGCAGGGCAAGGTCCTGCCCCTGGACTATCTGGCCCGCGCCCGCAATTTTACACACGAACACGGGTTGCAACTGCACCTGGACGGTGCTCGGCTATACAACGCCGCAGTCAAGTTGGGTGTGGATGCGCGAGAGATTACCCAGTATTTCGATTCCGTCTCGGTCTGCCTGTCCAAAGGTTTGGGCGCGCCGGTCGGTTCGGTATTGTGCGGCTCGGCGCCGCTGATCGCCAAGGCACGGCGCCTGCGTAAGATGGTCGGCGGCGGCATGCGTCAGGCCGGGATTCTGGCGGCGGCGGGTTTGTACGCTCTGGACAACAACATCCAGCGTCTGGCTGACGACCACGCCAATGCCCAGTTGCTGGCAGAAGGCCTGCGTGCAGCAGGTTTCGATGTCGAGCCGGTGCAGACCAATATGGTCTATGTGGCGATGGGCGGCAGGGCCGAGGCGATCAAGGCCTTTGCCGCCGATCGAGGGATCAAGCTCAGTGCTGCCGCTCGTCTGCGGATGGTGACGCACATGGACATCAGTCGCGAACAAATAGAGCAGGTCGTCGCGACATTCGTCGACTTTTCGCGTAAGTGATAGCGTTAGCAGTCCAATTGACCGTTTCTATCGTATAAACACGCTGTACCCCGCGCGCAGGGCCGATATAATGCGGCCCTTTGCCGTCGTTTCGTCTGTTGACGTTTCGAACAGGCCTTTGGCCGCAGCCTCCGTGGAAGAACCTAATGAAAAGCGCAGAAATCCGTGAAGCCTTCCTTCGCTTCTTCGAAGAGCAAGGCCACACCCGTGTAGCCTCCAGCTCTTTGATTCCGGGCAACGACCCAACCCTGCTGTTCACCAACGCGGGGATGAACCAGTTCAAGGACTGCTTCCTGGGCCAGGAAAAGCGCGCGTACACCCGCGCGGTCAGCAGCCAGAAATGCGTGCGCGCCGGCGGCAAGCACAACGACCTGGAAAACGTCGGTTACACCGCTCGTCACCACACCTTCTTCGAAATGCTGGGTAACTTCAGCTTCGGCGATTACTTCAAGCGTGACGCGATCACCTACGCCTGGAACTTCCTGACCTCCGAGAAGTGGCTGAACCTGCCGAAGGAAAAGCTCTGGGTCACTGTCTACGCCAGCGATGACGAGGCGTACGACATCTGGACCAAGGAAATCGGCGTTCCGGCCGAGCGCATGGTTCGCATCGGCGACAACAAGGGCGCGCCGTACGCCTCCGACAACTTCTGGACCATGGGTGATACTGGCCCCTGCGGTCCGTGCACCGAGATTTTCTACGATCACGGCGCCGACATCTGGGGTGGCCCACCAGGCTCGCCGGAAGAAGACGGCGACCGTTACATCGAAATCTGGAACAACGTGTTCATGCAGTTCAACCGCACCGCCGACGGCGTGTTGCACCCGTTGCCAGCACCGTCGGTTGACACCGGCATGGGCCTGGAGCGGATCAGTGCCGTGCTGCAGCACGTTCACTCGAACTATGAAATCGACCTGTTCCAGAGCCTGCTGAACGCATCGGCCAAGGCCATCGGTTGCACCAATGACGCTCAGGCTTCCCTGAAAGTCGTGGCCGACCACATCCGTTCCTGCGGTTTCCTGATCGCCGATGGCGTGCTGCCGTCCAACGAAGGCCGCGGCTACGTGCTGCGCCGGATCATTCGTCGCGCTTGCCGTCATGGCAACAAACTGGGCGCCAAGGGTAGCTTCTTCTATCAGATCGTTGCGGCCCTGGTCGCCGAGATGGGTGAAGCGTTCCCTGAGCTGAAATCCCAGCAGGCCCACATCGAGCGCGTGCTGAAAGCCGAAGAAGAGCAATTCGCCAAGACCCTGGAACAGGGCCTGAAAATCCTCGAGCAGGATCTGGCCGAGCTCAAGGGCGACGTGGTACCGGGCGATGTCGTGTTCAAACTCTACGACACCTACGGTTTCCCGATGGACCTGACCGGCGACATCGCCCGTGAGCGCAGCCTGACCATCGACGAAGCAGGCTTCGAGCGCGAAATGGAAGCCCAGCGCGTGCGTGCACGTTCGGCCAGTTCCTTCGGCATGGATTACAACAGCCTGGTCAAGGTCGACGTCGACACCGAGTTCACCGGTTACACCGCTCACAGCGGTTCCGCCAAAATCGTTGCTCTCTATAAAGAAGGGCAATCGGTTGACGTACTGAGCGAAGGCGAAGAGGGCGTGGTCGTGCTCGACCAGACGCCGTTCTATGCGGAATCCGGTGGTCAGATTGGTGATTGCGGCTTCCTCCAGGCTGGCGCTGCGCGTTTCGACGTGCGTGACACCACCAAGACCGGCGGTGCGTTCCTGCATCACGGTGTACTGGATTCGGGCAGCCTGATTGTAGGTGCTCCGGTCGAGACGCATGTCGATGCCGACGTGCGTCACGCGACGTCGCTGAACCACTCGGCCACTCACTTGCTGCACGCCGCATTGCGTCAGGTGTTGGGTGATCACGTTCAGCAGAAAGGCTCGCTGGTCGACAGTCAGCGCTTGCGCTTCGACTTCAGCCATTTCGAAGCCATCAAGCCTGAGCAGCTGAGAGCGCTGGAAGACATCGTCAACGCCGAGATTCGCAAGAACTCCGAAGTTGAAACCGAAGAAACCGATATCGAAACCGCCAAGCAGAAAGGTGCCATGGCGCTGTTCGGCGAGAAGTACGGTGACAACGTGCGCGTGCTGAGCATGGGTGGCGATTTCTCCGTCGAACTGTGTGGCGGTATCCACGCCAACCGCACCGGCGACATCGGTCTGCTGAAAATCATCAGCGAAGGCGGTGTGGCCTCTGGTGTGCGTCGTATCGAGGCAGTCACCGGTGCCGCGGCGCTGGCCTACTTGAACGCGGCGGAAGAACAACTCAAGGAAGCGGCCAGCCTGGTCAAGGGCAGCCGCGACAACCTGATCGACAAGTTGTCGGCTGTGCTGGAGCGCAACCGTCTGCTGGAGAAGCAACTCGAGCAGTTGCAAGCCAAGGCAGCCAGCGCGGCGGGTGACGATCTGTCGGCGCAAGCGCAGGACGTCAAGGATGTGAAAGTGCTGGCCGTGCGTCTGGATGGTCAGGATGGCAAGGCGCTGCTGGCGCTGGTCGATCAGCTGAAAAACAAACTCGGCCGCGCAGTGATCCTGCTCGGCAGTGTCCATGAGGAAAAGGTCGTTCTGGTTGCAGGCGTAACCAAAGACCTGACTGGCCAACTCAAAGCCGGTGATTTGATGAAGCAAGCCGCTGCGGCAGTGGGCGGGAAGGGCGGTGGTCGTCCAGACATGGCGCAAGGCGGCGGTACCGACGCTGGCGCACTGGATGCGGCACTGGCCCTGACTGTCCCGTTTGTAGAGCAGGGTTTATAAGGCAGTGTCTCCGGCCCGCAGTCTAGTGGCGGGCCGGAACGCTGTTTGAGTGATTATTTGGGCGCCCTTCATGGGCAGAGGCGGCTTTGAAATGGCTTTGATCGTACAGAAATTTGGAGGCACCTCGGTCGGCACTGTCGAGAGAATCGAGCAGGTCGCCGACAAGGTTAAGAAATTCCGCGATGCCGGCGATGACCTGGTGGTTGTGCTGTCTGCAATGAGCGGCGAAACCAACCGTCTGATCGATCTGGCCAAGCAAATCAGTGGCGATGGCCAACCGGTTCCGCGTGAGCTGGATGTGATCGTTTCCACCGGTGAGCAGGTGACGATCGCTCTGTTGGCCATGGCGCTGATCAAGCGTGGCGTGCCAGCGGTGTCCTACACCGGCAACCAGGTACGGATTCTGACGGATAGTGCGCACAATAAAGCGCGTATCCTGCAGATTGATGACCAGAAGATTCGCGGCGACCTGAAGGCCGGTCGCGTGGTGGTTGTCGCCGGTTTCCAGGGCGTCGACGAGCACGGCAATATCACCACCCTCGGTCGTGGCGGCTCCGACACCACCGGCGTGGCTCTGGCGGCGGCCTTGAAGGCTGACGAGTGCCAGATCTACACCGACGTCGACGGCGTCTATACCACCGACCCGCGCGTGGTGTCCGTGGCTCAGCGCCTGGACAAGATTACCTTCGAAGAGATGCTGGAAATGGCCAGCCTCGGTTCCAAGGTGTTGCAGATCCGTGCGGTGGAATTCGCCGGCAAGTACAACGTTCCGCTGCGCGTACTGCACAGCTTCAAGGAGGGTCCGGGTACCCTCATTACTATTGATGAAGAGGAAACCATGGAACAGCCGATCATTTCCGGCATCGCTTTTAACCGCGATGAAGCCAAGCTGACCATCCGTGGCGTGCCAGATACCCCGGGCGTAGCGTTCAAGATCCTCGGCCCTATCAGTGCCGCGAACATTGAAGTCGACATGATCGTGCAGAACGTTGCGCACGATAACACCACCGACTTCACCTTCACCGTGCACCGCAATGACTACCAGGCTGCGCAAGCGGTGCTGGAAAAAACGGCTTCCGAGATTGGTGCCCGTGAAGTCGTTGGCGATACCAAGATCGCCAAGGTGTCGATCGTCGGCGTTGGCATGCGCTCGCACGCAGGCGTTGCCAGCCGTATGTTCGAGTCCCTGGCCAAGGAAAGCATCAATATCCAGATGATCTCGACTTCGGAAATCAAAGTCTCCGTAGTGATCGAAGAGAAGTACCTGGAACTGGCTGTGCGCGCCCTGCATACAGCTTTCGAACTGGACGCGCCTGCCCGCCAGGGCGAGTGATGCGTTCGCCAAAGGGCGCGGTCTGACCGCGCCCTTTGTTTTTTTGAATGGCGTGACCCCGAGGCTGTTCTTTTGCTCGCGCTAGTCAATACTCAGGCATGTAGGCCAATGACCATTTTGGTTGTAGGTCTAGTGCCTTTTTTTTGCAGACTGTTGTCCCTGAAATGTAAGGCGTGAGGAGAAAGGTATGCTGATTCTGACTCGTCGGTGCGCAGAAAGCCTGATTATTGGTGATGGAGAAATCACCGTGACCGTGCTCGGCGTCAAAGGAAATCAAGTGCGTATTGGTGTGAACGCCCCCAAGGAGGTGGCTGTCCATCGTGAGGAAATTTACCTGCGCATCAAGAAAGAGAAGGACGAAGAACCAAGCCATTAATTTTTATCGTTTTTTATGTTTGCAAACGGGGAAGAAGCTGGTTAATATACGCCCCGTGTTGCGGAGAGCTGGCCGAGTGGCCGAAGGCGCTCCCCTGCTAAGGGAGTACACCTCAAAAGGGTGTCGGGGGTTCGAATCCCCCGTTCTCCGCCATTATTTTCGTAGTACGTTGTAATCTGGCTTCTTCGGTAAGTTGTTGAAATTACTAGAAAAAAGCGCTTTACAAACAGATTTAACGGCCTATAATGCGCGGCAACAAATGCACTCGTAGCTCAGCTGGATAGAGTACTCGGCTACGAACCGAGCGGTCACAGGTTCGAATCCTGTCGAGTGCACCATTTAAGAGTTGTTTGCAGTGATGTGAATAACTTGGCTCCAACCAGTTGTGATCTGGTATAAAAACACAAATGCACTCGTAGCTCAGCTGGATAGAGTACTCGGCTACGAACCGAGCGGTCACAGGTTCGAATCCTGTCGAGTGCACCATACAACAGAAAGCCCGCATTTAATGCGGGCTTTTTGCCGTCTGGGATTTGGCTTTTCCTTTCGTGCATCCTCTCTCATCGAATTCAATGTTTGCGCTGCGACCTCGCTTGGTTTCGTAGCGGTAGCTTGTCCTTAAATTCGAAATACTGATCTTGTCGGGCTTGCCGAGTGCGCTTTCGACGTCTTGCTGGGTCATTCCCGCGATAATCCGCTGATTGATGATTGCTTCGCGCCGCTCCTTGGCGCTGATCAGGTTCCCGCATTTGTCTTCTGTCTTGCCTACGACGGTTGGATCTTTCCTTTGGAATTTCGTGCCTGGTGCTGCGCGAGGATCCGCTTCAGGCATTAGCGTCGTGATTGTGCTGCCTGGTGTGATCGTGCGGACTTCCTGGAGCGATAGGCTTTCGTTAGTCCTGCAGCTCAGCGTAGTGAAGGTGATGTGTCCATTGGTGGTCTCGCAGCGGTGAATGGTCGTGGCAATCGCCAGGGGCGGGCAGAGTAGGGTGATGAGTAAATAGTGCTGCGCGTTTGATGGCATTGAGCGTCCTCCATGACGGTTGTTTTCAAGCGTAGCTGCCACATTTTTCCGCTGCGGTGTGTTTTCTTTTCAGGATGAGTCGTCGCAATTTCAAGAGTCAGGACAGTGTTCAAGTTTGTCTTGCAAGCGCTTGTTTCAGCCGCGATTTTTTAACATTTAAAACCATCAGGCGGTGTATCATTGCGCCCGTCAGCCCCGCCGGGGCTTGTGGAATACCTCCATGGACTTACCCAGTAGTTACTCAGTAAACCGTTTTTCCAATCATGAATTGACTGATTGATCCTTCCGGCGTGCTCCACTGCTGGGAGTGGAGTTCGCCTATGTCTGAAGTTGAAGTAAAGAAAACGCAGGAAAGCTTGCAGGACCGCCTCGCTCAAGTTGTTGAGTTGTTGCAGCGTCAGCGAGTGGTTGAAGACCTGACCCACCGTCAGGAGGGTCCGCATCACGACCTCGTCGAGAATCTGGTTCATCGGCAAAACCTTGTCGAGTTGCAGCGTAAACTCGATGACCTGCACTCCGCCGACGTCGCCTACATCCTTGAAGCCTTGCCGCTGGACGATCGTCTGACGCTCTGGCAATTGGTCAAGGCCGATCGAGACGGCGACATTCTTCTCGAAGTATCTGACTCGGTCCGTGAAACGCTGATCGCCGACATGGACGATCACGAGCTCCTGGCTGCAGCCAAGGACATGGATGCCGACGAACTTGCTGATCTGGCCTCCGAGCTGCCGCGAGATGTCGTCCACGAGTTGATGGAGACGCTGGACCAGCAACAACGCGAGCGCGTGCGTTCAGCCCTGTCCTATGACGAGGACCAGGTCGGTGCGTTGATGGACTTCGAGATGGTGACGATCCGCGAAGATGTCAGTCTTGAAGTGGTATTGCGTTATCTGCGTCGTCTCAAGGAGCTGCCCGGCCATACCGATAAACTGTTCGTGGTCGATTACGACGGTGTCCTCAAGGGCGTGCTGCCGATCAAGCGTCTGCTGGTCAACGATCCGGATAAACAGGTTTCTGAAGTCATGGCCAGTGATCCGGTGAGCTTTCATCCGGACGAAGAAGCCTATGACGCCGCTCAAGCGTTCGAGCGTTACGACCTGATTTCCGCGCCTGTGGTCGACAAGAACGGCAAATTGATCGGCCGTCTGACAATCGATGAAATGGTCGACCTGATTCGTGAAGAGAGCGAAAGCGAAGTTCTCAACATGGCGGGTCTGCGTGAAGAAGAAGATATTTTTGCATCGGTTTGGAAGTCCCTGCGCAACCGTTGGGCCTGGTTGGCTGTGAACTTGATCACCGCATTTGTTGCATCTCGGGTGATCGGACTGTTTGAGGGGTCTATCGAGAAACTCGTGGCGCTTGCGGCGTTGATGCCAATTGTGGCGGGCATCGGTGGCAACTCTGGTAACCAGACCATCACCATGATCGTAAGGGCCATGGCGTTAGACCAGGTGAGCACCGGCAATACGTCGCGACTCATGCGCAAGGAATTGGCAGTGGCGCTGATCAATGGTGTGATATGGGGCGGTGTGATCGGCGCTGTTGCCTATCTTCTTTATGGCAGTTGGTCTTTGGGCGTGGTGATGACTGCCGCCATGACGCTTAACTTGCTGCTTGCTGCGTTGATGGGGGTTTTGATTCCGATGACGCTTGCACGACTCGGGCGTGACCCGGCGATGGGGGCCAGCGTAATGATTACTGCCATGACTGACAGTGGAGGCTTCTTCATTTTCCTTGGGTTGGCGACGATCTTCCTGCTCTGATCCTGTTACTTGAAACCCGCCATCCGGCGGGTTTTTTTGTGGTCGAATTTCAGGCAAAAAAAAGCCAGCGATCAGGCTGGCTTGAGAATTCAGTGTAGATCAGGAGGCGTCAGCGGCCATCTCGGCATCATGGGCAATCAATGAGACGAGAGCGTTTTGTTGACGGTGAGAGAGTTGGCGAAAGCGCTGCAGCAATTCACGTTCGTGCAATGAAAGCTCAGGACTGTCCAGGCGCATGCTGAGTTCTTCGCCTAGTGCACCTTCCTGGATAAGGCTCTGCTCAAGGCGTGCGATGATTTCAGAGTTCATGCTGCGGTGATGATTGCGAGCCACCTCGGCAATGCGTTCACGCATTCCGTCTGGCAGACGTACGACGAACTTGTCAGCCGTACGGCTGGAATAGATTGCCTGTTTCAATGGGCGCATATATTTAACCGGTTAGTTCAGGGGAGCGGTTCTCGGGATTGGCCGCAGGATGTCTGATACGACAAGCGCTATGGCCAAATGTTCAACCTGAATTGATAGAGGCTCGCATCATGCCTCAAAGTAGCCAGATCATTGGCGTCAATTCTGTGACAAATATTGAACTGGATAAAGGCGTTATGCCAGCACCAATTATCAGAAATGCGGACTGGTTTGGAAAGCTGGCTGGTCCGTATCGCTGACCGCGTCCTCTGCCCGAACGAAATTTCTGACGGGCATTTCATGCGAATCGATCACTGTTCCTTGCCCTTTACAGGATAGTGGCAAATGGCCGATTTACTAGAGCTTCGCACGCGGCCAGAGCCATTTAGGATGGATGGCAAGGCGATTTGTCATCTGGGGAGGGTCATTGGGGTTATCGAATCGTATCGGTGTGGCGTTTTTGGATGCGTGATGAAGGAGTCTTGAATCGCCTCTGGCTTGCTCGGTAAAACTTCGCCTGTCCATGGGGCGTAGTGCCTACACTTAAAAAGCCCATGGATGACATGACAAAGGCCGGTGTGCCCGTTAACATGCACGCCGTCTATCGCTCTGCGTGTCTTCGCGGGCAATTTGTGTCTCAGTAGCTCAATTGGATAGAGCATCCCCCTCCTAAGGGGAAGGTTGGCAGTTCGAACCTGCCCTGGGACACCACCTTTTCCAGATACTTAATCTCCCTTCTGCTCGCGACCCTTTCTATCGGCTATCCCGATGGGCTTTTCGCTCATATTTGAGTCCTTCTATATAGAGGGGAGTGGGGATTCTCGCATTTGGGGTGTTTTTGATAGAAAAACCAAATTAGGTGTTGACGGCAGATTTCAGGTGTCTATAATTCGCCCCACTTCCGGCGCAGTCGAAACGGAAAACTCCTTGATAAA
>NZ_JABFMU010000085.1 GCF_013359695.1 Pseudomonas sp. C2B4
GTGTATCAGTCAGAGATGATGTGACTGAGACACCGCTTTCGCGAGCAGGCTCGCTCCCACAGGGCAGTGGTGATTCTGGAGCTATACAACCTTTGCTCCTCTGGCCTCCAGCAACTCGCGCAACACCGACCGGTGGCAATGCGCTTCATCCTCACAGTAACAACCCACGGCCAGGGAGGTGTGGTGGGAGAGGGCGGCCAGCAGATCCAGCAGCTGGCTGGCGGCCGGCTGCTTCATTTCGGCCTTGAACTTGCGCACGAACACCGCCCAGGCCTTGGCGTCTTCCGCGGACAGTGCCTCGGCCACCAGCTCGGCGCTGGGCGACAGCTGCGGCTGCCAGACATCGTAGAAGTCCCGCGTGGCGAATTCGGCCTTGGGGACACCCCGGGGCGGGCGGCGCACGGTGCCCAGGCGCAGGCCTTCATCGGATTGGCGCGGCGAGCCCAGGCGTACGATATGGATGGGCATGGCGTTACTTGAGTCGTGATTCGTCGAACCACTCCAGCGCGGTGCGCCAGAAGCAGATCCCCAGGAAGTACGCCGACATCAGCAGCCACAGCCCCATCACCAGCGGATTGATCACCGGATGATTGACCACCAGCGACAGGCTGCACAGCAACCAGATGGCCGTCACCGCAATGTTGATCGGCATGAAGCGGCGCACGCGGAACGGGTGCAGGAATTTCATCCGGGTCAGCGTCAGCAGCGACAGGCCGATCACCGTCAGGAAGGTGATCCACGGCGACGGCGCGATGATGTACAGGCACAGGGCAACCACGTTCCATGCGGCAGGGAAACCCTGGAAGTAATTGTCCTTGCTCTTCATGTTGACGTTGCAGAAGCAGAACAGCGACGACACCAGGACCAGCGACACGGTCAGCAGCAGCGTGTAGTCGGGTAGCGGGATGTAGCGATAGATGAACAGTGCCGGAATGAACACATATGTCAGGTAGTCGATGACCAGATCGAGGATCGAACCGTCGAAACTCGGCAGCACCGACTGCACATTGACCTTGCGCGCCAGCGCGCCGTCCAGCCCGTCGACGATCAGGGCTACGCCCAGCCATAGCAGGCAAGTGGTGGGTTGGTTATCGAGCAGGGCGAGGGTCGCCAGGAAAGCGGTGACCACGCCGGTGGCGGTAAAACCGTGGGCGCCCCAAGCTTTGAGTCTGGCGATGTGTAGAGTCGTTATCACGGGGGCGTTCTCCAGAAAGTGAAGCAAGCCAGTCATCGCCTTCAACGTCGAAGGCGGCGGCAAACCGGGTCGGGTTGCAGGTATCGACCGGGTTTCCGGGAATAAGGTTCACCACCTATGAATCTTAGCTGGGCCGCTAAAAAAAGACCCCGGATAAATCCGGGGTCAGTGTGCTTATCTGAATCGATCCGCCTGGTGGGTCACAGCGCCGCCTGAGGATTACGTCCGAACACCCGATGGTATTCGGCCTTCGCGGTCTGCTCTGTGAATTCACCCGACCACTTGGACACCACCACCGTCGCCACGCTGTTGCCGATGGTGTTGCAGGTGGCGATGGCCATCGACATGAAGCGATACACCCCGAACAACAAGGCCAGACCCTCGACCGGCAACACGCCGATGGCGGTCACGGTGGCGGCAAACACCACGAAGCTACCTCCCGACACGGCTGCTGCGCCTTTGGACGTCACCAGCATGATGGCTATGGTGCCCAGTTGTTGCTCCCAACTCATCGGTACGCCGTAGGCGTTGGCGATGAACAGCACGCACAGCGACATATAGATGGAGGTGCCATCGAGGTTGAAGGCATAGCCCGTGGGCAAGACCAGGCCGACGCTCTGCTTGGAACAACCGAACTTCTCCAGTTTTTGCAGCAGGCGCGGCAGGGCGCTTTCCGAGGAGGCGGTGCCCAGCACGATGAAAATCTCATCCTTGATGTACTTCAGGAAGCGCCACAGGCTGAACCCTGAAATCCGGCAGACCACGCCCAGCACCACGAAGATGAAGAATGCGACACAGACGTAGAACATCAACACCAGGTTGGCCAGCGACATCAGCACCGCGCTGCCATTGCTGCCCACGGCGTAGGCGACGGAACCAAAGGCGCCGAGTGGCGCGAACTTCATGATCAGGTTGATGAACTCGAAGAAGCATTCGGAGACCCGGCTCAAGCCATCCTCGATGACACTGCGTCGCTCGGGTTTGAGCGCCAGCAGGGCAAAGCCGAACAGTACGGAGATCACCAGCACTTGCAGCAGTTGACCACCGGCAAATGCACCGACGAAGTTGTCCGGGAAGATCCCGTAGATGAAGTCCATGGTCGACGCCGGCGCATGGCCCTTGGCGACCGCCGCACTGGCGGCTGCGGCAGTGGCGCTGCTCGGATGGGCGTCGTGCATGCCGGAGCCGATGTTCAGCAGGTTGCCCCACAGCAGACCGATGGCCAGGGCAATGGTGGAGACGATTTCGAAATAGATCAGCGCGCGCAAACCGACCTTGCCGACCCGTTTGATATCGCCTGCCGAGGCGATGCCATGGACCACGGTGAAGAACACCAGCGGCGCGACGGCGGTCTTGATCAGTTTGAGGAAGATATCGCCAAGAATCTTGAACTTGGCGGCCAGTTCCGGCGCCAGAAAGCCGAAGGCAATACCCAGGACCATGGCGGCAATGACCTGGAAGGTCAGGTCCTTGTAGAACGGTTTTTTGTTGAGCGTGGTCATGTCTGCGATCTCGTTGTTGTTATTGGCGAGCGGTAGGCAGAGGGGCTCGCTCGCGGCGAGCCCCGCAACGATCAGCGTTTGACGCGACCCTCGCGTGCCAGGGCGATATCGACCATCTGCGGCGCAAGGCCCAGATAGTTGGACGGGTCAGTGAGGCGCTTGAGTTCCTCGATATCCAGTTGCGCGGTGGCTTCACCTTGAGCGAGCAGGGCGTCGAGCAGACTGGTGCCTTCGTCGTTGGCCAGGCGGCACGCGGCATACACCACGTCATGGGCGACCTGCCGGCCCAGTGCCGGGGCCAGTCCCATCATCACCGCTTCGGCGACGATCAGGCCCTGGGTCATGTCCAGATTCTTGCGCATGCGCTCGGTGCGCACTTCCAGGCCGGCCAGCATGAACTTCGCCTGGCCAAGTGAGGCAGCGCTCAAGGCGAAGGCTTCGGGGATCGCGATCCATTCGGCCTGCCACGGACCGGTAGAGCGCTCGAAATCCTGGATCATCGCATCGAGCATCAGGCCGGCTTGCTGGCGCACACCTTTGGCGGCGGCGTACATCAGTTCGCAGGAAATCGGGTTGCGCTTCTGCGGCATGGTGCTGCTGGCACCGCGGCCCTTGACGAAGGGTTCGTACACTTCGCCCAGTTCACTGGTCATCATCATCATGACGTCCAGGGCAATCTTGCCCAGCGATCCCGTGACCAGCCCCAGGAAGTTCAGGGTTTCGGCCAGACCGTCGCGGGCGACGTGCCAGGTGGCTTGCGGCACGCCCAGGCCCAGTTCGGCCATCAGCGCTTCCTGCACTTCCAGGCCTTTGTCGCCCAACGAGGCCAACGTACCTGCCGCACCGGCGAACTGGCCGATTTCCACCCGTGGGCGCAGCTCCACCAGGCGTTCGGCATGACGATCGAACATGCTCAACCACACCGCACATTTGTAGCCGAAGGTGATCGGCAGGGCGTGCTGCAGGTGGGTACGCCCGGCCATCGGCGTGTCCCGATAACGCTTGGCCAACTCGGCGAGCAGGCCGCGAACGGCCTGGATGTCACGCTCGACAATCGCCAGCGCTGCACGCACTTGCAGGACTACAGCGGTGTCCATGATGTCCTGGGTGGTGGCGCCCCAGTGCACGTAGCGCCCGGCCTCGCCGCAGGTTTTCGACAGCTGTTCCACCAGCGGCAGGATCGGGTACCCGACGATTTCAGTTTCGTGCTGCATCAGTGCCAGATCGAGGGACGCGTAAGTGGCCCGTTCGGCGATCTGCTCGGCGGCATCGGCAGGAATCACGCCGCAACGGGCTTCGGCGCGGGCCAGCGCCACTTCCACTTCGATGTAGCGTTCGATCAGGGCTTTGTCGGAAAACACGCCGCGCATCTCGGCGGTGCCGAACATGTCGCGAAAGAGGGCGGAGTCGAAGACAGTGCTGGACATGAGTTGATCCTGATATGTTTGTTATTGATCGGACATATTTAATATGTCCGTACATAATTCTTACGTGCTCGCTGATACACTGTCAACTCGGTGAACGTTCGGGACTGATGAAAGGTATGAACCAGACGCGCTATGCGGTCGTTGCAAAAGACTTGATGGAGGCGATTTCCAGCGGGCGTTACCCGGTCGGGACGCTGCTGCCAACGGAATTCGAGCTGTGCGAGCTGTATGACGTGAGCCGACATACGGTGCGCGCGGCCATCACCCAATTGCAGAACCAGGGACTGGTGTCCCGGCGCAAAAGGGTCGGTACGCGGGTCGAAGCGTCGTCCCCCCAGGGGGGGTACTCGCAGTCACTGGCTTCGGTGTCCGACCTGGTTCACCTGGCCGAAACCCAGATGCGCAGCATCCAGCATGTGCACCACTTCGTCGCCGACATCGCCCAGGCCAGGCGCCTGGGGCTGGAGCCGGGCGAGCATTATTTTTGTGTGTCGAGCATTCGGGTCGATCAACAAAACGCCCGCGCACCGCTGTGCTGGACCGACGTCTATGCCCAGGACGTGTACGCCGAGGTGATTGAGCTGGCCGAGCAACACCCGGATCAGTTGATTGCGGCACTGATCGAGCAGCATTTCGCCCGGACCATTGATGTGGTGGATCAACAAGTGCGCGCCGTGCTGCTGACCCCCGAGATCGCCAAGAGCCTCAATGCGGAACCCGGCTCACCGGGTTTGAACATCATCCGCCAATACCGGGACGAGGACGGCGCGCTGATGGTGGTGTCGGAAACCATCCATCCGGAGGACCGGTTTACTCTCGTGACCCAGATGAAACGCGAGCGCACATCGGCCTAGCTCGCGGGTCTTCAGGTATGACGTCGCGGGTCGGCCAAACGGTGCTGGCGCAATTGCCGGCGAGGACTATCGTTGCCTGACGGATCACTCCCTTCGATGAGGACGTCGTCATGAACACCAGCGATCTGCTCGAACAATTACTGCGGGGCGGCCAGGGCTCCATGTCGCAACAGGGCGGCGGGGGGATGGCTCAAGGTGGGCTCGGCGATCTGGGCGGATTGCTCGGTGGCCTGCTGGGTGGCGGCGGCGGTGGCGGTGCCGGCGCTGGTGCTGGTGGAATGGGCGGGCTCGGCGGATTGCTGGGTGGCCTGCTGGGCGGTGGCTCGCCGATGGGCGGATCCCCGCAATCGCGCTCCGGTGGCGGGACCAATTATGCGGCGCTCGCTTCGCTGGGGATGATGGCGTTCCAGGCGTATCAGTCCTGGCAGCGCAGCCAGGCTTCCCAGCAGCAGGCACCGCAACAGGCCATGCGCACCGTGGACATGCTGGCCGGTCCGGAAGTCGAAGAACACAGCCATGCGATCCTGCGCGCCCTTATTGCGGCGGCCAAGGCCGATGGCCGGTTTGATGACGCTGAAAAGCAGATGATCAACGCCGAAATCGCCCGCCACACCGACGACCCGCAACTGCAGCAATGGCTCGATGAAGAAGTCGCCAAACCCCTGGATCCGGTCGACGTGGCGCAATCGGCCACCGAACCGGGCATGGCCGCCGAGATGTACTTGGCGAGTGTCATGCTGGTGGACGATCAGCAGGATGCCGAGCGCAGCTATCTGGATGAATTGGCGGCGGCGCTGAACATCGATCCGGATTTGCAGGTGCATCTGGAGCAGCAGGCCAGGGGTGGGGCTGCCTGAAAATCAGGTCGGCTGTCAGTCCGCTTTCGCGAGCAGGCTCGCTCCCACAGGGGTTTGTTAACACCAGAGATCCATTGTGGGGGCGAGCCTGCTCGCGAAGAACGATAACGCGGTCAATCGCCTGGTTTCGGCACCAGAAAGGTCACATCAAAACGCTCGGCGACTTCCAGTATCCGGGGTAGGTCCTCAGGCACCTTGAACCGGTCCATCGCCGCAAAAAACTGCCCGCCCCGCGGATCGGACACCACGCCGATCATCTTCGCGGTGCGGCTGATGTTCTTGTAGGCATGAATCGACCCGGCCGGTATATGCACATAGCCCCCGGCCGAGACCGTGGTGGACTGGCCCTCGACCGTCACTTCGACCTCACCGTCCACCACCAGAAACGCTTCGTCCCACGGATGAAAGTGCGGGGGCGGGCCGCCGCCTTGCACGCCTTCCTGGATATGCATTTCAAAGGGTTTGCTCAGGTCCCCGCCGGCCAGGACCGTGATCGCCTCGCCAACGACGCTGAACGGTTCCGGCGGAACTTCGATGATATGAGTCGTGCGCATGGTTGCTCTCCGGAGGATGAAGCGGCACCCGCTGATTGTATGCCCGTGCACATCCGTCCGGCGCTGCGCCACGGGGCCGTCCGTCCGGGCCATTTCAATGCGAATGGAATTTTTCCGCGCACGGTTCGCTCTGCTGAGGGACAGACGCGCTGATTCCGCGTCCTGCAGCTACCGGCAGGTGAGCGATGAACAAGGACCTCGACGACTACAACCGTATGCGCGATTTTTCGGCGACTTCGGAGCCGGCCGCCGTCAAACCCAAGGCGGTCAAGAAACCGGCCACCCCGGCGCGCAAGGAAAAGCCTGCACCGCTCACCGGTGCGCGCAAAGCCAGATTGCCGGACCAGATCCAGCCGGAACTGGCGACGCTGGTGGACAAGGCCCCGGACGGCCAGTGGAGCTACGAGGTCAAGTTCGACGGTTACCGGATCATGGCGCGTATCGACCGTGACGACGTCAGGCTTTTTACCCGCAACGGCCACGACTGGACCCATAAATTGCCCGGGCAAGCCAAGGCCTTGGCGGGCCTGGGCCTGGAGTCGGCCTGGCTCGACGGTGAAATGGTGGTGGCGGACGAGCAGGGCGTGCCGGACTTCCAGGCACTGCAAAATGCCTTCGATGCCGGTCGCAGCGGCAACATCCTTTACTACCTGTTCGACTTGCCGTACCTCAACGGCGTGGACCTGCGCGAAGTGCCGGTCGAGGAGCGCCGGGCAGCGCTGGCGACCGTGCTCAAAACCGGCGCAGACCCCTTGCTGCGTTTTTCCGACAGTTTCGGCGAAGACCCGGAGGCCTTGCTCAACAGCGCCTGCCAGATGCGCATGGAAGGGCTGATCGGCAAGCGCATGGGCTCGGCTTATGTGTCACGGCGCAGCAGTGACTGGATCAAACTCAAGTGCAAGCATCGGCAGGAATTTGTCATTGTCGGATTTACCGATCCCAAAGGCTCGCGCAGTGCCTTCGGTGCCTTGCTGCTGGGCCTGCATGATCGCGACAGCGGCGAGTTGCGCTATGCGGGCAAGGTCGGCACCGGATTCACCGAGGCCACCCTCGGCCGCATCCATGCACAACTCAAGCCCTTGCAGACGAAAAAACCGGCAGTGGTCAATCCACCCACGGGTGCGGAGTTCAAGGGCGTGCATTGGCTGAAACCGCGTCTGCTGGCAGAAGTGGCCTTTGCTGAAATGACCAAGGAGGGTTCTGTGCGGCACGCGGTGTTCCATGGCCTGCGTGACGACAAACCTGCCCAAGACATTACCGAGGAGCGTCCAACGGCCGTGAAAGCTACTTCTGCGAAATCCGCCCCTGCAAAAAAAACGGCTTCGGCGAAAAAAAACGCCGCCAAGTCATCCGCCGCGCCAAACACAGCCGACCTTGCGCCTTCGCAACTCGGCCTGGCTGCGGGCAAGGTACGCATTACTCACCCGGACCGGGTCATCGACGCCAGCAGCGGCACCACCAAAATGCAATTGGCGGAGTATTACGCCAGCGTTGCCGAGTGGATCTTGCCGCAGCTCAAGGATCGCCCGGTGGCGCTGGTGCGGGCGCCGGATGGCATTGCGGGCGAATTGTTTTTCCAGAAGAACGCCGAGCGCCTGGCCATACCCGGCATCACCACCCTGGACCCGGCGCTCACGGGCCAGCCGATGATGGTGATCAACAATGCCGAAGCCCTGGTCGGTGCGGTGCAGATGAGCACCGTGGAACTGCACACCTGGAACGCGACCTCGGACAAGCTCGACAAGCCCGATCGCTTCGTCCTCGACCTCGACCCGGACCCGGAACTGCCTTGGACGCGCATGATCGAGGCGACCCGGTTGACCCTGTCGGTGCTCGATGAGCTGGGGCTCAAGGCGTTTCTCAAGACCAGCGGCGGCAAGGGTATTCACCTGGTGGTGCCGCTGACCCGCAAACTGGGCTGGGATGAAGTCAAGGATTTCAGCCACGGGATTGTCAGCCACATGGCGAAGACGTTGCCGGAGCGATTCTCTGCCGTGTCCGGGCCGAAGAACCGGGTGGGAAGGATCTTCATCGATTACCTGCGCAACGGGCTGGGCGCCACCACCATCTGCGCCTACGCCGTGCGCACCCGTGAAGGGCTGCCGGTGTCGGTGCCGATCTTTCGTGAAGAGGTGGGGGAACTCAAGGGAGGCAACCAGTGGAACCTGCACAACGTGCACGAACGGCTGGCCGAAGTGGGTGACGGGCCTTGGGCTGAGATGAAGAAAACCCGGCAGACGATCACCGCCGAGATGCGGCGACGGGTGGGCATGAAAAAATAACCAGCTTCGGCATTCGCAATCCGTGTAGGAGCGAGCTTGCTCGCAAGGGGCGTGAACGTTGACGCGTAAAACCAGATGCCCATCGGCGCCCTCGGGTTTTTCGCGAGCAAGCTCGCTCCTACAGAAAAGCGATCCGGTTATTTGATGAACGCTTGGAAGTCAGTCCCCAGCTTGTCGATCGCCGCCTTGAAGTCCGCAGCAGTGACTTTCTGGCTGGAGTTCGCCAGTTGCTTGCCAAACACCTTGCGCACCACCCTGGCCACAGTCTGGTTGTTTTTCGCGTCGATGAACTCGGCCTCAAGAAACAGCTCGGTATCCTGGTCCCGGTGACCGGTAGCGGCTGAAGTCGCCCCGACGACGGCGGCGATCGGCACCACTTCATACCACTGCATGCCTTCGTTCGAGGCGCTGACCCCGGTGATGGCGGCACGCATGATCAGGGTTTTCGCACCGGCCGGTGCCGCGCTCGGGCTGGAAACCACCCGATACTTCTGCCCCAGCGTGGCTTTGGCCTTGTTGGTCATGTAGTTCTGAATGTCGGCCAGTGTTTGCTTGTTGACCTGTTCGTTGGGTTTGGGCGCCGGATAGAGTTCCAGTTTATTGAAGGCCACCGTGTCATAGGCATTGGGGTTCCACGACGGGCTCACCCAACGCATCGCCGTTCCGCCGCTGGGGGTCGTGACCTCCTGCAGGTTGTTGTAGTTGGACAGGTAGCCGGAGTACTGGTCCTTCTCGATGACTTTCGAGGTACAACCACCGAGCAGGAGCCCGGTCAGTGCAACGCCGACGAGCAATTTTCGGGTCAGGTTCATAGTACGGTGTGCTCCTTGGATAAAAGTCGTTGTTCGTTTGCAGACAATCAGAAACGCCAGGTCATGTTGCCGGCCAGGGTTTGAATCCAGGCACTGTCGAATTGGCCGGAAATTCGATTGCCCGACGGGGATTTGGTCTGGTCCACCGGCATGTCGCCCATCCAGATCATGGCCCAACTGACGTTGACGTCGGTGTCCTTGTTCAGAGCATAGGTGGCTCCCGTCGCAATGCGCCAGGATTCGGCCATGGGCACAATCACCGAACGCTTGCTGTCGGAAACGGCACTGCTGTCGTACGCCACGCCGACATTCCACAGCAGTTGCTCGGTGGCCTGGTATTGCGCGCCGAGCGACAGGTGCCAGGTGTCCTTGAAGCCGGCATCGATGTTGGTCGAACGGGCATCGTTTGCCTCGGTGTCGACCTGCACGCCGATGTCGCCGAACTCCGACCAGTCCTGCCAGTTGACCGAGGCGAGCAAGGCCCACTGCCGGTCCAGCTGCTGGAACAGGCTCAGGGTGACGGTTTGCGGTACGGTGATGTCGAGTTCGGTCTGGGTGCCATCCAGGCGCTGCAACAAGGGGCCGTCGCCCTTGACGTCCAGGCCGTCGTCAAACTCCAGGTCGACCTTGCTGGTATACGTCAGGCCAATGCGGGTGCCGGGTTGCGGGGCGTAGATCACCCCCACGTTGGCGCCAAATCCCCAATCGTTGTCCTTGTATTTGAACTGGCCGTCGCTGCGGTCGGTGAAACCGAAAGGCGAGCGGTCGATGGCGGTCTGGGCTTGCAGCATGCCGTACATGGCCTTGACGCCGACGCCCACCGACCATTGCTCGTTGAAGCGATAGGCAACGCTCGGCACCATCGACAAGCCGAGCAGGCTGGAGTTTTGCGCGAAATAGCGCCCGGACCATTCGTTATCGTAATTGACGGCCAGGCCGAAGTCGCCGTACTGGCCAAAGCCGACGCTCCAGTGGTCATCGAGTTCATGGCTGATGAAAAAACTGCCGCCAGGCATCGGATCGAGTGCGTTGCCACTGTTGCTGCCCGGCACGTTGGTGTCGTCGTCGCGATCGAACGAGATATCACCGTAAAGCACTTGCAAACCCGCGGTGATCTGAGTGCCCGGCAGGTAACTCATGCCCGCCGGATTGTTGGCAATAGTGGACGGGCCCTGAGCCCGGGCGGCGGCACCGGCGTTGGCCAGGCCGGCGTTGTCGGTACCGACTTCGTAGAGCATGATGCCGCCGGCGTGAGCTTGCTGGCTGCACAGAGCCAGCAGTGTGATGACGGGCAGAGCAGATACCTTTGGCTGCATGACGTCAGTACTCCATTGTCGTCTTCCGACAACGCTGCAAATGTGATGTCCCCGCGAAAAGAGCGTAGGTTCTAATCGTCAAAAAGCCAGTGAGCACCATGCTTCCTTGCGTAGTGTTGTTTGTGGGAGCAGGTTTTTGTGGCGAGGGGATTTATCCCCGTCGGGCTGCGAAGCGGCCCCCGAAAACGGGACTGCTGCGCAGTCCGACGGGGATAAATCCCCTCGCCACAAGGCTCGCTCCTGTAATCGGTTTTTGTCAGCCTATTGATCAAAACCGATAATTCAGGCCCAACGTCAGCGAACGCTCCGGAGCCGGTTGGCGACCCCAGGGGCTGGTGTCGATGCCGCGGAAGTAATACTCGCGGTTGAACAGGTTGCTGACCCCGGCCGAAGCGGTCAGCACACTGTGGTCCTGCAACTTGAATTCCCGTTCGATGGCGGTGTTCCAGACCCAGTACGCGGGGAGTTTGCCCACGGACGCGGCGGCATCTTCATCCCCGGAATTGGCGGCGTCGGTGTAGGCGCTGCTGACGAACAGGCCGTCGAGGCTGTAGGTCCAGTGCTCGGCGAAGTGATAACGGCCATCGACGTTGAACTGGTTGCGCGAGGCAAAGGGTACTTCGTTGTCCTTGAAATCGCCGTTGCGCTGCTTGGCATCGAGGTAGGCGTAGCTGGCGTGCAGGTCGAGGTCGGGGAGGGCCGACGGCGTCCAGAACACTTCGGTTTCGATCCCCTGATGACGGGTGCTGCCGAGGTTGACGAAGCGGTCGATGGTGGCGTTGTAGACGATCTGGTCACTGAAATCGATGCGGTATACGCCGAAGTCCACGCGCAAGCCTTGCCACGGTGTGTAGCGCACGCCGGTTTCATAGTTCCAGGCCAGTTCGGCGCCGACATCGCCTTCCTTGACGATCTGCGTGACCTGCGGCGGGCGCAGGGATTTCTGTGCGTTGGCATACACGAACCAGTCATCGCTGGCCTGGAAGCCGACGGTCAGGCCCGGCAGCCATTCCTCGGATTTGTTCTCGTGTTCGAAACCGGTGATGCCGTCGTCGTAATTCATGGTCGCGTTTTCATAACGCACGCCGGGGGTGATGGTCAGGCGGTTATCGAGCAGGCCGATGGCGTTGCTTAGGTAAAACGCCTTGGCCTCGTCGTCGAAGGTCCAGTCGCGGAACGGCGTGGTCCTGCCCGTGACCAGGCTTTGCCGGTTGACCTTGTAGTCGATGTCTTCGCGCACATAACGCGCGCCCAGCAGCCAGGTCTGGCTGAGCCGGTCGCCGTCGATGCTCATGCTCAGGCGCGGTTCGCTGCCCCAGACCTTGAAGTCGCGCGGGCCGTCCTGCTTGGTCACGGCCGCGCCGTCCGGGGTGAAGGGCAGGCCGACGACGAAATTGCGGTAGCTGTTGTGGGCGAAGTTGGTCCAGCTGAATTCCACGGAATCGAACGGCCCCATGGCGCCGAGTTGCTGGGTGTAGGTGCCCCAGACCCGGTCGGTGTCGCCTTCGAAGCGGTCCAGCGGACGGGTCGACTGGCGCGGGTCGTCCTTGTAATCCTTGACGCTGAGGGCGCCGGCCAGGTCCATGTCGGCCTTGTAACGCTGCACGCCGAAGCTCAGGTCGCGGTCATCGTCGATGTTCCATTGGCCGCGCAGGCGATAGTTCTGGATATCGCTGTCGGAGTGCTCGCGGGCAGTGTCGCCATTGATCGTATTGAGGTCCAGTTGCAGGCCGAAGTTGTCGGTCAGGTAACCGCCCGTACCCAGGTAGGTGTCCCACAGCTGGTGGCCACCGGCGTTGAAGGTGGTGCGCTCCTGCAAGGTGGTTTCCCATTGCCTGGGGATTGGCTTGCTGATGAAGTTGATCACCCCGCCGACGTTGTTCGGACCGTACTGCACGGCGGCACCGCCGCGCACGACATCGATGCGATCGACTGTGGCCAGGGTCACCGGGAACAGCGATAAGCCTGTCTGGCCATAGGGCGCCAGGGCCAGGGGAATGCCATCGGACAAGGCTTGTATCCGGCCGCTGCGACTTTCATACAAACCGCGCACGGAAATCTGCGGCAGGGCGCCGGTGCCGGTTTCGTCGAAGATCTTTACGCTCGGTACCCGTTGCAGCGCATCGTCGACGCCACGCACGCTGGCTTTATGCAGGTCGGCTTCCTTGACCATCGAACGGCTGCCGGCGTAGCTGAGGATTTCAGGGTCGGTCGCGCCGCCCAATACGTCGCCACGAATGACCATCGGCGCGATGTACTCGACTTCGGCCGGTTTGGCGGCTGCCGGTTCCGGGGTTTGCGCCGGAACGATGACGAAGGTGTGTTCGTCGCGAACCTGAGTCTTCAGGCCACTGTGATCGAGCAGTTGCGACAGGGCCTGTTGGGGCGTGTAGCTGCCCTTGAGGGGCTGGGTGGTTTTGCCGGCCGTGATGTCGCTGGCGAAAATGATCTGCACCGACGATTGCCGCGCCAGGGCATTGAGCGCCTTGTCCAGACTGGTGCCCGGCAGGTCGAGCTCGACCTTTTCCTGCGCGTGGGCCGGTGCCCCGAGGGCGAGCAGCAGGCTGGCGGCGAGGGCGGACAGTGGCAAAGGCCGGCGGTGCTTCATGGACGGTGTTCCTTGGAAAGTGAGGGCTGTACTGACTAGCCGTCACGAGCGCGGGGAAACCCTACCTCTGTCGTGAAAAAATGAATCTCCACTCGGCCTCTCGAAGGGGTGTGCACTGCAAAAGCCAAAGCGAGACGGCCTTGAAGCCGCCCCGACTTTTGCTGATGCGCCCCAATCCCCTGTGGGAGCGAGCCTGCTCGCGAAAAAAGACCAGGCAATGCGATCATCCAGACAGCACGCGTTATCGTTGACGACCTTCGCGAGCAGGCTCGCTCCCACAGGGAAATGAGCACTTGCGCCGACTCAGGTCGTCCGTCAGGCCGCCTCGCTTTGGCTTTTGATCCTGGCACCGAGTGGTGGGGCAAGAGCCTTTTAGTTACCCAATCCCACCCCTTTTAAGCGAAAGCCCTAAGCCTCTATCGGGCGTTATTTTTTCGCCGCCTTACGCCGCACATGCAAGGTTCCGTCGAACTCGGTGCTCAGACTCAATGGCAGGATGCTGGGCAACAAGTTCAGCAGGTCTTCGACGTTGCGGTTATCGAACACGCCGCTGATCGGCAGGTTCGCCAGGCTCGGGTCGTCGAGGACAATCGCCGGTTTGCGGTAGCGCTGGATCTGCGCCAGGGCTTCGGCCAGTGGCGTGCGCTCGAAGATCAGGCGGCTGTCCTTCCAGGCAATGGCGGCGTCGGTGTCGACGGTGACGGGTGATTGCAGCAGTTTTTGTCGCACCTCGACCTGCTGGCCCGGCACCAGTTGCACGCTGTGCCCGGCTTCGGTGGCGTCGTTGACGCTGACGGCGCCCCGCACCAGCGTGACGCGCACGGCGTCATTGAGGTGGCTGACACTGAACAGGGTGCCCAGCACCTTGACCTGTGCGGCGCCGGCATCGACCCGGAAGGGGCGTACCAGGGTTTTGGACACATCGAACAGCGCTTGTCCGGTTTGCAGTTGCACCCGTCGTGAGCGCAGGTGCCAGGCGACCGTGGCCCGGCTGTCGCTGTCGAGGGTCATGCGGCTGCCATCGACCAGTTTCACCACCCGGCGTTCGCCGATCACTGTACGGTACTGCTCGGTCTGATACGCCGGATCGAACCAGGCCAATCCCGCTCCGAGCAGCACCAGCAACGCCGCCGCGCTGAGTGCCTTGCGTGGTTTGCGCGGGGTCGGGGAGGGCATTGGAAAGCGATTGCGCAGTTCTTCGCGGTGACGCGCCAGGGCTTCTTCTTCCCGGGACAATGGCGTTGGGGCAGGCGATTGGCTCACTGGGCACGCTCCGGTTCATCACAGACCACGCGTTCGAGGTGGGCCCGGCAGGCGGCCAGGCCCAGGCGCAGGTGTTTTTCCACGGTCTTCAGGGAAATGCCCATGCGCACAGCCACTTCGGCCTGGGGCACCTCATGGATCTTATGCATGACGAATACCATCCGGCAGCGCTCCGGCAGCTCGGCGATGGCTTGCACCAGACGCTCGAACTCCCGTGACGCCTCGTACTGCTGCGCGGGCAGCGGTGCGGGGCAAGTCGCTTCGGGCAGCTCGGGCATCGCGACGACCCAGGCCCGGCGCCGCCGTTCACTGCGATACCGACTCACGGCCTGATCGTGGGAAATCTTGCGCAGCAGCGCCAGGGGCGTGTGGACATTGTCCTTTTCGCGTTTCTCCAGCAACTGCACGCACACGTCATGCACCACCTCCCGGGCAAACCCCCGATCACCGAAGCGCCGGCGAACATGGTCGACCAGTTCGTCGTAGTGACGCACCAGGGTGCTGATCAGCGAGGGTTTGACAGGATCGAAAGGCATGACAGACCTGAGGCAAGGCAGAACGATAGCGAATATAAATGAGAAAGCTTTTCATTCATAGCCTCGTCAATACGGTCTGTTTTGAACACGTTGACGAGACGGCGAGCAGCACCCGCCGCCTCAATGGCGATTATTTGCCGGTAACGCCTGCCAGCAGCGGCGCCATCTGTTCGTCGGTCAACGCCACCTGAACCTCCATTTTCATCAGGTCGCTCCAGTCCAGCACCCACTTTTGAATCAACGCCGGATCACTGGCCTCGGCCACGCCAAACCCTGCCGCGCCACCGACGGCATACCAGCGTCCGATCAATTTGACGCCGGCGGGGGGCGCGCCACCGGTCTTGAGGAAACGCTCGATTGCGCGGTTGCGATTTTCTGAACTCAGTGTCCAATTGACGATGAATAACATCGGCCACCTCCTGTTGCGCATAGGCACCCGATTTCCCTGGCTTGCCTGGCTGGCGCCGAGGCCAGGTTCGCACGCGGTTTCCAGTTCCGTCCTGGCTGGTGTACGGCGAGATCTCCCATGTGAAGGCATAGCAGCGAGTCGCGCCGCGCGTACGACCGCTGATCCTGTTTCAGCACGATTTCAACAGTCGAAAAGCTGTCTGTTTCACCAGCGAAACATGGGCAGCGGGTGCAGCGGGGAGCGGATGAACTGGCGGGCGGAAAGCTTGATCAGCATCCCGTGAAAACCGTGATCGGGAAACATCGACTGCACGGTTTTGATGAAGGCCCGGGGCAGGCCGAAGCGCACCAGTCCGAGGGACACATCGATCAGGTCGGCTCGCCGGAAAGGCTCGACGGTGAGTGCGTATGCCGAGTGATAGGAGCGCACCTTGTGGTGTTCCAGGATCAATGCACTGACTTCGTCCTTGAGTTCACCACGTTGCCGGCTGTCGAGATAATCCGTGACCAGGCGCACCGAGGGTGGCAGGTAGTCGAGGGTGTTGTCGGTCCAGATACCCAGGTCGTGGAACGCCGCCGCGATCTGCAGCGCCTCACCGGGCAGGCCGTCATTGCCGCGCAGCGCGCAATAGAAATTCAGCACCCGATAGATGTGATTGCGATAGCCCTGCAGGTCCGGGCCGATCGCCAGTGCGAAGGAGGTGAGTATCTCGTCGGTGACGGGGAATTCGAGAACAGGGTTCATCATGCATCCCGCAACAGGTCGTTGGCGTTGAGCACGTCGTAGGCGATTTCCGGGCGCTTTTCCATGGCCCGGCGGATCGCGGCCGGAATTGAAGCTCGGGTTTTGCGGCACAGTCCCGGCAGTTCGCCGACGTAGATGCCGATCCCGCGCATGGTTCTCACTTCATTGAAACTGGGAACAATGTCGACCCGGATGCCCAGTTGCTCGAACATCCGCCGTTGCAGATGTTCCAGGTCCTGGAGGCTCGAAAGGTTTTCCAGGCGCTCGATCAGGCGCTTTTCTTCCGTGCGGGTCAGAAACAGGATGCGCACGTCCGCTCCCGGTGTTTCCAGCAACGGGTCGCGCCCGCAATCGCAGGCACCGGGCGGGCAGGGTTGGCGGATCGGCGCAGAGGTGGTCATGGGGATCAATCATAGAGCGCTGTGATCGAATTTGCCCATAGGGTTTGGACTGAAGGCGATTCAATCCGGCAGGAGATCCCTTTGTGGGAGCGAGCCTGCTCGCGAAGGCGTCGTGTCAGGCGACATCATCGGTGTCTGACACTCCGTTTTCGCGAGCAGGCTCGCTCCCACAGGGGTTACTGTGGAGCCTGCTATTTCAAGACCAGCATCCGATAAACCCCGGCTTCGCTTTCGATCCCATGGGTGTCATGGGTGAAGCCCGGGAAGGATTTGTCGAACGCTTCCAGCGCCTTCAGATAGGCCAGCAACGGACCGTCGGCGGGGCCTGCGTTCTCACCCGGCATCAGCAACGGGATGCCTGGTGGATACGGCACGATGCCGGTGGCGGCGATGCGCCCGGCGGCTTCTTCCAGGGTGACCCGTTCGATGTCGTTGCGCACCAGTTTCTCGTAGGCCTCCACCGGGCTGAATACGGCCTGCGGCAGCAGCCCGAACGCCTGGGCCATGGTCGAAGTGGTCTTGTGGGTTTTCATGGCGGCGAAGATTTCGTCGGCCAGGTCCTTGAGGCCCATGCCGGCGTAACGGCTCTGGTTGGCGGCCAGCAGGTCCGGCAGGCTCAGTTCCAGTTCGAGGTTGTTGTCATAGTCGCGCTTGAAGTCGAGCAGGGCGTTGACCAGCGTGCCCCATTTGCCCTTGGTGATGCCGATGGAGAACAGGAACAGCAGGGTGAAGTCGGTGGTTTTCTCGACGACGATGCCCTGGCGCCCCAGGTACGCCGAGAGCACGCACGCCGGGATGCCCGAATCTCGCAGGTTGCCGTCGTCGCCCATGCCGGGGCTGAGCACCGAGACCTTGATCGGGTCCAGCATGCAATAGCCTTCTTCGATGTCGCCGAATCCGTGCCACACCTCGTTCGGGTGAAGGACCCAGCAATCGGGCTCGGTTTTGAGCCACGCCGGGTCCACTTCATGGAACGCCACGCCGGTGTCGCCAACCCGTACGGTGGGCGGTTGCCAGCAGGTGAAGAACCAGTCGTCCTTGCCGGCCATCTCGTTGTGCATGCGCGAGATGACCTGGCGGAAGGCGATGGCTTCCTCGATGGATTCGCTGGTGAGGATCTGTCCGCTAGGCGCTTCCATCATCGCCGAACTGACGTCGCAGGAGGCCATGATGGCGTAGTTCGGCGAGGTCGAGGCATGCATCATGAACGACTCGTTGAAGCGCGCGTGATCGATCGGGTTGCGGCCGTTGCGTACGTGAATCATCGACGCCTGGGACAGGGCTGCCAGCAACTTGTGGGTCGATTGGGTGGCAAACACGGTCGGTCGGGAGGCGTCGTGATCGTCCGGGCTGCCGTGCATGGCATGGCGGTCGCGGTACAACGGGTTGAACCGCGCGTAACCGTACCAGGCTTCGTCGAAATGCAGGCGGTCGACGCTCTGGCCCAGCAGTTTTTCGACACGGGTGACGTTGTAGGTCAGGCCGTCGTAGGTGGAGTTGGTGATGATCGCGTGGACCGGTGTCGGATCGATGCCGCCCTTGACCAGCGGGTTTTCGGCAATGGCCGCTTTCACGCTTGCAGCGCTCAGGGTTTGCGGCAGGATCGGGCCGATGATGCCGTAGCGGTTGCGCGTCGGCACCAGGTAGGTCGGGATGGCCCCGGAAAGCGTCATCGCGTGTTCGGCGGACTTGTGGCAATTGCGGTCGCACAGGGCAATCTGATTGCGCGTGACGCTGGCCATCAGGATGACGCGATTGGAGGTCGATGAGCCGTTGGTCACGTAGTAGGTGCGGTGGGCGCCGAAGACCTTGGCGGCGTAACGCTCGCCCTGGCCGATGGGACCGCTGTGATCGAGCAGCGAGCCGAGTTCGCCGACGGAAATCGACAGGTCGGAACGCAGCAGGTTTTCCCCGAAAAATTCGTAGAATGCGCGCCCGGCGGTGCTCTTCAGGAACGCCGTGCCGCCGGCATGACCGGGAGTGTGCCAGGAGTATTCATAGGTGTTGGAAAACTTCACCAGCGCGCCGAACATCGGTGGCAACGCGGCCTGGCGATAGCGCTCGATGGCCGCCAGGATACGTCCGCTGAGGAAACGGCTGGTGTCTTCGGGCAGCGACATGAAGTCATCGGCGTGTTGCATGACCTGCAGCGGAATACTGGACGCGGTACTGCGGTCGCTGATCAAAAACACCGGTACGCGGGTATTGCGTTCGCGCAGGCTGGTCAGCAGTTTGAGGCACTGTTCATGGCCCTCGCTATTGTCCATTTCCCAACTGAGCAGCACGCATTGAATGGCCGGGTCCGAACGCAGGATCGACGTGGCGTCACTCAAGCTGTCGGAGGTCAGTACCCGGATGGCGCGCTCCTCCACATCATTGACCAACTGATCCAGCGCCCGCCCGAAGCCCGTGCGAATGTCCGTCGGGTTGCTGACCAGCAGAGCGAGCATGCCGAGGGTGTGTGCATGTTCCGTCATGGTTGAATCTCCCTTATGGTTTTTTTCAAGCGGTGGAGCGGCACTGCTTCGCCCGTCATGTGCTGCGCGGCGACGGTTTGCGTCGGCACGCTGTTATTGATGGCTTCGAGGCGGATCAGGCGGTTGTTGACGAAGCCGAATATCGTGTAGCCGAAGATAGTCGCCACGCCGCCCAGCATCAGCGCCTGTTCGCCGGAGCTGTAGAGCGCCAGGTAGCTGTAGGCTGCCGCGACCCAGGCCACGATGTTGGTAACCAACGCTTGGCCGGCGGGCACGTTGGACACTTTTTGCAGGGTCATCAGGGCGGCCATGGACAGGATGTACGGCACCAGGTTGGTGACCACCGCGAGGTTGACCAGGGTGTCGAACTGCTTGCTCAGGTCCGGGCTGATGGTCAGCAGGCCCAGCGCGGTCTGCGCGGCCAGCAACACCAGCATGCCGATAATCGGTGTACCGGCCTTGTTGACCCTGGCGAAGATCGACAGGAAGTAACCGGTGTCCGCCGAGCTTTTGTACACCTGGGCGATGGTGAACTGCCAACCCAGCAGCGAACCGATGCAGGCCAGTACCATCATGCCCATCACGATGTCACCGACCAGCGGGGTGAACATCTTGGCGAACACCAGGCCGAACGGGGCGGTGGAGGCGGCCAGTTCCGGGTTGTCGACGATACCGGCGATGACGTTGGTGGACACGATGTAGATCACCGCCGCACCGAGGGTGCCGCCGAGGACCGCAATCGGTACGTTCTTTTCAGGGTTTTCTACCGCCTCGGTGTTGGCGCACGCCGATTCCAGGCCCAGGAACGCCCAGAGGGTGATGGCCACCGATGCGTTGGCCGCCTCGAACCAGCCCTTGTCGTGGGGGTTCCAGCCCGCGGCGTAAATACTGCTGTCGAACCAGAACCAGCCGACGGTGGACACCAGCACCACCGGTGCAATCACTCCCCAGACCGTGACGGCCCCGATCCGCCCGGTAATCCGCGCGCCACCGAAGTTGGCGAAGGTGGTGATCCACAACAGCGCGATGGTTGCCAGCCCGACCCGCAGCGAATCCAGCTCGATATGGAACAGCTCCTGAATGTAGCCGACCGCCGTGATGCTGATCGCGACGTTGGCAATCAACAGCGACAAGCCATAGGTGTAGTTGGTCAGGTAGTTACCGGCCTTGCCGAAGGTGTATTCCGCGTAACCGCCCATGCCACCGGTTTTGCGGCTCAGCATCCCGCAACGGGCAAAGGCATAGGCCAGTGCGAGGGAGCCGGTGGCGGTCACGAGCCAGGACAGAATGGAAATGCCCCCGACTTCCGCCAGTTTTGACGGTAGCAGCACGATGCCCGAGCCCAACATGTTCACGGCGGTCAACATGGTCAGTTGCCCCACACTCATTTTTTTTGCGACCGACATTCCATTGCCTCTTTTGAGTTGCCGAAGTGAGTCATAGCTATAGCAAAGTATTGAAATGTCGCAAGAAATCAGTTTTCGCTTATTGACATGGGGCAGTGTTTTTCGAGGAAGGCATTATGCTGGCCCCCGGGTTGCTCGCTTGTCGCCAGAATCGCTTTATTTTCAGGTGGTTAGGGTGCAGAGCAAATGCGCATTATAAGGATTGTGCTGGTCTCGGTTGGCGTTGCGGGTCTTGCCGTGTCGGCCCAGGCCAGGGAATTGAAGGACAATGATCGTTATGTGTGCAGTTGGGGGGCGGGGACGGCGGCCAGGGCGCAGGAGTTGAAGTTGTCCGGGGTTTCTCTTTATGCGGCGCGGCAGAAAATCCAGGCGTACAAGTTTGCCAAGACCTGGATGCGGATGATGGCTTTGGGGATTACCGAACAGACTTATGACAGCCCGACCAGGATTAAGCCGGCGGCGGTTCGGGCGAGTTTTTATGATGATTGTGTTCGGTATAAATTGGCGCGTAAGTGAGGGTATGGTCTTGGACTTGGCGGCCTTTGGGCCGACCAGGTTTGTGGTTGACCGGGTACATATCCGTTTCTTCGGTAACGGCCACCTATGGTTTCGCCCTTACGGCGAGTCACTTTTAACAAACGCCTTAAAAGTAACCAAAAGCGCTCGCCCCGGCGTCCGGCCCCTCGCTAGGGCTCGGCGTTCCTTCGCTCCGGCATTCATCCGGGGGCATCGCCCTCCGGTTGGC
>NZ_JABFMU010000086.1 GCF_013359695.1 Pseudomonas sp. C2B4
GGGGCGGGCAGATCAAAAGCAGCCGAGGCGAGCTGACACTCGACCTGTTTGGTGGGTGTACGCCGTTCCCTGTGGGAGATGGCTTGCCAGCGAAGGCGGCCTGACTTCCGATGAAAATCTCAGGTATTGAACCGGCTTTTGTGGCGAGGGGATTTATCCCCGTTCGGCTGCGCAGCAGTCGTAAACACGTACATGCGGTGTACCTGATCAAACGCAATTGATGGTTTTGGGGCCGCTTCGCAACCCAACGGGGATAAATCCCCTCGCCACAGGAACTGCGGTTGCCAGAAAGGGTTGTAGGACCCGGAGCAAGGCTACATCGCCTTGCGTCGCTGCCTACAACTACGCCAGAATCCGCCGGCTTGTGCGCCTTGGAACCCGACCCTATCGTTGCCGGGTCGCTGCCAATTCAGCGATCGGGTTTCGCAGCCCGGGTCAATCAAGGCGCTCAGCGCCACCATGTACTTTCAGTTGGCGTTTTTTTCGTCTTCTGAATAGCGTTATGGCGGCTGTGCGCGGGAGACTTTCGAGTCTGCCGGGTTCCTTGATTCCCGGTCTGCGAACCTGCGTACAGCTGCCACCTTCTTCGTTTCGCAGCGAACAGTGGTAGCTCCATCAATCAAGGAGCATCACCATGGTCAAACCGTCCCCAAATCCACCCGAATCAAAACCCGATACCCCCGCCCGCGAACTCCACCTCAAATCCACCACCCCGCACACCCCCAGCACAATGTTCCTCATCGCCCCAAACATCAAAACCGAAGACCTGCTGGCCCACGCCTGTGAATCCCTGGCGTCCGCCAGTGTCATGGCCAGCGATTTCGCGACGTTTCTGGATGGGCCGCAGCGCAGTACGTTGTTGGGGATTCAGCAGGTGATCATGCTGGCGGATCTGGCGGTGAATCGGGCGCTGGATAATCTCGATCCGCAGGGCTGACCGCCACTCCCAAACTGGATCTGTGTACACCGCAAAGCAAATGTGGGAGCGAGCCTGCTCGCGAATGCGGTGTGTCATTCAACATAAAGGTTGACTGGCACGCCGCATTCGCGAGCAGGCTCGCTCCCACAGGGATGCATTGAGCTTTAGATCAGCTCAACTCAAGCCAGATCGGTGCATGATCCGACGGTTTTTCCATGCCGCGCAGTTCGTAGTCCACGCCCGCGTCCTTGACCCGTGGCAGCAAGCCATGGGAGGCCAGGATCAAGTCGATGCGCAGCCCGCGCTTGGGTTCGTCTTCGAAGCCGCGGCTGCGGTAGTCGAACCAGCTGAAACGGTCGGCCACATCCGGGTTGAGGTGGCGGAAGCTGTCCACCAGGCCCCAGTTTTTCAAGCGGGCCATCCACTCGCGTTCTTCCGGCAGGAAGCTGCATTTGCCGGTTTTCAGCCAGCGCTTCATGTTGTCCGGGCCGATCCCGATGTCGCAGTCTTCCGGGGAAATGTTCACGTCGCCCATGACCACCAGCGGTTGGTCGTTCTTGAACTGGGTTTCCAGCAGTTGCTGCAGATCGCTGTAGAAACGTTCCTTGGCCGGGAACTTGGTCGGGTGGTCGCGGCTTTCACCTTGTGGGAAGTAGCCGTTCATGATGGTCACCGGCACGCCATTGGCGTCGGCAAATGTGCCCCAGATGAAACGCCGCTGCGCGTCTTCTTCATCGGTGGCGAAGCCTTTGTACAAGGCAATCGGTTCCTGACGCGAGAGCAGGGCAACGCCGTAATGGCCTTTTTGCCCGTGGAAATACACGTGGTAGCCCAGGGCCTTGATCTCTTCGAGCGGGAACTGGTCGTCGTGGACCTTGGTTTCCTGCAAGCCGATGACATCGGGCTGGTGCTTTTCGATCAGCGCCGCCAGCTGATGGGGACGGGCGCGCAGCCCGTTGATGTTGAAGGAGACAATCTTCATGGTCGGCAGTCCTGGCAAAAGGGCGATGCTAGCTGACATGTTGGAATGGGGCCAGTGTTGGGGGGAGGGGATTTAGCCTCTTCAGTCAGATCTTCATTGAACGTGATGGCCCCTTCGCGAGCAGGCTCGCTCCCACAGGTTTCGAGTCTGGTCTATACCTTTGTGGGAGCGAGCCTGCTCGCGAAGACGGCCTCACATCCAACGCTGATTTTGGATCAGTACGGAACTGTGCAGGCGCCGCCATGCTCGTACCCATAAGAAAGAGCGCAGCCACCCGCGCCGCGCCGGGGAGATCAACCGTCATGCCCGAAACGTCTACCGCCATCGCCGATATTCATATGCTCGACAGTGGCTATTCCCGCGAAGCGCGTTCCCTGTTGTACCAGGCTTACCGGCACGAGCCGACGTTCAGCTACCTGTTCGAGTCGGAACGTCCCGGCTACGAACAGCGAGTGCGCGCCACCGTGCGCGAACTGGTCCAGCAGCACTTTCTGCAGGACTTGCCGGCCATCGGCCTGCTGGTCAACGACCGCTTGATCGGCATCGCCCTGATCGCACCGCCGCAACGCCGGCTGGGCATCACCGAAAGTTGGGCCTGGCGCTTGCGGATGGTGCTCAGCACCGGTTTCCGCTGCACGCGTCGCTATCTTGAGTATCACGAAGCGGTCGCGGCCTGTGCGCCGTCGGACTCGGTGCATGTCCTGCCGTTGCTGGGCATTCATCCGCAATTCCAGGGCAAACACTTCGGCGAGCAGTTGCTGCAAGCGGTGCACAACTGGTGCGCGGTGGATGAAAGCTCCCAAGGGGTGATGCTCGATACCGGGGATCCGCGTTATCTGGAGTTCTACAAGCGCCAGGGCTATGAGGAAATCGGCGAAGTGGCCGTAGGACCGGTACGCGAACATGTGTTTTTCCACGCCAACCCTCAGGTGGTACAAACCGCCACGGCTTGAACGGCGAACTTTACAGGCGCGCCGGGCTCTATCACGCTCTCAATGTTTACGAACCCGCACGTGATAGCATCCGCGCCTATGAAGTTTCCAGGAAGAATTACCAGTGGCGTGCTCATGCTGATCAGCAGCTGCGCGGCACTGGCCCAAAGTGAATTGGATGTGCGGATCAAACCGTCCAACGATGCACTCAAAGCCAATATAGAGGGCTATATCGGCAGTCTCGGCGATCGTGACGAAGAGGCCTTGTTGCGCTTCAGTCGCGGCGCCGAGGAGCAGGCGCGCAAGGCCGCCCAGGCCCTGGGCTATTACCAGCCGCAGATCGACAGCGATGTGAAGGGTGGCAAGACGCCACGCCTGATACTCAACATCGAGCCCGGCGAGCCGGTGCATTTACGCAACGTCACCATCCGCGTCGACGGCCCGGCAGCCTCCCTCAAAGCCTTTCGCGTGCCCAAGAGCCATGCCCTGCAAACCGGTGCCGTGCTCAACCATGGCCAGTACGATGACGCCAAGCGTCTGATCCAGAACCAGGCCTCGCGCTATGGCTTTTTCAGCGGCCGTTTTACCCGTTCGAAACTGTCGGTCGACCCGCGAGCCGGGGTGGCGGATATCGAGCTGATCTATGACAGCGGTCCGCGTTATGCCCTGGGCAAGGTCAGTTTCGAAGGCGATACGCCGTTCGACGAAGACTTGCTGCACCGCATGGTGCCATTTAAGGAAGGCACGCCCTACGACTCGGAACTGATCGCCGAACTCAGCCAGGCCATGCAATCGAGCGGTTATTTCGAGAGCGTACGGGTCGATGCCGCACCCACGGCATCCAAAGATGACGTGATCCCGGTGGACGTCAAACTGGAAACCCGCAAGCCGCGGACCATGGGCCTGGGCCTGGGTTATTCCACCGACGTCGGTCCACGGGTCAAGGCGAACTGGACCCGGCACTGGGTCAACCCGCAAGGTCACAGTTATGGCTGGGAGACAGAAGTCTCGGCGCCACGGCAAAACGTCGGGTTGTTCTATGACATTCCCCTCGATCCTCCACTGACCGACAAACTGCGCTTCGCCGGTGGCTATCAGAACGAAGAAATCGCCGACAAGGACAGCCTCAGCAAGATGCTGACCCTGGGCCCCGAGTGGCACAGCAAGTTGCCCAGCGGCTGGCAGCGCGTGGTGTCGCTCAAGTGGCAGCGCGAGGAATATCGGCTCGGCGATGACTCCGGGCTCAGTACGTTGCTGATGCCGGGGGTGAGTTATTCGTACCTGAAAAGCGATAACCGTATCGATCCGCACAACGGCTATCGCCTGTCATTCGAAACCCGGGCCGCCAAGGAAGGCCTGGGTTCGGACAACAACGTCCTGTGGGGAACCGCTTTGGTCAAAGGCCTGACCACGGTCTTCGACAAGCACCGTCTCCTCGGTCGGGTGCAGGTCGGCGGCAGTGCCACCAACGGCTTCAACTCGATACCGCCTTCGTTGCGGTTCTTTGCCGGTGGCGACCAGAGCGTGCGCGGCTACGACTATCAGAGCCTGTCCCCGGAAAACAACCAGGGTGACCGCATCGGTGGCCGCTACATGGTTGCCGGCAGCGTCGAGTACCAATACGCCGTCGCCGAGAAATGGCGGGTCGCGACCTTCGTCGATCAGGGCAACTCCTTCAATAACCTCGAATTGCCGAGCCTCAAGACCGGGGTCGGTATCGGCGTGCGCTGGGTCTCGCCGGTGGGGCCGATTCGCCTCGACCTGGCCCATGCGCTGGACGACGATGGCGGCATTCGACTGCACTTTTCCATGGGGCCCGAGCTGTGAAGCGTGGCTTGAAAATAACGGCGCTGACGATTCTGGCGCTGCTGATGCTGGTGGTCCTGACATTGACCACGGTGCTGGGTACGGCGACGGGCAGTCGCTGGGCGCTCGGTTTTGTGCCGGGTTTGAGCCTGGACAATTTCCAGGGGCGTTTGGGTGGCCAGTGGAGCGCCGACCGTGTGCTCTGGCAACAGGACAGCAGCCGGGTCGAGCTGAGCGAGGTGATTTTCGCCTGGTCGCCTCTGTGCCTGACGCGCATGACCCTGTGCATCGACCAATTGAAAGCTGATCAGGTCAGCCTGCAGTTTCCACCGGGTGTAGAAGAGGAAAGCAGCGGGCCGATCAGCCTGCCGGATTTGCAGCTGCCCGTGGCCCTAGAACTGGGCGATATCCAGGTCGGCAGCCTGTTGTTCAATGGCAGCGAACAGCTCAAGGGTTTGCAACTGGCGGCGCATTGGACGGTCAACGGCTTGCAGATCGACTCGGTCAGCTTGCAGCGCGATGAGCTGAGCCTGAACCTGTCCGGCCTGCTGCAACCGACCGGCAACTGGCCGCTCAAGGCGCAAGGCAAACTGACCCTGCCAGCACCCGGGACCGACCCTTGGACACTTGCCCTCAAGGTCGACGGCGACCTGCTGAAAACCCTGAACCTGACAGCCGACAGCAGCGGTTACCTGAACGGTCAACTGACCGGCGAGCTGCAACCGCTGGTGGAAAACCTGCCGGCCAAGGTGCGCATCACGGCTGACGGCTTCAAAGCCAGCGCGGATTTGCCCGACACCCTGCTACTCAATCAACTGCAACTCACTGGCGCTGGCGACCTGAAAAGCGGTTATCAGTTATCCGGCACCGCCACATTGCCTGCCGAGCAAGGTCCGGTGGCGTTGCTGCTGCAGGGCAAGGTCGACGCCAACGGCGCGCAGATCGCCGCGCTGGATCTGACGGCCAACGACAAGCAAAGCCTCAAGCTCACAGGGCAACTGGACTGGAGCAAAGGCTTGAGTGCCGAGGCCAAGGTCGATTGGCTGGATTTTCCGTGGCACCGACTCTATCCGCTGATCGACGAGCCGGAAGTCGCCCTGCACACCTTCAAGGGCGAAGTCTTCTACACCGACGGCAAATACCTCGGCCACTTCGATGCCGCGCTGGACGGTCCGGCCGGTGCGTTCAGCCTGACCAGCCCGTTCGCTGGCGACCTGACGAAAATCTACCTGCAACAGATTCAACTGACGGCCGGGCAGGGCAAGGCCGAAGGGCACCTGAACCTGCAATTCGCCGATGGCATTGCCTGGGACACCGCGCTGGACCTGTCGGCGATCAACCCGGCGTATTGGGTCGCGGAATTGCCGGGCACCCTCGCCGGACCGTTGCGCAGCAAAGGCGAGATGAAAAATGAAAAGCTCAGCCTGACCGCTGACCTGGATCTGAAGGGCAAACTGCGGGGCCAACCGGCCGTGCTGCAAGCCAAGGCCGATGGCGTCGGCGAGCAATGGAACCTGAATGCGCTGCAAATCCGCCTGGGCGACAACAGCATCAACGGCAAGGGCAGCCTGCAACAGAAACTCGCCGGGCAAATCGACATCAAGTTGCCGCGCCTGGCCCAGCTCTGGCCGCAATTGCGCGGCCAGATCAATGGCCGGGTCGATGTCGCCGGGACGCTCAAGGCCCCCCAGGGCAAGCTCGGGCTGCAAGGTTCGCAACTGGCGTTCGCCGACCATCGCCTGCAAAGCCTGAACCTGGATGCCACCCTCGACAGTGCGCAACGGGCGAAAATCGAACTCAAGGGCAGTGGCATCCAGACGGGCGATACCTCGCTTGGCACCCTGACCGCCAGCGGCCAGGGCGACATCAAGAACCAGAAACTCAACCTCGACCTGCAAGGGCCGAAGCTGAAACTGGCCCTGGGGCTGGATGGCGCACTGGACAAGGGTAACTGGCGCGGCCGCCTGGCCAGCGGCGATATCCAGGCCGGTGGCCAGGACTGGAAGCTGCAAGGTCCGGCGAAGCTGGAGCGGCTGGCGGACGGCAAAATCAATTTCGGCGCCCATTGCTGGATGTCCGGCCCGGCCAGCCTGTGCGGCGAAGACCAGCGCCTGATGCCTGAGCCGAAGCTGCGTTATCACCTCAAGCAATTCCCGATCGACAGCCTCGCGCAGTGGCTGCCAAAGGATTTCGCCTGGCAGGGCCGGCTCAACGCCGATGTGCAATTGGATGTGCCGGCCAGCGGCCCGAACGGCCAGATCAGCATCGATGCCAGCGGCGGCACCTTGCGAGTCAAGGAAAAGGACCAGTGGCTGGACTTCCCGTACCAGACCCTCAACCTCACCAGCAAACTCACGCCCAAGCGAATCGACACCAACCTCAACTTCGTCGGTGGCAAGCTCGGCGAGCTGATGGTGCAGGCACAGATCAACCCGCTGCCGAAAAACAAACCCCTGACCGGTTCATTCCGCCTGACGGGACTGGACCTGTCGGTGGCGCGTCCCTTTGTTCCCATGGTCGAGAAAATCAGCGGGCGCCTGAACGGCAGCGGCACGATTGCAGGCACGCTGCTGGCGCCGCAGGTCAACGGCAATCTGCTGCTCAGCGACGGCGAAGTGTCCGGGCCCGAGTTGCCGATGGAGATTGAAGCCTTGCAATTGCGCGCGGTGATCGCCGGCGAAACCGTGCAGCTCAACGGCGACTGGAAAAGCGGCAAGACCGGGCAGGGCAGTCTCAACGGCGATATCGCATGGGGCCAGGCGCTGGCCGTGAACCTGGCACTCAAGGGTTCGCAATTGCCGGTCACTGTCGAGCCTTACGCCAAGCTCGAAGTGGCGCCGGACCTGAAAATTTCGATCAAGGACGACAAACTGGCCGTCGCCGGCAAAGTGCATGTGCCCAAGGGCAACATCACCATTCGCGAGCTGCCGCCATCGACGGTCAAGGTGTCCGATGACACGGTGATCGTCGGCCAGCAGACCGAAGAGGGCAAACCGCCGATGGCCACGGTCATGGACATCGATGTGGTGGTGGGCGAGGACAAACTGGCCTTCGCCGGGTTTGGCCTGACGGCAAACCTGCAAGGCCATGTGCACATCGGCGACAACCTCGACACCCGTGGCGAGCTGTGGCTCAACGACGGGCGTTACCGCGCCTACGGTCAGCGCCTGACGGTGCGACGTGCGCGCCTGCTGTTTGCAGGTCCCATCGACCAGCCGTACCTCGACATCGAAGCGATCCGCCAGACCGACGACGTGATCGCCGGCATTCGCTTGAGCGGCAGTGCCGAGCAGCCGACCACACAGATTTTCTCCGAACCGGCGATGAGCCAGGAGCAAGCGCTGTCGTACCTGGTGCTGGGGCGTCCGCTGAGCACCAACGGCGAGGACAACAACATGCTCGCCCAGGCCGCACTCGGGTTGGGGCTGATGGGTAGCTCCGGGGTGACCGGCGGCCTGGCGAAGAACCTGGGCATCGAGGATTTTCAGCTTGATACCCAGGGCAGCGGCAATGCCACCAGCGTGGTCGCCAGCGGCAACCTCTCCGAAAAACTCAGCCTGCGTTATGGCGTCGGCGTGTTCGAGCCGGCCAACACCATTGCCTTGCGCTACAAGCTGAGCAAAAAGGTCTACCTCGAAGCGGCGGGCGGCGTGGCCAGCTCGCTGGACATCTTCTACAAGCGGGATTTCTAAACCCCGCTCCTTCCAATACCGAGTCGCTTCCTTCGCGAGCAGGCTCGCTCCCACAGGGATTACACCGTACCTGTGGGGGCGAGCCTGCTCGCGAAGGCGTCAGTGCGCTCAACACAAAATCCGACACCACTGGTCAACTATTTAGCAAGCAACCTAACTATTACGTTGACATTGGCTGCCTAGGCAGTAACATCTCGACATACACTCACTGCCTAGGCAGCTATTGGATCGTCAGATGAAGCATTTCACGCCAGACAACTTCCACAATTGCCATCTCGGTCTCCTGCTCGGTCGCGCCGCGCTGCTCAAGGACCGGATTCTCGACACGCACATGGAACCCCACGGCATCACCGCCGCGCAGTTCAAGGTGCTGATCATCATCGCCCAGTTCGGCGTCGATTCGCCGGGCGAGCTGTGCCGGCACTTGTCCCTGGACAGCGGATCGATGACCCGCATGCTCGATCGTCTGGAACAGAAAGGTTTCCTCGCTCGCCAACGCTCCGAAGCGGACCGTCGTCAGGTGCGACTGGTGCTGACCGAAGAAGGGCAGCAACTGGCCGACCGACTGCCGCACATCGGTGCCGATGCCATGAACGAACTGGCGGGCGCGGTGACGCCGGAAGAGCTGAAAACCCTGGAACTGATCCTGAAGAAAATCCTGGTGGCAGCCGGTGACCCGATCACCCTGCTGCGGGTAGGTGGCAACGATGAACAGTAAAACCCTGCGCACCGGCCTGAGCCTGGTACTGATGGCCATGACCCTGGCCGGTTGCGCCAGTTACAGCGGCCTGACCACCGAAGGCGTCAGCCTCGAGGCGAAAAACCTCCAGGCCGGACAATCCCTCAGCGGCGCCACGCTGTCGCCAGCGGCCTGGCCAAAAAGCGACTGGTGGAAAAGCCTCGGCGATCCGCAGCTCGATGGCCTGATCCGCGAAGCCCTGCACGACAGCCCGGACATGCAGATCGCCGACGCCCGTGCCCATCAGGCCGCCGCTGCTGCGTCCGCCGCCGATGCCGAGCGGATGCCGACCCTCGACGCGAGTGCCGGCGTCAGCCGCTCGCGACTGGCCCGGGATCAGGACCCGAGCGGGCAGGGCGACCGCTACGCGACCCTGCGCAGCCTCGGTGTCAGCTTCAATTACAACTTCGACCTGTGGGGCGGCCAGCGTGACGCCTGGGAAGCCGCACTGGGCGAGGCCCGTGCCGCCGAAGTCGACCGGCAGGCCGCGGAACTGACCCTGTCCGCCGACGTGGCCCGCGCCTACAGCGATCTGGGGCAGGCGCATATCGTTTATGACCTGTCCGCCGAGGACCTCAAACGCACCCGGCAGATGCTCGATCTGAGCAAGCGTCGGTTGAGCGCCGGGATCGACAGTCAGTATCAGTTCCAGCAGACCGAAAGCCTGGAAGCCACCTCCGAAGCCAATCTGATCGACGCTGAAAAACGCCTGAACAGCGCGAAAATCGCCCTGGCCGTGCTGCTGGGCAAAGGCCCGGATCGCGGCAATGAAATCGCCCGACCGCAGATCCTCAAGGCCAGCGCCGTGGCCTTGCCGTCGGTGCTTCCCGCCGAGTTGCTCGGCCGTCGTCCGGACCTGGTGGCCGCACGCTGGCGAGTCGAGGCGGCGAGCAAGAACATCGACGCCGGCAAGACCCGTTTCTATCCCAACTTGAACCTCAGTGCCGCGGCCGGTGCCGAATCCTTGTTGGGCGATGCGATGTTCGGATCGGCGAGTCGCTTCTTCAACATCGCGCCGACAATCTCCGTGCCGATTTTCGACGGCGGCCGACTGCGCGCCGATCTTGATTCCCGCGATGCCGACTATGACCTCGCGGTGGCGCAGTACAACAAAAGCCTGGTGAGAGCGCTGGGAGACGTCAGCGACAGCATCAACCAGTTGCACGATATCGGCCGGCAAATCGCTGCCCAGCAGCACGCCACCGACATCGCCCAGGATTCCTACAACACCGTGGTCCAGCGGTACGGTTCCGGCATCGGTAACTACCTGGACGTGCTCAGCATCGAGCAGCAATTGCTCCAGGCCCAGCGTCAGCTGGCGAACCTGAATGCCGAGCAGATCGACCTCTCGATCCAACTGATGCAGGCGCTGGGCGGCGGTTTTCAGCCTGAGGCCATCGCCTCGGTGAATGCCACTCCAGCCACGCTGACTCACTAATTCAAGGTATTTGTCATGGCCACTGCCGATACAACTCAATCTTCTGAAAACGCTCCCGGCAACCCTAACTCGGGCAAGCGCAAGTTCATGTTGCTGGCGCTGGCCGTGGTGGTCGCACTCGGCGGCGCGGGCGTCTGGGCTTACCACGAATTCTACGGGCGCTGGAGCGAAAGCACCGACGACGCCTACGTCAACGGCAACGTGGTGGAAATCACCCCGCTGGTCACCGGTACGGTGGTGAGCATCGGCGCCGACGATGGCGACCTGGTGCAGGAAGGTCAGGTGCTGGTGAATTTCGACCCGAACGATGCCGAAATCGGTTTGCAAAATGCTCAGGCCCAACTGGCGCGGACCGTGCGCCAGGTTCGCGGTTTGTACAGCAACGTCGATGGCATGAAAGCCCAGGTCAATGCGCAACAGGCCGAAGTGCAGAAAGCCCAGGACAACTACAACCGCCGGAAAAACCTCGCCGCCGGCGGGGCGATTTCCCAGGAAGAACTGTCCCACGCCCGCGACGACCTGACCTCGGCGCAAAACGCCCTGGCCAACGCCAAACAGCAACTCAAGACCACCAGCGCCCTGGTGGACGACACCGTGGTTTCGTCCCATCCGGACGTGATGGCCGCCGCCGCGCAATTGCGTCAGGCCTACCTGAACAATGCCCGCAGCACCCTGATCGCACCGGTCACCGGTTACGTGGCCAAGCGCACCGTGCAGCTGGGTCAGCGCGTGCAGCCCGGCACCGCGTTGATGGCGGTGATCCCGCTGGATCAACTGTGGATCGACGCCAACTTCAAGGAAACCCAACTGCGCGACATGCGCATCGGCCAACCGGTGGAGATCGAAACGGACCTCTACGGCAGCAGCGTGAAGTACAGCGGCACCATCGACAGCCTCGGCGCCGGAACCGGTAGCGCGTTTGCCTTGCTGCCGGCGCAAAACGCCACCGGTAACTGGATCAAGATCGTGCAGCGGGTGCCGGTGCGGATTCATGTCAACGCCCAGGAACTGGCCAAGCATCCATTGCGGGTCGGCCTGTCGACCCTGGTCGACGTCGACCTGCGCGACCAGAGCGGCCCGGTACTGGCGCAACAGCCGCCGCAAAAGGCGTCGTTCAGCACCAATGTCTATGACCGCCAGTTGGCCGAGGCCGACGCCATGATCACGCAACTGATTCACGACAACAGCGCTGCGGTCAGCAAGACCGCGCAACGCTGATTCGCCAATCTGCCATCACACCGGCCCTGTGGGAGCGAGCCTGTGTGGCGAGGGGATTCATCCCCGTTCGGCTGCGCAGCAGTCGTAAAACCATTGTCCGCGGTGTGCCTGATACACCGCGATTTTAGGTTTTGGGGCCGCTTCGCAGCCCAACGGGGATGAATCCCCTCACCACAAAGGCTCGCTCCCACAGGGAGTTAGCTGTGATCTTCTGGTTCCAAAGGATTCGCGATGAGCAATAACGCCTCTTTCACGCCCCCCAGCCTGCTGCTCAGCACCATCGGCCTGTCGCTGGCGACCTTCATGCAAGTGCTCGACACCACCATCGCCAACGTGGCGCTGCCGACGATTTCCGGCAACCTGGGCGTGAGTGCGGAGCAGGGCACCTGGGTGATCACCTCGTTTGCCGTCAGCAACGCCATTGCCCTGCCGCTGACCGGCTGGCTCAGCCGGCGCTTCGGCGAAGTGAAGCTGTTCGTCTGGGCGACGCTGCTGTTCGTGCTGGCCTCGTTCCTGTGCGGGATCTCCACCTCCATGCCGGAGCTGGTGGGCTTTCGGGTCCTGCAAGGGGTGGTGGCGGGGCCGTTGTACCCGATGACCCAGACGCTGCTGATCGCGGTCTACCCCCCGGCGAAACGGGGGATGGCCCTGGCGCTGTTGGCGATGGTCACGGTGGTGGCGCCGATTGCCGGGCCGATCCTCGGTGGCTGGATCACCGACAGTTACAGCTGGCCGTGGATCTTCTTCATCAACGTGCCCATCGGCCTGTTCGCCGCGTGGGTGGTCACCCAGCAGATGAAGAAACGCCCGGTGGTCACCAGCCGCCAACCGATGGATTACGTCGGCCTGATCGCCTTGATCATCGGCGTCGGGGCGTTGCAGATCGTCCTCGACAAAGGCAACGACGCCGACTGGTTCGAATCGAGCTTCATCATTATCGGCTCGGTGATTTCCGTGGTGGCCCTGGCGTTCTTCGTGATCTGGGAAATGACCGATGAACACCCGGTGGTGAACCTGCGGCTGTTCGCTCACCGCAACTTCCGCTACGGCACCATCGTGCTGATTCTGGGATACGCCGGGTTCTTCGGCATTAACCTGATTCTGCCGCAGTGGTTGCAGACCCGCTTGGGCTACACCGCGACCTGGGCCGGTTTCGCCGTGGCGCCGCTGGGCATCCTGCCGGTGCTGCTGTCACCCTTCGTCGGCAAATATGCGCCGCGCTTCGACATGCGATTGCTGGCAGGGCTGGCGTTCCTGGCCATCGGCCTGAGCTGCTTCATGCGCGCCGGGTTCACCAACGAAGTCGACTTCCAGCACATTGCCATGGTGCAGCTGTTCATGGGCATCGGCGTGGCACTGTTCTTCATGCCGACCCTGACCATCCTGCTGTCGGACCTGCCGCCGAGCCAGATCGCCGACGGCTCCGGCCTGGCGACGTTCCTGCGGACCCTGGGCGGCAGCTTCGCGGCTTCGTTGACCACCTGGATCTGGATCCGCCGCGCCGACCAGCACCACGCCTACCTGACCGAAAGCATCACCCAGTACGACCCGGCGACCCGCGAGGCCATAACGCATCTGGGTGGGGCAGGGGCCAAGGCCTATACGCAGCTGGAGCAGACGGTGGTCAGCCAGGCGTACATCATGTCCACGGTGGATTACTTCACCTTGCTGGGCTGGATGTTCATGGGGTTGATATTGATTGTGTGGCTGGCCAAGCCGCCGTTTACGGCGAAGGCCGGGCCAGCGGCTTCAGCCGGCCACTAAACACCGCAAAACCCCTGTAGGAGCGAGCCTGCTCGCGATAGCGGTGGGTCAGTCAACAATGATGTTGAATCTGAATCCGCTATCGCGAGCAGGCTCGCTCCTACAAGGGGCCGTGTTTGCCAGTCAGTTCGCTGGAGCAGCCAACTGCGGTGGCGGCGCAAAATCAAACGGCGCCAGCGCAAACCCCTGCTCATCCACCTGCAACGCCCAGCCCTGACGGTCCCAATCCCCCAGCACGATGCGCCGGGCGGCCTGATGGCCAAGCTGCAACTTGTGGATGGCCGGGCGGTGGGTGTGGCCGTGGATCAGGGTTTTTACCCCGTACTGCTGCATGATCCGCGGAATCTCTTCGGGAGTGACATCGACGATGTCATTGGCCTTCATCCGCGTTTGCGCCCGGCTTTCGCTGCGCAGTTTGCGCGCCAGCTTATGCCGTGTGCCCAAAGGCAGGTGCCGCAGGATGAACAGGGTGATGGGGTTACGCAGGTAGCGACGCAGCTTCATATAGGCTTCGTCGCGGGTGCACAGGCTGTCGCCGTGCATCAACAGCACCGGCTCGCCGTTGAATTGCACGACACTCGGGTCTTTCAGCAAGGTACAGCCGGCCTGTTTGCAGAAGGCCTGGCCGAGCATGAAGTCGCGATTGCCGTGCATCAGGAAAATGGCCGTGCCGCTGTCGCTCAATTCGCGCAGGGCCTGGCAGATGGAACGCTGGAAAGGGGTCATGGCGTCATCGCCAATCCACACCTCGAAAAAGTCGCCCAGAATGTACAGCGCGCTCGCCGAGCGGGCGCGTCCGGCGAGCAAATCCAGAAACGCCCGGGTAATGTCCGGGCGCTCCTCTTCCAGATGCAAGTCTGAAATCAGCAGTATCACTCAATGATCTCGGCTTTCTCGATGATCACGTCGTCTGCAGGTACGTCCTGGTGGCCAGCTTTGGAAGTGGTGGCAACGCCTTTGATCTTGTCGACAACGTCGGTGCCGGCGGTCACTTTGCCGAATACTGCGTAGCCCCAACCCTGAACGTTCTTGCCGCTGTGGTTCAGGAAGCTGTTGTCAGCCACGTTGATGAAGAACTGCGCGGAAGCCGAATGCGGCTCCATGGTGCGGGCCATGGCGACGGTGTATTTGTCGTTGGAGAGACCGTTGTCGGCTTCGTTCTGGATGCTTGGACGCTTGTCTTTCTTTTCTTTCATGCCTGGCTCGAAACCGCCGCCCTGGATCATGAAGTTACCGATGACGCGGTGGAAAACGGTGTTTTCGTAGTGGCCGGCTTTGACGTATTCAACGAAGTTGGCAACTGTGATCGGTGCCTTATCAGCGTTCAGTTCGAGGACGATGTCGCCGAAGTTGGTGGTCAATTTGACTTGGGTCATGTTGGCTACTCTTTCAAGGAATTCGTGGGTTTCGGGGCACCAGGGCCCCCAACCGTGTTGGTCGGCTTCGACCAAGGAGCGCAGTTTAGCGCGACGCACGCGAATTTCGAGGCTGTTTTTCGTTTACATCCGATTAAATGCAGCGGTTTTTGGGCCTGCCCTGTCTGCTGCCTGACGGCATCGGCTATGATAGCGGCTTTGTTTTGTCAGGCCCTTATTCCCGGCCACGCACTTGTACGTTCAAGGATCCTATGAGCAAGCCCACTGTCGACCCTACCTCGAATTCCAAGACCGGCCCTGCCGTGCCGGTCAACTTCCTGCGGCCGATCATCCAGGCAGACCTGGATTCGGGTAAGCACACGCAGATCGTCACCCGTTTTCCGCCTGAGCCCAACGGTTACCTGCACATCGGTCACGCCAAGTCGATCTGCGTGAACTTCGGCCTGGCCCAGGAGTTCGGCGGCGTCACGCACCTGCGTTTCGACGACACCAACCCGGCCAAGGAAGACCAGGAATACATCGACGCGATCGAAAGTGATGTCAAATGGCTGGGCTTCGAGTGGGCCGGTGAAGTGCGCTATGCCTCGCAGTACTTCGACCAGTTGCACGACTGGGCCGTTGAGCTGATCAAGGCCGGCAAAGCCTATGTCGACGACCTGACCCCCGAGCAAGCCAAGGAATACCGTGGCAGCCTGACCGAGCCGGGCAAGAACAGCCCGTTCCGCGACCGTTCGGTTGAAGAGAACCTGGACTGGTTCGCCCGCATGCGCGCCGGCGAGTTCCCGGACGGCGCACGCGTGCTGCGGGCCAAGATCGACATGGCCTCGCCGAACATGAACCTGCGCGATCCGATCCTGTATCGCATCCGCCATGCTCACCACCACCAGACCGGTGACAAGTGGTGCATCTACCCGAACTACGACTTCACCCACGGTCAGTCGGACGCCATCGAAGGCATCACCCACTCGATCTGCACCCTGGAGTTCGAAGGCCATCGTCCTCTGTACGACTGGTTCCTCGACAACCTGTCGGTGCCGTGCAAGCCGCGTCAGTACGAGTTCAGCCGCCTGAACCTGAACTACACCATCACCAGCAAGCGCAAGCTCAAGCAGCTGGTCGATGAAAAGCACGTCAACGGCTGGGACGACCCGCGCATGTCCACGCTGTCGGGCTTCCGCCGCCGTGGCTACACGCCGAAATCGATCCGCAACTTCTGCGAAATGATCGGCACCAACCGTTCCGACGGCGTGGTGGACTTCGGCATGCTTGAGTTCAGCATTCGTGATGACCTCGACCACAGTGCCCCACGCGCCATGTGCGTGCTGCGTCCGCTGAAAGTCGTGATCACCAACTACCCGGAAGGCCAGGTCGAGAGCCTCGAACTGCCGTGCCACCCGAAAGAAGACATGGGCGTGCGCGTCCTGCCGTTCGCCCGCGAGATCTACATCGACCGCGAAGACTTCATGGAAGAGCCGCCAAAGGGCTACAAGCGCCTGGAACCGGCCGGCGAAGTGCGACTGCGCGGCAGCTACGTGATCCGTGCCGACGAAGCGATCAAGGACGCCGACGGTAACATCGTCGAGCTGCGTTGCTCCTACGACCCGGACACCCTGGGCAAGAACCCTGAAGGCCGCAAGGTCAAGGGCGTGATCCACTGGGTACCGGCCGCGGCCAGCGTCGAGTGCGAAGTGCGCCTGTACGACCGTCTGTTCCGCTCCGCCAACCCGGAGAAGGCCGAAGACGGCGCCAGCTTCCTGGACAACATCAACCCTGATTCGCTGCAGGTACTCACCGGTTGTCGTGCCGAGCCTTCGCTGGGCAACGCACAGCCGGAAGACCGTTTCCAGTTCGAGCGCGAAGGTTACTTCGTCGCGGATATCAAGGACTCGAAACCCGGTCAGCCGGTGTTCAACCGTACCGTGACCCTGCGTGATTCGTGGGGCCAGTGATTCAAAGGATTTAACGTGCTAACGATCTACAACACGCTCACCAAGAGCAAAGAAGTCTTCAAGCCGCTCGATGGCAACAAGGTGCGCATGTACGTGTGCGGCATGACCGTGTACGACTACTGCCACCTGGGCCACGGCCGCAGCATGGTCGCGTTCGACCTGGTGACCCGCTGGCTGCGGTTCAGCGGTTACGACCTGACCTACGTGCGCAACATCACCGACATCGACGACAAGATCATCAACCGGGCCAACGAGAACGGCGAGTCGTTCGAAGCCTTGACCGAGCGCATGATCGCGGCGATGCACGAAGACGAAGCGCGCCTGAACATCAAGAAACCGGACATGGAGCCGCGTGCCACGGATCACATCCCTGGCATGCACGCGATGATCCAGACCTTGATCGACAAGGGTTACGCCTACGCCCCGGGCAATGGCGACGTGTACTACCGCGTCGGCAAGTTCATGGGCTACGGCAAGCTGTCGCGCAAAAAGATCGAAGACCTGCGCATCGGCGCGCGGATCGAAGTCGACGAGTCCAAGCAGGACCCGCTGGACTTCGTGCTGTGGAAAGCCGCCAAGCCGGGCGAGCCGAGCTGGGAATCGCCGTGGGGCGCCGGGCGTCCGGGCTGGCACATCGAGTGCTCGGTGATGTCCACTTGCTGCCTCGGTGAAACCTTCGACATTCATGGCGGCGGCAGCGACCTCGAGTTCCCGCACCACGAAAACGAGATCGCCCAGAGCGAAGCGGCCACCGGCAAGACCTACGCCAACGCGTGGATGCATTGCGGCATGATCCGTATCAATGGCGAGAAGATGTCCAAGTCCTTGAACAACTTCTTCACCATCCGCGACGTGCTCGACAAGTACCACCCGGAAGTCGTGCGTTACCTGCTGGTGTCGAGCCACTACCGCAGCGCCATCAACTACTCGGAAGACAACCTCAAGGACGCCAAGGGCGCCCTGGAGCGTTTCTACCATGCGTTGAAAGGCCTGCCGAGCGTGGCGCCGGCTGGCGGCGAAGCCTTCGTCGAGCGTTTCACCCAGGTGATGAACGACGACTTCGGCACGCCGGAAGCCTGCGCGGTGCTGTTCGAGATGGTGCGCGAGATCAACCGCCTGCGCGAGACTGATCTCGCTGCGGCGGCCGGTCTGGCGGCGCGCTTGAAGGAACTGGCCAGTGTGCTGGGTGTGTTGCAGCTCGAAGCCGATGACTTCCTGCAGGCCGGCGCCGAAGGGCGCGTGGATGCAGCCGAAGTCGAAGCGCTGATCGCTGCGCGCCTGGCGGCCCGCGCCGCCAAGGACTGGGCCGAATCCGACCGCATCCGCGACCAGCTCACCGCCATGGGCGTGGTGCTGGAAGACGGGAAGGGTGGGACGACCTGGCGTTTGGCTGACTGAGTGCTGCACCGTCTGTAAAACAAAGCCCGCCTTGTGCGGGTTTTTGTTTTTGGGCTGGGTGAAAGTTCATCGGTGCCACGGCTGACGCCTTCGCGAGCAGGCTCGCTCCCACATTGGATCTTTGTGATGTTTGAATTTTGTGCGCGACGCAGATCCCCTGTGGGAGCGAGCCTGCTCGCGAAGGTCTCAAGCCGAACACCGCCAGGGTGGACCGCTCGTTACTCCGCCTGGCGAAGTCGCTTGTAAAGGGTGTTCCGGCTAACCCCCAACCGCCGCGCCAGATGGGATATGTTCCCTCCAACTGCCAGCAACTGCCGATTCAGATCCTCGGCATCATCCAGATCCACCGCCAACGGCTCCGGCGTCTCCACCGGTTCCATCTCCAGATCGACAAAGAAATCGTCCGGTAAATGCTCCGGCCGCACCGGTTGTTCCTCGGCCATGGCCAGCGCCACCTGCATCACGCTGCTGACCTGACGCAAATTCCCCGGCCACGGGTGACGGTCGAACAGCTCCAGTACCTCCCGGCTCAAACCGGCCCACTGGCTCGGCTCGCGGTGCTGCTCCCACAAACGCTTGAACAAGGCCTGCTTGTCGCTGCGCTCGCGCAGCGGCGGCAACTCCAGGGTCAAACCGCCGATGCGGTAATACAAATCCTCGCGGAAGCGCCCCAACTGCACCTGTTCGCGCAGGGAGCGGTTGGTGGCGGAAATAATGCGAATGTCCACCGGGAACAACTCGCTGCTGCCCACCGGTTGCACGCAACGCTCCTGCAACACGCGCAGCAACCGGGCCTGGGTCGGCAGCGGCATGTCGCCGATTTCATCGAGGAACAGCGTGCCTTTGTCCGCCTTGCGGATCAGGCCGATGCTGCCTTTCTGGTTGGCGCCAGTGAACGCGCCTTTTTCGTAGCCGAACAGCTCGGATTCCACCAGTTCGGCGGGGATCGCCGCACAGTTCACGGCAATGAACGGTTGTTTGTTGCGGGAGCTGGCCTGATGCAGGGCCTTGACGAAGACTTCCTTGCCGACGCCGGTTTCACCGTGGATCAGCAGCGGAATGTCTTTTTCCAGCAAGCGTTCGGCCTGGCGCACGGCCTTTTCCACACGGCTGTCACCGAAGTGCAGGGTATTGAGGCTGATGGCGGCGGGCGGTGCGACGGAAGGTTCAGTGAACACTCTCGCCTGAACAGGGGCCATCTTTGGCCGCTTCAGCAGGCACTGGAAACGATTGCGCCCGGAGGTCTGTAGCGAGAAGGGCAGGCCTTCGGGTTGATTCAGCAGTTCCAGCAGCGACACCTTGAACAGGCTTTCGACACTGACTCGCGACAGACGCACGCCCAGCAGATTGTCGGCGCGGCGGTTGGCGGACAGCACCTGGCCACTCTCGTCGAAGATCAGCAACCCGGCCCACTGGCTGTCGAGGTTGTTCAGGCCGGTGTTGAAGGTCAGCTGGAAATGCTGGCCGTGAAACAGGTTGAGGATCAGCCGGTTCTCCACGGTCTGACTCATCATCTTGACCATGCCCAGGGTATGGGACGGCGGCAGGTAGCTGTCGCTGGACACGTCCAGCACCGCGATGACCTTGCGTTCGGCGTCGAAGATCGGCGCGGCGGAGCCGGTCATGAAGCGGTTGGCCTTGAGAAAGTGTTCATCGTGCTCGATGTGCACCGCCTGTTCGCAGGCCAGCGCGGTGCCGATGGCATTGGTGCCGGTGCAACGTTCCATCCAACTGGCGCCGGCGCTGAAACCACGGGCCAGGCTCGGCTCGATAAACCGCTGGGTGCCCCAGGACGTCAGTACCTGGCCCTGATTGTCGGCGAGCATGATCAGGCAATTGGAGTTGCTCAGAATGTTCTCGTAATACGGCAGCACTTCCTGATGGGTGGTCTGCACCAATGAATGCTGGCTCTCCAGCAGCTGCGCAATGCCTTCGGCGGGCAGTTGATCGAACGCCGGGGTGCTCTGATGGTTGAGGCCGAAGGCGCGGCAACGTTTCCAGGAGTCCTGGATGATGGCGTCGTGAGATAACGCGGGGGCAGGTGCGGCCATTCAAGTCAGCCTCTGATTGACGCTTTTATTGTTGTTATGGGTAGTGCCCTGTGGGAGCGAGCCTGCTCGCGAAAGCGTCGTGTCAGACACCTTCAATGTGCCTGTCC
>NZ_JABFMU010000087.1 GCF_013359695.1 Pseudomonas sp. C2B4
CGTTTGCCAAAGGGACTCGCCGTAAGGGCGAAACCATAAGCAGCCGTTACCGCAGGAATGGATATGTACCCCGTCAACAAAAGACAGGTCGGCTATCAGGCCGCCTTCGCGAGCAGGCTCGCTCCCACAGTTGATCCGGGTACATCCGCAAAAGTCAGGCCGCCTTCGCGGCAAACCAGCTCCCACAGGGCTTACCGGGAACCGTCAGACCGGATCGAGCAGTTCGCGCTGCGGCCAACCATCACCACAACAAATCACCCGATTACGCCCGGTCGTCTTGGCCTCGTACAACGCCTGGTCGGCATCATTGAGCCACATCGTAGCGTCGATGTGGGCGAGGTCGAAGGCTGCCAGACCAATGCTCAGGCTGACTTTCAATGCCGGATCATGCTCATAGCCCAGGGTGGCAAAGCGATCACGCAAGGCTTCCATGACGGAGCCAGCACTGCACAGCGGTAGATCCGGAAGAATCACACAGAACTCATCACCGCCATAACGTCCGGCGATATCGGTTGCCCGCAGATTCTGCTTGAGCATTTTGCTCAATTGCCGCAACACAATGTCACCGGCGACATGGCCGTAGGTGTCATTGATGCTTTTGAAATGATCGATATCAATCAGGGCAATCGCACCGCCCTGCTGCTGGCGCTGGCAGCGCTGAAACTCGACTTCCATCTGGTCCTTCCAGGCGCCGTGATTGAGCAGGCCGGTCAAGCTGTCGGTACGGCTCAGGGCCAGTAACTCACGCTTTTGCCGACCGAGGGTATAGGCTTGCCGAAAGCAGATCAAACCCAGCACCAGCGGATAAAAACACATCAGGGGCAAGCAGGCGTACAGCTGAAGCTGGCTGGTTTCGGGGATGAATAGGGGTGTAAAAATCAGCCATCCGACGCCAACGCCGAGCACTTGGGCGACGGTACCCGCCAACAGAAAACGCAGACCGCCGATGGCCACGTTATTCATCGCCATCATGGAAATGGTGGTCGCGCTGGGCAGCGGATTGAACTGCATGGCGGCGACCCAGAAGCCGCCCATAAAGGCATCCACCAGCAAGTTACGGTGTTCGGCGTGGTAAGGCCTCGGGGATCGTCGCGCCCATTGGTAAGCCAGGTGGGGCCAGATCAAGCCGTTGAACAGCATCAGACCCCAGACCCAGGGCGCCGGGTCCAACGGGGCCATCGCCACGCTCACGCACAGCAAACCCAATACCAGTCCGACGGCACGCGATGTGTAGAGCCGCCTGGCCAGTGAAAGTCCTTTTCCTCCCGTGTTTCCCATTGGGACCTCTGTACCGCTGAACGGAACCTGATGACACCGGGGCTGCAGGTGTGTTCGAAGTCTATCAGGGAGACGTCAAATAGCCATCACCGGCTGGCGGGCTGAATACCCCGACATAGACGTAAAACGTACGCGCCATGATTGGCTATACATGAAGATAGGGTTGGTCCCTTTACGACAAACCGGAGGCCCATGCAGACCTATCAAGTGTTGATCATCGGCAGCGGTTTTGGCGGCCAGTGTGCAGCGGTCAATCTGCTCAAGGCCGGCATCACCGATTTTGTTCTGCTGGAACGGCGGGATTTCTTCGGCGGCACCTGGTGCCAGAACACCTATCCCGGCGCAGCCGTCGACGTGCCCTCGCCGCTCTACTCATTGTCCTTCGCCCCTTACCGCTGGACGCAGATGTTCGCCGAACAGGCCGAACTGCATCGCTACACCCGCTATGTGGTGGAGCACTTCGGCCTGCGCGACCGGGTGCAACTGCAGGCCAATGTCGAGCGCGTGGAATGGGACGAGGCCGGCAGACGCTGGGCCGTGCACACCGCCAAAGGCACCTTTCATGCGCAGTTCCTGATCAATGCCACCGGTCCGCTGAGTCAACCGGTGGTGCCCCGCTTCAAGGGCCAGGAACGCTTCCAGGGCAAGACCTTTCACACCAATAACTGGGATCATGCCTACGACTACCGGCAAAAACGCGTGGCCATTGTCGGCAGCGGCGCCAGTGCGGCCCAGGTCATACCGGCGATTGCCCCGGATGTCGGGCACCTGCATGTGTTCCAACGCACCCCGCATTGGGTCCTGCCCCGGGCCGACCGTACGTTCGGCCGCTTCCAGCGCTGGCTGCTCGGGCTCAAGCCGGCCTACAAACTGCTGCGCTGGATGATCTACTGGCAGTTCGAAACCCGGGTGATTGCCTTCAAGTACTCGAAACCGGCGGTGCGGATAGTCCAGCATCAGGCCCTGCGTTTCCTCAAGCGTCAGGTACCGGACGCCGAACTGCGGCGAAAACTGACGCCGGACTACACCATAGGCTGCAAACGGGTGATTCTCTCCAGCACGCTCTACCCCACACTGGCCCGCAGCAACGTGACACTGCACAGCCGTGAACAGGGCATCGCCGAGATCGACGAAACCGGCATCCTGATGCAGGACGGCCAGCATATCGACCTGGACCTGATCGTCTGGTCCACCGGATATGACGCCACCGACGGGGTGATTTCCTACCCGGTCACCGGTAAAAACGGCACGCAACTGCGAAATGTCTGGGCCGAGTATCCCCGCGCCTACCTCGGCACCAGCCTGCCGGACTTTCCCAACCTGTTTATCGTCACCGGCCCGAACACCGGTATCGGTCATACATCGGCGTTGTTCATCATCGAATCGCAGATGAACTACATCCTCGATTGCATTCGCACGCTAAAAGCACAGGGTTTGCGCAGCATCGAAGTTCGCCACGAGGCAGAACGTACCTACACTGAAATGATCCATAGAGAAATGGAGCGCACCGTGTGGAAGTCCGGAGGCTGCCACAGTTGGTATCAAAGCAAGAGCGATCATGTGATTGCCATGTTTCCGGGGTTCAGTTTCAGCTTTCACCGCTTGACCCGAGCCCTGAAACCCGCCGATCACATATTGTCCTGAAACGTTAGAAGGAAGACGCCTGATGCTTTTACTGGTTGTCGCTATCGCGGTTTTTGCGGCCTGGAGCTGGTTGAGCTACCCGGCCATCGGCTACTGGTTGTATGACTTGAGCGTCGCTGCGGAAGCCAAGTTGTACAAGCTGCACAAGATTGTGGTGCCCATCAGCGAAATGACCGTTTCGACCTGGCAAGGTGGGCCGTACGAAGCCTCCAGCAATGTGTTGATGCTGCATGGTTTCAGCGCCGATAAAAATATCTGGCTGCGCTTTGCACGGTACTTCGTCGGCAATTACCGGGTGATCATCCCCGACATCGCCGGCCATGGCGAAACCGGCTTCAAGGCCGGTGGCGGCTATGACATCGCATTGCAGGCCAAGCGCATGATCCAGTTGCTGGATGTCTGCGGGGTCGAGAAGGTCCATGTGATCGGCAACTCGATGGGCGGCTACATCGCGGCCTGGCTGGCGGCCCACTACCCGGAACGCATTGTTTCGGTCGCCCTGTTTGACCCGGCGGGCGTCGCCTCCCCCGAGCCCAGCGATCTGGAGCGCCATTTGTCCCACGGCCACAACCCGTTCCTGATCGATTCGCGGGAAGAATTCAGGCATTTCTATGCCATGACCATGGCCGATCCACCGTGGGTGCCGCGGGTGGTGCTCGATGCCATTGCCCATCGCTACATACAGTCACGGGACGAACTCGAAGAAATCTTCCGCGATTTTCGCGCCAGCCCGCCGATGGAGCCGAAACTTCCGTCAATCAAGGCACCGGCGCTGCTGTTGTGGGGGCGCAAGGACCGTTTGATCGATGTCAGCAGCGTCGCTATCTGGAGCAAAGGGATGGCCGATCTGCGCGTGGAGATCTGGGAAGGCATCGGCCACATGCCCATGGTCGAGGCACCCGCCGGTTCGGCACGCCTGTATCGGGAGTTTTTGGCATCCCTGCGCTCGGAAAGTCCTCAGGATCAACGGCTGCACTGAGGAAGCAGTCCTTTGCAGAATGAAGTTCGTCAGAAACTTCGTTTGTCGGCGCCGTAGAAGGCTGCGATCTTTTCTCCCATCCTTCACGTCACCCGCGCCAGGAACCCTGTTCATGAATCACCCGAGCTTCGTCAGCCCCGACCTGATCCGCCAACGCTTCTCCAAAGCGATGTCCGACATGTACCGCGAAGAAGTGCCGCTGTACGGCGCGCTGATGGCATTGGTGGAACAGACCAACCGTCACGTGCTCGACAACGATCCGCAAGTGGCCCGACAGTTGAACAGCACCGGCGAAATCGAGCGCCTGGACCTGGAGCGCCATGGCGCTATCCGGGTCGGCACGGCCGCTGAACTGGCGACCCTCGCCCGCCTGTTCGCGGTAATGGGCATGCAGCCGGTGGGTTACTACGACCTGACCCACGCCGGGGTGCCGGTACACTCCACGGCGTTTCGCGCCGTGCATGAAGCGTCCTTGCAGGTCAGCCCGTTCCGCGTGTTCACCTCGCTGTTGCGCCTGGAGCTGATCGAAGACCCGGAGCTGCGGGCGTTTGCCCAGTCGGTGCTGGACAAGCGTTCGATCTTCACCCCCGCCGCGCTGAGCCTCATCGACCGCGCAGAATCCCAGGGCGGTCTTACCGAACAGGAGGCCGGGGAGTTCGTCAAAGAGGCCCTGGAAACCTTCCGCTGGCACCACAGCGCCACGGTCACCGCCTCGCAGTACCAGACACTCAGCGCCCAGCACCGTCTGATTGCCGATGTGGTGGCGTTCAAGGGCCCGCACATCAATCACCTGACCCCGCGGACCCTGGACATCGATATTGTCCAGGCGCAAATGCCGGTGCATGGCATCACGCCCAAAGCGGTGATTGAAGGCCCGCCCCGCCGCCAGTGCCCGATCCTGCTGCGCCAGACCAGTTTCAAGGCGCTCGACGAACCGGTCGCGTTCACCGATCAGGACGACACCCGTGGCAGCCACAGCGCCCGTTTCGGCGAGATCGAGCAACGCGGTGCCGCCCTCACCCCCAAAGGCCGGGCGTTATATGACCGCTTGCTCAATGCGGCCCGGGACGAACTCAAGGACTTCCCCAACGAAGCCAATGCCGCACGCTACAACGCGTTGATGGCGCAACATTTCAGCGAGTTTCCGGACACCTACGAGGGCATGCGCCAACAGGAACTGGCGTACTTTCGCTACTTCTTGACGGAAAAAGGCCTGGCGGCGGACGAACTGAAAACCTTGCCGTTGGAAGAACTGGTGAGCGGCGGCTATCTGCGGGTTGAACCCTTGGTGTACGAAGATTTCCTGCCGGTCAGCGCGGCGGGGATTTTTCAGTCAAACCTGGGGGACGCCGCGCAAACCCACTATGGCGTGCATTCCAATCAACAGGCGTTCGAAACAGCGCTGGGGCGCCCGACCATTGATGAGTTGGGGTTGTATGCAGAGACGCAGCGGCGTTCGATCGAGCAGTGTTTTGCCGCATTGTCGAACTAACGCTGAACGGTAGGAGCGAGCCTGCTCGCGATGGACGTGAACGATAACGCGGGGAGCCTGACGCCCCGCAGCGTTCTGGGGTTCATCGCGAGCAAGCTCGCTCCTACAGGTTTTTTTGGTTATTTCAATTTCGCCAACAACGCTTCAGCCGTCGCCTGCGACGACGCCGGGTTCTGTCCGGTCAACAGCAGGCCGTCGGTCAGCACATAGCTCGCCCAATCAGGCCCCTTGGAGAAAATCCCGCCCTTGGCCTTGAGCTCGTCTTCCACCAGGAACGGCACGACATCGGTCAACTGCACGGCGTCTTCTTCGCTGTTGGTGAATCCGGTGACCTTCTTGCCCTTGACCAGCGGCTGGCCATTCACGTCCTTGGCATGGCGCAACACCCCAGGAGCATGGCAAACGGTCGCAACCGGTTTATCGGCGTTGTAGAACGCTTCGATCAGGGCGATCGAGTGCTTGTCTTCGGCCAGGTCCCAGAGCGGGCCATGCCCACCGGGATAGAAGACCGCATTGTAATCACCGGCATTCACGGAACTGAGCAGGACAGTGGAGGCCAGGGCGGACTGGGCCGCAGGGTCCTTGCGAAAACGCTCGGTGGCCTCGGTTTGAAAATCGGGCTCGTCACTTTTCGGGTCCAGCGGTGGCTGGCCGCCCTTGGGCGAGGCCAGGGTCAACTGCGCGCCTGCGTCTTTGAAGGCGTAATACGGTGCCGCGAATTCTTCCAGCCAGAAGCCGGTTTTCTTGCCGGTGTTACCCAATTGATCGTGGGACGTTAAAACCATCAGGATTTTCATGTCTTCACTCCTTCTCGGGACTGCGGAGGTGGATACAGCCGGAATGCACGGGAAACTGCGCGTTGACCCTGGTGTATGACCCTGGCGCGAGGCTGATCGTTCGGCCTGAAAGGCGCTTGGACACGGTGCGCCAAAAACAGCCCTCTGTCGCGGGATTTTCCCTGCAAGTGATCGGGATTTTCCGACCCCATCCTTCTTGTTCCTGAAAACCCTATAGACGTGACTGGCGTTCACATAAAAGCCTTGAACATTTTATTTACAGGGCTATTACGCGAGGCAAAAAAAAAGGGCGACATCAACGTCACCCTTTTCATGATCTAAAATTTTTTATGTATCACACCAGCGATAGTGTCCGCCCAGTGCAATGGCCTCGGCAATCCGTGCACTGGTAAAGAGCCGTGACACTGGGCGAACGGGCGCATTTTAATTGAAGTTGGTACGAATGTCCGCGCTTCAAACATGAAATTTGCTGATACGTTTTTGATCAGAGGCGAATCAAAAAAGTATCCAGACCCACTATCAAATTCACTAACTCGTCCATAAAGCTGATTATTCCTATACAAGAATTTGTACAGGAATAATCAACAGAGAGTATCAGCACCCAACTTTAGTGTTTGCTGGTGACTTGCAACAAGTCGGTGTAGACGACGTTAACGCTTTGCCCAACTTTGAGATCTTTCAATTTGGCTTGCACTTCCGGTCTTTCAATATCAAGGGTTTTGGACTGACCTTTCGGATTCTCGAGGGTCACCTGGTTTTTGTTCAGGTCGATATGGGTGATTTTCAGCTGCACCTGCACCTGACGATAGGCTTCGCCAGCAGGCATACTGCCAGGGACCGCGCGGGCTTCACCGGATCGCTCGATGCTGCCGGGAAGGCCCTTGTCGACATCCGTATCGAGGTAGGCCGCCACGGAGCGGGTGACTTTGATATCGACCTGGTCACCGGGCTTCAGCTGGTCGAGATTCTTCGCCTTCTCGGTCAATTGCACAGTGGCCTGACGACCTTCCGGGCCCTCCAGGACAACCTGCTTATTGGCCGCATCGACCGAAATGACTTTGGTGGAGATCTGATCGGCTTCCACGACGGCAGAAAGCGGGATATCTGCGGCAACGGCGCTCAAACTGGCCGCAGACAGCATCGTTACAAGGGTAATGGCTTTGGTCAGTGCATGAAGTTTCATAGGCAGAACATTCCCTGTGATCAATGGCGACAAACGGCACCGAATCAGGCTTTGATGCCGAGCGTGCGGTTGAGCATAGACGCTGTTCGGCGTTGCGACTCAATAACCGGTCATTTCCAGATACCCCTGCCCGCCATGGCTGCCGCTCAAGCGCACCGGGCCTTCCCAGTAGGGGATGCGCAAATCCATCCAGGCGCCGGGGTTGAGGGCGCTGATGACAATGTCCAGGTGCTTGCCGGGGATCTGGATCGACCAGCGAACGGGCATCGAGCGTCCGGCAACGCTGGCGGTGTCTTGAGGGATAAGGCGAATGTCGGGGCCATGCAGCAATTGCGTCTGGCCTTGGGCATCGATCCACGTACCGGTCAGGTAAGGCTCCCCGTCCTTTTGCCGCATGCGATAGAGCATCACCTGTTCGCCACTGTCCAGGTGCAGGGAAAACCAGTCCCAACCGGTCTGGTTGGCGGTCAACGGCTGGCTGCTCCATTCGCGGTCGAGCCATGCCGGACCGCTGACCTGATAGCGCTTGCCGTCGATCTCCAGCAGGCCGCTGGCCTGGAAAAACGGCTGGCTGTAGTAATACGAGGCCTGTCCTTCTTCGGATTTCTGGCTGAAACCCTTATCCCCTTGCAGCACCAGCGGTCGATGTGACGTGAGCCTCAGTTGATAACTGAACGCCTTGTCACGGGCACTCAGCTGCATCTCACCCAGTGGGTCCGCCTCCGTTGACTGACTGCTGAATCGCCAATCGTCGATCCACGCATTGAACGGCGCCAGGCTCACCCCGGCCTGGCCCACACCGCCACGGGCATAGCGTTCGGCGGCGTGATGCACCGTTGCCGACGTCACGGCCGCGTGACCGAGCCAGATCGTCTGGTTTTCCCAACCCGTCACCTCGGGCTTGGCGCTCAAGGCGCTGCGAAACAACGTCCATTGCGCGCCGAACTCGTGGCCCTGCTCGTCCTTGAGGTTGGCGGTGATGTACCACCATTCAATGCGAAACCCGTCGTGGGGGCCGTGATCCGCCGGAAAGCTGAATGCGCGTCCGGGAACGACCGGCGTAAACGCAGCCGCTTGGTTACCCATCCCGGCGAAGCCTTTTTCCTCGGACGCCGGTTGATCGCAACCACCCGACAACAGCGCCAACAGCATCAGGGCGAGCTTAATCCTCATGGGCAAAAGTCCTCAGCAGATCCGCCGGTCGCGTGCGATACAGCGAGTACAGCGGCCATGCCGAAGCCAGCAACGTCGCCACCAGCGCCAGCCCCATCAACTGCAGCAATTGCACGGGGAATACCCGCAACGGCAGGCGCCAGCCGAAGGCCTGGACATTGATGACCGTGTCCAGGCACCAGGCCAGGGCAATCCCCAGGGGCAAGGCCAGCACCAGCGTCAACACTGCCAGCAACCAGGTTTGCCCGAGGTTGAGCAGCATCAGTTGCCGGCGCGTCACGCCCAGCGCCCACAGCGGCGCCAGTTGCCCGAGTCGGCTCTGGCTCTGGGTCAGCAGGCTGATAAACAGCGCCACGCCCGCCACGCAGAGCGTCAGGCTATTGAGGGCGGCGGTGGCGGCGAAGGTCCGTTCGAACACTTGCGTCGACCAGCCTTTGAGCCGGGCCTGATCGACGATTCGGCTGTCCTCCAGGGCGAAACGCTCTTGCAGCGCCTTCACGAAGGAAGGAATCAGTACCGGTTCGATGCGCAGATTGAAGCGATTGGGCGTCAGTTGTGGCCAACCGCGCAGCAAATGATTGATGTTGACCAGCAGGTGGCCCTTCGGATTGCCGTAATCGGCATAGATCCCGACGATGCGCGGCGACCACGGGCCGTTGGGCGTGACAATCGTCAGGTGGTCGCCCAGTCGCACTTTCAGGCGCCGGGCCAGTTGCTCGCTGAGCATCAAGGCATCGTCGGTGGCCAGGCGATCCCACGGCGTGTCGCCCAAGGCTTCCAGCAACGGCCAATGCTGGCGATAGGTCGGGTGATCGATCACGCCAAAGATATCCGCCGGCCAGCCTTGCAACTGGATCGAGACCTGCCAGTTGGGCAACACCGCCGTGAGCGGCGATTGCTGCTTGAGCCAGTCGTACAGGTCCCGGGCCTGTGTCGGGTTTTGCGGATTGAGGTAGAGCTCGGCGGTCAGCCGCTGTTCGAGCCAGTTGCTGAAGGTCTGGCGGAAACCGGCGGTCATGCTGCCGGCCCCGATGTTGGCCGCCAGCGCCAACAGCAGCGCCATCAACGCCAGGCTCAGGGCGGGCAATTGCTGGCGACAGTCGGCGACGAACCATTGGCCCAGCACGGAGCGGCTGCGATGGAGCAAGCCATTGAGCACGGCATTGAGCACCACCGGCAAGGCCAGTGCAGCACCCAGCAACAGCGCCGCCATCAGCACGAATCCGCTGGCCAGGCTGTCACCGCGCAGCAACGCCAGCAACGCAATTGCCAAGGCCAGTGCCGCCACCCAGCCCTGTCGCCGCAGCCAGCGCGCATGGGCCTGATGCCAGGCCTGCGGATCGGCCAGGGCCAGCAGCGGCAAACGCGCCGCCCGCCATAGGCTGTTGGCGCCAGCGAGCAAGGCGCCGAGCAGGCTCAGGCCGATGCCGCTGAGCCACCACAACGGGCTCAGGTTCAACCGCCCCGCCACTTCGGCGCCATACAAACCGCGCAGGCTGGCGGCGACATCCGGCAGCAGCACGCTGGCCAGCAGGTAGCCACTCACCACGCCGGCCACACCGCCGATCAACGCCAGCCCACCCAGTTCGACGGTCAGGCAACCGATCAGCATCCGCGCGCTGACTCCACAGGCACGCAGCGTCCGCAGCAAACCTCGACGCTGTTCCAGCGCCAGCCCAATGGCGGCATGCACAATGAACAGGCCTACCACGAACGACAGAAAGCCCAGGGCATCGAGGTTCAGATGAAAGCTTTCGGTCAGGCGCACCAGATTGTTTTCTTCGCCGCTGCTCTTGAATTGCAACTGGCCCTTGAGCGAATCGGGCAGTGTCGCGGTGAAGTCCTTGGGCAACAGCAGGCGCGAAACCTGATCCGGTAAACCGAGAATCTGTTGGGCAAAACCGATGTCCACCAGCAACACGCCCGGGGCCATGTCCACCTGAATGTGCAGCGGCGGCAATGCCTGACCATTCACCGCCAAAGGACGATCGCCCTCTATGAGTCCCATCGCTTGTAAGGTCTGCGGCGAAATCCAGGTGCTGCCCGGCGGGGTGAAAAACTCGACGACCTGCTCGATCGCCAACGCCTGCCCCGCCACGACGCCGCCCGCCGGCAGCGACACCGGTTCGATGCCCATCAATTGCAGACGCTGATCCTCATGGCCCTTGAGCGTCAGTCGTCCCTGCACCACCGGCGACACCGGCCAGCCCGCACGACGCAGGTCGATGAACCACTGCTGAGGGAACGTTGCACCCGTGGGGGCGCTGAGGCTGGCCTGGGGCTCACCGCCGATCAATTGACTGGCCCGGGCATAGCTGTCCCGCGCCTGACTGTTCAGCGCCTGCACGCCGGTCAGCAGACTGGTCGCCAGCCACAGCCCTGTCAGCACGCTGAAAAACTGCACCGGGTGCTGCCGCCAGTGACTGAACAACACCCGCAGCGTTTCGCCAAAGATGCGCATCTCAGCGCCCGTCCACACCGGCCAGACGCCCACCGTGCAGCACCACTTTTTCCGCCAGCCGCGCCGCGACATGGGGGCTGTGGGTGACCATCAACAAGGTCGTGGGGCTGTCATCGAGCAGTTCCAGCAACAGTTTCAAGACCTCGTCGCTGGTGGCCTCATCGAGGCTGCCGGTGGGTTCGTCGGCCAGCAGCAGCTTCGGTTGCGAAGCCAGCGCACGCCCCAAGGCCACCCGTTGCTGTTGGCCTCCGGAGAGTTGCTCGGGATAACGCCGCAGCAAATCCCCCAGGCCCAGCCGCTGCACCAGATGCGCCTGCCAGCGCGGATCATGGCGCCCGGCCAGACGCGCCTGAAACGCCAGGTTGTCCTCGACCCGCAAGCTGCCGATCAGGTTGAACTGCTGGAACACCAGGCCGATTTCCGTGCGTCGCCAGTTCGCCAGTTGCCCTTCGTTCATTTGCTCCAGCCGATGTTCGCTGCTGCGGATACTGCCGCGATCCACCTTGTCCAGCCCGGCAATCAGGTGCAGCAAAGTGCTTTTGCCACTGCCCGACTCGCCCATCAGCGCCAGGCTGCTGCCGGGTTTGAGGGTCAGGTCGACGCCTTGCAGCACCGGCAAAGGCCCTTGCGGCGTGGCGTAGCTTTTGTAAACGCCCTGGACTTCAAGCATGGGAGAACCCGTTCGATACGCGTGGGCCAAGGATAGCGGCCCTGAATGGTTTTTGTCCGATGACGATTGTCGTCCCGCTCGACCGCCGCCCTACCCTTGAGGCTGGTCTAGCCATAACGATAAAAAACGGAGACTCCATGCCACGTTTCACCTTAAGCCCCCGCGGCCTGCTGGCCTGCCTGATCACCGCGTGCCTCGCGCAATCGGTGGTCGCCGCCGATGCGCCGGTCGCGGCCAGCGCGCAGACTGCCGCCAGTAACGCCGCCGTGTTGCAACAACTGCCCTTCACCGATCGCACCGACTACGAGTCGGTCACCAAGGGCCTGATCGCGCCCTTCAAGGGTCAGGTCAAGGACGCCAGCGGCACGGTCATCTGGGATATCCCGGCCTACGGTTTTCTCGACAAGGACAAGGCCCCGGACTCGGTCAACCCGAGCCTCTGGCGCCTGGCCCAGCTCAGCGCCCATGCCGGGCTGTTCGAAGTCAGCCCCAGGCTCTATCAGGTGCGCGGCCTCGATCTTGCCAACATGACCATCATCGAAGGTGATGACGGCCTGATCATCATCGATCCGCTGACCATGGCCGAAACTGCCAAGGCGGCACTGGAGCTGTACTACCAGAACCGTCCGCACAAACCGGTGGTGGCGGTGATCTACAGCCACACCCACGCCGACCACTTTGGCGGCGTGCGCGGCGTGATCGACGAGGCCGACGTCAAGGCCGGCAAGGTCAAGGTGTACGCGCCGTCCGGCTTCATGGAACACGTGATGAGCGAGAACGTGTACGCCGGCAACGCCATGAGCCGCCGCGCGCAATTCCAGTTCGGCAGCCTGCTGCCCCGTGGCGAACGCGGCCAGGTCGATGCGGGCCTGGGCAAGAGCACGCCCAGCGGCGGCACCATCACCCTGATCGCGCCCACCGACCTGATCGAGAAGGAACTGGAGACTCGCACCATCGCCGGCCTGGAGGTGGAGTTCCAGCTCACGCCGGGCACCGAAGCACCGGCGGAAATGAACCTCTACCTGCCGCAGCTGCGCGCCTTGTGCATGGCGGAAAACGCCACGCAGATGATGCACAACATCCTCACCCCGCGTGGCGCGCAAGTGCGTGACGCCAAGGCCTGGTCGCAATACCTGGACAGCAGCCTGGCCCGTTACGGCGACAAGAGCGACGTGCTGTTCGCCCAACACAACTGGCCGACCTGGGGTGGCGAGCGGATTCGTACCTTCCTCGCCGATCAGCGCGACATGTACGCCTTCCTCAACGACCGCACCCTGCACCTGCTCAACCAGGGCCTGACGCCGCTGGAAATCGCCGACGCGATCAAGAAACTGCCGGGCGCACTGGACCAGAAGTGGTACACCCGAAGCTATTACGGCTCCCTGAGTTTCAACACCCGGGCGGTGTATCAGCGTTACATGGGTTTCTACGACGGCAACCCGGCCAACCTCAATCCGTTGCCACCGGTGGACACCGCCAAACGCAGCGTCGAAGCCATGGGTGGCGCCGCGGCGGTGCTGGAGAAAATGCGCGCCGCCATGACCCAGGGTGACTATCGCTGGGCCGCGCAACTGGGCAATCAATTGCTGTTCGCCGATCCGGATAACAGCGATGCGCGCAAAGCCCAGGCCGAGACACTGGAACAACTGGGTTATCAAAGCGAAAACGCCACCTGGCGCAACATGTACCTGACCGGGGCGATGGAGTTGCGCAATGGTGTGCCCGCGCACGCCGGCACCTCGGTATCGGTGGACATGGTGCGGGCGATGAGCCCGGAGATGTTCTTTGATTTCCTGGCGATTCGCCTGGACAGTGACAAGGCCGTGGGCCATGACATGACCCTGAACTGGACCTTCGAGGACGCGAACAAGGACTACAACCTGACCCTGCGCAACGGCGTGCTGACGCATCGCTCGGGGCTCAATCCGCAGGCGGATGCCGGTGTCAGCATGAGCAAGGCCACGCTGGAGCAGATCAGCCTCAAGCAACTGGATTTCCCGACGGCGATTCAGAAAGGGTTGATCAAGTTGCAGGGTAACGGCAAGAAGCTCGGGGAGTTGATGAGCAGCCTCGACACCTTTGCGCCGCAGTTCAACATCGTTACCCCTTAAACCGCGTCGCGCCCTTCGCGAGCAGGCTCGCTCCCACAAGGGGATCTGTGTCATGCACAAATCCTGCGAACAACAGGGACCCTGTGGGAGCGGGCTTGCCCGCGAAGAGGCCGGCAGACTCAACATCTTCATTGCCTGACACACTGCTATCGCTGGCAAGCCAGCTCCCACAGGATTCTCTAGTGTTCACAGCATTTGTGAACGACGCAGATCCCCTTGTGGGAACGAGCCTGCTCGCGAAGGCGTGCTCATCAACTACACAGAAACCCGCTCTACCGCCGGCATCTGCCACCGCTGCTCAATCACCTGCCGCTCTGGCCCATACAGCCGCAGCACCAACGTAAACGCCCCACTCGCAGGCGTCGGCAACCAGTTGTTTTGCTCATCCGGCGCCGAGGCCTGCATGACCAGCGTTAACCCGCCATCCACATCCCTCTGCAAACGATCCCGGCTGCTCAAGCAGTAACGATCGATCGCATTGGCCACCAATTGCCGGTCCGGCAAATCGTACAGTGTCAGCGACCAGAATTCGCTGGCCGGTGGCAGTTGTCCCGGTGCGAAGCGCAGGCGATAGCGCCGCCCGCCCTGCAGCGGCTGGCCCTGGTTGTCCAGTCGGCTGCCGGTGTAGAAGGCTTCCTCGACACTGTTGCCGTAGATGCCGACATGGGCGGCGACGGCGCGGTTGAGATAGTTGCCGTGCAACGCTTCACGGGTGCCGAACAGGCCGAGGGTGGTGCGCACCCGCCCCACCGCGGCTTGCAGTTGCGCCTGGGCGTCCTGAATGCCGGCGATCAAGGCCTGACGCACATCCGTCGGCAGTGCGGTTTCATCGAAACCCTGGCCAGGCACGATGCCGATCCGCGCGAACCGTGCGCGCATGGCCTGTTCCGATGGCTGCGTCGGGCACAGCGTGAGGATCTGATTGAGCGCGGCAATGAAATCCAGTCCCAGGCCGGTCTTGCTGTCCCAGGCCGGCCATGCCATCGCAGGCGCGGCGACAGGCGCGGGATCACCGGTGTATTCATGCAAGGCGCACAGACGATATTGCTGCTGTAACGCCCGCACGGCGGGCAAGTCGTCGGCGTTTTTCAGTCCGGTGCGACCCAGGATCATGACGATCCCGGTTTCACTGCGCAGCACGGCCTTGATTCCCGCTGGCGTCGGCCCTTGCCAGTCGGGTCCGGCGATCAGGTAATTCCCCGCTTCGCGCCCCGTACTGAGTACGCCGACGTAAGCGAAGTTATGGGTGTATTGATCGACCAGTTGATGCACGTAGTAGCGGTCATCATCGACCGCCGGAACGCTCAGAACCTGGGGTTCGCTGCGCAGGTCAAGCCAGGCCCAGGAGTACGGCGTGTCGTTGTTCGGGGTGACGATTTCGCGGTTGTTCGGGGTGTACAGCTGACTGTAGTGCCGGAAACGATTGAAGCCGCCGACGTACTCCGGTGCCGCAGGGTTGAGCACCTGCTTTTCCAGGGTCTGGTAGTGCATGAGCATCGGGTAGGCGTAGATCCACGCCTCCCGGGCAATCGCCCGCCCATCATCGGATTCGGCGGCCAACAACCCCCGTGGAAACATCAGGCTTCCTCCCAGCACACCCATGCCGCCCAGCACGCGGCGGCGACTGAAGATCCTGTTCATGGCTCGACCCTCGCGATCGTCGGCAAGCGATAACGGCCATCCAGCGCTGCGGCCATGGGCAGGTACAGGCGCAGCAGCAGGTTGAACGGGCCTTCCGGCGTCGGCAGCCAATTAGCCTGCTGCGCGACTACGGGTGCGTTGGGTTGCAGGATCAGGGTCAGGCCGCCATCGGGGTCATAGCGCAGGTCGGGGCTGCGATCGCCCAGCGAATAACGCTGGATCGGATTGGCCGCGAGCAATTGGGTTCGACCGTCATACAAGGTCAACGACCAGAAGGCGTCTACCGGTGGCAACTGATCGGCAGGGAAATGCAGGCGATAGGCGTTCCGACCGTCGAGCACTTGCCCCTGAACATCGTGCAACGCCATCGGGTACACCGCTTCCACGGCATCGTTGGCGTAGATGTAACGCCAGGCCACCGCCGCTCGGGTCAGGTCGTCGTTGCCGAACTTCCCGACGTTGGTCGGCGAGCGGAACCAGCCCTGTTGCTCCACCGATAACCGACTGGAAGCGGCACGCACCTGCTCGCGACCGGCCTCGGCGCCTTGGGCGATGGCTTCGCGCAGCGCTGCCGGTGGCTCGAACGGCGCGCCCGGCTGGATGCCGATGGCGGCGAAGCGGGCAAGCTGCTCCTGTTCACGGGCGGTCCATTGGTGCAACGGCGCCAGGGCATTGAACGTGCTGAACAGTGCCTGCGCCGGCCCATGCCGGGTGTCCTGATACAGCGGCAATTGCAACGCTGGCAAGGCCTGCGGCGTGCTCCCGCCCTGCACCCCGGACAATGGCCGCAAGGCGTAACCCGTCAGCACATTGGCCGCGTCTTTGCGGTCGGTTTCACCCTTGACCTCGGTGCGTCCGAGCAAAAACACCAGACGACTCGGCGAGCGGACCATGCCGCTGAAACCCTTTGGCAGATCACCCTGCCAGTCCGGCCCGACGATCAGGTAGCGCCCGGCCTGATTGCCGGTGGCGCGGGTGCCGATGTAGTCGAGGTTGTCGGTGCGCATGTCCACCAGTTGAAAGCTGTAGTAGCTCCCCTGCACGGCCGGCACGTCCAGAACCTGCGGCTCGCCGCGCAGGTCCAGCAAGGCGCGGGAATAGAACGTGTCGTTGTTCGGCGACACCACTTTGTCATCCTGCGGGCCGAACAATCGCGGCTCGCTGTAGAGCCGGTTGAACGGCAGTTTCGCGGCAATGGCACTGAGCACTTTGTCGTGTTCGACGGTGGCGTAGGCGAATACATAGGCCTCTTGCGCCAGTGCCCTGGCTTGCGGTTGATCGAGGGTTGCCGCGTGAGCGCTGCCCAGGCTGACACCCAGGGTCAGAGCGGATATCCAGTTGCGCACGGTAGGTCTCCTGACTAATGCACATCGATCCCTGTGGGAGCGAGCCTGCTCGCGAAGGGGCCATCACATTCAACATCTTCGTTGACTGACACACCGCTTTCGCGAGCAGGCTCGCTCCCACATTTTGAATGGCGGTGTTATTTAGCCCAGCGCCGCAGATCCGACGGGGTGTAGTCATCGGTCTTTGCCGCGAAGCCGACGCGCATCGGTTCGGTCTCTTCGTTGGCCAGGCCACCGGCGTAGTAGCGCCCGGAGATCAGGTCATAGGAGGTTTCCAGCACGTTGTAGGTGAAGCCATGGTCGTACTGCTGAATGGCGTGCAACTCACCGCTGCGCCACAGTTCGCCGCGGCTGTCGTACTGGTCCGACTGAGCGATCTGCCAACTGTCCTCGTCCACATAGAACCGGCGTTTGCCATAGATGTGACGGGCGCCCGGCTTGAGCGTGGCTTCCACCACCCACACCCGGTGCTTCTCGTAGCGCGCCAGGTCCTGGTTGACGTGGTTGGGCTTGATCACCTCGTCATACTTGAGGTCGCGACTGCCGATCTTGTAGCTGTTGTAGGGGATGTACAGCTCCTGCTTGCCCACCAGTTTCCAGTCGAAACGGTCTGGCGCGCCGTTGTAGCCGTCGATGTTGTCGGCGGTGATCAGGCCGTTGCTGTAACGCGCACTGTTGTCGTAGGCGATCATCGGCGCGCGACGCACGCGACGCTGCCCCGGCAAGTACTGCCATGCCGAGCGCGGCTCGGCGACCTGATCAATCGGCTCGTGCACCAGCACCGCTTCACCGGACAGACGCGCCGGTTCCAGTACCCGGCTCTTGAACATGAACAGGATGTTCGACCCCGACTCCAGCCCGCCCACGGTGTCGGCGAAGTTGATCAGCGACTGATTGCGCACGTAACTGGTGGCGCCGTTTTCACGCACCAGCGCGGCGCTGCTAATGCGCTCGTAACTGCCGCCGCGATAACGGGTCATGTGGTTCCACATCACCTCCAGCCCTTCGGTGGGCAACGGAAACGGAATACCCCGCGCGTAGTCGTGCAAGCCGTTGCCGCCGTCGGCCATGCTGGTCTTGGCGACGTTTTCGCGGCTCTGCGCCAGCACATCCTTGGGCAGGTTGGCGCTGCGGTGCGTCGGGTAGATGTTCATCTTGTAGCTGTCGGGAAAGCGCTTGAACAAGGCGATCTGACCCGGGCTGAGAAACGTCTGGTACTGCGCGACGTTCTGCGCGGTGATGGTGAACAACGGCTTCTCGGCGGCGTAAGGGTCGCTGTAACCGCCCTTGCTGTCGACGGTACCGGCATTGCTGGCAAGCCCTCCGGTCCAGGCCGGAATACTGCCGTCGGCGTTGGCCGACATTTGCGAACCCATGGGGGTCAGGGTTTTGCCCAGGGGCGCCGGATCGGTGCCTTTGGCCTGAACCAGGCCGACGCTGCAGGCCAGGGCCAGCACGCACAATTGCATACGCATAACGGTTCTCCTCAGAAGTCTGCCTTGAAGCTGACGGACGCGAAGTCGCGGTCGTCGAGGGTGCTGTAGTCGTTGGAACCGAAGAAGGCGTTGTAAGCCAGTTCCACGCTGTAGTCGTTCATGTAGACGCCGGTCAGGCTCACGCCCAGGGCCTGCTGGCCCTCCTGGAACGGGCCTTGCGGATCGTAGGAATAACCCTCGACGTCATGCCGCCAGTTGACCGCCGGAATCAGGTTGATGCCAGGCAACACGTCGCTGTATTCCAGGCTGGCGCGCAGGCGATAACCCCACGACCAGTCAGTGGCGAAACCCTTGTCGGTGCAGTACTGGTTGGTGACGCCCGAGGCCACGGTGTTGCACGGCGTGCCGTTGCGCGTCGAGCTGCGACCGAACGCGGCGTTGCGCCCCAGACGCTCGTCCCCCAGGTCGTCGATATGCACCACACCCGCCTCGCCAAACAGGCTCAGGCGCGTGGCGCCCAGCACGTTGTCGATGGCCTGGGTCGCGGAAGCCGTCGCCTGCCAGACACCCTTGCGTTCCCACGCATCAAAACGGCTGCCGCGATTGATATTGAAGTCAGGTGGCAACTGCACCCAGGAGCTGCCCGCCGGGCCGGAAATCACCGCGACGTTGACGTCCGGCGCGTTGATCGACAGCGGCATGTTCGGCCGATAGCTCAACTCGCCCGCCAGTGAAATGCCGCTGTTGGGTTCGACCCCATTGAGGCTGATGCCGTACAGGCGAATGTTTTCCGGAAACGCCGCCGCGTAGGTCGGTGGCTGGACACCGCCGGGGAACGTACCGCGCACGGCGGTGTTCTTGGCGTCGAGGGTCAAGTACGGCAGGCGCGAGTGATAGTTGACGAAGTAGATCGCCGCTTCGGCATCGTTCAGCGCCGGGATCATCTGGCGCAGGGCGAAGCCGAACTGGCCGTTGTCGGACGGCGATTCATTGCCCCTTGAAGGCGCGTACAAACCGGCCGCCTGCATCTGTTGATCGGTCTGCACCTGGCTCAGGTACAACGGCCCGCAGCCCTTCTGAATCACATCGCTGGCGGCGAAAAACGTGCCGCAACCGTCGAGCACACTGGGTCGCCAGTTGTACTGGTAGAAGCCTTCGAGGTTGGTGGTGTCCGACAGGCCGAAACTGAAGGACACCATCTCCACCGGCAACTGCCCTTCCTTGATCTCGACACCGGGACGGTTGAACGCCGAGACATCGAGCGGGTTGATCACGTTGATGCCGTTCTGGATCAGCAGCGACTCGCCCCAGGACAACACCTGATTGCCAACCTTCACGCTCAATGGATGATCGGCCACCTGAAAGTCTTTCCAGACGTACGCGTCGAGCATCTCGAAGCCCTTGAACTTCGCCAGGTCATCCCAACCCGAATCATCGAAATCCTTGAACCGCGCCTGGCGGGTTTCGTAGGCATGGTCATACCAGTATTTGAAACGAATGAACGCGCCCTGCCCCTGGCCATCGAGACTGAAATCGGTGAGGCCCTTGAACACCTGCGAGATAGGATCGCCCTTCTCGAAGTTCAGCCGATTATCGTCGGCACTGACACTGTTGCCATTGGCCTGCACGCCTTGCGCCTGCAAGGCGTTGGCGCGGGTCATCAGGCTTTTGTCGGGGTATTGCGTCGACCAGCTGCTGCCCAGGCTCAAGGTCGTCTTGGTTGACAGGCTCCAGTCATCGTTGAGGTCGAACGTGGTGGCGGATACAGGCCCCGTCATTAACGCAACAATCGCCAGCGCAAGGGGTTGCGGGCGGGGGTGGCCAGGCCGTTTCAGTCGTTGGCGGACTGTGGCTGTGGCCGAGCGTTTTCTTATCATTATTAGGCTCCGGTCAGGATTACTCAGCCTGGGTACGGTGCCTGAGGCGAGGGTTTTGGGCGCAAGCGGTGGGTGACAAAAAGCAATCATCCCGGGGGTTGATTCTTGGGTTAGTGGATTCGGGTACATATCCGTTTCTTCGGTAACGGCTACTTACGGTTCCGCTCTTACAGCGGGTCACTTGGAAGAGCCCCAAGTAACCAAGGGCTCTTGCCCCTTTCGTTCGGTGCCTCGCTAATGCTCGGCATGCCCTCGCTCCGGTCCTGCTCCGTGG
>NZ_JABFMU010000088.1 GCF_013359695.1 Pseudomonas sp. C2B4
ATTGAGTTAATGGTGACTATTGACGCAGTCAATGGTTGGTTGTGTCGACTGGAGATCCCTGTGGGAGCGAGCCTGCTCGCGAAAGCGGAGTGTCAATCGACAATGAGGGTGACTGACACAACGCATGAGTGGCAGAGCATTGATAACACGGCGTATTAACTGAAATGCGCGACAACACCCTTATCACTAACCCCAGGCCCCCCTACAGTCAGTCGCACGATTCAGTACCGCGTAGCCAAGGTATCTCTCATGTTTCAGCGCTTTATGAAAACGGCCTGCCTGACAGCACTTGTGGTCGCAAACGCAGCCATGCCGGTCGTCCAGGCACAACCCTTACCGCTGGGTAAAACCGGTGCGTTACACAATGAGGACGTGGAGTGGCGCAGCTTTCCAGCTTTCCCCAAAGAAGTGAAACTGGCTGTCCTGGTCGGCGATCCCGGTAAGCCGGCACCCTATGTGGTCCGCGTCAAAGTGCCGAACGGCACCAAACTGATGCCCCATACGCATCCAGAAGACCGCATCTACACCGTCATGTCCGGTGTTTTCTATATTGGTTTTGGCACCGTTTTCGATCCGGACAAACTGGTCGCCTATGGCCCCGGCAGCGTGGTGATACTCCCGGCCAATACGCCGCACTTCCACTGGGCGAGGTCAGGCGAGTACATCTCGCAAGTCTACGGGACAGGTCCGCTGGGCCTTGAGTATGTGGATAGCCATGATGATCCGCGCAATGCGTTGAAGTAAGAAAAATTTCCAGGATTAACCCGGACCAACTGTGGGAGCGAGCCTGCTCGCGAAGACGGCTTCACATTCAACATCGTTGTTGACTGACCCATTGCTTTCGTCGGAACGCCGCCCGGAGCCGGCTCGCTCCCACAGTCACTGATGAAACCTACGCCCCAACGCACCCAGCCGCGCCGCAATTGGCGGTCAGGCAAGTCAGACAATGACCCTGTGGCGAGGGAGCGAGCTCCATGTCGCCCCGAGCACGGAACGGTGCAACGGGAGCAAGCTCCCTCGCCACAGGGTCATTGGTTGGTATTGGATGGGTGAAGGTGTGTCGGAGAGAACGGGGAGAGCGTAGCTGTTTGCCATCATTGTTGGGGGGCGTGGCGGTGTAAGCGGGAACAATGGCAGAAATAGAGGCAAGTTATGCTGGGTTGGCGGGGGATACGACAGGCTTCATTGCAAAGCCTGTCATATTTCCGAGCTTTTACACCGTATTTGGCGAACCTTTAACGAACAAAAGCCGAGCCGTCCTACTGTTGCTCGGCGGCAGCAACCCAGCGCACTGCGGTGACGATACCCCAGTTACCGTGCTCATTGGGTCTGCGCCAGTGTGCCGAAGGCTGGGCTCTCAAATAAGCCAGTGCTTGTTCAAAGTCAGCTATTTTTCGCTCGTCTCCTTTGCGTCCTACCGTGAATCCACCTTTAGTCCTTAACTTGGGCGAGAAGATGGAGCCATCCTTTGCTTCTGGAACCAAAAGAGACGAAGCGACTACTTTTTTGACTCGATTACCTCGAGTTCTTCCTCGGATGCAGCTGCCATTTCTGCCAGCAATGTTTCTCCAAATCCTAGAACTTCGGCAAAGCGCTTGCGCAGTAAAACGTCCCTCGCGTCCAGGAAGTCCAGGAAGCGCTCGGTCTTGTAAAGCGCTGGTTCTGATGGAATCGAATGCTGATGAATGAATGCCGGGCTGCGGTCTGCCAGCCACACCTCAAACGGTGTGTCAGATTTTTCAATGTTGTCGAGGTAAGGCAACAATTGCAGATTGCTCAACCGGTCTTTGCCCTGAAGGTAAGCGTCTACCTCTGACTCGGAAATACCTTGGCCGAGCAACTTCGATTTCGTCAGGCTGCCTTGCGGGAATATGTGATCGACATGGTATTGCGCGTTCCCCCAGCGGGTGTCCGGATGAAGCAGGGAGATGGCGAAGAAACAGGTCCACTCCTGATGCGTCAGGGACAGCAGATCGTCCAGGCTACGAGGGTCGGTGAAGTCGATTTGGCTTTGTCGGCGCAGGCCGATCAGTAGCGCTTGTTCCGGGAAATCGCTGGAGGTGGCAAGGCTCTCCTGAATGATTTTTCGGGACTGGCTGATGGTGCCGTCGGACGATCCGCCGAACGTGCTCGCCAACAGCGCCTTGACAAGCCAACGGTGCATGGCCCGGACAGCTTCGACGTGCCTGGCTTCGGTCGAATTGAAACGCATGGAGGTTTGGAAGAAGTAATAGGCGATCGGCAATAACGCGTTGGCGCTTGTCAGTGTTTCGCGGTCAATGCCGAAGTCGTTGGTAAGGCGTACGGTCATTTCGAGGGCGGATTTGATCCTGTCCCAGTTCTCACGGATCAGGTCCAGATTTTTCTTGGTGAAATTGGAGACTTTGTAAGCGTTCGGCAAATCCGACAGCACCAGACAGGCCTTCATGACCCAGTCTTTGTCGAAGTTGTTGTTGCGGGCCAGACCCGTATTCAAGTAATCCACAAACCCATAGATTTCTTCCCGTGCGTTGAGATCTCCCCAGGTCGTGGTGATAGTCGACAGCAGCAGGTCTGACTTGCTGAGCTTGGTACCACCTTCGTTGGCACGGACAAAAATATCCAGAACCCGCTCCAGCGAGTGACTGGTTTCGGTGAAAAATGCGATGGATTCATCCACCCAAATGGCGTGGTAGAGCTTTTTCAAATTTCGCTCGATGATCCTGCAATCCGTGCGACTGACGTCTTTTCCCTCCAGGGTTTCCAGTAGTCTTTCGAGATAGACATCGAACTTATCCTTGTCCGCGAACTGCATGATGCTGCTGACAGGAAACCAATGAGCGTTGTCTTGAACCGTTGGTGGCGACGTGAAGAATGACAGGCCGTAGGAGATATCGGATTCGGCGTCCTCATCACTCGCATCTTTCATCAAGTCGAGGTAAAGATTTTGTCGAACCCAAGAGTCAGGGTTTTGCCAGCGCCTTCCCTTCAGCTTGACCTTGTAGCTGCCGCGCAGACCAATCAACAGAGAGGTCAGGCGTTGCTGACCATCGAGCACCAACGTCAGAGGTTGGTCGTTGATCGCCGCCGCTTCGTTGTGGAAATCACCGAATTTGAAATCTTCGACAAATTTATAGATGTCTAGCTTTTCAGCCTGTGACGGCTCTATGTCCCAAAAAAGAAAAGAGCTGATGGGGTAGCCTTTGAGCAAGCTGTCGAACAGGCGAACAATCTGTTCTGGCGTCCATACGTAGGGGCGCTGGATAGCCGGCAAGTAGTAGTCACGGTTCAAGCGGCGGATGACACCCGCAATGGTGCTGGATTTGTATGCCATTTTTCGTCCTTGGAGCGCACAGCAGAGAGGGTAAAGTCGATGTGGAAATCGCTACGGACGTTAGCTCAGGCACCTGAAGGCCGCAACCGAATGAGTTGTCTGCGTGCATAAATAAAATGGGCGCTCAACGACGGGGGGAGGGTCGGATTTACTGGGCCAAATCAGTCCGACCTCTTTCCCGCTCAGGCGCTACTCATCCACACGAACCCCCGATCCCCCCAATTCCCCAGGCACATCCTTCAGCTTCGGCAACCCGTCCCTGATGCGCAGCACTGTCTCCTGATAATGAACGTGAAGCCCCGGCTCGTACGCGAGATCCGGGATGACCGCCGCATACACGTCGATAAGGCACATCCCCGGATGCTCGGTGAAGAGGTGCCCGCCGCAGGTCTTGCACCACTTGCGGTAGCTCTGCGGTGTCTTGTTATAGGTGCCGATGTTGTCAGCGCCCCGGGTCACGCGCACCGCTTCGGGCTTCCACAGCGTGAAGGCATTGACCGGCCCTGCTGACCAATGCCGACACGACTCGCAATGGCAATAGCCCATCGCGGCGGGCTCGCCGCTGACGGTGAACTCGACGGCGCCGCAAAAACAACTGCCCTTGTAAGACCGTTCAGTGTTCATGTAATGACTCCTCGATCAATGCTGACTTCACGCGTCGATGTAGCGCACCGAGGTCGCGGCTGTACGCCGCACCTGCAACTCGAAAATGTCAGGGCGTGCGTAGTGGCCGGTCACGTCGAGCGCTCGCCGTGCTGGCGCCACCAGGGCGACGTCGATGTCCGCATACAAAATGCCGGCCTCCCGGTGCAATGGACCGGCGACGATCCGGCCTTGGGGATTGACCACCACCGAGTCGCCGTCGTTGATCCATTCCTCCGGATCGGGAAACAGTTGAGTCCGCGCCGGGAAGTCGTCGGGGATGTCGTCGCCGCGCAGCGCGGTGCCACTGCCGAGCACCCAACAGCGGCCTTCGAGTGCGATATGCCGCATCGTGCTGATCCAGCCCTCGCCCGTGTCGTACGTGGGGGCGACGTAGATTTCCACCCCTTGGGCATACAGTGCATAGCGGGCCAGCGGCATGTAGTTTTCCCAACAGATGAGCGCACCGAGGCGCCCGACCGGTGTATTGACCGCACGCAACCCGCTGGCATCGCCGAAGCCATGCACCATGCGCTCGGGATTGGTGGGCATGAGCTTGCGGTGCCGGTTGAGCACTTCGCCGTGGGGGCCGATCACGACTACGCTGTTGTAGAGCGTGCCGCCGCCGTTGCGCCGGTCGCATTCATTGATGCCGCACACGATCGTCACGGCGTGAAGCCTGGCGGCCTCGCACAAGGGGCTCAGGTCACCGTGGGTAATATCAACAGCGTTGGCCAGCAACCGCGTATGCAACTGGCCCATGACAGCCCCGTCCTTTCCCGCCGCCAGCCGCCAGATCCACGACGGGTAACCGGGAATGAACGATTCGGGCAACACGATCAGCGAGGCTCCCGCCGCTGAGGCTTCGGCGACCGATTGCACGGCCCGGGCGATCGTCGCGCTGCGATCGAGCAGCACGGGCGGGCGCTGAATGATGGCTACCTTGGTCATGGCGTTCTCCTTGGCTCTTGGCTTCGAAGTCTTGAGCCTGCGCGTGAGGAGGGGACGGGACTAGTTCAGAATCTGAAGCGTTGCAGTCGCGGGGTCCCAGGCAATGGAAGAGAGCTACGGTCAGTTCTGCACGGTCGCACGCGGTGCTGAAGCACTGTGCGAACGCTGGACACCCTTGGTCGTGCGCGAGCTGCTGTGCGGCAGCAAGCGCTTTAACGAACTCCATCGCGGCGTACCCCGGATGTCCACCGGCCTGCTGGCGCAACGGCTGCGCCATCTCGAAGAGATAGGCGTCGTGCATCGCACCGCCGTCGGCAAAGTCTGGGAATACAGCCTGACCGAGGCGGGCGAAGAATTGCGCCCCATCATCATGGCGCTGGGTCATTGGGGCGCTCGCTGGATCGGCAGCCGCCTGCGCGATGACCAACTCGACGCCGGCCTGCTCATGTGGGACGTGCGTCGCTTCGTACACCTTGAGACATTCCCGCCACGACCGGTGGTCATCCAGTTCAAATTCCGCGACGCGCGGCCCGGCGAGCAAGCCTGGTGGCTGGTGGTGGAACAGGGCGTGGCGGACCTATGTCGCGATGACCCCGGACGCGAACTGACCCTGGTCGTGGACTCCAGCGTGCGCGCATTGACCGAAGTGTGGGCGGGCGACCGCACACCGCGGGAGGTGCTGGAGTCAGGGGAGCTGCGGGTGGATGGTGCGGTGAAGGATGCGGAGAGCGTGTGGCGCTGGTTGGGGACGAGTGCGTTTGCGGGGACGCGGAGGGGGGCGGTGGCTCGTCACGCACAACGCCTGTAGGAGCGAGCATGCTCGCGAAAAACCTCCAGGCAACGCGATCACCCAGACAGCCCGCGTTATCGTTGACGTCCATCGCGAGCATGCTCGCTCCTACAATGTGCGGCCCAACGCATTCAATCGAGCACCCACGAAAAAGCCCGGCTGATCAGGCCGGGCTTTTTGGGTGGAGCGGTGTCGCGATTGAGTTAGGCGACAGTGTTGCCTTGCAGGCGGTCGGAACCATCGGCGGCGACGGTGTTGCCTTGCAGACGATCCGAACCATCAGCAGCTACAGCACGTTTTTCGAGGAGGCGATCAGCACCACCTTCAGCAACACGATTCTGGATCAGACGATCCGAACCCCCTTCAGCCACACGGCTTTCGATCAGACGATCCGAGCCGCCTTCAGCGACTACAGGTTGAGTAGAAGTAGCGGCGAAAGCGTTAACTGCGAAAACCGAGAAAGCGATGCTGAGAATGGTTTGGCGTTTCATGATCGTGTGCTCCGCGGTGTTATTGGTTGGTATGGAGCTGATGTTACGCCGCAGAATTTTTAAGAGAACTTCATTGAGTTGATGGTGACTATTGATGCAGTCAATGGATGCAAAAACCGGACGCTTTGTAGCAGCTGGTGAAGCCTGCGTTCGGCGGCGTAGCTGTCGTCAATTCGGCTGACGCGGATCACCTGACGCACCGCAGATTATGAGTTTACGACGGCTGCGCCGCCGAACGCAGGCTTCGCCAGCGGCTACAGGCTATGCGTTATGTCAGTGGCTAATGCACTGTGACGGGCATCAAGTGTTCTTCTGGCCGTTGAAGCGAAAGCGCCAATCAAAAGTCATGAAAAACCTGGCTGATCAGGCCAGGTCCTTCGTGCTAACTGACCTGCCTGCTCTACAGCCTTACCGCAAAAAAACGGAGATCTGCTATTGCATTAGTAATCTACAGTTCACTGATGGCAGGTTGTCATAGGGAGGCCTGATGATGCGAAGTTCACTTGTGCATTCGAGACTTTGTTTTTGTTGTTTAGTGAGTGTTGTAACAATGGGGCTGACCGCTTGCTCCAGCAACGCCCCCCCTAAACAAATCATTCGGCCACCTGAGGATGACAGTGAAACTTCGACTGTGCGTATCACTACCAATTGGAAAGAGCACGCGCTTAGCAAAGTGGGGTGCATGGAGCACGCCAAAACCGTTCTGACACAAGCAAAATATTTTGTTGACGCAGGGGAGCGCTCAATCTTTGGGTTGCGTGAAGGCATGACGTTTTCAATTCGCTGCGACTACGAAGGCGTTGCTTTTTTCGCCGTGGCTTATCGCCACAGACCAAGTGTTGAAACTCAGAATCTGATTATGGACGAGATTATGACTCGGTTTTGAGGAATTCAGACCAGCGGTACAGGGTTTTATTATGTGCCCATCGCGGCTCGAAAGTATTTATGAACGTCAAGGCGTCACAGCGGGAGCAAAAGCCGGGGCGGGCTTACCTAGTGGTCGGGGAAACAACCGGCGCGCTCGGCGCCCGTTTATTTATTCAAACCGACGCCGGCACTAGCCGATTTCCCGGGTCACACCCCCCTACGAGGCGCGCCACAACATTCGCCTGAAATCGGAATTTCTGATGTGGGAAATTTCTCTATGTGTAATAAGGGTTGCTTGGGTGGTTTCTAGTCGCCGTATATTTAGTAAATGTTTTATTGTTGATAGTTGTGCGCTGTCGCAGCATTAATTAAGTGCTTCTTTCACGTGGAACTTAATTAATGCAAGGAATGCTGCATGCAAGAATCAATCGCCTTTCCTCCGGCTTTGAAGTCGTCGAGCGCTCGTTTTTCCGGGTTTACTTCAAGCTTTGACAGTGCTCTGAAATGGGATGGAGCTATTCCGCCGGTTACTTTGACCACCAGTATTGAAAGCGTCGTTAAAGAGCCTGATGCGTATGAAAGATTTCTCGCTATAGGGTATTCGCTACACGATCAGATAAGTAGTGTTTTTTCGAATGGCACAACGGGTGTGCGGAGTGAGGTTGAGGGGCTCATAAGTTCAGCTGCTGATGCCGGATCATTCAATCAGTTGGAGATTGCCTTAAAAAAGAAAGTATTTATTGTCAAACTACTGCAGCGGGTTATATGGAGTAGGGCTTGGAGTGGGGCGGATCAGTTTTTTGGCGTAGACGCATTGTCGTTAGACAGAACGGATTTCGCTTATTGTTTCACTAGTCTGGATACCCTGGAGCACGAGGAAGAACGCTTAGACTTTTATGAAAGTTTTCTGTTAAATCTGACAGCCACCAACTTTAAACGAATCCTCGTCAAGGCTGTTTCCATTTTGGAGGACGCTTCACTCTCCATAGATGCTGAAATCCACTCAGCCTTGGCTAGAGGTGAAACTGCTAACAACTTCAACTTGACCCTTAATCAGTCCGCCGAAGTGGTTACTGTGGCGGGTGCCGTTACGCTTAACAGCACAAACGGTTGGGGCGTCGAGGCGGCAATCCATAGAAGCATTCACTTGTTGGCAGGATTGGGGGAAGCATTGCTCAGTCGAGCAACAGCAATCGGGCTCGGGGCTTTGCTCTATTCCCCCGCTCTGGGTAACGGCGAGCGTTATCCTCAGACGGCTCTTAAACTATCTGGCAGTAAACTCTTGCCCGATGCAACAACTAACCTGAATGAAATCGCCTCTGCCGGAGGCACAATTGATCTTCCCTATAGGATTTATGGTGACCCTGGGCAATACACACTGGTTGCAACGCCGAGTGGAGGGCGTATTTCTCCAGCAGTACCAGTACGAGCGTTGGTATTCGACCTGAACACCAGCAGTTATAGTTTCACGTCACACGGCACACCACCCATTACCCTCGGCTTTCCTGTCATTCACCAAGGGGGCAGCTCAACCACTTCGCCTGCTCGCCCTGCGAATATTCCGAGTTATACAGGTGTTGAACTGACGCCATTGCTTGTGGTGCCCGAAGTTTTGCCGGCTTTTCAGTTGCCTGATTTCAGAGATTGCATTTATTGCTTTCCGATCGAAAGCGGTCTACCGCCTATTTACGTTGTTTTCAATAGTCCTTATGAAGGAGCTACCACGAGAGGTAAGTACAGTGGTCGACCTTACAACACCGCCAAGGCCGGAGGCCCGATGCTAGATTTGAATTGGACAAATGCCACCGTGACGCAAGTGGGTATTGATTTGGTGAAGTTGCATACGGGCCGATTCGAGCCTTCGGATGCCAATGCCATCATGATTGAGCGATTGGAAAAAATTCTACAGGGCAAATTAGTCATCACGGATATCGATAAACGTTTCTATACTCATGAGCTGAGAGAGCTTGAACGTTTCAGAGCGTTAGGTGTGGTAGACGGTGTAAATCCGAAAGATGGTGGTGTTACTTGGAATAATGCTCACACAGCGACACTCGAAGACTATAAACTGAGTGGTGAATTTGAGCTGCTCTATACGGCAGAAGCAATAGCGGCAGATAACAAGCAATCCGAACGAGAAGCCAAACAATTAGTAGGAGGAAAACTATGAGTGTCATAACAACCATAGTGCTCAACGAGAATCCTGAAGAGGTGATTCTATTTCTTACCAAAAATGAATTAGGTATCGATCTTCCTCGGCTTGATGGACTTTACAATCGGGCTAAATGGGCGCATGTGAGTGACAATATGGGGTTATTGCATCTTGTCTGGAAGATGCGTGATGCTGGGTTGGTAGAAATGACGGATACCCGAATTACCAGGGGTGTCAACTGGCGAGAACCAACATTCATGTTAGAGGGGAAATACACCTTTGATTGATGTTACTAGGTGTCTTTCTCTTTAAGGGACGATGGTTAACAAGAAACGGGCGCCTTGGCGCCCGTTTTCATTCACTCCGCCGCCAGCGCCCGCAAACGCCGCCCAATCACATCCATCAAATCACACCCATCCCGCAACGGAATGGCCAGCAGCTTGGAAAAATCCGACAACACCACCGTGTCGCAACCGAGCTCGGCGCGGAAAGCGATGTTCTCCAGCACCTGCGTAACCGTACGAATCCGGTAATCCGCCATGGCTTGCAGGACGTCAAGTGGGGCTTGGGTATCAATGAGCAATGAGGCCGGAATCAAGTCGATTCCCGTAAGAGGCATGTATCGATTCATTTTGAAGATCTCTGTTTGATTGGCTAAAAGCCGTCACTCAGTCGTCGCCAAACGATTGGGTGGCAGCTGTGCGCAGGTTGGCGAACCGGCAACAGAGAAACCGGCAGACCCTGAGGTCTCCCGCGCACAGCCGCCATGACAGCGGCTTTGCGGGTGCGATGATACCTGCAATGAAGCGGATAGCTCTCGCATTCTCTGTGATCAGGTCGCCAAACCTGTATCGCCATTTGGGCGACGGGGGTGACTATAGGTCACACAAGATCAGCGGAGATAGGTGAGGACTTCCGAACTTCATGTAGGACCCATATCGATAAAATCTCGGACCTTTCACCTCACTTCGCTGGAAATTAAACACAGCGCTGAAATGTCCATTGCCCCTTGCTCGTAACTCACCGAAGCTATCCTCAACCCACACGCCAGCAGTCGAGACGGACCTCCACCCCATGCAAACCCCACTCAAACCCCAACCCCCGCTCTGGAAAACCTACCTCCTGTTCCTCGCCCCGATGGTCCTGTCGAACTTCCTGCAATCCATGTCCGGCACCGTCAACAGCATCTACATCGGTCAAATGCTCGGCACCCAGGCATTGGCCGCCGTGTCCGGCATGTTCCCCATCGTGTTCTTCTTCATTGCCCTGGTCATCGGCCTCGGCGCGGGGGCTGGTGTGTTGATCGGTCAGGCCTGGGGGGCGCGGGAGCCGCATCTGGTGAAGGCCATCGCCGGGGCGACGTTGTTGTTGGGGTTGTTGATCGGTTTGGTGGCGGCGGTGGTGGGCAGTGTGTTTGCGCGGTCTTCGCTGGTGGGGTTGGGGACGCCGGGGGATGTACTGGACGATGCGGTTTCGTATGCCCATGTGATGTTGTGGTTCATGCCGTCGCTGTTGGTGTTTGTGTTGTTCACGCAGTTGTTGCGCGGGGTGAGTGACACGCTGTCGCCGTTGTTGGCGTTGGTGGTGTCGACCTGCATTGGCCTTGCGCTGACGCCGGCGTTGATTCGCGGCTGGTTCGGGTTGCCGATGCTGGGGATTCAGAGTGCGGCGTTTGCCGGGTTGGCGGGGAACCTGGCGGCGATGGGCTGGTTGGCGTGGCGCTTGATTCGCAAGGGTCATCCGTTGGCGCCGGACCGGGAGTTTTTTGCGGCGATGAAGCTGGACATGGCGATCCTTGGCAAAGTGCTGCGCATCGGTTTGCCCACCGGGTTGCAGATGGTGGTGTTGTCATTGTCGGAGCTGGTGATTCTGGCGCTGGTGAACCAGCACGGTTCCCAGGCGACGGCGGCGTATGGGGCGGTGACGCAGATCGTCAATTACGTGCAGTTTCCGGCGCTGTCGATTGCGATCACCGCATCGATCCTAGGGGCGCAGGCGATCGGGGCAGGGCGCATCGAGCGCATCGGGCCGATTTTGCGCACGGGGATGCTGATCAATGTGTGCCTGACCGGTGGACTGGTGGTGTTGGGGTACTTGCTGTCGCACTGGTTGCTGGGCTCGTTCCTCACCGAGGAGGCGACGCGCAGCATGGCCGAGCACCTGTTGCACATCATGCTCTGGAGTCTGTTGGTGTTTGGCTTCCAGGCGATCATCGGCGGCATCATGCGGGCCAGTGGCACGGTGATGGTGCCGGTGGCGATTTCCATTGTGTGCGTGGTGGGTGTGCAGTTGCCGGTGGCGTACCTGCTGGATGCGCGGTTCGGGCTGCAAGGGGTGTGGATGGCGTTTCCGGTGGCGTATCTGGGGATGCTGGCGTTGCAGACGCTGTATTACAAGATGGTGTGGCAGCATCAGAAGATTGAGCGGTTGGTGTAGGGAAGGAGGCATCGAGAGAGCGGCTTGTCAGTCGAATTTTCTGCTGAATTCACTGCCGTCTTCGCGGGCAAGCCCGCTCCCACAGGGATGGGTGGTGAAGTTGAAAGTCAGGCATGACTGGACTTGCTGCCGGCCACCGTCGCGCCGAGAATTCATGGATGGGGGAATTGATATCCGACAGGCGTGACCGCCTGAGGAGGTTTTCAAATGGGCCCCATCCTGCAAGACCGCGCCGCCGCCGGGCGCCGCCTGGTGGAGCCGCTGCTCCCTTACGCCCATCGTGCCGATGTCATTGTCCTGGCTTTGCCCCGTGGCGGGGTGCCGGTGGCTTATGAAGTGGCCACCGCCCTTGAGGTTCGCCTGGACCTGATGCTGGTGCGCAAGCTCGGGGTGCCGTCGCATCAGGAGTTCGCCATGGGGGCGATCGCCAGTGGCGGCATTCAGGTTCTCAATGAACAGGCGTTGCGGGCGCACCCGATCGACAAGGCTGCGTTCGATGCCGTGGTGGCCCGGGAAACCCTAGAGCTACAGCGCCGCGAACAGGTCTATCGCGGCAACCGCCCGCCGCTGCAACTCAAGGACCAGGTGGTGATCCTGATCGACGACGGCCTGGCCACCGGTGCTTCGATGATGGCGGCGATCCACGCGGCTAGGGTGCACGCGCCGTCGCGCATCGTGGTCGCGGTACCGGTGGCACCGATGGAAACCGTCGAGGCGTTGCGCCGTGAAGTAGATGAAGTGATCTGCCCGCTGATTCCCGACTGGATGATGTCGATCGGTTATTGGTACATGGACTTCACCCAGACATCGGATAGGGAAGTCATGGATCTGTTGCAGCGGGCGTGGCGGCGAGAGACTGGCGGCAGTGAGTGATGAATGTGATGGCGTCGGCTGTTCAAGGTGGAATAAACAGCCTTTGTTTGCTTTAGTCCTCCCTGTTGCTGGCTTGCGTGTGTTTAACACTTCAACCCGATGAGGGCGCCCCGGCCCGGAGTGTTCCATGAGTTCACGATTCCCGCGTTTCACTGCATGGGTCGCCATCGTTGCATTCGGTGTGTTACCCGGCGCCGAAGCCGCCGAATACGCCGACGTGAATCCCACGGCCAGCACCATCAGTTTTACCTACAACCAGATGGGGTCGAGGGTCTATGGCACTTTCCGCAAGTTCGAGGGCGTGCTCGATTTCGATACCCGCTACCCGGAGGCAGCCCACGCCAAATTGACGATCGACCTCGACAGCATCGATGCCGGCAGCGAGGACGCCAATGCCGAACTGCAAAAGCCTGCATGGTTCGACACCGCCAGTTATCCGGTGGCGACTTTCGAGTCGACCCGATTCAAGGACCTCGGCAATAACCGCTACCAGATCACTGGCAACCTCACGCTCAGGGGAATGACCCGGGAAGTGGCCGTGCCGGTCATGCTCAAGTCTGAGCGCGCGATCGGCATATTCGACGGTGAACTGGTGCTGGAGCGCAGTGACTTCAAGATCGGCGACGGTGAATGGGCCGATAGCGTTGTGTCCAACGAGATCAATATCCGGTTTCGGGTGGTTGCTCCGGAGCAGTGACGTTCGACGGAGAGACGTTTGGCATGTCTCAAGTACTGGCCAGTGTAAGTTCGTTAATTGAAGTGATGAGTTTTATATCTCGCTCTAAGTGTGATTAACGTTAGTAATTCTTTAATAACGGCCGTTGAGTGAGCCTTTGAATAGCATTGTTGGCTTGAATCGTTATTTCGAAATTGCCTGAAGTTTAAGCAGCGCTCATCGGTCGGCTGGATACTTGAATCTATAGTTAATGGTATTTGCTTGAGTGGCGCGAAGTGTGCGCTGGCAACAGGCTTTTTGCGCAGGCAATTCAGAGGGTGGCCAACATGAGTCGAATAGGGAAAGTGTTACTCAAGTTTAACAGTCGATACGATACGAATGAAAAGAAACCACTACGCGACGGATTATCTGCGGTGTTGCAGATCGATCAGACGCTCTGGCTTGCCAATGATGAAACACTCAGTCTGGAGAGCCTTGTCTTGAAGGGCCAGGCAGCTGATGGCGGGTATGTTTATGAAGATCACCAACAGTTTTCGCTGCACGAATTACTGGATCTGGCAGCTCCCCCCAAATCCCCGCAAAAGTTCGAAGAAGCTGACATAGAGGGGCTCGCCTACGATGACAAGGGCGACTATCTCTGGTTGATCACGTCCCATAGCCTCAAGCGCAAGCAACCTGAACTCAACAAAGACAAGGGCGAGAACATCGAGCGCCTGAGCGATGTGAGTAACGACGGTAACCGCTATCTGTTAGCCCGTATTCCCGTGGTGAAAGAAGACGGCACGCTCAAGCTTGTGCGCCAAACCCCGGGCTCGCAGAGAACAGCTGCACAGCTGCGTGGCGGGCAATCGTGGAGCGCGCTGACCAAAGTGCTTAAGCGTGATGAGCATCTGGGCGATTTTTTTGCCATTCCCGGCAAGGACAACGGGTTTGATATCGAAGGACTGGCGTTGACCGGCAAGCGTCTTTTCATTGGCTTGCGTGGGCCGGTATTAAGAGGGTGGGCAGTCATTCTTGAAATCCAGCCACAAGAGGACGAGGACGATCCCCACACGCTGAAGCTGACGAAATTCGGTGAGGACTGTCGGCTGTACCGCAAACACTTTCTGCAACTGGATGGCCTGGGTATTCGCGATTTGTGTATGGAGGGAGATGATCTGTTGATTCTCGCCGGACCCACCATGGACCTCGATGGTCCGGTGACCGTCAGTCGTTGGGTAAATGCTGTGCAGACGAAAGGAGATAGCGTGGTCTTCAGGGAGGGGCTTTCGAAGGTTCTGGATGTTCCCTTTGGTAAAAGAGGCGACCATGCCGAAGGCATGACGCTTTTCTCGTCAGGCGATGGCGCCGAACCCCAACTGCTGTTGGTGTATGACACTCCGCTCGGACGTGGAGAGGCCGGCAGTGTGGTGGCGGATCTTTTCGATCGCTAGGAACCGTTCGCAGGTCGCTCAGAACCCTTGATGGCGAGGATCGTTCAGTGGTTTTCGGGACATTCTGCGTATCCGGGTTGCGCTGAATCGAACAACGCCCGGTCCACATTGCATGGACCGGGCGTCAATCGACTTACCTCATTTCACGGATATCGGCGCGGTCACCGTTTTGCCGAAGGTCGAGGTGATGGTGACGGTCGGGTTAGGCGCCGGGCCGGCGCCGGTGGTGGTGATCGACACTCTCCAACGGGCGCCGGTGCCGATCGGCGTGAGGATCGCGTTACCCAGGCTGAGCGGTCCGGCAGTGGTCGCCGCGGTGACCGCCAGCGTGTTGCCGGTGCCCCGTGACGTGGTGCCGGACAGGTCCCAGGTGTAGCGGTTGTTACTGCGCACCGTGACGGAACCAGTCGTCATCACCAGGTCTTCGTTGACCACCGGCGCTGGCGTCACTGCCACGGAGACGTTCGCCGGTTCCGAAACGGCATCCTTGGCGTCGCTGGCCTGGTAGGTGAAGAGCGCGGTGAACGGACCAGGGGCGCTGGCCGGTGGCGTGTAGATCACACGCACGCCGTCGGTGGTCACCGTGCCCTTACCGGAATCCGGTTGACTGAGACCCACCACTTTGAGCGGCAGGTTACCGTCCGGATCAGTGTCGTTGGCCAGCACGTTGATGGTCACCGGCTGCCCGTTGGCGCTGGAGGCGCTGTCCGGGTTGGCCACGGGTTTTTTGTTCTCGCCTTCGTTGTCGTCATCGTCACCACCGGTGCGGAAGGTAGGCAGCGCAGCCGAGGCGACATAGGTGACGCCATCCCAGCCGGGCAGGGGCGTTGGCATCAACTGGAACTGACCGGGATGCTCGATATCCCAACGCAACAGCATCGACGTGTCCTCGTGCTGGGTGTTGTGACAGTGCTCCATGTAGGTCCCGGCGAATTCGCGGAAGCGGATCGCTACTTCCACATCCACCGAACTGTCGATGCCTTCACCGATGCGATACACGTCCTTGCGCGCGCCTTTTTCCCATTCCGGTGGCGCCTTGCCGTCGCGACTGAGGATGACGCCTTCTTCGAAGTGCACGTGCACCGGGTGGTTCCAGCCGTTGCCGCCGTTCTTGATTTTCCACACTTCCAGCGTACCGGCGCCGGCGTAGCCGCCATCGGTCGGGCCGTTGGCCAGTTGCGGGGCCGCACTGAGCCGGCGAGGGTCCATGTCGTAACCGAAACCGCCGTCGGTCTTGATGGTCCATGGGGCTTCGTCGGTGCCGTCGGAACGGCCGAAGATGAACTCGCGATGCCGCGCGACCTTGAGCTTGGCCTGGTCGACAGGGCTGTCGCGGTCAATGGTCAGCGGAATCATGAGCTTGCCCGCCGCCTTGCCCGGTTTGGCTGGCTCATAATCGGCCGGGTTCATGCTCACATCCGTGCCGCTGTAAGGCTGCACCACCATTTGCAAGAACTTGCCCACCACGGGGTCGCCATTGTCCCACTCAGGCCCTTTGCTGCCTTGCTTGATCACTGCCTTGTACTTCTCGGACAGCACGTCGGCCAGGCTCAGCGGGTCATCTTCCGGACCCTTGCCGGTCTGGTGTTCCATCAGGTTGACGAAGTACAGCTTGTCGCCGACGCTGATCCCGTTTTTCGCGAAGTTGACGATGATGTCGAAGCGTTCGGCGATGCCCTGGGTCGGCAGGATGGCGTTGTGGTTTTGCTTATCACCGTCACCGTCCAGGTCCATGCTGCCGTCGAACGGTACGGCGTGTTCCATGAGGTTGCCGTCGTTGGCGATCATGTGGAAGGGCACGCGGGCGTAGGACACGTTGGAACCCGCCGGTCCCGGGAACTCGCCACCGTTGCCGGCAATTTCACGCACCAGGGCAATCCTGAAGTAGCGCGACACCGAGCCGTTGAGGATGCGGAAGCGATAACTGCGCGCGCGCACTTTCAGGCGTGGCTGGTACTGCCAGTTGACCAGGATCTGATCGCCGAGAAAGCCGTCGGTGTTGAACGGGTTGAACCACAGCTGACCGTTCTGATCCCAGGCCTTGTCAGCCACCATCAGGTTGACGTCGTAGTCACGGTTACCCCAGGGCAACGCGGAACCGCTCGGCAGGCGCAGGTTCACGCCGTCCTCCAGGGCCTCGTTACCGCGATCCAGGGCGCTGTAGTAGTTCATCATCACCGCGTTGCCCTTGTAGACGTTCTGGGCGGTGAAATCGAGCATGTGGTCGTGGAACCAGTGGGTGCTCATGGTTTCGCGCCAGTCGCCACGGATCTTGATCGTGCCGTTGTTGCAGGTCTTCAGGCCGGGCGAGAGGTCGTTGACGAAGAGGGTTTCGCCAGGTGCGCAAGGGAACGCCGCGCGTGGGTCTTCGGCCTTGGTGTTGATGGTGTCGTAACCGGCCAGCTGCATCGGCCAGCGATAGTCGTAGTACTGGCCCGGAAAGAAAAACGCATTGGTGTAGCCGTCGCTTTCCGCCGGGGAGTGGCCGTTGTGTTCGTGGGTACTGATGGTGTGCAGGCCAAAACCCATGTTGGCGGCCGGGTCGATGGGCAGGGCGTTGTAATGACGCATCAGCACCGGTTGGCCATAGCGGACCATCAGCAGTTTCGCTGGAAAGGTGCCGTCAAAGGTCCAGAGTGCGTTGTGGTTCTGAATCGGCATGTTGGGGTGGAAACGGGTGTCGATGCCTTTGGTCGTACCCGTCGTGGTCGGGATGTCCGAGGTCTGGTAGTAGAGCCCGCCAGGCCCGAATTCACCGACGGCATAGTTGTGCAGCTGCCTGCGGTCGCGCATGCCGCCGTTGAGCTTGGCGCCCGCTTGCACGGTTTTGAAGGCGACCTGCGGGTAAAACTCGTTCCAGCGCTGATGGGACCAGCCCTTTCCTGGTGGACGGCCTTCGGCCGGCGAACCCACGGGCTGGCGGTTGAGGAACGCTTCGATTTGCGCCTTCCAGGGGTTGCGGTCCAGCACGTTGGAGTACTGCGATGGAAACGGGTACAACCCTGGCTGTTTCATGAAGGCTTCCAGCGCGGTGCTGGAAGGGCCGCTGCGGGCGACGAAATTCGGGTCTTGCGCCGGTGCCGGGCCGACGGTCGGAACGGGGAACGTCAACGGCGGCGGGGGGAGCGTTGGGTCGAGTTTTTCCGTGCCGAATTCTTCGAACAGCAACAGTTGCTGGGTAAAGGGTTGGGCGCCGAACAGCGGGCTGGGTTTGCCATTGGTGGGGATCTTGAACGAGGTCTGCAGGCTGGGCGGCAGCACGTTGTCGGCACGTGGCGTGTTGCGGTCGCCATACACGCCGTTGGGTAAGGCGATCGCACCCTGGTTGGCCTCGGGCATGGTTTTTATGGCATCCAGCGCCGCCGCCGCGGCGACCGGGTCGGCGGGTGGATTGGTGTAGGCCGAAGGGTCTGTCGGCGGCGGCTGGCTGACATCGTCGAGGGGCGCCGCGCTGGCCGAATTCAGGCTGGCGGTGATCAGCAGTACAGAGGCCATACTCGGCCTCCGTAAGAAGCTAAGTGAACGGAATGGCGGTACGGTTTTCATGTGATTTCCCCTCGAGCCTGCCAAATTGGCGAAACCCGCATCCCCGATGTGGGGACTACTGCTGTTGCGGTATCAGGGGGCGTGCAACTGTTGGGCCACTACGGGGAGGGGCTTATAAGGATCTGATTAATCAGCAAGTTGTTTCTGAGTGTTTCATCGGCGATTCAGTAAGCGGTGGGGGATATTCCTCAGTTGCGGGGAAATTGCTTTTTTTCATTGGGTTAGTTTCACCATTGATGGGTGTTCTTTCCAAAAATTTGTAAGCGTTAAAGTAAATGAGAGGCGTTAATACATTGATTTGTATCGAGCCTTTTCCGAAGAGACAAACCGGTCATCGAGCGCGAGTCGCCCGGCCATCCGCGTTATGATAGGCGGCCACCGCCCCCCGGAGTCTGCCCCTGCAATGCCCCAGATCACCCATTTCAAAACCCCGTGCCCCGAGCACATCAACAGCCATATCCTGCAGATGGTGGTCGACAACCTGACCGACATCAGCATGGTCGCCATCGCGCCGAGCAACCTGCTGTACAACGTTTACCAGTACGCGATCGGCTATGAAGTGCATCTGTACCTGGAGGCGTTGAACGGAGCGAAAGGGATCGATGTGGAACTGATCGTCGCCACCGACCTGGATGACCCGGAGCAGGTCACCGGGTTCCTGTTGTACCTGCCGATCAAGGAGGATCCTGACGCCTGCGGCGTGGCGTACATGGCGGTGCACGCCAACCATCGGCGCCAGGGCATTGCGCGGCGGATGCTGCGCGAGATGGTTGCCCGCTACCCCCATGCCGAGTTGACGTGCGCGGTGGCCAAGGTGCCGTATTTCGAGTCGATGGGTTTTCAAGTGGTGGGTGCGCGCGCGACCCAGGTGTTGATGAACACCCGCGACCACGGCAGCGATGGCTTGATGGCGCTGCTGGATGTGGCGTCGATCTACAGTTCGCTGGAGGTGCGGCAGATCCACACGTATCTGCTGCAAAAACACGGTAAACGGGCCATGCAGGATGCGGAAAAGCAGCGTGATCGGCATCTGGACCAACTGACGCGCAAGGCCCATGAGTTTGTGCGCGAGCGGTTGGGGGATGATGCGGTGCCGGTGGGTGGGCCTCGGTTGCGGTTGGTCTGATCACAGTTTTAAGCCGTACATAGATCCAATGTGGGAGCGAGCCTGCTCGCGAAAGCGGAGTGTCATATGACACATGTATTGCCTGACACTCCGCCTT
>NZ_JABFMU010000089.1 GCF_013359695.1 Pseudomonas sp. C2B4
ATTCAACATCAATGTGACTGACCCACCGCTTTCGCGAGCAGGCTCGCTCCCACAGTTAATTGGGGACGGTCAGGCCTGCGGAGTCTTGCGGAAGCCCACGGCCAGGCGGTTCCAGCTGTTGATGGTGTTGATCGCAACGGTCAGGTCGACCAGTTCCTTGGGCGTGAACTGTTTGCTGACGAACTCGTAGTCTTCGTCCGGAGCGTGGGTCAGGCTGAGCTGGGTCAGGGATTCGGTCCACAGCAGCGCGGCGCGTTCACGCTCGGTGAAGAACGGCGCCTCGCGCCAGGCGGTGACGGCGAACAGGCGACGGGTGGTTTCACCGCCCTTGATCGCGTCGGTGGTGTGCATGTCGATGCAGAAGGCACAGCCGTTGATTTGCGAAGCACGCAGCTTGACCAGTTCGATCAGGCTCTTTTCCAGCGGCAACTTGGAAACGGCGGTTTCCAGGGCAATCATGGCTTTGAGGGCATCAGGGCTAGCGGTGTAGAAATCGATACGGGGTTGCATGGCATGCTCCAGGGCAAGTGGGTGTGCAGATACGTTAGTCCCGCCCGCCATTTGTACAAATAGCCAATCTTTGCGAAGTCGAGGAGGCCACTGACGCAAGCGCTTGAAGAAAGTGCGAAATGACAATTGCCATCACTCGGTCGGGGCCACTAGAATGCGATCAATTCTTAATTGCACTCACGCAGGATGCCCGAGTCGAGTATCTGCCCGCCATGTCGTCCGCCGACCAACCTTTGAACCAGCAAGTCCATGCCCTCTACAGCGAACATCACGGTTGGCTGCAAGGTTGGCTGCACCGCAAACTGGGTAACCGCTGTGATGCGGCCGACCTGGCCCACGATACCTTCCTGCGCCTGCTGACGCGCCAGGTGGCCAAGCCTCTGGGCAGTGAACCGCGGGCGCTGCTGACGCACATCGCCAAGGGCCTGGTGATCGACCGCTGGCGGCGCCAGGACATCGAGCGCGCCTACCTGGAAACCATCGCGCACTTGCCGGTCGCCGAAGTGCCGTCACCGGAAACCCGTCTGCTGATCCTCGAAACCCTGTGGCGCATCGAAGCGCTGTTGCGCGAATTGCCCGGTGCGACCCGCGAGACCTTTTTGCTGTCGCAGATCGAAGGCCTGACCTACGCCCAGATCGCCACGCGCCTGAATGTCTCGCTGATCACCGTCAAGCGCCACATGCGCGCGGCGTTCATTGCCTGCCTGAGCGTTGCCTGATGAAGAGTGTCGCCTGATGAATTCATCGATGATCAACCCGCAAATACTGGGCGAAGCCGCCGACTGGCTGGTGCAGTTGCACTCTGGCACGGCGACCCCGGCCGATCATCAGGCCATCGCCCAATGGCGCAACCGCAGTATCGAGCATGCCCAGGCCTGGCAACGGGCGGAAGCGCTGCTCGGGGATTTCCGTGGCGTGCCGGCCAACCTCGCCCTGCAGACCCTGCAACGGGCGTCGCGCAAAGAAGGCTTGAGTCGTCGGAAGGCCCTCACCTGCCTCGGCCTGCTGATGATGGCCGGCCCCTTGGGTATCGCTTCGCAACATCTGCCCTGGGAGCAATGGACCGCCGATCAGCGCACGGCCGTGGGTGAGCAGAAGAAGCTGCAACTGCCCGATGGCAGCCAGTTGCTGCTCAACACCGACAGCGCGGTAAACATCGCCTTCAACGCGACCGAGCGACGAGTCATGTTGCTCAACGGCGAGCTGTTGATCAGCACCGCGAAAGACCTCGGCGCCCGCCCCTTCATTGTCGAAACACCACAAGGCACCGCCCGCGCGCTGGGCACCCGTTTTTGCGTGCGGACCGAGGGCTCCCGCAGCCAGGTTTCAGTGCTGGAAGGGCAAGTGGTGGTCACGCCGCAAATGCTGCAACAGAGCAGCACCCTCAATGCCGGCGAGCGCCAGAGCTTCAAACTGAACCGCCTGGACGCCCCGCAACCCTTCGACATCGCCGCCGTCTCCTGGGACAAGGGCATGCTGCTGGCCAACAACATGCGCATGGACGAACTGCTCGATGAACTGAGTCGTTACCGACCCGGCGTGCTGCGCTGCCATCCGGATGTTGCGGCACTGCGGGTATCGGGGGCGTTTTCCCTGCGCGACACCGACGCCAGCCTGCGCTTGCTCAGCGATACCTTGCCGCTGAATATCAGTCGCCTGACCCGCTACTGGCTGTCGGTCGAACCGAGGGTCTGACGCGTCAGTCGTTGAGACCCAAGGGACGCCGCGGACGTTGATGGTTTCGGCGATGGTGGTTTTTTGATCATTGCGTAACGATTTGGTGTGGCTGATGCCGCCTTCGCGAGCAGGCTCGCTCCCACAATTGATTGGCGTCGTTCACAAATCCCCTGTGGGACCGAGCCTGCTCGGGAACCGCGCAGCGGCCATCCACTGCAAGACTCAACCGGTCCGCTTGAGCAACCACTGGAAAAACCCTTTCTTCTGCACCACCACCGGCACTTCCTGCGTTAATTCCTTCACTTTGTGCAGGCGGAAATCCAGCAAGGTTTTCATCGCATCGTTGATGTCATGACGAGCCGCCAGGCAGGGCCTGAGGTAGCCCTTTTCGATGCGGTAAAGCGTGCAATTGGTTTTCGCGGCGAACTGCGCGGGCAGCGAGCTATCCGACAAAATACCCGCCTCGCCGATCACCTCACCCGGCCCCATGCGCCCGGTCTCCATGGGCGTACCGTTGATGTTCAGCGACACCGTGACAACGCCGGATTCGACGATGAACAAGCTACTGCTGACCTCCCCCGCGTCCAGGATCGTTTCCCCGGCGCGGAAGCTCTGCAGGATCATGTTCTGGCTGAAGGTTTCCTTCTCCTCTTGACGCAAGGTCGAGAAAATCGGCGAGCTGTCGATCAACGCGCGTTGCCGCGAGAGATCAGCGGTTGGCGTGGGTTCCACGCTCGACAGCAAATTCACCCCGGAGGCCCGCAAGTGCCGATACGCCAGATCGTAGAGTTGATTGCGCACCGTGCGTTTTTCGCTCATGGCGGCGACAAACCCGCTGATTTCGTATTCCACGCCATTGGGGTTGGAGCCTTTGAGCGCGACTTTGGGGCCCGGCTGACTCAGCAGAACCCGGCAACCCTGCATCGCCCGTTCAAGGGCATCGATCACGGTTTGCGGACGGACATGGGGACTGACCTGCAAACTGATCGACACACCGAACATGTCACTGGGTCGACTGAAATTGGTGATCTTGGCCTTGGCCGCCAGCGAGTTGGGAATCACGATCATGCTGCCCTGGGAGGTCTGCAGCCGCGTGGCGCGCCAATCGATGTCGATGACCCGGCCTTCGGTGCCGTCGATGGCAATCCAGTCATCCAGTTGATAGGGTTTGGTGGTGTTCAGGACGATGCCGGAAAACACGTCGCTGAGGGTGCTTTGCAAGGCCAGACCGACGATGATCGCCAAGGCACCGGACGTGGCCAGCACGCCCTTGACCGGCAGGTTGAGCACGTAGGCCAGGGCGGCGATGACCGCGACCAGGAAAATCACCGCGCCGAGCAGGTCCTGCAACAATCGCCCGGCATGACCCACGTGTTGCATCATCACCGCACCGATCAGCACCGTCAGGGTACGCGCGGCGAACAGCCACCAGCCGATCTGCAACCCCGTGGCCGCCAGGTGCAGCGGCACGTTTTCCACCCAGGGCGCCGGCTCCAGCGGGTTCATGCCTTCGTTGAACAGCAGCAGGCTGAACAGCGAGAAAATCACCAGCCGTACGAGCAGCTTCCAGTTGTGGTGGTTCATGCCGATCAAACGCCACAACACCAGATCGATCAGGATCAGGACCAGGGCGCAAATCAACGGGTGTTCAGCGAGCAACGACAGCATCAAGCAGCTCCAACACAGGACAATGAGCAAAGATCGCATACATTGGGCACAGTGTAGGAGCAATTGATTTGGCTGGAATCCGCTCACACCACAAATAAATGTGGGAGCGAGCCTGCTCGCGATGGCGATCGATCAGTCACTGCAAAGGTGTCTGTTCTACCGCTATCGCGAGCAGGCTCGCTCCTACAGGTGTGTGTGTTGTCGGGTTATTTGGTCAGCGTGCTGTAGCTGGTCATCAGGTTGCGGTAGTCCGGGATGTGGTTGGAGAACAGCGTGCCCAGGCCTTCGATGTCGTTGCGCCAGTCGCGGTGCAGTTCACAGGCCAGGCCGAACCAGGTCATCAACTGCGCCCCCGCCTGGGACATGCGGTTCCAGGCCGAATCCCGGGTCAATTCGTTAAAGGTGCCGGACGCATCGGTCACCACGAACACCTCGAAGCCCTCCTCCAGTGCCGAGAGTGCCGGGAACGCCACGCACACTTCGGTCACCACGCCGGCGATGATCAGTTGCTTCTTGCCGGTGGCCTTGATGGCCTTGACGAAATCTTCGTTGTCCCAGGCATTGATCTGCCCGGGGCGGGCGATGTACGGCGCATCCGGAAACAGCGCCTTGAGTTCGGGCACCAGCGGACCGTTGGGGCCGGTTTCGAAGCTGGTGGTGAGGATGGTCGGCAATTTGAAGTACTTGGCCAGATCGGCCAGGGCCAGCACATTGTTCTTGAAGCGATCCGGGTCGATGTCGCGCACCAGCGACAGCAACCCCGCCTGATGATCCACCAACAGAACGGCGGCGTTATCCTTGTCGAGACGTTTGTAAGCAGTGGTCATTGCAGTAGTCCTCGCGTGTTATCGATGCCGGCCGGGCCGGCGTGATTGAACCCTGGTTTTCGTCAAAGCGCGGCCAGACAAGCGTAGTCAGCCAAACCTGGCACGCCACAGCGCTACAACAATCTGATCAACCGTGCATCTGGCCGAAGCGGCCGGACTGGAAGTCGGCGAAGGCCTGGTGGATTTCCTGCTCGGTGTTCATTACGAACGGGCCGTGACCAACGATCGGTTCGTCAATCGGCTCGCCGCTGAGCAGCAGCACCACCGCGTCCGCGCTGGCTTCAAGGGTCAACCGATCGCCCTGGCGGTCGAACAGCGCCAACTGTCCCTGGCGCACTGGCTCCAGGCCATTGACCTGGACCGTACCGCGCAGGACCACCAGCGCGGTGTTGCGTCCTTCATGCAGATCCAGGGTGAGCAACTTGTCGGCTTTCAGACGGATGTCCCAGACATCGACCGGGGTGAAGGTGCGCGCCGGCCCCTTGTGGCCGTCGAACTCACCGGCGATCAAGCGCAGGCTGCCGGCGTTGTCCTTGAGCGCGATGCTCGGAATGTCGCCATCGAGAATCGTCTGGTAACCGGCATCGGCCATTTTGTCTTTGGCGGGCAGGTTGACCCACAACTGCACCATCTCCAGGGTGCCGCCGGTTCTGGCGAAGCCTTCGGAGTGGAACTCTTCGTGGAGAATGCCCGAGGCGGCCGTCATCCATTGCACGTCGCCGGGGCCGATCTTGCCGCCGCTACCGGTGGAGTCGCGGTGTTCCAATTCGCCTTCGTAAACGATCGTCACGGTTTCGAAGCCCCGGTGCGGATGCTGACCTACACCACGCCGTTCGGTGGTCGGCGTGAACTCGGCGGGACCGGCGTGATCGAGCAGCAGGAACGGGCTGATGTGTTTACCCAGGTTGTCGTAGGAAAACAGCGTGCGAACCGGGAAGCCGTCGCCGACCCAATGGGACCGTGGGCTGGTGTAGATACCGATGATGTTTTTCATGGTGTCTCCTGAAGAGGTGGGTGAAGCCATGGACAAAGCTTAAAACCGCACCCTTTGTTGCACTAGACTGCAAAAATCAGCCTTAGCGTTCTATTTGGAGAACGATGGTGGAAGACCTCAACACCCTCTACTACTTCACCCAAGTGGTGGAGCATCACGGTTTCGCCGCGGCCGGGCGCGCGCTGGACATGCCCAAGTCCAAGCTCAGCCGACGCATCGCCGAGCTTGAAGACCGCCTGGGCGTGCGCCTGCTCAATCGCACCAGCCGCCATTGCTCGCTGACCGAAATCGGTCAGGCCTATTACCAGCGTTGCCTGGCCATGCGGGTGGAGGCGGAAAGCGCCGCCGAACTGATCGAACGCAACCGCGCCGAGCCCCAGGGCCTGGTGCGGATCAGTTGTCCGACGGCGCTGCTCAACACCTGGGTCGGGCCGATGCTGACCCGCTACATGCTCAAGTACCCATTGGTGGAGTTGTTCATCGAGAGCACCAACCGCCGGGTCGATCTGATCCACGAAGGCTTCGACATTGCCTTGCGGGTGCGTTTTCCACCGCTGGAAAACACCGACATGGTGATGAAGGTGCTGGGCAACAGTACCCAGAGCGTGGTGGGCCATCCGGTATTCACCAAACGCCTCTCGTCACCGCCCTCGCCGGCTGACCTCAGCGGTTTGCCCAGCCTGCACTGGGGCTCGGCGCAACGTGAGTACCGGTGGGAATTATTGGGTGCCGACGGCGCCAGTGCCGTGATTCGTCATGCGCCAAGGATGGTCACCGATGACCTGTTGGCCCTGCGCCACGCGGCCATCGCCGGCGTCGGTATCGCCCACCTGCCCAGCGTGGTGGTGCGCGAGGATCTGGCCGCCGGGCGTCTGGTGGAACTGGTGCCGGGCTGGGCGCCGAAGTGCGGGATCATCCATGCGATTTTCCCGTCGCGCCGCGGGTTGCTGCCATCGGTTCGGACCTTGATCGACTTTCTCGGGGAAGAGTTCAGTCACAGCGATATTGCCTAGAAGCAGCGGCAAGCTGATCGGCGGAGTGGCGGTGGTTTTATTTCGGACGTAATATTAGGCTTGATTACAGTCATAATATTCGTTCCGAGGACTTGAATATGCAAAGCCCGAACCGCGACGCCACGCTCGCCCAATGGATCGCCCAGGAACAAGCCATGCGCGACCGCCTGGCCGGGCCCGGCAGTTTGTCCCTGGCCGAGGTCAGCGCCCTGTCGCCCACCGAGTTTTTCGACGGCATCGGCAACGGTGAACTGCCCTCGCCGCCCATCGGCACGCTGATGGATTTCATCCCCATCGAATGGTCCGCCGGGCTGTTCGTCTTTCAGGGCACGCCAGATGCGCGGCATTACAACCCGCTGGGCAGCGTCCATGGCGGTTATGCCGCGACACTGTTGGACTCGTGCATGGGTTGCGCGATTCACACGCAACTGAAAAAGGGTCAGGGCTACACCACGCTGGACTTGCGCATCAGTTATGTCCGGGCCTTGAACAACGCCAGCGGACCGGTGCGGGCCGAGGGCAAGATTGTGCATCTGGGACGCTCGACGGCGCTGGCCGAGGGGCGGATTTATGATGTGGATGGGCGTTTGTATGCGACCGGAACGACGACCTGCATGATTCTTGAGGCGCGAGGGTAAGGCTTTAAAACGAGTCGCGGCCTTCGCGAGCAGGCTCGCTCCCACAGGGGCCACCTATTTCAATTGTGGGAGCGAGCCTGCTCGCGAAGACGCCAGACCAGACACCGTCAGTATTCCAGACTGCCGATGATTCTTGACCTGCGGTAAACATTGCTTTGCCGCCCCAGCGGTTTTTCCCACGGATGCAGACGCGGATACTCGCGCCCATTCCCACTGCAACCTCTGGAGTCATTCATGTCTATCCCCGCATTCGGTCTGGGTACCTTTCGCTTGCAAGGCCAGGTGGTCATCGATTCGGTCAGCACCGGCCTGGAACTGGGCTACCGGGCCATCGACACCGCGCAAATCTACGAGAACGAAGCCGACGTCGGCCAAGCCATCGCCGCCAGCGGCATCGCCCGTGAAGAACTGTTCATCACCAGCAAGATCTGGGTCGCCAACTTCGCCCGGGATCGCCTGATCGAAAGCCTCAAGGAGAGCCTGGAAAAACTGCGGACCGACTACCTGGACCTGACCTTGATCCACTGGCCCTCGCCGGAAGATCAGGTGCCGGTCGAAGAGTTCATGGCCGCCCTGCTTGAAGCCAAGCGCCTGGGCTTGACCCGGCAGATCGGCGTGTCCAACTTCACCGTCGACCTGATGAAACAAGCCATCGCCGCGGTTGGTGCCGAACACATCGCCACCAACCAGATCGAACTGCATCCGTACCTGCAAAACCGCAAGGTCGTCGAGTTCGCACACAGCCAAGGCATCCAGATTACCTCGTACATGACCCTGGCCTACGGCGAAGTGCTCAAGGACCCGGTCATCGCGCAGATCGCCGACCGCCTGCAAGCGACGCCAGCTCAAGTCACCCTGGCCTGGGCCATGCAATCGGGTTATGCCGTGATCCCCTCCTCCACCCAAGGCGCCAACCTTGCCAGCAACCTCAAGGCCCGCACCTTGCAGCTGAGCGACGCCGACATGGCCCTGATCGCCGGCCTGGATCGCGGCCATCGCCTGACCAGCCCGAAAGGCATCGCACCTCACTGGGACTAATCGTCAGCCCTGCTGAAGACTCTGCTCCAGACGCGCCATGGCCTGATGCAACTGATCGACCGCTGCGTCGATCAGTGACGCATCGCCCTTGCCGCATGCACGCTCCAGTTGTTCGCAACACTCGACCAACTTGTGTGCCTGGACCATCAGCGCCCCGCCCTTGATCCGGTGCGCCAGCTCCTGCAAGCCGTGGTCATTGCCAATGGCATGTTCCTGCAGCAGGCGTTCGCGATCATCACGGTTGGCCTCAACCAAATCCTGCAGCAGCTCAGCGATCAGCTCGTTGTCGGCGCCGGTGTATTGTCGCAGCCCGCTCAGGTCGATGTGAGAGGCCGCTTCGACCGCACCTGCCGATTCGCTGGAAAATCTCGTGGCCAACCAGGCGCTCAGGTCGGTCAATCGAATCGGTTTGAACAGGCAATCGTCCATGCCTGCTTCAATGCAGCGAATTTTCTCCTCAGGCTGCGCGTTGGCGGTGAAGCCCAGAATCAGTGTCGGTTGCCCCACCTGGAACCGCTCCTCATCGCGAATCGCACCCGCCAGTTCATAGCCGCTGACCACCGGCATGTTGCAGTCGGTGATGACCAGATCGAAGGCACGTTCACGCCATTGTTCGAAACCTTGCTGGCCATCCTCCGCCACCTCAACCTGATGCCCCAGATAGCTCAATTGCCGCGAAAGCAACAACCGATTGGCCGGGTAGTCGTCGACCACCAGAATCGTCAGGGGTCGCGTCTTCACCGGCGATTCGTCCAGCGGCACTTCAACGACGGGCAAGGGTTGCAAGGCGACCGGTTCAAGGCGGATGTCCACGCGGGTGCCGCGCCCTAGCGCGCTGTCGAGCTGCAAGCTGCCCCCCATCCTTTCGCACAACGTACGGCTGATCACCAACCCCAGACCGGAACCCTGCCGACCCGATTGCTCACTGTTCCCGGCCTGCACGAATGGGCTGAACAGGCGTTGCTGGTCAAAGGCGCTGATGCCGACGCCGCTGTCCTCGATGCGCAGATTGACCGCGAGACGGTCCGGTGGCGCGGGCATCACCTGCAAGGTGAGGCTGACCTCGCCCTGATGGGTGAACTTGATGGCATTGCTCAGCAGATTGGACAGCACCTGCTTGAAACGCGTGGGGTCGATCAGCACATCGCGGTCGCTGTGCGCGTCCAGTTCGACCCGCCATTGCAGGTTTTTCTGCCGTGCCAGGCCTTCGAAGACCCGGCACACCGAAAGCACCAGCGCCTGCAGATTGGCCCTCTCCGGTGCCAGCGACAGGTGCCCGGACTCGATACGGGCGATGTCCAGTATGTCGCCGATCAATGCCAGCAACTGTTGCCCGGCATTGGACGCCACTTCGATGGCCGCGCGGTCGGTCACGCCCTCATCGGCGCGCTTCAGCGCCAGTTCGAGCATGCCGATCAAGGCATTCATAGGCGTGCGGATCTCATGACTCATGGTGGCCAGGAACGTCGTCTTGGCCCGGTTGGCATCGTCGGCGGCGTCCTTGGCATCCTGCAATTGCTTGAGCCATTGCTGGCGCTGGCGAATCTGTCGACGCTGCCAGGCGATCCCGACCAAGGCCAACAAGAGCAATATGCCGCCTGCGGCGAACGCCTGAAAAATGGTCTGTCGATGACGCAGCCAGTAACTCTGTTCCACCATCAAGTCGTTGCGCCAGGGCACCGTCAGTTCTTCGATTTCTTCAGGCGGGATACTCAGCAGCGCCTTGTCCAGGATCGAATGCAATTCGGTCGCCTCGCGGCTGGTCGCCAGGGTACTGCGGGCAGGATCGGTACCCACCGTGCTGGTCACTTGCAGACGATCGCGGTATTGCCGGGAAATCAGGTAACGGGCGCTGATCAATGAATTGATACTGCCATCGGCCTTGCCCTGGGCGACCATTTCCATGGCATCCGCCGACAAGGGTGCGTCCACCGAGCGAATCAGCGGGAAGTGTTGTCGGACGAACTCGCCGGCAATGTTGCCGTAGGTCAGCGCCAGGGTTTTTCCGGCCATCTCATCGAGGATCCTGGGGCTGTTCGGCGCCACTCGGGTCACCAGCACAGAAGGACTGGTCAGGAATGGCCGGGTGAACAGCAAGTCTTCTTCGCGTTGAGCGCTGAGACCGATTCCGGCCAGTACATCGACCTCGCCGTTCTTGATGCCGTTGATCATTTGCGTAACCGAGTGCATGGGCCGGATATCGAATTGCAACCCGGTGCGCAGACTGATTTGCGCCAACACATCGATACCGATACCACGGTACTTGCCTTCGCTGTCGATGAAGGTGATCGGCGGGATATTTTCGTTGATCGCTACGTTCACACGCGGGTGCCGGTCGAGCCAGCGTTGCTCGGCCGCGCTCAATTGCAGTGATTGCGTGCCCGGCATCGACAGCCCGCTCGCCCCCCAACGTCGCAGAATGTTCATCTGTTCATTGCCCGGTATCACCGCCAATGCCTGGTTGACGATACGCAACAGTCGGCGGTTGTCGTGGGTCATGGCAAAGGCGAAGTGACCCGGTTCCATGCGCGAAAAATCGGTCACCAGGACGTTATTGAGATAGTTTTTGCTGATCAGATAGTCGGCAGTAAGCGTATCCCCCAGGAAGACATCCGCCTGACCGAAAGCCACCGCCCCCACCGCTGCGAGGGTCGAGGGGTAAAGCTGAATATCGGCCTCGGAATAGAATTGACGCACGCGTTGTTCAGGCAGGTAGTGGTCCAGCATCGCCAGGCGCTTGCCCGCCAGGGTTGGGGCAGGCAAGTCAGGCGACGCGACGCGCCTCACCAGCACCGGTTGATCGACGGCATAGGCGCTGGACATCTGTAGCTGCGAATCCTCTGCCTCATAACTGTTAGCGGTTCCCAGCAGATCCGCCGTCCCTTGCTTGAGCGCCTGGATTGCCTCATCTCGCGATGCATGACGCTGCACCTCGACCTCCACCCGCAGCAACTGTTCGAGCAGACCGGCATAGTCCGCCGTTACGCCTTCAAGCGCACGACCGGTGGGGGTGATTTCAAAGGGTGGATAGGGCACGGAAACGGCCAGCACCAGTCGGCCTTTTTGCTTCAACCAGCGGGCATCGGCTTCAGACAGCCTGGCGGAATAACCCTCCACGCTGGAGCGGCCCAGCAGCGTCAGTGTTTGCGGCTGCGCACCGACAGTCATTGCCCATAGGCAAGTCCCCAGCAATAACAGGCTTTTAAGAGTGCTCGGGCGTCGGAGGGCGTTCATTCAGATCAATTTATGTCGCAGAGCAAGATCACGCAGATGCACCAGGGAGTCCACGTTGAGTTTTTCGATCAAGCGGGTTTTGTAGGTGCTGACGGTCTTGTGGCTCAAATGCAGGTTGTCTGCGATGGCCTTGTTGCTCCTGCCTCGGGCCAATTGCTGGAGGATCGTCAGTTCGCGGTCCGAAAGCTGATCGATCATATGCTTTTCACTGAGTTGAAATGGCGTCTTGGACACCGAGCTCGTGGGGAGTTGGGAAAAATAGGTGTATCCGCCGCTCACGGCGTGCACGGCTTTTTGCAAATGCTCCAGGCTTTTGGTCTTGTCGACATAGGCGGCGGCGCCGGCGCGCATGCATCGATCCTGAAAGAATTCCGGTTCCTGAGACGTGAAAATCACGACCCGACACCCCACCTCGGCAGCCTGGATCCGTCCCAGTACTTCCAGCCCATCGAGGGACGGCAAGTTCAAATCCAGCACCACCAGGTTTGGCTTGAGCTCGCGGATCATCCGCATGACTTCGTTGCCGCTGTCGGTTTCGTAGATACGCTTGAATCCCTGCTGCCTGAGTACGATTTTGACGGCGCCGCGAACCACTGGATGATCGTCGACAATCAGCACTGACTCCATGGCAACTCCCTGGGCAAAAAACACGACGATGGGGCAAAGCCCGAGGTAGACGCAGTGGCTGCGCATCGACTCTGGCATGGATAACCGCACCGGACTACCTGACAGAAATGACAGTACCGACGAACGGTTGCTGCGGATCGACGAGCGTCATCAGACCCTGGATCGATGCCAGATCCGGTATCAAGGCATGGCTCACCTGGACCTTTTGCTGCTCACTCGCCGGGATGGGGGGCAACCGGGCCTGCTGGCCGTCGTAGATCAACACGCGTAGCAACTGTCGGTTATCGAGGCAGAAATCCAGCAGATCCAGCGTGTCCCCCGCCAGTGCGCAATTGATGACGAGCACGTCGAAAGGCTCGCTGGCGTACTCCACCAGCGTCAGCAGTTCCTCGAGACTTTGCACGGGCGCGACCCGGTAATAACCAAGCTGATTGAAACAACGTTCAATTCGCAGCCGGTTAAAGTGCTGCACGTCAGCAATCAGGATGCGTAATGACTTGTTCGACAACGAGGCCCCCGCAAGCGTGCCAGATTAATGAGGGCGCAAGGCTACGGAAGACCCACAGAGCTTTATGTAGGACTTTTCCTAAATACCAACCCCCATTGACTACACGCAATCCTGCAAATCTCCCTGTGGGAGCGGGCTTGCTCGCGAAGACGGCGGCACATTCAGCAGAGATGTAGACTGACACACCGCGTTCGCGAGCAAGCCCGCTCCCACTTTGATCGGCAGTGCCAACATGGGGTGTGGTCACCCTCAGTCCTTATTGCCAGCCAAACCGCCGGATATAGAACCCCTTCACCGCCTGGGTCAGGCCCATGTACGCCAGCAGGATCACCGGCAGGAACACGAAGTACAGCGATGGCAACGCCTGCAACTTGAAGTAGTGCGCCAGCGGCCCCATCGGCAGGAAAATCCCCACGGCCATAATGACCCCGGTCATCACCATCAATGGCAGCGCCGCGCGACTTTGCAGGAACGGCACCTTCGGTGTGCGGATCATGTGCACGATCAGTGTCTGGGTCAGCAGGCCGACCACGAACCAGCCGGACTGGAACAGGGTTTGATGATCCGGGGTATTTGCATCGAAGACGTACCACATCATGGCGAAGGTGGTGATGTCGAAGATCGAACTGATCGGCCCGAAAAACAGCATGAACCGACCGACATCCGCCGGCTGCCAGCGTTGCGGCTTTTTCAGCAGATCGGCGTCGACGTTGTCGAACGGGATCACGATCTGGGAAATGTCATAGAGCAGGTTCTGCACCAGCAGGTGCATCGGCAGCATCGGCAGGAATGGAATGAACGCGCTGGCCACCAGCACCGAGAACACGTTGCCGAAGTTGGAACTGGCGGTCATCTTGATGTACTTGAGCATGTTGGCAAAGGTGCGCCGCCCCTCCAGCACGCCCTCCTCCAGCACCATCAGGCTTTTTTCCAGGAGGATGATGTCCGCCGCTTCCTTGGCAATGTCCACGGCGCTGTCCACCGAAATCCCGATGTCGGCGGTCCGCAGGGCCGGGGCATCATTGATACCGTCACCCATGAACCCCACCACATGGCCGTTGCCCTTGAGCAGGCGCACGATGCGCTCCTTGTGCGAGGGCGTCAGTCTGGCGAAGACATTGGTGTGCTCCACCGCTACCGCCAGTTCGGCGTCGCTCATGCGTTCGACGTCGTTGCCCAGCAGCAGGCCTTGTTGTTCAAGCCCGACTTCGCGACAGATCTTGGCGGTGACCAGTTCGTTGTCGCCGGTGAGCACTTTCACCGCCACGCCATGATCGGCCAGGGCCTTGAGCGCCGGTGCCGTACTGTCCTTGGGCGGGTCGAGGAATGCGACGTAGCCGATCAGGGTCAGTGCCTGTTCATCCGCCAGACTGTAAGTGTCTTGCCCGTCGATCATCGGCCGCGCGGCCACCGCCACCACCCGCAGTCCTTCGGCGTTGAAGGCGGCAGTGACCTGGCGGATTCGCGCCAGCAGCTCGACGCTCAACACCTCGTCAATCGCACCGTGCCGCACCCGGGTGCACACCGCCAGCACTTCCTCCACCGCCCCTTTGCAAATCAGCAGGTGCGGTTGATCACGCTCGGCGACCACCACTGACATGCGCCGACGGGTGAAGTCGAACGGAATTTCATCGACCTTGCGAAACGCCGTCCCGACCTTCAACTGGCGGTGGATTTCCACGTGTTCGAGCACCGCCACATCCAGCAGGTTCTTCAGGCCGGTCTGGTAGTAACTGTTGAGGTAGGCCATTTCCAGCACGTCGTCGGAATCGTTGCCCCACACGTCGACGTTGCGCGCCAGGAAGATCTTGTCCTGGGTCAGGGTGCCGGTCTTGTCGGTGCACAACACGTCCATGGCACCGAAGTTCTGGATCGCGTCCAGGCGTTTGACGATGACTTTCTTGCGCGACAGGAACACCGCGCCCTTGGCCAGGGTCGAGGTGACGATCATCGGCAGCATTTCCGGAGTCAGGCCCACGGCAATCGACAGCGCGAACAGCAGCGCTTGCATCCAGTCGCCCTTGGTGAAGCCGTTGATGAACAACACCAGCGGCGCCATGACGAACATGAAGCGAATCAACAGCCAGCTGACGTTGTTGACCCCGGTCTGGAACGAGGTCGGCGCCCTATCGGTGGCGCTGACCCGTTGCGCCAGCGCACCGAAATAGGTGCTGTTGCCGGTGGTGAGGATCAGCGCCATGGCCGTGCCGGACACCACGTTGGTACCCATGAACAGAATGTTGTCCAGGTCCAGAGGATTGAGGGAGTCGCTGTCCTGCCGGCGCGGGAATTTTTCCACCGGCATCGATTCGCCGGTCATGGCCGCCTGGCTGACGAACAGGTCCTTGGCACTCAGTACCCGGCAATCGGCGGGAATCATGTCGCCGGCCGAGAGCACGATCAGATCCCCCGGCACCAGGTTTTTGATAGGCAGTTCGACACGCTGGGCATTGTGGCTGTCCAGATCCCGACGCAGCACCGTGGCGGTGTTACTCACCATGGCCTTGAGCGCATCGGCGGCCTGGTTGGATTTGGTTTCCTGCCAGAAGCGCAGCAAGGTCGAGAGCACCACCATGGAAAAAATCACGATGGCGGCTTTCAGGTCTTCGGTCAGCCAGGAGATGACCGCCAGCAAGGTCAGCAGCAGGTTGAACGGGTTCTTGTAGCAGTGCCACAGGTGCGTCCACCAGGGTAGCGGCTGTTCGTGCTCGACCTCGTTGAGACCGAATTGACCGCGCCGTGCTTCGGCTTCGTGTTCGCTCAAACCGTCGGTATGGCTGCCCAAGGTATCGAGCAACGGGCCGGTGTCGCTGCCGGCGGCGCTGACCAGGGTTTGCGCCAGGGTCGGCGGCACCTCGCGGCTGACCGTGGTGTCGGTGAAGTTTTCCAGCAGCGCCAGGCGACGGAAGTGCCGGGCAATGTGGCGGGTGCGCAGGAATCCGGCGAAGAATTCCTTGAGCAGGGTCAGGTTCATGGCAGTTCCCCCAGGATCAGCCGGGAAACCGTCGAGCAGGCGTGTCGGTGCGCCGCGATGACGACAACAAGTCGAACATCACGCACGGTTCAGCGTCGATGAGAGGACGTCGGGACACCGGCCGGGAATGGCCGTGATCGGGATGCCGCTGCTCGCTTTTACGGCGAGACAACGGCACAAAAAAGACTGCGCGTTATCTGGCCGAGGATGTGCTGGTTATCGCAACCGGCCGACGACTGTCACTCGAACAAGTACCCACTGTGGGTCTCCGCTATTGATGAAAACGCGCGAAGCTTACGCCCCGGTATTTGCAGAGTAAACGCAGAAACGGGGTGTGAGGGGGGAATTGCGGGGTTCTTCAGGAAGGGTTCAGGATTGAATCTTTGTGGCGCATTCGATGGCCCCTTCGCGAGCAGGCTCGCTCCCACAGGGGATCTTCAGTGAACACAGAATTTGTGTGCTACGGAGATCCATTGTGGGAGCGAGCCTGCTCGCGAAGAAGGCCTCACAGCCGCCGAAAATCTCAGCTGGCAGTGGCCAACAACAAATCCGCCATCGAACGATGCCCGCGGTGTTTGCCATGGTCATACAGCGACCCGGCAATCTCGTCCGCCCGAATCGGCAGGATCGACAGCAAGGTGTCGCTCAAACCATGGCTGGCCTGACAGAAGCCCTGCATGTAGATACCGGCCTTGCAGCGCTCGTCGGTGATCAGCTTGTAATTGCGGTCGACCTCGAAATCGCCCAGGTATTGTTCCAGCGGTGCCAGCAGTTTGCGGTGCATCTGGCGCTCGTAACCGGTGGCCAGTACCACGGCGTCGTAGTGACGCACCGTGACTTCGCCGGTGGCGTTATTGCGCACTGCCAGTTCGATGCCGCGCTCGGTTGCCGTGGCTTTTTCGATCGTCGTCAGGGTGCGGAACGTATGACGGGCAACGCCCGAGACTTTCTGACGGTAAAAAATGCCGTAGATGCGCTCGATCAGGTCGATGTCCACCACCGAGTAGTTGGTGTTGTGGTACTCGTTGACCAGGCGCTCGCGCTCGCTGCTTTCCTGGTTGAACACCAGGTCGGTGAACTCCGGCGAAAACACTTCGTTGACGAAGGGGCTGTCGTCCGCCGGCTTCAGCGCCGAACCGCGCAGAATCATGTCCACCTGCACCGACGGGAAGCTGTCGTTCAGGTCGATGAAGGCTTCCGCCGCACTCTGCCCGCCGCCGATGATCGCGATGCTCATCGGTTGGTTGTTCACGCAAGGCTGCTTGGCCATTTGCGCCAGGTATTGCGAATGGTGGAACACGCGACCGTCATCCTTCAACGCCTTGAACGCTTCGGGAATTCGCGGCGTGCCGCCGGCGCTGACCACCACCGAACGGGCGGTACGCACATGTTGGTGACCCATGGCATCGCGGGAAATCACCCGCAGCGCTTCGACCTGATGGTTGTGCAGCACCGGCTCGATGGTCAGCACTTCTTCACCGTAGCGGCTCTGCTTTTCGAATTGCCCGGCGACCCAGCGCAGGTAGTCGTTGTACTCCATGCGGCACGGATAGAAGGTGCCCAGGTTGATGAAGTCGACCAGACGCCCGTGGGCCTTGAGGTAATTGACGAACGAGTAAGGGCTGGTCGGATTGCGCAGGGTCACCAGGTCCTTGAGGAAGGAAATCTGCAACTCACTCTGGGTCGACAGGGTATTGCCGTGCCAGCTGTAGTTGGCCTGCTTGTCGAGGAACAGTACATCCAGCTCGCCCTGGGTCGGCCCGCGCTCTTGCAGGGCGATGGCCAATGCCAGGTTCGAAGGGCCGAAACCGACGCCGATCAGGTCGTGAACGTTGGGCGATGCAATTGCCTGTGTCATTTCCAGTGTCCTCTGGATGAGTCCCGGAGCAGCGGGAGCGTAAACCTAAGTGACCTGACCGGCCTTGAGCAGGACAGCAAGTCGTCTGTTGAGTAGGAACGAGGACAGTGAAATAAAATTTAACGAACTTTTCACAAGCCGGAAGGGATCAGTGCGCATCCCATTGGCGCATCCGCACCCGGCAGTGCTTCATCGCATTGACGATGTGTTTCTCGACCAGTGCCTTGGAAATGCCCAGGCGTTCGGCGATCTCCGGGTGCGACAAGCCATCGAGCTTGCGCAGCAGGAAGCTTTCGCGGCACAGCCGGGGCAGCTCCGCCAATGCGCGCTGGAGCATGTCCAGGCGCTGGCCATGGTCGAGGCTGCTGAGGGGGGATGGACTGAAATAGCGCTCTTCAGTGTCGAGCACCTCCAGTGACTCGACCTGACGCAGGGCATTGCGCCGATGGTCATCGATCACCAGGTTCAGTGCCGTGCGATAAAGGAATGCCCGGGGCTGCTCGATCGGCGTGTCGCTGGAGCGTTCCAGGACTCGCAGATAAGCGTCATGCACCACATCTTCGGCCACCTGGCGGTTGCCGAGCTTGGCGTTCAAAAAACACACCAGCTCTCGATAGTAGTTTTCCAACATGACTCCCGTCCGCACGGGTGCGGTTCCTGTCCTTGAGCCACCTGATCAGTCACCCAAACAGGCAGTGGCACGATAGTGGCAATTTGAGGTGCGTAATTTATAGTAATTCTCATATAGATTTAAAGTGTTGCTTTGTCTTGCCCGACAAATAGTCACCCAGGCGGCCTGGTAGCCGACCTTTGATTTGTTGACTGGGTACATATCCGTTGCTGCGGTAACGGCCGCTTAGGGTTCCGCCCTTACGGCGGGTTACTTTGAAAAGCGCAAAGTAACCAAACGCTCTATCCCCTGACGTACGGCCCTTCGCTTAGGCTCAGGGTTCCCTCGCTCCGGTATTCATCCGGGGGCATTGCCCTACGGTTTGCTTCGCTGCACCTCCCTGCAATGTGTGCGGCTTCGCCGCACGGCGCTGCGCGCCATTCCCCGGATGAACACCTCCACTCGGCCTTCCGACGGGGCAGATCAAAATCAAGAGCAAGATCAAAAGCCAAAGCCAAAGCTGATCGGGGATTCCTGTAGGAGCGAGCCTGCTCGCGATGGACGACAGAACGCTGTGGGGTGTCAGGCCGCCAGCGTTATCGTTGACGACCATCGCGAGCAGGCTCGCTCCTACAGGGGATTGAGGTAAATCTGGAAGAAATTGGTCGGCTGTAAGGCCGCCTTCGCGAGCAGGCTCGCTCCCACAAGGGATCGAGTACAGCCGTGAAATCGGGTCGGCTGTCAGGCCGCCATCGCTGGCAAGCCAGCTCCCACAGGGCACGGCGTACCCCCACCAAACAGGTCGAGTGTCAGCTCGCCTCGGCTGCTTTTGATCTGCCCGCCC
>NZ_JABFMU010000008.1:0-10764 GCF_013359695.1 Pseudomonas sp. C2B4
GGCGGTGTGTCAGACAACGATGATGGTGACTGGCACTCCGTATTCGCGAGCAGGCTCGCTCCCACAGGGATTTGTTGCGCAACTTTCCCGACAAAAATACTAGGACTTTGTCCGGCGCGTTGATTGGCGTAAACTGCGCCCAAGCCTGCGAGGAGTTTCCATGACCGCTATTACCATCACCGACGCCGCCCACGATTATCTGGCTGATCTGCTTTCCAAGCAGAACACCCCGGGCATCGGCATCCGCGTCTTTATCACCCAGCCTGGCACCCAGTACGCCGAAACCTGCATTGCCTACTGCAAGCCGGGCGAAGAAAAACCCGAAGACACCGCACTGGGGCTGAAAAGCTTCACTGCTTACATCGATCACTTCAGCGAAGCCTTCCTGGATGACGCGGTTGTCGACTACGCCACCGACCGCATGGGCGGCCAGCTGACCATCAAGGCGCCAAACGCCAAGGTACCGATGGTCAACGCCGACAGCCCGATCAACGAGCGTATCAACTATTACCTGCAAACCGAGATCAACCCGGGGTTGGCGAGCCACGGCGGTCAGGTCAGCCTGATCGATGTGGTTGAAGACGGCATCGCCGTTCTGCAGTTCGGTGGCGGTTGCCAGGGCTGCGGCCAGGCCGACGTGACCTTGAAGGAAGGCATCGAGCGCACCTTGCTCGAGCGCATTCCCGAGCTCAAGGGCGTCCGCGACGTCACCGACCACACGCAGAAAGAAAACGCCTACTACTAAGGTGTTCTCTGCGAACTAAAAAACGGCGCCCCGTGAGCGCCGTTTTTTTATGGATGATTCATAACCTGTGGCGAGGGGATTTAGCGAAGCGTCGCACCGCCCCGTTCGGCGGCGAAGCCGTCGCCAAACCTGCTTACGGAGTACATCTGAAGAATGCAGGGGGCCGCTTCGCGACCCAACGGGGCGGTGCGACGCTTCGCTAAATCCCCTCGCCACAGGGTGGTGCTCGGCTCAGGGGCGGAATAGATGCGCATGCCCGGCGCGATACAGCGACGACTCGCTGAAGTGATCACTACCCAGCACCCGGCCCACCAAAATCAACGCCGTACGCCGAAACCCCTTGGCTGCAACCTTCCCGGCAATGTCTTCGAGTGTCCCCACCACCCAATCCTGATCCGGCCAGGTCGCCCGATGAATCACTGCGATTGGACAATCCGCGCCGTAATGCGGCAGTAATTCGGCGAGAATCTTCTCCAGATGATTGACCCCCAAATGGATCGCCATGGTCGCGCCATGCTGCGCCAGGTTGCCCAGTTCTTCACCAACAGGCATGGCGGTCTTGTCGGCGTAACGGGTCAGAATCACGCTTTGCGACACGTCCGGCAGTGTCAGCTCAGCACCTAATAGCGCCGCACAAGCCGCCGTCGCCGTCACGCCGGGGATGATCTCGAACGGAATGCCGAGTTCGCGCAGATGACGAATCTGCTCACCGATGGCGCCATACAGGCTCGGATCGCCGGAATGCACGCGGGCGACGTCCTGGCCGTTGGCATGGGCGGTCTTGATCAGGTCGATGATCTGTTCCAGGTGCAGTTCGGCACTGTTGACCACCTGTTCGGCGCAATGGCCTTCCAGCACGGCGGTGGGTACCAGTGAGCCGGCATAGATGATCACCGGGCAACTGCGGATCAGCCGCTGGCCTTTGACAGTGATCAATTCCGGATCGCCGGGACCTGCGCCAATGAAGTAGACGGTCATCGTCGATTCCTGTGGGAAAAAGGGGTTGGGCAAGGCTTCAGATGAAGATTGCTCATGATCGAGTGCGGGGATTATCGGGGATTTTACGCAGCGCAGGCCAACGCCAATGTTGCCTGGGCGTATTTTTGTCGCGGGATCAGCAGTTTCGCGGGTGCATTGGCCAGGTGTTCGGCCAGGGCAAGTGCGGCACTTTCCGCCACGCCGTAGCAGCCGGTACGTTCGAAGGCAATCTCGGAATGGTGGCTGAGTTGCGGTTGATAAGCCGACAGTTGTTCGCTGCTGAAATACATCATCTGCAAGCCCAGCTGCTCGGCCAGTTCGATCAGGGCCGGTTCATCGCGTTTTAAATCGATGCTGGCCAGGGCCTTGATTTCACTGAGTCCTATTCGGTGCGCTTGCAGCGCCTGATCGAGCAGTGCGCGCAACGTGCTGACGGGGCAGCCGCGCTGGCAGCCCAGGCCGACCACCAGGGTCGGCGCTGTGCTCTGATCAGTCATGCGTGGTACTGACCATCGCTTTTGCGGCGGAACAGCCAGGCGCTGATCAGGCCCAGGGCCAGCCAGAACGCGACGTTGGTCAGCTGCGAAGCGATTTTGAACTGGGTCTCCAGGGCTTCCGGCGCGAGCATTGAATGCACTTCCGGTTGCGGCGCGCCAATCACATGAGGAACGGCAAGGATCGCCACGCCAAGTACTTTCATCAGCCAGTGACGGCTGAACACGATCAGGGCGATGCCAACGGCGGTGGAGGCAGCGGTGCCGATCCACCAGAGCTGCCGTTGCGCCAGATCGGCAGCAGCGGTGCCCGGCAACTCAGGCGGCAAGCCGAGGGTCGGCGCCAGTACGAAGGTCGCGTAACCGGCCAGGCCCCAGAGCAGGCCCTGGGACGTTTTGGTCGGGGCACGCAGGGTGTACAGGCCGGCCAGCATCAGGGCAAAACCGACGGCTACCACCAGATTGCCACCCGTGGTCGACAGCACGCGCTGCCAGCCGTCTTCAGGCTCCCAGGCTTCGGCATCGTGGGTGTGGGCGGCGACGCCGGCGGCGTGTTCATGCACTTCAACGGCGGCAGGTTCGGATTTCTCGTAGGTTTCGGCCTGCAGAATCAGCGGGGAGACCCAGAGACTCTGCAGCAGGGTCAGCAGCAGGGCGGCCAGCAGCCCGGTGAAGCCTGCGGTTTGCGCAATACGCTTGATCATGTCGACAGGTCTCAATGGCACGGGAACGCGGAGCTGTGACGGGTATCGTGGGCGGCGTTATGGACCGCTTCGATGTGCGAGAAACCGGCGAAGTAGACCAGGCACGCACCGAGGATCGACGCGCAAACGGCGGCGGTCAGGCGTTGAGTCAGGGTGGTGGTGCTGCTGGCGGTGGTGCTGTGGCCGGTGCTGCTGATAATCGACATGGCGTATCCCTCTGGTCTGTCAGCGGGGAATCAAAAGCGCATGCAGAGCCTCCGCACGCCTTCGCGCGCAGGGATTCGAACAGCGCCCGCCCACCGCGGGTTTGTCATTCAGTGAAGTTTGATCACTTCGTGTTGCGGGCCGGTCTCCGGGCTCACGAGGGGTGCAGGCGTATGCCATGACCTTCAAGCATCACCTTCCCATGCCTCATTGGCACAGTGGATCTGACGCTTCGCTCGCTTACCGTTGCGGGGGCAGCACCGGACTGACATGGCTTAGGAGTAAAGCACATGATTCACCGGTTTCCCGTTTCACCCTGTGAAGGGCACCCGTAACAAGACGTGTAGGAGAGCATGGGCGGGGGTGGGGCGTCAATTGGCAAGGGTTCTCATCTTGAAGCCGAGGTGAATTCTTCGCGAGCAGGCTCGCTCCCACAGGTGATCGCACTCCACTGTGGGAGCGAGCCTGCTCGCGAAGGGGCCGGTGCGGGTGTTACAAGACATTGACCCGCCCCAATACGATGCGTAGCCTTGCGCTTTCGAGGTTCTTCGGCGTTTGTCGAAGCTAAGAAGGGAACGCGGTCAAAGCCGCGGCTGCCCCCGCAACTGTGAACGGTGATGTTCGCTGCCACGCCACTGCACGCTCAGGTCCTGAGCCCGCGGGAAGGCGCAGCGAACGCCAGTCCAACGATTGGCACACCGTCAGCCAGGAGACCTGCCTCGAAACAGATTCTCACTACAACCGGGCGGGGTGATCCGGTGGCGAACGCTTCCGGCGCGCATGCGCGTTGCCGGTTCTCGTCCCGTATGCCCGCCACCTTGCCAAAGGGCATCCGATGAAAACACTGGCCAAACTTCCCGTCACCATCGTCACCGGCTTCCTCGGCTCGGGCAAAACCACCCTGCTGCGGCACATGCTCGACAACGCCCAGGGCCGCCGCATCGCGGTGATCGTCAACGAGTTCGGCGAGCTGGGTATCGACGGCGAAATCCTCAAGCAGTGTTCCATCGGTTGCACCGAAGAAGAAGCCGTTGGCCGGGTTTATGAACTGGCCAACGGTTGCCTGTGCTGCACCGTCCAGGAAGAGTTCTTCCCGGTGATGCGCGAACTGGTGGCCCGTCGCGGCGATCTCGACCACATCCTCATCGAAACCTCGGGCCTGGCCCTGCCAAAACCGCTGGTCCAGGCTTTCCAGTGGCCGGAAATCCGCAGCGCCTGCACTGTTGACGCGGTCATCACTGTGGTCGACAGCCCGGCCGTCGCCGCTGGCACCTTCGCGGCATTCCCGGACCAGGTCGACGCCCAGCGCAAACTCGACCCGAACCTGGACCACGAGTCGCCACTGCACGAACTGTTCGCCGACCAACTGGCCAGCGCCGACCTGGTGATCCTCAACAAGGCCGACCTGATCAACCCGGAAGACCTGGCCCGCGTGCGCCTTGAAGTCGCCGAGGAACTGCCGCCGGCGGTGAAAGTGATCGAAGCCAGCAACGGTCGCCTGCCGCTGGACGTGCTGATCGGCCTCGGTGCGGGCTCTGAAGAACACATCGACGGCCGTCACAGCCATCACGATCACCACCATGAAGGCGAAGACGATCACGACCACGACGCTTTCGATTCCATCTCCATCGAGTTGCCGCAAGCTGACGAAAGCCTGCTGCTCGACGCACTGACCCAACTGGTGGTCCAGCACGGCATCCTGCGCGTCAAGGGCTTCGCGGCAATCCCGAACAAACCGATGCGTCTGCTGATCCAGGGCGTGGGCACCCGTTTCGACAAGCACTTCGATCGCCAGTGGGGCGCCGACGAAGCGCGTGTCACGCGTCTGGTGTTGATCGGCCAGGAACTGGACGCCGCCTTGCTCGAAGCGCAATTGCGCGCTGCGCTCAGCGTGTAAGCCATGCACCTGCTCAGGACCCAGCCCGGCGGTTTCGTGTCGGATGACAACATAGCCGACCTTGGACAAACCCCCGCCGAGCTGGTGATCCTGTGCAGTGGCGACTCCAGCCTCGCGCTGCTCGCCGAAGCGGCGCAGCAGTTGCCCGACGATTACCCGAGCGTGCGCCTGGCCAATCCGATGCAGGTGCAGAATCACGCCTCGGTCGACCTGTACGTCGATGAAGTGCTGCGCCACGCCAAAGTCATTCTGATCTCGCTGCACGGTGGCATCGCCTATTGGCGTTACGGCGTCGAGCGGCTGGTGGAATTGTCGCAGCGCGGGGTGCAACTGATTCTGGTGCCGGGCGATGACCGTCCGGACCCGGAACTCAGTGACCTGAGCACCGTGTCGCCCGAAGACCGCGACCGGCTCTGGCACTTCCTGCGCCAGGGTGGCATGGCCAATGCGCTGGACCTGTTTCGTTGCCTGGCCCATCGCTGGCTGGGCCGCGACTACGCTTGGTCCGAGCCGCAGACCCTTCCGCGCACAGCGATTTACCACCCACGAAAAAGCCCGGCGACGGTGCAGGATTGGCAAGCCGACTGGCAGGCCGATCAGCCCGTGGCGGCCGTGTTGTTCTATCGCTCGCACCTGCAAGCGGCGAACACCGCGTTCATTGATGTGTTCTGCCAGCGTTTGCAGGCGGCGGGGCTGAACCCGTTGCCGATTGCGCTGGCCAGTTTGAAAGAACCCGGCTGCCTGACGGTGGTCGAGGACTGGCTGGATGAAGTCGAGGCGGGGGTGATTTTGAACACCACCGGATTCGCCCAATCCAGCCCAGAAGCGCCTCACCTGCGGCCGTTTCGCCGCAATATCCCGGTGATCCAGGCAATTTGCGCCCAGGACAACGAGCCTGGGTGGCGCGCCAGCGAGCAGGGCCTGGGCCCCCGTGATCTGGCGATGCACATCGCGCTGCCGGAACTGGACGGACGCATCATCAGCCGACCCATCAGCTTCAAGGATCTGGCCTGGCGCAGTGAGCGCAGCCAGTCCGATGTGGTGTGCTACCGGCCACAACCGGAGCGCATGGATTTTGTCGCCGAACTGGCGCGGCGCTGGATCGATCTGGCACGGCTGCACAATTCTGAAAAGCGGGTTGCACTGATCCTCGCCAACTACCCGACCCGTGATGGTCGCATCGGCAATGGCGTGGGCCTCGATACCCCGGCCGCCGCGTTGAACATCCTGCGCGCGCTTCATCAAGAAGGTTACCCGCTGCCCGCCGAACTGCCGGACAGCGGCACAGCGCTGATCCAGCAATTGCTCGGCGGCGTCAGCAACGATCTCGACACCATCGACCAACGCCCGTGTCAGCAAAGCCTGGCCATGGACGAATACCTGACCCTGTTCAACGCACTGCCCGACGCCAACCGGTTAGCAGTGCTGGAGCGTTGGGGCGCGCCGGAAAGCGATCCGATTTGTCGGGGCGGTCGCATGATGATCGCCGGGTTGCGTTTTGGCCTGACCTTCGTCGGCATTCAACCGGCGCGAGGTTATCAGGTCGATCCGAGTGCGGTGTATCACGACCCGGACCTGGTACCGCCCCACGGATACCTGGCATTCTATTTCTGGCTGCGCAACACCTACGGTGCCCATGGCGTGATCCACGTCGGCAAGCACGGCAACCTCGAATGGCTGCCGGGCAAGGGCGTAGGCTTATCGGAGAGCTGCTGGCCGGACGCGCTGCTCGGGCCATTGCCAAACATTTATCCGTTCATCGTCAACGATCCGGGCGAGGGTGCCCAGGCCAAGCGCCGCACCCAGGCGGTGATCATCGACCACTTGATGCCGCCGCTGACCCGCGCCGAAACCTACGGGCCGCTGCGTAACCTGGAACTGCTGGCGGACGAGTACTACGAAGCGCAACTGCTCGATCCGCGCCGCGCCCGGGAATTGCAACGGGACATCCTGCAACTGGTGCGTGACACCCACATCGACCGCGAATTGCAGCTGGACGAACAACTCGACAGCGATGCCGATGCGGCGATCTGGCTGCCGCGTCTGGACACTTATTTGTGCGACTTGAAAGAGTCGCAGATCCGCGACGGCCTGCATGTGTTCGGCGAGTCACCGGCAGGGAGGTTGCGCATCGATACCTTGCTTGCGTTGCTGCGCATTCCCCGGGGCGATGGGCGTGGGGCGCAGTCGAGTCTGCTGCGGGCGTTGGCCAGGGCCTTTGAGTTGGGCTTCGATCCGCTCGATTGCGGGTTGGCCGAGCCGTGGAGCGGGCCGCGTCCCGAAGCGTTGTCGTCGATCAGTGAAGAGCTCTGGCGGACTACAGGCGATACCCGAGAACGACTCGAACTGTTCGCCACGCAACTCATCTCTCAGGCATTAACGACCCACTGTGGGAGCGAGCCTGCTCGCGAATCGATTGAACATCCAACATTGATGTCGACTGACCCACTGCTTTCGCGAGCAGGCTCGCTCCCACAGGAGGGTGGCTGGATTGAGGTGCAGGCCATCCTCGATAGCCTGCGCGAAGTGGTCGCACCACGCCTCGACGCCTGCGGCCCGGCAGAAATGCGCAGTCTGCTCGATGCCCTCAGCGGCCGTTTCGTCCCTGCCGGCCCCAGCGGCGCGCCTAGCCGCGGCCGTCTGGACGTGCTGCCGACCGGGCGCAACTTCTATTCGGTGGACGTGCGCAACCTGCCCACCACCACCGCATGGCGCATCGGCTTCCAGTCGGCCAACCTGATACTTGAGCGTCACCTGCAGGATCACGGCGATCATTTGCGCCAACTCGGCCTGTCGGTATGGGGCACGGCGACCATGCGCACCGGTGGCGATGACATCGCCCAGGCCATGGCGTTGATGGGCGTGCGCCCGGTGTGGGCCACGGGCAGCCAGCGGGTCGATGACTTTGAGATTCTGCCGCTGAGCCTGCTCGACCGCCCACGGGTGGACGTGACCTTGCGCGTGTCCGGTTTCTTCCGCGATGCCTTCGCCAACTTGATCCGCCTGTTCGACGCCGCCGTGCAGGCGGTCGCCGGGCTGGATGAGCCGGATGATCTCAACCCATTGGCGGCCAAGGTGCGGGCCGAGCGCGAAGCGCTGTTGAAATCGGGACTCGATGAAGAGGCGGCGCGGCGTCAGGCCGGCTGGCGCATTTTCGGTGCCAAACCCGGGGCCTACGGCGCGGGCGTGCAGGGCGCCATCGATGGTCGCCTGTGGCAGAGCCGCGAGGACTTGGCCGAGGTCTACCTGAACTGGGGTGGTTACGCCTATGGCGGTTCCGACGAAGGCACGGCGGCCCGCGAACAATTCGTCCAGCGTTTGAGCCTGGTGCAAGCGGTGCTGCAAAACCAGGATAACCGCGAGCACGACCTGCTCGATTCCAATGACTATTACCAATTCCAGGGTGGCATGCTGGCCGCCGTGGAAAGCCTCAGAGGCGAAGCGGCGGCCAGTTATCACGGCGATCACAGCCAGCCGGACCTGCCAAGAATCCGCACACTGAAGGAGGAGCTGAACCGGGTCATCCGATCCCGGGCGGCCAATCCGAAATGGCTGGAAGGCGTCAAGCGTCACGGCTATAAAGGCGCGTTCGAGATGGCGGCGACGGTCGACAATCTGTTCGCCTTCGACGCCACCACGCAGTTGATCGACGATCACCAGTACGCATTGCTGGCCGATGCTTATCTGCTTGACCCGGGCACCCGGGATTTCGTGCGCGAGCACAATCCCCATGCCCTGCGGGACATGACCGAGCGGATGCTGGAGGCGCAGCAGCGAGGGATGTGGAAGGAGCCGGGCGAGTATCGCGAGGCGCTGGAGAATTTGCTGCTCGATATAGAAGAAGACACCTGATACACCACAATCCCCCTGTGGGAGCGAGCCTGCTCGCGAAGGCGATTTGTCAGCCAAGTAATACTTTGAGTTTGACGGCCTCTTCGCGAGCAGGCTCGCTCCCACAGGGAGATTAAGGTGTCTGTGGAATCACCGACCATGACCGAGATTCAATAATGACCGACACCCCGCATTTCCCCCTTTCCGCCGTGGTCGGCGCCGACGATTTGAAACTGGCGCTGTACCTGACCGCCATCGACCCGAAGATCGGCGGCGTGCTGATCGAAGGCCCGCGCGGCATGGCCAAATCGACCCTCGCTCGAGGCCTGGCAGACCTGCTCGCCAGCGGCCAGTTCGTCACCTTGCCGTTGGGCGCCACCGAAGAGCGCCTGGTCGGCACCCTCGACCTCGACGCGGCCCTGAGCGAAGGTCGAGCACAATTTTCCCCTGGCGTGCTGGCCAAGGCTGACGGCGGCGTGCTGTATGTCGATGAAGTCAATCTGCTGCCCGATCACTTGGTCGACCTGCTGCTCGACGTCGCTGCCAGCGGCACCAATCTGGTGGAGCGCGACGGCATCTCCCACCGGCATTCGGCGAAGTTCGTCTTGATCGGCACCATGAATCCGGAGGAGGGCGAATTGCGTCCGCAATTGCTCGACCGCTTTGGTCTGAACGTCGCCCTCAGCGGTCACACCGCACCGACCGAGCGCGGCCAGATCATCCGTCGGCGCCTGGATTTCGACAGCGATCCCCAAGGTTTTTGCGCCGAGTGGGAAAGCCAGCAGCAAGCCTTGCGCGAGCGTTGCCAAAAGGCGCGTAGCGCATTGGCAAGTATCCCCCTCGATGACGCAGCGCTGGCGCAGATCACTGAGCGTTGCTTTGCCGCCGGCGTCGACGGCCTGCGCGCCGATCTGGTCTGGTTGCGCGCGGCCCGGGCCCATGCCGCGTGGCGTGGAGCCAGTGCCATCGCCGAGGAAGACATCGACGCCGTCGCCGAGTTCGCCTTGCGTCATCGCCGTCGCGAGCACACGCCACCGGCATCACAACCCCACCAGCCGCCATCCGGACAGAATGCCAACCCGAGCGAAGGCGAGGGTCAATGGGGTGAAATGCCCGCCCAGGCACTGCCGATTGGCGCTCGACGTGAAGTGCCGAGCTGGCCAAAAAAGCCTTAGGCATTCGCCCCCGATCTGACGCGGGGGCGAATGCCAGACCCCGCGCCGGACGGCTGGACCATGGCAAACAGGGCAAGCGTCATGCCGCCCGCAGCGGCTCGGTCAATTGGCCCGGCACGTTGCTCAATGGCCGGCCCCGTCAGCGCACCGATCTGCTTTTTCAACTGCGTACCCGGTCGCCCCATGAGCTGTGGCTGGTGATCGTCGATGCGTCGGCCTCGACCCGTCGTCATCAAGCCTTGAGTGACGCTAAAGGTTTGCTGGCGCGGTTGTTCGACGATGCTTATCGCCAGCGCGCTCGCCTGGCCCTGCTCACCGCCAGCGGCGTGTCGCCGAAATGGCAAGTGCAGGGCTTGAAAGCCTCCAGCGGTTTGCGTCACTGGCTCGATGGGCTCGGGGCGGGTGGCGGCACGCCGTTGCTGGCGGCGTTGGGTGAGGCGGGGCGCTGGCTGGCTTCGCGGCAGAAACGCTTTGCGGCGGAACAGCAGCGACTTCTGTTGGTGACTGATGGCCGGCTGAAAGAGTGGCCGGCGTTGCCCGCACTGGATTGTCCGGGGCTGGTGATCGACATCGAGCGTGGGCCAATTCGGCTTGGGCGCAGCAAGGTGTTGGCGGGGCAGTTGCAGGCTGAGTATCGGCATATCGATGAGCTGCTGCCGGGTTGAGTCCTGTGTTGCTGGTGCGGGCCTCTTCGCGATCAGGCTCGCTCCCACATTTGGAATGCGTTCCCCTGTGG
>NZ_JABFMU010000008.1:10859-144515 GCF_013359695.1 Pseudomonas sp. C2B4
TCGCGAAAGCGGTAGAACAGCCACCCTCAAACCTGAATTATTTGCCCATCGCCTGCCGGTACTGCCGGGTCCGCCGGGCCATATGCAACCGATCCAGAATCAACGCCCACAACGCCGACACCTGCGGCCGCGTCTCACGCCCGCGACTCAAGCGATGAAGCTGGAACTTCACCACGGCCATGCTCGCGAGCGACGCCAGCGGTTTGCGTTTCCAGCGAATCGGCGGCAATTGCGGATGACTGTTCTGGCCTTCGCGCCAGCGTTTGACCAACTGTGGCTCAACGGCCAGCGCCGTACCGATCCCGGCCATGGCGATGCCGCTGTCGAGCACCTGTTCGACGATTGCCAGGCGCCGGATCCCGCCTGTGACCATCACCGGCATGCGCGCCACGCTGGCCAGTTCGCCGGCCATTTCCAGAAAGTACGCCTCACGGGCCAGGGTCCGGCCATCGCGGGCTTCGCCTTGCATGGCCGGCGCTTCATAGCTGCCGCCGGACAGTTCCAGCAGACAGCTGATGCGGGCCCATTGGCGGAACCGTTCGAGGTGACGCTCGTCTTCCAGCACCACGCCACCGGGGCCGGTCATGGCGCGGCGGTCGATCATTACGTTGCCGGTCAACAGCAGTCCGGCCTCGCCCTCGGCCCAGGCCTGGTACAAACGGAAGAGGGCACCGTCGGGCGCCTGGTCGCTGTCGGCGAGGTTTTCCTCCATCGCCGCTTTGGCGATGCGATTGCCGAGGGTCTGGCCATTGGGCAGATTCAATGCTTGGAAGGGCGACATGCTTGACTCCTCATCAGTGATGAGTGAAGGCTAAGCTTAAAGTCAACTTTAATGTCAAGCAGGGAAATGAGGCCCGAATAAAGATCAAGGCATGGTCTGTGATGAACATGCCGAACGGGTGATGGCCTCACTCAAGCGCAAAGGCTGCCTGAGGCGCTGGAATCGGATTGCGCATCAGCGTGCCGACCACCAGTGCAGCCAGTAGACCCGCCAATCCCGCGACCCACAGCAACAGGCTGAAGCCCCCGACGAACGCCTGGCGCGCCAGTGGCTCGACCACCGACCGCGCGGCTGGCGGCAACAGGTTCATCGCCGCCGGCATATCACCGGCCACCACCCGCGAGGCGACGCCATGGGTGTGTTCCAGCCACTGGGCGCCCTGCGTCGACAGGCCGTCGTGCAGCAACTGTTCGCTATGGCCCGACAGCAAGGCGCCATACACGCCGATCGCCAGCATCACCGCACTGAAACGCATGGTGGTGCTCATGCCCGAAGCCATGCCGGTGCGCTCCCGGGGTACGCAGGCCATGATGTTTTTCTGCGTGTCGCCATTGAGCAACCCGGCACCGGCACCGGTCACGGCAATTGCCAGGGCGAAGGGCAGGTAGCCGCCGCTGTTGACCGCCCAGGCACTGAGCAGGTTGCCGCTGCCCACCAGTGCCAGCCCGATCGCCATCATGTTCGCCGGGTGAACGCGTCCCGCCAGCCGTGCACCGATGCGCGGGAAGATCAGCATGGTCACCGCGAACGGCAGCATGCCCAATCCCGCGGAAATGGCAGTAAAGCCCAAGCCGTTCTGCAGGTAGAACGGCAGCATGGTCATCATCACCTGTGCGCACGCGGCGTAGGAAAACATGCCGAGCAGGGCACCGATAAAGCGCGGGTGGCGAAACAGTTGCAGATCGATCATCGGCCGTTGCTGCATCCGTTCGATCACCACGAACAGGCCCAGCAACAGGGCACCGCCCAGCAGGCGTGCGTAGGTGGCCGGGGTGTTCCAGCCGATGCGGTTGGCTTCGATCAGGCCCCAGATCAGGCACAACAGGCTGGCGCTGAAAGCGAGGCTGCCCCAAGGGTCAAGGCGCGCCGCCTGGGCATCGCGGGATTCCGGCACGGCGCGCCAGACCATGAACATCAGGAACGCGCCGACCGGCAGGTTGAGGTAGAAAATCCAGCGCCAACCCACGTATTCGGTGATCAAGCCGCCCAGGGTCGGCGCGGCGGTCATGGCCACGCCCATGCACCCGCCCCAGAACGCCCAGGCCTTGGCCCGTTCCACTTCATCATGAAAGGTGTGGCCGATGGAGGCCAGCGCGGAGGTCAGCAGCAGCGCGGCGCCGACACCCTTGATGGCACGGGCGATGTCGAGAAACAGCGCATTGGGCGCTGCGCCGCAACCCAGGGAAGCGAGGATGAAAATGCCCAGCCCCCACATCAGGGTTTTCTGCCGGCCAAATCGGTCAGCCAGGCTGCCGGCAGGCAGCAGCAGCGCAGCGAACGCCAGCATGTAGGCACTGACCACCCATTCAATGTCGACAAAATTTGCCCCCAGATCCCGGGCGATGCTGGGCAAGGTAACGGCGACAATGTTGGTGTCGAGCACGATCAGCGAGCACACGGCAGAGGCGGTGAGCAAGGTGAGGCGTGGACTGACCGTGGGTTTGACGGACATGGCAGGCGTTCTCTACGGTGAAGTTGCGTGCAGCTTAGCGCTGGCAGACGGCTCCTTTGTTAGGCGCGTATCATCACTTTATTACCTTTGAGCTAATGCACCGATGGACATTCGCCACTTTCGCTATTTCCTGGCTGTCGCCCGGCAGCGCAATTTCACTCGTGCTGCCGCGCAATTGGGCATCGCGCCGCCGACCCTGACCCGGCAGATCCAGGACATGGAAGAGGAACTGGGCGCACGCCTTTTTCTGCGCCAGGCGCGGGACGTCAGCCTGACCGAGGCCGGCGCGGCACTGGTGATCGAGGCCGAGGCCACGGTGCGCCAGTTCGAGTCGGCCCAGCGCAATGCGCAACGTGCCGGTCGCGGTGATATCGGCCACATCGAACTGGGTTACGTGGCCTCGGCGGTGTACTCCGGGTTGTTACAAAAGCAAGTGCAGGCTTTTACCGGCGAGTACCCGGATGTCAGCCTCAACGTGCGGGAAAGCCCGATGGCCAGCCTGCCGAACATGATCCTCGAAGGGCGCTTCGATCTGGGATACATCCGCTGCCCGCTGGCGTTGCCCGAGGGGATCGAGAGCGTGCGCCTGAATGACGAAGGTTTCGTCCTGGCGTTGCCGATGGACTCGTGGCTCAGCCGCTTGCCGGTGATCAATTCGGCGCACCTGCAAAACGAAAATTTCATTCTCCCCGAACAAGTCGTTGGCACCCTGCAAGTCGCCAGTCAGGGCGATTTCGTGCCGAAGCTGGGGGCGCAGCCGGGCGGGTTGGTGGCGGTGATTGCGTTGGTGTCCCTGGGGCAGGGGGTGGCGGTGGTGCCGGAATCGGTGGTCGGCCATGTCAGTTTGCCGAATGTGGTGTATCGGCAGATCAAGGATTGCCAGGCGCAGTCGTGGCTGGCGCTGGTTCATCGGCGGTTTGAGAAGTCTCCTGCGGTTATCCGCTACATCGAGCGTGTGAAGAATGGCTAAAAAGCTTCGCGAGCAGGCTCGCTCCCACAGGGGAATACATTCCAAGTGTGGGAGCGAGCCTGCTCGCGAAGGCGGCCTTGAAAACACCGAGGATCCGGACCTGTTACAGATCTTGAAATGATTTCCGACTGTAGGAATTGTCATTATCACCTGTACGATTCAAGTCCTTTTTTCCTTTCAGGACTTGCATGAACACCCTCACGGAGCGCCCCGGTTATCCTTCCTCCTCGCGCCAATGCGCGGTCTTGACGCACGCGAAACACCCGGTCTTCAGGCCTCCGATTACCCCCAATGTTGCAGCTCCACGGCCTCTGCGCCGCGCCTTGCCGTGCCCGGCATTCTGAATTCGCTGAAGAGATCGAGACGTTTTTATGGAATGGTTAGCCGACCCCACCGCATGGCTGGGCTTGTTGACATTGATTGTGCTGGAGCTGGTGCTGGGCATCGACAACCTGGTGTTCATCGCCATTCTCGCGGACAAATTGCCGCCGGAACAGCGCGACCGCGCGCGGTTGATCGGTTTGTCCCTGGCGTTGCTGATGCGCCTGGGCCTGCTGGCCAGTATTTCCTGGTTGGTGACCCTGACCCAGCCGCTGTTCGAGGTGTTCGACAAGAGCTTCTCCGGGCGTGACCTGATCATGCTGTTCGGTGGTGTGTTCCTGTTGTTTAAGGCCACCATGGAGTTGCATGAACGCCTTGAAGGCCATGTCGGCCAGCGTTCATCCAGCACGACCTACGCGCTGTTCTGGCCGATCGTGGCGCAGATCGTGGTGCTCGATGCGGTGTTCTCCCTCGACGCGGTGATCACCGCAGTGGGCATGGTCGATGAGCTGGCGGTGATGATGATCGCGGTGATCATTTCCATCGGCCTGATGATCGTCGCCAGCAAACCGCTGACCCGTTTCGTCAACGCACACCCGACGGTGATCATGCTGTGCCTGGGCTTTTTGATGATGATCGGCTTTGCGCTGACCGCCGAAGGCCTGGGCTTCCACATTCCGAAGGGGTATCTGTATGCGGCCATCGGTTTCTCGATCCTGATCGAGGTGTTCAACCAGATCGCCCGTGCTCGGCGCAAACGCTCGATGCAGGGCCTGCGACCGATGCGTGAGCGCACCGCCCATGCGGTGATGCGTTTGCTCGGCGGGCGCAAGTTGGCGGTGGAAGAGGTGGGTGAAGAGATTGCCGACATGCTCGACGACGGCGAGGCGCAGAGCGAAGAACTGTTCGATCGTCGTGAGCGGGTGATGATCAGCGGCGTGCTGCAACTGGCCGAGCGGCCGATCCGCACCCTGATGACCGTGCGCGCCGACGTTGATCACATTGATCTGGCCGATGATGCCGAGGCGATTCGTACGCGGTTGATGCATTCGTCGTATTCACGTCTGCCGCTGATTCGCGACGGTGCGGTGGATGAACCGCTGGGTTTCGTGCACAAGAAGGAGCTGCTGAAGGAGTTCCTCGCCGGCAACCAACCCGACCTGGCCCATCTGGCGCGCCAGACCATCAACCTGCTGGACAGCTATTCGATCCTCAATGCCTTGGAGCAGATGCGCAAGGCTTCGACGCACATCGCGTTCGTGGTCAACGAGTTCGGCGATTTCGTCGGTGTGCTGACCATGACCGACATCCTCGAATCGATTGCCGGCGAGCTGCCCGACGCCAGCGAAATCGAAGGCCCGGACGTGGTCGAGGAGAAGGGCGGGTTCGTGGTCAGCGGCGCCTTGAACCTGGCACGGGTGCGCCAGCGCACCGGGTTTGCGGCAGAGCCGACCGACGACTATCAAACCCTGGCCGGGCTGGTGGTGAGCCTGCTGGATCGGTTGCCGATGAAGGGTGACAGCCATGAGTGGGAGGGCTGGCGGGTAACGGTGATGTCGGTTGAAGAGCGGCGGGTGACTCGAGTCTTTTTGGCGCGTATTGGCGGGTAATTTTGCGTCGAGGCTACTGGCCTCTTCGCGAGCAGGCTCGCTCCCACAAGGTATTGCGCGATCCCCTGTGGGAGCGAGCCTGCTCGCGAAAGCGGCCGAGTAAACGATACAGACCTCACTGATGAAAAGTGTACCGATCCTTCCCCGTATGCTTTGACTCATACAACGCCGCATCCGCCTTGATCAGCGCCTGATTCAACGTGTCACCGTCCAGCACACGGGCCACGCCGATGCTGATGGTCACCGGGTGTCGGGTCACTTGCTCGCGCACCACCTGGCACAGCTCGCCGGCCAGGGCCTCGACATCTTCCCGGCGCACCCCGGTCAGGTAGATCGCAAACTCTTCACCCCCCAGTCGCGCGTACTCGAACCGGCTCATCACCGCCTTGATGTCCGCCGCGATACGCTTGAGCACTTCATCACCGATGTCGTGACCGTAGACGTCGTTGACCTTCTTGAAATTGTCGATATCGATCATCGCCAGGTAATGGTCGTGCTCGCGCGGAACCCTGTGCAGCTGTTTGTCGGCGCGGGTCATGAACGAGCGGCGGTTGGGGATTTCGGTGAGTGTGTCGATGTAGGCCTGGTCCAGCAGCAGCCTGGACATGATGAAGTTATAGAGTTTGGCTTTGCGCAGGATGAAGAAGGTGTAGAGGGTCAGCGCGCAGAAAAAGCCCATGTAACAGACCATCATTACGCCACTGAGGTCGAACAGTTCCACATCGCCGTCGAAGAATGGGTTGAGCATCAGCCAGGTAACGGTCTGGGTAGCAAAAAATGCCCAGCGGCTCAGCGGCAGCGTGGACGCACTGTACAAGATGCTCGTGGCGGCCAGCATCAGCCACGCGGGCTGCAGATCCTGGGGCAAACCTTCGATCAGAAGGCGCGCGCCAAAGGTGACGGTGAGGGCAAACATCAAATTGAGCACATCGAAGTGCCGGGCCTTGCGGGTGAACACCAGAATGATCGAGAAGATCGCAAAGAGTCCGATAAACGGCACTGAACGCCAGGTGAGCCCCTGACCGCCGACGTAGCTGATGATCAGATCGAAGACAATCCACATTGCGATGCTGGTGAGGTAAATCAGCAGGCAAAAGGTGTGCAACCGTTCGAATTCATGCTGGATAAATTCAGCCTGCAACTCGGCAGGCGCGGCTTTCTTCAGCACTTCATCTTCAATGGTTTTGTACATCGTCGACCTTGTTCTTGCGTTGGTTATCGAGAATCACCTTGCCCCATGGCCGGTAACGCAGGGAAAACACCGCACCGGGATGGCAGCCCGCCGATGCCGTTTGCAGGCTGGCCGGTTCAGCGCGAAAGGCTGTGCCCTGCGCGCTAACCTGACGAAACGCTTCCTGAACGATGCCGACGGAGCAGGGCAGCGCCTGGGTGTAACCCTGGCGCACCAAAGGCGGCAAGCGTTCGGTACCGGCACCGTCCTGCCACCAGACCTGAATGCCCTGGTCGGCCAACTCCGCCAGCCACCGACCATTGACCTGTGGCGCAAGTTTGCCGGCGCTGAAGGCACTGACATGCAGCGGCGCATCGAGCTGGCCGGCGAGGTCCTTGAGTTGTCGTTGCAGGGTTTGTCGACGATCAGGGGCGAGGAAGTGCGCGTCATCCAGTTCCATCGGCAGGTACCAGCCACTGACCCTGAGTTTCCAGTCCTGGCGCAGCCGCTGCCGCTGCGCCAGCGACCGGCCCAATTGTGCCTGCCAGTAAGTCGCCAGTCCGGCGCTGTCCAACTCATCGATACGCTGGTAATAGGCCGGGTCCATGTACAGCCCCAGCACCAGTTTCAAACCCTGCGCCTGGGCCAGCTTCAGGCTGTCGGCCAGCCAGCCACGGGCGCCGCCGAAGTCCGAATCGCCGTAGGCCGTCCATTGCACGATCACGGTGTGGACACCCTGTTTGGCCGTGTCCTGCCAGATGCGCTGCCATTGCGCCTGGCTGAGGCTGGCGTCGACGTTCAACGGTTGATAGAAAATCCGCTCATCAGCGCGGACCAGTACGCTGCCGAGTAACAGGCAAACCAGCAATAGAAGTCGCGTCATCAGAAATTCAACTCCACGCCCAGCAGCACACCGTCGCCGCCTTCATACAAATTGCCGCCCAAGGATTGCTGGTATTCGGTGCGAACGGTCAGGTGCGCGCGGTAGGCGTTGTAGATGTCATCGTCGAACCACCATTGCCAGCGCAGGCCGATGCCGGTGCGCAAGTCCTGGCGCCAATCGTTGCTCGGGTCCTGGGTGGAAAACTCGAGAAAACCGTAGGGCATCAGGGTTTGCGCGCCGTTGAACGGCAGTTTCCAGGTGTGTCCTTGCTGGAAACGGGACAACCATTGATGGTCGCCGGCCTTGGTCCACCACGCGGCGTCCAGATAGAGAAAGCGTTCTTCCCAATCGCTTTCATCGACACGCCAGTCGTTGCGAAACCGGCCCTGATCGAGGAACGACGCGGTACTGCGCAACAGGTAATCGGTGGTGGTGTGCCCGTCCTTGCGGTGATCCTCGACCTGGTCCGACAGCTTTTCCGGTATCAGCATCTGGCCCAGGCTCAGGCCATGATTGTCCTGGTCATCGAACTGACTCTGCTTGTAGATCTCGCCATAGAAGTTGATGTTCGCCGTGCCCCAGGGTTTGTAGCGCAACCCCACACCGGTGGCGATGGATTCGGCGTAACTGGATCGACTTTGGCCACCGAGCAGCACACGGCCATAGACCGACAAGGTGCTGCCGGCACGACTCGGTTCCTCGCCCAGCGCGTGATCCCACATGGCCAGTTGTACGTTTTGCGAGGTGGAACGGCGTCGAGTGCCGGTGGTTTCGTCGGGCCGCAGGAAGTCGTTGGTCGAGACCCCGGCGGGTGACCAGGTGCTGGCCACCGTGCGTGAGTCGCGGCGCGACAGGGTTTCATGGGCGCGGCGCTGACGATAACGTCGGGCCTCCATGCTGCCGTCCTCGTCGTCGGCCGCCACCGGATATTGCTCGAGGTCGATGACCCGGCGCAGCTCCTTGCGTGCCGCAGCGCTGTCGGCGACTTCGTCATAACGCAAGGCCAGGGTTTCGCCGAGTCGGTAATCCTCTGGAAAGTCATGGGTGGCGCTTTGCAGATAGGGAATGGCTTTGGCGCGTTCTTCCTGGGTGGCCGCGCCGGCCAGGCGCATGCCGTAGTCGGCACGGTAACGTGGGTCGTTGGGTTCGCGACGTACCGCCTCGGCCAGCCACGCCGTGCTTTGCGCAGGCTCGCCGGCCTTCTGTGCGGTGACCGATGCGGCGTAGAAATGTCCGGCATCCGGCGATTGCTGCAGGGCGGATCGTTGTCGTTGCAAGGCCAGCCCATGATCGCCCTGGGCATCGGCAATCGCGGCGCCCAGCGCCCATTCGTTGGCACCACGGCTGCGGCTTTGCTGCCAGTAACGTTCGGCAGCCTGCGCATCACCGGCGTTCAGGGCGCTGCGACTGGCAGTCAGCCGCGCGTTGTCGCTGAGTTCGCCATCGGGCAGGCTGCGCCAGATCGCCAGGGCCCCGGCTGAATCGCCGGCGGCTTCCAGGGCATAGGCCAATGGCAGGCGGCTGCTTCGGTCGCCGGATTTTTCCGCCTGCTGATAGTAGACGACGGCCATGCCGGGTTGATCCGGCATAGCGCAGCGCCCCAGTGCGCGGTAGTCGCCAGCGGCCCGGGGGTGCGCGCCGACGGCTTGCTGCACGGCAACGCATTGACCGTTTTCGGCCAGTTGCGCCAACAGTTGGCCACGGGTGGCAGGGTCGACGCGATTGAGCAGCGTCACTATGCGCCGTTGTTGTGCGGGTGTCGGCGTTGAGGCGGCATACAAGGTCGCCAGCCGTTGCAAAAGGGTGTTGGGAAGCTTGCCGTCATGCCGGTCGTAAGCGTTTTCCAGCAGTTGCTGTGCGTGTTCACGCTGACCGGCATTCAGCGCCAGGTAGGTGGCCTGATCGAGGGAGCGCAGGTTGCCGGTCTGCTGGTAATGCCGCTCCCACAGCGTCGCCGCCTCGGTATTGCGTCCCAGGGCTTGCACCAGTTCGGCCCGGCGCTTGGTGACCTCGGCGGTCTGTGGCTGGCCGGCGAGCCAGGCCATGACTTTGTCGCTGCGACCTTCTTGCTGCCAGATGTCCAGCAGCTGTTGCTGGCGCCGACTGTCCCAGGGTTCCGGCAGGCGCGTGCCTTGCAAAAGCTCCGTGGCGTGCAGGCGCTGGGCGAGGATCAGCCAGGTCTGCGGGTCGTCCTCGGGCGGGCAGCTGCGCAACTGCGAGAGCGCGGCATCCGGGTCGCGCCGGGACAGCCATTCGGCAGTCTCCAGGCACGGCCGCTGCAGTTCGCCGCTCAAGCGCTGCACGGTCGCGCTGTCGCCGGTCTGCCGCGCCAGTTCCCACAGGCGCTGGCGTTGGGCAGGATCGGCGAGATCGTCCGGCGACAACGATTGCATCCAGCGCTGGGCCTGTAGGGTGTGACCCATGGCAATCGCCCGGTCGACCATGGCCAGGCGAACCTTTCGCGCCGCTTCCGGGGTCGGCGCCTGCTGCAACAACGGCTCCAGCGGTTTTTCGTCGAGGCGTTGCACATAGGCATTGGCCAGTCGTTGCCAGCCTTGCGCGTCCAGCTCCTTGCGCTCGGCCAGGGGCGCGAGTTGTTCGATCGTCTCGTTCCAGTCACGCAATTGCTCGGACCAGTTGGAGCGGGCCAGATGCAGGATCCTGTAGTCACCCTTGGGTGGCAGCTGCGCCAGCCAGTCATAGGCCCGGCCCGCGCCGCCAAATTTGGCCAGGCTCAGGCTGTAGGCCTGCCACAACCGTATGCGCTGGGTCAGGTTGCTGGTGGCAATCCACTGTTCCACCTGCGAGCTGCCCGGCGGGTCCTGTTCGATCCAGGTCAAGCGCAGGTTCAGCAAGGCATCGCTGTTTTGCGGGTTGTCCGGCAGGGCTTGCACGGCGTCCTTGTAGCGTCGTTGCTTGGCCAGTGCTTCCACCAGCAACGCCCGCGCTTCATCGTTGTTCGGCACCTTTTCCAGCAGGTGACGCATCAGCCGTTCGACTTCGGCCCAGTTGCCTTTTTTCGCTTCGCGGTAGCTGCGGTCCATGTAAGGGAAGCTGCGGAATTGTTCGAAGTCAGTCAGTGGTTCGGCGTGCACCCAGGTGGCGGCACTCAGGCTCAACAACAGGCTGCCGGCGAGCAGGGCATGTCGACGGACAGGCTTCATTCGACCTCCCGGGCAATGCGGTAGGCGGCTTGCTGTTCGCTGGCCTGTTCCACCAGCGCCTGTTCGAGCACCTCCTGGGTGATGATGCCGCGGGAGATCAGGTGCTGGCCCAGCGACATGTGCTCGGCATCGAAGTCGATCAACGCCTGATTGAACAGGCTCGGCGGAACCATGCCGCGCACTTGCAGCAGATTGCCCAGCAGCACCTGATGATGGCTGACGCGTTCGAGCAGGGCTTCATCGTCCTGATGGCGTTCAAGCACTTCGAGCATGTGATGGACGTCGGCGTTTTGCCGGGGGCTGGCGTACCAATAACGAATGCCCAGCGTGACCCGCCCCTGGGGGGCCAGGCGACAACGCACCGGGCGTTTCAATTGGCGGCTGATCGCCCCCAGGGAAACCTGGCTGACCGGCCCCTCGGACGCCAACACCAGCGTGTTGCCTTCCTCGGCCACCGGCAACACACCGTAGTGGGACGCGACCTTGCGCGGCACCACGGCGATCAACTCCTTGTCGAGTTTGAAGGGATTGAGCGGTGCCCATTCCATGTCCAGTTGCTCGGCCAGGGTCTGCACCAGTTGCGTGGTGTCGATGTGCCCGCGCAGCAACAGTTCATGGCCCAGGCGCCGGCGTACCGGGTTGGTGATCGCCGCTTCGAGCTGTTCTTCGCTGAGCACGCCTTTTTCCACCAGCCGATGGCCCAGTGGCGTGCGCTGGGCCTTGGTCAGGGCCGGGAATTCATGGGTGGTCTTATCCCAGGCCACCCGGCGCGAGTCGCCCATTTCCATGACCTGGCGCAGCGCCCGTACGTTGGCGAAGAAGTTGATGAAGTTGCTCCACATCATCCGCGGTGCCGACAGCAGGCCTTCGCCCAATCCGTAATAGCGGGTGACGAACCAGCCGCGCTGGAACAGCCGATTGAGCAGCATCAGGCCATTGAGCCAGAGCAGGGTAGTGAGCAGCGGGCTGTCGGCGAGTATCGACGGATAGCGCCAGGCGTTGGGGGCGATCACCGTCACGAGCCACATCACCAGCAGGACCAGAAACAGCAGGTTGACCAGGAAGCTCAGCAGGTAGGCGATCATGCCGCGCCGGTCGCGCCACAGAAAGTAGTTGAGCAACCCCTTGGGGCTCCAGCCGAGGTTTTTCGTGCCCTGGAACACGATGCCGACGATCCAGCGGGATTTTTGCCGGATCGCGTGCTGCCAGTCCCGGGGGAAATGCTCGCGAACGCAGATCACCTGGGAAAACGCGCGATCCATGCCAAATACCCAGGGCTGTTCGAGCGCCAATTTCGGATCGGTCACCGAGTAGCGGGCGAAGATGCAGATCATGCCTTTCTGCTTGAGCCGAAAACCGATGTCGTAGTCTTCGGTGAGACTCTGCACGTCGAAGGCAATGCCATCGCCATCCTCCAGCAGTGCGCTGATCGCCTTGCGGCTGAAGCAGGTGCCGACCCCGGCACTGGGCACCTGGCCGGTCAGGGCCTCGCGAACGATCACATCTTTGCCGTGGTTCTCGGCGAACTCGTCGACATAGTGCCCGGCGGTGAAGCCTTTCCATTCCGGCGCATAGGGGTAGACCGGAATCTGGATCAGGTCCTTGTTGGGCAACAGGTAGTTGAACAGGCGCAGTTCCATCGGCGAAATGACGTCTTCGGCATCGTGCAGGATGAACCCGGCAAACTGGATTTTCGCCTCGCTTTCAAAGCGCAGGATGGCGTCGATGATGTTGTTCAGGCAATCGGCCTTGCTGGTGGGGCCGGGGCGCGCGCAGACCACTTTGTGGACGTTGGGGTAGTGCTGGCAGACGGCATCGACGTCAGCCTGGGTCTCGGCGTCGTTGGGGTAGGTGCCGACGAAAATCTGATAGTTCTCGTAGTCCAGGGTCGAAGCCGCCAGACGCGCCATTTCACCGACCACGCCGACTTCGTTCCACGCCGGCACCATGATCGCCAGGGGTTTTTCGCCGATGGCGTAGAGCCGCTCCTCATCCGCCCGTTTGAATTTCTCGTAGATCCGCCAACGGCGGATCAGCTTGCGCGTCCAATACACCACGTCGATGAACAGGTCATCGAGCCCGAGCACGAACATCAACAGCGCCAGGATGATGGCGAGGTATTTGAGGCCGAACAGCACATAGGCGAAAAAATCGACCAGGCCGAAACTCATACCGCTTTACCCGACGGCACGTGTTGTTTCAGCCAGGCGCAGAGCCGGTTGGCGATGCGTTCGCTGGCGTGGCCGTCGCCGTAGGGACTGTGAATGCGGCTCATGCGTTGGTAGGTGGCGTCATCGTCGAGCAACAGGCTGGCTTCCTTGACGATGCGGTCGGTGTCGGTGCCCACCAGCAGCACGGTTCCCCCTTCAAGGACCGAAGGCCGTTCGGTGACGTCGCGCAACACCAGCAGCGGTTTGCCGATGGCCGGGGCTTCCTCCTGAATGCCGCCGGAGTCGGTGAGGATGAAGTGCGCGCGGTCCATCAGCCAGACGAAATGCTGGTAGTCCTGCGGTGCGATCAAGTAAATGTTGGGTTTGTCCGACAGCACGCTGTAGACGGCTTTTTGCACCTGCGGATTGAGGTGCACCGGGTAAACGAATTGCACGTCCGGGTAACGTTCGGCGAGTGTGGCCAGCGCCAGGCAGATATTGCGAAAACCGCCGCCGAAGTTCTCCCGGCGGTGCCCGGTGATCAGCACCATGCGCCGGTTGTCGTCGAGTATCGCCAGCGGCGAATCGGTGGCGGGGTGCCAGTGAATGTCTTGTTGATGGGTGCGCATCCACACCAATGCATCGATCACCGTATTGCCGGTGACTTCGATGTTGGCCTTGGGCACGCCTTCGCGCAGCAGGTTGTCCTCGGACTTGGTGGTCGGCGGAAAGTGCAGGTCGGCGATGACGCCGGTCAGGCGTCGATTGGCTTCCTCCGGCCATGGCGCCCGCAAGTTGCCGGTGCGCAGGCCCGCCTCGACGTGACCGATGGGCAAATGACGATTGAAGGCGGCGAGGGCGGCGATGAAGCTGGTGGTGGTATCGCCGTGGACCAGCACGATGTCCGGATGCACCCGCTCATAGGCCTGATCAAGATGCTCCAGCAATTGTTCGGACAGACCGTTGAGGGTCTGGCCCTGGGTCATCACTTGCAGGTCTTCGTCGACCGTCAGCTCAAAGGAGTCGAGCACCTGCTTGAGCATTTCCCGGTGCTGGCCGGTCGAGCAGATGTTCAGTTCGATACCGGGCCAGTTGCGCAGGACCCGTGCAAGGGGTGCCATTTTGATGGCCTCCGGTCGTGTTCCGAACACCATCATGACTTTGAAGGACATGAACCCTCCCGGGACAACACACGCCAAAAGCGTCGCCGCTGTAAAGAATGCTTATCACTTGGGTATTGAATAAAGCAGTCGGATGGGGGGTTGTCCAACTCGGATATTTCTCACCGCTTTATAAGGCCGGCCCCACAGGAAACCCGGAAATGCAGAAAGCCACGACGTGATAATTTTTGTGCAGTTGTCATGACAAATCGAAAAGAGGAACTTCATTCGTGTCGAATTCCAGGGGAATCAAACAGAGCGATCGCACTCAGATGCGTTTTGGAGTGCTATTTTGAGTGTCTCTAAAAGCATCCCAAGGAATTGTTTCATGACACATATAGTGCTTTCGCAGGTGGTGGCGAGTATTTCGGAGCTGAAAAGAAACCCGATGGGTACGGTAGCTGCGGGCGGTGGATCCTCTGTTGCAATCCTCAACCGTAACGAACCTGCCTTTTATTGCGTCCCCGCCAAAGAGTATGAGGCCATGATGAACCGGCTGGAGGATCTGGAACTGATCGCTCTATGCAAGGAACGAGAAAATGATCCCACCATAAAGGTTTCAATGGATGACCTATGAACTGGAGTTCTCTGAAAAAGCCTGGAAGGAATGGAAAAAGCTTGGGGAGAACCTGAGGGAGCAATTCAAAAAAAAGCTTCGGGAGCGACTTGTTAATCCACACGTTCCGGCAGATCGGCTCAGCGGACTGGGCAATGCCTACAAGATCAAGCTTCGGAGTGCCGGGTATCGTCTTGTATATCGTGTCAAAGATGAGGTTCTGGTGGTAACGGTAATAGCGGTAGGTAAAAGAGAGCGGGGACATGTTTACAAAGAGGCGGAAACCCGCTGAACCGGCATCCTGTCAAAAGTTCGTTAAGTAGCACGCGTGCACCCATTGTGAACCTGATACCCGCCAGCCGTAGCCAACGGTAGCGCATCCGAAACCTGCACCTTTCGTAACACCGCTTTGCGTTTTCACGCATCTATCTGATTCAAAACATTTTTCAATCTCGCCCACAAACCCGTAGCAACCTGTGGCACACTTTCTGCTGTATATTCCGCTGTTACATACTAGGTTCCGGTATAACGGAATAAACAGCATCCAGGAGTGCTTGCCATGCGTCGACCTTCCTTGTTCAAAGCGTGTGTTTTTCTGTTCGCAGCCTCTGCTGCTGCCATGGGCGTAGCCCAGGCGGCGGACAGCAAGCTCGATAGCGTTCTGGCCCGTGGCAAACTGATTGTGGGCACTGGCAGCACCAATGCGCCGTGGCATTTCCAGGGCGCGGATGGCAAGTTGCAGGGCTTTGATATCGATATTGCACGCATGGTGGCCAAAGGGTTGTTCAACGACCCGAGCAAGGTCGAGTTCGTGGTGCAGTCGTCCGATGCGCGTATTCCGAACCTGCTGACCGACAAGGTCGACATGAGTTGCCAGTTCATCACCGTGACCGCCAGCCGTGCCCAGCAGGTGGCGTTCACCCTGCCGTACTACCGCGAGGGCGTCGGCCTGCTGTTGCCGGCCAACAGCAAGTACAAGGAAATCGACGACATGCAGGCCGCTGGCGATGGCCTGACCGTGGCTGTGCTGCAAAACGTCTACGCCGAAGAACTGGTGCATCAGGCATTGCCCAAGGCCAAGGTCGATCAGTACGACAGCGTGGACCTGATGTACCAGGCAGTGAACTCGGGACGCGCCGATGCGGCGGCCACCGATCAGTCGTCGGTGAAATACCTGATGGTGCAGAACGCTGGCCGCTATCGCAGCCCGGCCTACGCCTGGAGCCCGCAAACCTATGCCTGCGCGGTCAAGCGCGGCGATCAGGATTGGCTGAACTTCGTCAACACCACCCTGCATGAAGCCATGACCGGCGTTGAGTTCCCGACCTACGCGGCGTCCTTCAAGCAATGGTTCGGTGTCGATCTGCCATCGCCAAAAATTGGTTTCCCCATCGAATTCCAATGATCCCGTGAGAGCGGGGCGGCTCTGATCGCCCCGCTCAAGGTACTGTCGACCATGAACTATCAGTTGAACTTTGCCGCCGTGTGGCGCGATTTCGACACTTTGCTGGCGGGGCTCGGCCTGGGCCTGGAACTGGCGCTGGTGTCGATCGCCATCGGCTGCGTGATCGGCCTGCTGATGGCGTTTGCTTTGTTGTCGAAGCACCGCCCGTTGCGGGTGCTGGCATCGGTGTATGTCACGGTGATCCGTAACACGCCGATTCTGGTGTTGATTCTGTTGATCTACTTCGCCTTGCCGAGCCTGGGTATTCGTCTGGACAAGATTCCCTCGTTCATCATCACCCTGTCGCTGTATGCCGGGGCGTACCTGACCGAAGTGTTCCGTGGTGGCCTGCTGAGCATTCCCAAGGGGCAGCGCGAAGCCGGCCTCGCCATCGGGCTCGGGGAATGGCAGGTCAAGGCCTACGTCACCGTGCCGGTGATGTTGCGCAACGTGCTGCCGGCCTTGTCGAACAACTTCATTTCGCTGTTCAAGGACACCTCGCTGGCGGCGGCGATCGCCGTGCCGGAGCTGACCTATTACGCCCGCAAGATCAATGTCGAGAGCTACCGGGTGATTGAAACCTGGCTCGTGACCACGGCGCTCTATGTGGCGGCCTGTTACCTCATTGCCATGATGCTGCGTTACCTCGAACAGCGTCTGGCGATCCGCCGATAGGAGGCCCCATGTACGAATCCCCCAGTTGGTTGCATGAGTTGTGGGTGGCGCGCGAACCCTTGTGGCAAGGCTTCCTGACCAGTGTGCAGGTGTCGGCGTTGGCGATTTTGCTCGGCACGCTGCTCGGTATGTTCGCCGGACTGGTGCTGACCTACGGCAAATTCTGGATGCGCGCACCGTTTCGTTTCTATGTCGATGTGATCCGCGGCACGCCGGTGTTTGTGCTGGTGCTGGCCTGCTTCTATATGGCGCCAGCGCTGGGCTGGCAGATCGGCGCCTTTCAGGCGGGTGCCTTGGGCTTGACGCTGTTTTGCGGCTCCCACGTCGCGGAGATCGTGCGCGGTGCGTTGCAGGCACTGCCGCGCGGGCAGATGGAAGCGAGCAAGGCCATCGGCCTGACGTTCTATCAGGCCCTCGGCTACGTGCTGTTGCCCCAGGCACTGCGGCAAATCCTGCCGACCTGGGTCAACTCGTCCACCGAGATCGTCAAGGCGTCGACGCTGCTGTCGGTGATAGGCGTGGCCGAATTGCTGCTCAGCACCCAGCAGATCATCGCCCGGACCTTCATGACCCTGGAGTTTTACCTGTTCGCAGGTTTTCTGTTTTTCGTCATTAACTACGGCATCGAATTACTCGGCCGGCACATTGAAAAGCGGGTGGCTTTGCCATGACTCAAGCTCAAACCAATGCTCAAAACGGCCAGCCGTTGCTGGACATCCGTGGCCTGCACAAGCGTTACGACCAGCTCGAAGTGCTCAAGGGTGTCGACCTGAGCATGCAGCGCGGCAACGTCGTGACGCTGATCGGCTCCAGCGGTTCGGGCAAGACCACGCTGCTGCGTTGCGTGAACATGCTCGAAGAGTTCCAGGGCGGGCAGATCCTGCTCGACGGCGAATCCATCGGTTATGACGAGATCAACGGCAAACGCATCCGCCACCCGGAAAAGGTCATCGCCCGCCATCGCGCCATGACCGGCATGGCGTTCCAGCAGTTCAACCTGTTTCCGCACCTCACCGCGTTGCAGAACGTCACCCTGGGGCTGCTCAAGGTGAAAAAACTGCACAAGGACGAGGCCGTCGCCCTGGCGGAAAAATGGCTGGAGCGGGTCGGTTTGCTGGAGCGCCGGGATCACTACCCGGGCCAGTTGTCCGGCGGTCAGCAACAGCGCGTGGCGATTGCCCGGGCGATTGCGATGAATCCGAGCCTGATGCTGTTCGATGAAGTCACCTCGGCGCTGGACCCGGAACTGGTCAGCGAAGTGCTGAATGTGATCAAGGGCCTGGCGGATGACGGCATGACCATGCTGCTGGTGACCCACGAAATGCGCTTCGCTTTCGAGGTCTCGGACAAGATCGTTTTCATGAATCAGGGGCGCATCGAAGAACAGGGGCCGCCCAAGGAACTGTTCGAACGCCCACAGTCGCCGCGTCTGGCTGAATTTCTCAAAAGCACGCGGTTTTAAACACTCAATTTTCAATCAGGAGAAACACTCATGAGCATCACTCGTTACGGCACCGGCAGTTCCGCCGCTGGTGGTACGCCGCGCCCTTTCGCCCGTGCCGTTGAAGCCGATGGCTGGCTTCACGTTTCAGGCCAGGTGCCGGCGCTGGATGGCGAGATCATTGTGGGTGGCATCGTCGAGCAGACCCACCAGACCATGAAGAACCTGATCGCGATTCTTGAAGAGGCCGGTTATGGCCTGGAAGACGTGGTCCGTGCCGGCGTGTGGCTGGACGATCCGCGGGACTTCACCAGTTTCAACAAGGTCTTCGCCGAGTACTTCAAACCTGAACACGCCCCGGCCCGGGCCTGCGTGCAGGCGAACATGATGGTCGACTGCAAAGTCGAGATCGACTGCATCGCCTACAAGAAAAAGGCCTGAGCGTTGCGGTGAATTCTTCGCGAGCAGGCTCGCTCCCACATTGGAATGCATTCCCCTGTGGGAGCGAGCCTGCTCGCGAAAGCGGCCTTACGGTCGCCGCAGCACTCTGGGTAAACTCTTGGCATTTTGAAGGGGAACCACTGACATGACCGAAGACACCATCAAGCGCCGGGCACGCGGTCTGGACCGGGCGTTCGATATCCTCGATTTTCTCAAGGAAATCGGCCAGCCCCTGCGCCCGAACGAAATCGCCAGTGGCATCGGCAGCCCGAAATCCACGGTCTATGAACTGGTTGCCTCGCTGCTGGAACGACGGATCCTGGAGCCGGTCGGCAAGGACGGCCATGTGTACCTCGGCCGTCAGCTGTACTTCCTCGGCCAGGCGCACTTGCGCCATTTCGACCTGACCCGCGAAGCCGATCACGCCTTGCAGGACATCGTCAGCCAGACCCGCGAAACGGCGCAGATGTGCCTGCTCAACGGGCGCAAGTACACCGTGGCGCTGATGAAGGAGGGGGAGCGGCATTTCCGCATTTCCTCGGACATCGGCGAAAACGCGCCGATCCCCTGGACCGCCTCCGGGCGCCTGCTGCTGGCGCACCTGAGCGACCAGGAAATCGTCGACCTGATCGACCACGACGATTTCATTTTGCCCAACGGCGAACGCTTGCCGCTTGAGCAGTTTTTGCAGGAAATCCGTCAGGCCGGTATCGACGGCTTTTTCTCGTTCGACAGCGTGGCCGACACCTTTACCCATTGCTTCGCCGCCCCGGTCAAAGACCCGAATGGCGTGGCCATTTGCACCTTGTGCATCGTCGCGCCGCGCGCCGATGCCAAGACTCATTACAACGACTATCGCCGGGTGCTGATCGACAGCGCCAACAGCCTGGCCCGTCGCATCAACGAATAACAGCGGCTGCCCGCAGCCGCGAATGTGAGGAGTTCAACCATGTCTTCTGCCCCCCATACTGCCGCCGTGGAAAAGGGTTTTGCCCAGACCGGCGCCAACCTGGTCCGTGATGTCAGCCTGCCAGCCCTGGTACTGCACCGCGAAGCGCTGGAACACAACATTCGCTGGATGCAGGCCTTTGTCAGCAACAGCGGCGCGGAGCTGGCGCCCCACGGCAAGACCAGCATGACCCCGGCGCTGTTCCGCCGGCAACTGGACGCCGGCGCCTGGGGCATTACCCTGGCCAGCGCCACGCAAACCCGTGCGGCGTATGCCCACGGCGTGCGCCGGGTGCTGATGGCCAACCAACTGGTGGGCACGCCGAACATGGCGTTGATCGCCGACCTGCTGGCCGACCCGACCTTCGACTTTTATTGCATGGTCGATCACCCGGACAACGTGGCGGACCTGGGCGCGTACTTCGCCAGCCGCGGCGTGCGCCTGAACGTGATGATCGAATACGGTGTGGTCGGCGGTCGTTGCGGTTGCCGCAGCGAACAGGAAGTCCTCGACCTGGCCAAAGCCATCGCCGCGCAACCGGCGCTGGCCCTGACCGGGATCGAAGGCTACGAAGGGGTGATTCATGGCGATCACGCCGTCAGCGGCATTCGCGCGTTCGCCGGCTCCCTGGTTCGCCTGGCGGTGCAGTTGCAGGACAGCGGTGCATTCGCCATCGCCCAACCGATCATCACAGCCTCCGGTTCAGCCTGGTACGACTTGATTGCCGAGGAATTCGAAGCGCAGAACGCCGCCGGGCGTTTCCTCAGCGTGCTGCGCCCGGGCAGTTATGTGGCCCACGACCATGGCATCTACAAAGTAGCGCAGTGCTGCGTGCTCGACCGCCGCAGCGATTTGCAGGAAGGTCTTCGCCCGGCGCTGGAGGTCTGGGCCCACGTGCAGTCGTTGCCGGAGCCGGGCTTCGCGGTGATCGCCCTGGGCAAGCGCGACGTGGCCTACGACGCCGGTCTGCCGGTGCCGTTGTTGCGTTACAAGGCCGGCGTGGTGCCAGCCAAGGGTGATGATGTCGGTGCCTGCAAAGTGACGGCGGTGATGGACCAGCACGCGTTCATGACGGTGGCGCCGGGGATTGAATTGCGGGTGGGCGACATCATCTCGTTCGGCACTTCGCACCCGTGCCTGACGTTCGACAAATGGCGCACGGGGTGCCTGGTGGATGAGCAGTTGAACGTCATCGAGAACATGGAAACCTGTTTCTAAGGCTTGCGACCGAGTTGAGGCCATCGCTGGCAAGCCAGCTCCCACAGGTTTTTTGCTAATCCTGTGGGAGCGGGCTTGCCCGCGATGAGGCCCGCCCAGACAACAAAGAAACACCAGAGACCCCACAACATGAACACCATCAACACCCTGGGCCCCAACACCCCGCGCATTGCCCTGATCGGCGAATGCATGATCGAGTTGCAGCATCGCGCCGACGGCAGCCTGCAACAGAGCTTCGGCGGCGACACCTTGAACACCGCAGTCTACTTGTCCCGCGAGTTGGGCGGCGCCGGCACGGTGGATTACGTCACCGCCCTGGGCGATGACAGTTTCAGCGATGCCATGTGCCAGAGCTGGGCCGACGAGAACATCGGCCTTGGCATGGTCCAGCGCTTGCCAGGCCGCTTGCCGGGGCTGTACTGCATCCAGACCGACGCCGCCGGCGAACGGCGCTTTCTTTATTGGCGCAATGAAGCGGCCGTGCGCGATTGCTTCACCACCCCGGCGGCTGAGCCGATCCTGGCGGCATTGCCGGATTACGACGTGCTGTATTTCAGCGGCATCACCCTGGCCGTACTCGGTGTACAGGGGCGGCAAAAGTTGCTGGAAACCCTGATCGAAGCCCGGCAACGGGATGCGCGGATCGTTTTCGACAACAACTACCGGCCACGCCTGTGGGCCTCGCTCGAGGAGGCGCGGGCGGCTTACCGCAGCGTGTTGCCTTATGTCGACCTGGCGTTATTGACCGTCGACGACGAACAGGCGCTGTTCCATTTTGCCGATTGCGCAGCGGTATTCGCCGCGTACGAGCAGATCGGCACGCAGGAAGTGGTGCTCAAACGCGGCGCCGAGGCCTGTCTGATTCGTTGTGACGGCGAGTCATTCGAAGTGCCCGCGCAGAAGGTCGAGCGGGTAGTGGACACCACGGCGGCGGGGGATTCGTTCAGTGCGGCGTATCTGGCCAGTCGGCTGAAGGGCGGGAGCCCGGTGGAGGCGGCGGAGGCGGGGCATCGGTTGGCGAGTCGGGTGATTCAGGTGCCGGGGGCATTGATCCCTCGGTAGGTGTTGGATGGCCGCTGGCTGCGCCATCGGTTCGCGAGCAGGCTCGCTCCCACAGTTGACCGCATTCCATTGTGGGAGCGAGCCTGCTCGCGAAGGGGCCCTCAAGCCAACCCCTCAATCCCGGAAAAACACCTGCACCAGGTGATACCCGAACTTGCTCTTGATCGGTCCATGCACCACCCGCAGCGGCTTCTTGAAGATCACCGCATCGATCACGCCGACCATCTGCCCCGGTCTCACCTCACCCAGGTCGCCCCCGCGTTTGCCCGACGGGCAAGTGGAGTACTTCTTGGCCAGCACGTCGAAGGCTTCACTCTTGGCGATGCGTTGTTTGAGCTGCTCGGCTTCTTCCGAGGTTTTCACCAGAATGTGGCGGGCTTGAGCTTTCATGGGGCAGATACCTTGTAACGGTGTATTCAGCGAGGCGCGCGATTATGCCCTAACTCACTCCGGTTGGCCGATCATCGTGCGAATCTTGTTGGCCAACAGATCAATGGAAAACGGTTTGGCCACCATGTCCATGCCTTCTTCGAGGAAACCCTGGCGTTCGGCGGCCATCTGCGCATAGCCGGTCATGAACAGCACTTTCAATTGCGGACGATGCTGGCGGGCGATTTCCGCCAACTGCCGGCCATTCATCCCCGGCAGTCCGACATCGGTGACCAGCAGATCGACCCGCAAATCGGACTCGAGCAAGGGCAGGGCGGTTTTCGCGTCTTCTGCTTCGTGGGCCTGATAACCCAGCTCCTTGAGCAGGTTGAGAACCAGCATCCGCACCGCCGGATCGTCTTCTACCAACACCACGGTTTCCCCGGCAATCGCAGGAGGCGCTTCGGTGATGACCGGCGACAGCACATTTTCCTCTTCCAGGGCGTGCAAGCGCGGCAGGTACAGTCGCACGCTGGTGCCTTGGCCCGGCATGCTGAACAGGCTGACATGGCCGCCCGACTGCTGGGCGAAACCATAAATCATCGACAATCCCAACCCCGTGCCCTGGCCGATGGGTTTGGTGGTGAAAAACGGGTCGAACGCCTTGGCCAACACCTTCGGCGTCATGCCGGTGCCGTTGTCGCTGACCGCAATCATCAGGTAATCCCCGGCCTTGACCGGTTCCAGAATATTGACGTCGCTGCCGTCGAGGTACACGTTGGCGGTTTCGATGCGTAATTCACCGCCATCGGGCATCGCATCGCGGGCGTTGATCACCAGGTTGAGCAGGGCGTTTTCCAGTTGACTGACGTCGGTGCTGACCGACCAGATGTCTTTGGCCAATTGCAACTTGAGCTTGATGTGGTCGCCCTTGGTGCGGCTGAACAGGTCTTCCAGTGAATGGATCAGATCGTTGGCGTTGAGCGGCTTGCGGTCCAGTGATTGGCGCCGGGAGAACGCCAGCAGACGATGGGTCAGGGCGGCGGCGCGGTTGGCCGAGGACACGGCGGCCTCGGTGAACCGGGCGATTTCCCCCGTGCGGCCGTCAGCGATGTAGCGTTGCATCAGGTCAAGGCTGCCAATGATCCCGGTGAGCATGTTGTTGAAGTCATGGGCGATGCCGCCGGTGAGCTGGCCGACCGCTTCCATTTTCTGCGCATGCCGCAAGGCGTCTTCGGCGCGTTCGCGCTCGAACATCTCGTTTTGCAGGCGCTGATTGGCTTCGGCCAGTTGCTGTGTGCGGGCGGCGACCCGCTCTTCAAGGGTTTCGTTGAGGTTGCGCAGCGCCTCTTCGGTCTGTTTGCGCTCGGTTTCGTCGATCACGAAGATGTAGAAGCCATTCACCGCGCCGTCCGCCCCGTGGCGCGGCAGGTAGTTCATCAGGGCCTGGCGGATGCTGCCGTCGCGGTGCGGGGTGCTGATGCTGAAGCAGCAGGGCTTGCCGGACAGCGCTTCGGCGATGTACTCGGCGCGCAAGGCGTATGCCTCGTCACCCAGTATCTCGCGAACGGTCTTGCCGTAGAGCTCCTGGGGCGTCAGGCCGTACCAGTCCAGGTACGCCGCGTTGTTCAGGCGAAAGCGTTCTTCGCGGTCGACGTAACTGATCAGGATCGGCATGGCGTTGATGATCAGTTGCAGTTCGGTCTGGCTCTGACGCAAGGCCTGCTCGGTATTCTTGCGTTCGGTCAGGTCCAGGGCCGCGCCGAGGAAACGAATCGGCCGGCCGTGATGGTCCTTGTAGCAACGTCCTCGGGCAAACACCCAGCGCAACTGACCGTCGGGCTGCAACAATCGATATTCTTCGGCGTATTCGCTGCCCTGGGTGATGCAGTGCTTGATGCTGCGGGCAATCAAGGCGCGGTCTTCCGGGTGGACGCCGTGCAGGTATTCGCTGATGGGCAATTGGCTGGCCATCGCCGGGTCGATGCCATGCAACTGGGCGAAATGCGCATCGGCGATGAACCGATCCTCACTGATATCCCAATCCCAGGTGCCCACCGCATCGGTGGCGGCGAGGGCCAGTTGCAGGCGTTCCTCGGTGTCCTGTTGCGCCTTGAGGCTGGCGGCCGAACGCTGCTCCAGTTCAAGGGCGATGCGCCGACGCTCGTTGGTTTCGATGGCGGTTACCAGGATGCCGGCGACCTCGGCATTTTCGTCGCGGATAGGGCTGTAGGTCAGGTCGAGCCAGAAGTCGGAATCCTTGCCATCGCGTTGCAGGGTGAATCGCTGCTCGCTGTAGGTCCGCACCTGACCTTGTAGGACGGCGCTGTAAATCGGGTCGGTAAAGTCTTTAAGTTCTGGCCAGACCTGGTGTGTCGGCTGTCCGAAAGCGTGCGGGTGCTTGCTGCCAGCCAGCAAGGCGAAGCCGTCGTTATAGATTTGCGTCAGGTGCGGTCCCCAGAGCAACAGCATCGGCATCGGCGAATGAATCACGATGTCCACCGCGGTCCGCAGGCTCTGCGGCCAGGTACTGGCATCTCCCAGCGGACTGTTCGCCCAGTCCAGTCGGGCAATCAAAGCCTGGGCATCGCTGCCGGTTGGTGATGCGTTCATCAAGGTGTCCTGCACATGAGTCGGTAGGGCGGTGTCTACTATGCTTGCCGGGCGGTCACTGTCCCGACCCGCACGGGTCATTTTCTGCCAATTGAATGCTTCGCAGAGGCTTTTTGCCATGGAAATCGATGCGTTATTAAAACGCCTGGCCAGCCAGGATGGCTCTGATCTTTATCTGTCCACTGGAGCGCCACCCTGCGCACGGTTCGACGGTGTCCTCACACCCCTGGCTGACCAATCATTCAAGTCGGGGGACATTGCGGCGATTGCCGCGTCCATCATGGACGCCGAACAGCGCCTGGAGTTCGATCGCGAACTGGAGATGAACCTGGCGATCTCCCTGGCGGGGATCGGCCGTTTTCGGGTGAATATCTTCAAGCAGCGAAACGATGTGTCGATGGTGGTGCGCAACGTCAAGCTCGACATTCCGCGCTTCGAGGACCTCAGATTGCCCGCGGTGCTGCTGGAAACCGTCATGCTCAAACAAGGGTTGATGCTGTTCGTTGGCGCTACCGATTCAGGCAAGTCGACCTCGCTCGCGGCGTTGGTCGACTACCGCAATCGCCACAGCCACGGTCATATCGTCACCATCGAAGACCCGATCGAGTACGTCCACCGGCACAAAAAATCGATCATCAATCAGCGCGAGGTCGGCGTCGATACCCGCAGTTTCCATTCAGCCTTGAAAAACACCCTGCGCCAGGCTCCGGATGTGGTGCTGATCGGCGAGATCCGCGACCATGGAACATGCCCTGGCATTCGCCGATACCGGGCACCTGGTGATCTCCACGCTGCATGCGCACAACGCCAACCAGGCGTTGGACCGCATCATCAATTTCTTCCCCGAAGAGCGTCGAGGGCAGTTGCTCCAGGATCTGGGCAACAACCTCAAGGCGTTTGTTTCCCAGCGTCTTGTTCGCACCCGCAACGGGCAGCGCCGGGTGGCGGTAGAGGTAATGCTGGGCACGCCGACCATTGCCGATCTGATCCGGCGCAATGAATTGGCCGAGCTCAAGGGCGTGATGGAAAAGTCAGCGGCGCTGGGCATGCAGACGTTTGACGGGGCGCTGTTCGAGTTGGTGGTAGAAGGGGCGATTGATGAAGACGAGGCGTTGAAGCATGCGGACTCGGTGAACAATTTGCGGCTGCGGCTGAAACTTCACACCGAAGTCTCACCGGGTGATTGGGGCCTGATGGACTGACACATCCCCCTGTGGGAGCGAGCCTGCTCGCGAAGCCGTTGTGTCAGTCACATTGATTACGGCTGGTACACCGCTTTCGCGAGCAGGCTCGCTCCCACAGGGGACCTGCGAATTCAATCCTGGAGTTCAGGGCGGTCGCGGAATTGCTCCAGTGCTTCGGGATTGGCCAGCGCATCGGTGTTCTTGACCTTCTGCCCATGCACCACATTGCGCACCGCCAGTTCGACGATCTTGCCGCTGATGGTTCGCGGAATATCGGTCACGGCGACAATCTTCGCCGGCACGTGGCGCGGTGTGGTGTTTTCTCGAATCACCTGGCGGATCTGTTGCTGCAACGCGTCATCCAGCGCCACACCGTCACGCAAACGCACGAACAGCACCACCCGCACGTCGTCCTGCCATTGCTGGCCGATGGCTACGCTGTCGAGCACTTGCGGGATTTTTTCCACCTGACGGTAGATCTCCGCCGTGCCAATGCGCACACCGCCGGGATTGAGCACCGCATCGGAACGCCCATGGATCATCATCCCACCATGGGGCAGTTCTTCCGCGTAATCGCCCTGGGCCCAGACACCGGGAAACTGGCTGAAATACGAGGCCCGCAGCTTTTCGCCGTCAGGGTCGTGCCACAGGCCGATGGGCATCGCCGGGAAGTGCCGGGTGCACACCAGTTCACCTTTTTCGCCAATGACCGGTTGACCCTCGTCGTTCCACACCTCGACGGCCATGCCCAGGCTCTTGCCTTGCATCTCTGCGCGGCGAACCGCTTGCAGCGGATTGCCATTGACGAAGCAGGAAACGATATCGGTACCGCCCGACATCGACGCCAGGCAAAGGTCAGCCTTGAGATCGCGGTAGACGTAGTCGTAGCTTTGCGGCGACAACGCAGAACCGGTGCAGAGCAGGGTTTTCAGGCTGTTCAGGTCATGGCTTTGCTTGGGTTTCACGCCGCTGCTTTCCAGCGTTGCCAGGAACTTGGGACTGGTGCCGAAGACGCTGATCTGCTCATCGTCGATCAGGTCGATCAAGCGCTGCGGATCGGGCTGGAACGGCGAGCCGTCGTACAGCACCACGGCGCTGCCCACCGCCAGCGCCGAGACCAGCCAGTTCCACATCATCCAGCCGCAGGTGGTGTAGTAGAACAAACGTTCGCCGGGGCCGAGATCGCAATGCAGGCCGTGTTCCTTGACGTGTTGCAGCAGCACGCCGCCGGTGCTGTGGATGATGCATTTGGGCACGCCGGTGGTGCCGCTGGAATAGAGGATGTACAGCGGATGGTCGAACGGCACGGCCACGAAATCCGGCTCGCCGCCGGGAAAGTAGAAATCGTCCCACAGCGTGACGTTGGCCGGGGTGCGGAAATCCACGATGTGCGCTTCGGGGCGCGCGTAAGGCACAACGACCAACTGTTGCAGCGACGGCAGGCGTTCAAGGATTTCGTTGACCTTGACGGTCTGATCGATTTCTTTGCCGGCGTAGCGGTAGCCGGCGCAGGTGACCAGCACTTTGGGTTCGATCTGGCCGAAGCGGTCGATCACCCCTTGGGTGCCGAAGTCCGGCGAAGAGCAGGACCAGATCGCCCCGAGGCTGGTGGTGGCGAGCATGGCCACCAGGGTTTGCCAGGTGTTCGGCATGCAGGCCGCGACCCGGTCACCGATGCCGACACCGGCCGCGATGAGTCCACCCTGAAAACCGGCGACATGTTCCGCCAGTTCAGCCCAGGTCAGGTGTTCGCGCTGGCCGTTTTCCGCCACGGCCACCACCGCAATGGCATCGTCGCGGCGGCGCAGCAGGTGTTCGGCAAAGTTCAGGGTCGCGCCGGGAAACCACTGGGCGCTGGGCATTTGCGGGCCTTCCAGCAGTACCGCATCGGGTTGCTGATGGAAACGGATATCGAAGAAGTCGACGATCGCCTGCCAGAAGTCCTGGCGGTGATCGATGGACCATTGGTGCAGGGCCGGGTAGTCGTCGATGTGCAGGTGGTGCCGCTGATTGATCGCACGCCGAAAGGCCTCCATGCGAGTCTTGGCGATGCGCTCGGCGGAGGGTTGCCAGAGAATGTCGGACATGATTTGCCTCTTCTTCTATGTTCGGATTCATTCGCGAGCAGGCTCGCTCCCACATTGAAATGCAGTCCTCCTGTGGGAGCGAGCCTGCTCGCGAAGAACGAAAACGCGGGTTGGCGTCAGATCACTGCGCCAACCACCCACCATCAATATTCCACGCCGCCCCCCGTACCTGGGCGCCGGCTTCGCTGCACAAAAACAACACCAACTCGCCCAACTGCGGCGGCGTCACAAATTCCAGCGACGGCTGTTTCTCGGCCAGCAGATCATGCTGCGCCTGCTGCGGATCGATACCGGTCGCCGCACGATCATCAATCTGCTTCTGCACCAGTGGCGTCAGCACCCAGCCCGGGCAAATCGCGTTGCAGGTGACGTTGCTGGTGGCGGTTTCCAGGGCGACGACTTTGGTCAGCCCGATCACACCGTGCTTGGCCGCCACATAAGCGGCCTTGCCCGTCGAACCCACCAGGCCATGCACCGAAGCGATGTTGATCACCCGGCCCCAACCCTTGGCGCGCATGCCCGGCAGGCTCAGCCGGGTGCTGTGGAACACCGACGACAGGTTGATGGCGATGATCGAATCCCAGCGCTCCACCGGGAACTCGTCCACCGGTGCCACATGCTGGATGCCGGCATTGTTGACCAGAATGTCGACACCGCCGAACTCGCGCTCGGCGTAGGCGATCATGTCGGCGATCTGCGCCGGGTCGCTGACGTCGGCGGAGTGATGGCCGACCTTGCCGCCAAACTGTTCAACTTCGGCGATCACTTTGGACGCATCGCCGAAACCGTTGAGGATCAGGTTGGCGCCGGCCTTGGCCAGGCTGAGCGCGATGCCCAGGCCGATGCCGCTGGTGGAGCCGGTGACCAGTGCGGTCTTGCCTGAAAGAGTCGTCATGAATACCTCACACAATGCCAGTGGCGTAGAAAGTACCGATCACAACAAAAACCGCCAGGGTCTTGATCAGCGTAATACAGAAAATGTCTTTGTAAGCCTCGCGGTGGGTCAGGCCGGTGACTGCCAGCAGGGTAATCACCGCGCCGTTGTGCGGCAGGGTGTCCATGCCGCCACTGGCCATCGAGGCGACGCGGTGCAGCACTTCCAGCGGAATGTTGGCGGCGTGGGCGGCTGCGATGAAGTCATTGGCCATGGCCGCCAGCGCAATGCTCATGCCACCGGACGCAGAACCGGTGATACCCGCCAGCAAGGTCACGGTAATCGCTTCATTGACCAGCGGGTTGGGAATGCTTTTCAGCCAGTCGGCCAGCACCAAAAAGCCCGGTAGAGACGCGATGACTGCGCCGAAACCGTATTCGGATGCGGTGTTCATTGCTGCAAGCAACGCACCGCTGACCGCACTTTTACTGCCTTCGGCCAGTTTGCGGCTGATGGCCTTGTAGCCGAACAGCAACACCATGATGATGCCCACCAACAGCGCGGCCTGGACCGCCCAGATCGCCGTGAGCTTGGCGATTTCCGTGGTGACCGGCGCGGCCATGCCCGGCAGCGCCAGGCTGTGGGTCTTGCCATACCACTGGGGAATCCACTGGGTGAACAGCAGGTTCATGATGCCCACGGCCAGCAACGGCGACAGAGCGACCCACGGGTTGGGCAGCTTGATGTCGGCGGCGGTTTCCGGCTCGTTGCGCAGGTCGTTGCCATAGCCTTCACCGGAGCGCTGGGCCTTGTTGCGCTGACGCTGGAGAAACAGCATGCCGGCACAGAACACGAAGATCGTGCCGATCACACCGAGCCAGGGCGCGGCCCAGGCCGTGGTGTTGAAGAAGGTGCTGGGGATGATGTTCTGGATCTGCGGGGTGCCGGGCAGGGCGTCCATGGTGAACGAGAACGCGCCAAGGGCAATGGTTGCCGGGATCAGGCGCTTGGGAATGTTGCTCTGGCGGAACATTTCAGCCGCGAACGGGTAAACCGCGAACACCACCACGAACAGCGACACACCGCCATAAGTGAGCAGGGCGCAGACCAGCACGATCACCAGCATCGCCTGTCGGGTACCGAGCAAGCGAATGGCCGCGGCGACGATGGAGCGCGAGAAGCCTGACAACTCGATCAGCTTGCCGAATACAGCGCCAAGCAGGAACACCGGGAAGTACAGTTTGATGAAGCCGACCATTTTCTCCATGAACACGCCGGTGAAGGCGGGCGCAACGGCGGAAGGGTCAGTGAGCAGGACGGCGCCGAGGGCGGCGATTGGAGCAAAAAGGATAACGCTATAGCCACGGTAAGCGGCGAGCATCAGCAGCGCGAGGGCTGCCAAGGCAATGATCACACTCATGGTGTGTCTCCTGGGATTGTTATTTTTGTAGGGTGAAGCTTTGTAGGAAACGTCTATAGCGAGTTTCGTGCCAGATGGTTAAGTTATTGAAATATATGGATATATTTGTCGTTGGCGGGTGTTGTGCTTCAGATTTGTCTCTGATTGGAGACTTGTGTTGTCGGGACTGGCCTTTCGCGGGCAAGCCCGCTCCCACAGGTTCATCGAATATTCCAGAACAATGCGGTCACTGTGGGAGCGGGCTTGCTCGCGAAGAGGCCATATCTACTAATAGAGATGCATGTCTCATTAAAGAGACTCGACAATCCCCAACGCCACCATCTTCTTGTACAGCGTCGACCGCCCCAACCCCAGACGCGCCGCCGCTTCAATCACCCTGCCCCCGCATTGCGCCAGGGCGGTTTCGATCAGTTGCCGGTCAAAACGCGCCCGCGCTGCACTGAACGTCTCATGCGCCAACGGTTCGACAGTCAGCAGCGCGGTGCGTTGAACCGGGGTAAAGGTCCCGATCGCACCACGGATATCCGCTACCGAAAGCCGCAGGTCGTCACTGAGCAATGCGGCCCGTTCCAGCACGTTGCGCAGTTCGCGAATGTTTCCCGGCCAGGCGTGCTGGCCCAGCAGTTCCAACGCTTCGCTGTTCAGCTCGTGCTGACTGCGCAACTCTTCAAGGATCGCTTCGCTGAGGGCGGGCAGGTCATCGAGGCGGTCGCGCAGCGGTGGCACGTGGATCGGCAGGACGTTGAGGCGGTAATACAGGTCGGCGCGAAACTCACCGCGCTTGATCGCGGCTTCCAGGTCAGTAGAGGTCGCGGCGATCACCCGTACATCGCTCTGAATCACGTCGTTGGAGCCGACCGGTTCGAATTCCTTTTCCTGCAGCACTCGCAGCAATTTGCTCTGCAACGGCAGTGGCATGTCGCCGATCTCATCGAGGAACAGCGTGCCGCCTTGGGCGATTTGCAACTTGCCGGCGCGGCCCTTGCGGTCGGCACCGGTAAAGGCGCCGGGGGCGGTACCGAAGAATTCGGCTTCCAGCAGTGCCTCGGGGATCGCGGCGCTGTTGATGCTGACAAAGGCCTTGTGCGCACGGGGCGAGGCGTTGTGGATGGCCTGCGCCAGCAATTCCTTGCCGGTGCCGGTTTCACCGAGCAGCAATACCGGAGAGTCGGTGCTGGCACTGCGTCGGGCGCGGCGTTTCACTTCAAGGCTGGCGGCGCTGGTGCCGATGAAGTGGGCGAAGTTGTATTTGGTCTGCCGTGCCCGCAACAGCGAGCGCGTGGAGGCAAGCTCTTCCTGCATGCTCATGTAGCGTTTGAGCATCGGTGACAGGCTGCGCAATTCGTCAAACAGGGCGAAGCCGATGGCGCCGATCACTTCGCCGGCATCGTCATGAATCGGCAGGCGCATGACCACCAGCGGCTCCTTGGGGGTGTCCTGCATGTCGAGCAGAATCGGCCGGCCGGTGCGCACCACTTCACGCAACAGGCTGCCGGGGATCACGCTTTCACAGGCCTTGCCGATGGCACCCTCGGCCGACTCCAGGCCAAACCGTCGGGCATAACGCTCGTTCATCCAGACGATGTTGGCGTCGCGGTCGACGATCACCGTGCCTTCACTCGACTGCTCGATGATCTCGAACAGCGAGCGGATCGCCAGCAGGCGGACGCGCTGGTAGTCCTTGAGGCTTTCGGTGGTGTTCATGAGTGCTGATCCTGATTGAATTGTGCCGGTGCCGGCCTCTTCGCGAGCAGGCTCGCTCCCACAGTTGATCTGCATTGTTCACAAATCCCCTGTGGGAGCGAGCCTGCTCGCGAAGGCCGCAACGCGGTTTAGCGGCAGACGCCGGATTATGCCTGCCCCAAATGCGCCGCCGCCAACAGCTCCTTGGTGTATGGATGCTGCGGCGAATCGAACACCTCGTGGCTCGCGCCGCTTTCCACCACCTTGCCGTCCTTGATCACGATCATGTCGTGGGCCAGGGCGCGGACCACTGACAGGTCGTGGCTGATAAACAGATACGTCAGGCCATGTTTTTCCTGAAGCTGGCGGAGCAGGGCGACCACTTGCTTCTGCACGGTACGGTCCAGCGCCGAGGTCGGTTCGTCCAGCAGAATCAGCGCGGGTTTCAGCACCAATGCCCGGGCAATGGCGATGCGTTGGCGTTGGCCACCGGAGAACTCGTGGGGGTAGCGATGGCGGCTCTTGGGGTCGAGGCCGACTTCCAGCAGCGCCCGGGTCACCTCGGCGTTGCATTGCTCGGCGTTCAGCTGGCTGTGCACCTCCAGGCCTTCGCAGATGATCTGCTCCACCGACATCCGTGGACTGAGGCTGCCAAACGGGTCCTGGAACACCACCTGCATCTGCTTGCGCCACGGTTGCAATTGCTTTTGCGTCAGGCCATCAAGCGCCTGGCCCTGAAAGCGAATGCCGCCTTCGGAGTCGAGCAGGCGCAGGATCGCCTGGCCGAGGGTGGACTTGCCCGAACCGGATTCACCGACAATGCCCAGGGTCTTGCCGCGCTGAACCTTGAGACTGATGCCGTCCACGGCGTTCAAATACGTCTTGCGCTGGAACAATCCCCCACTGACCGGAAATTGCACCCGCAGATCGTCGACTTCGAGCACGTTTTCCCGCTCGTCACGGGGCAGTGCTTCGCCTTCCGGCTCGGCATTGAGCAGCACGCAGCTGTAGGGGTGTTTCGGTTCGGTAAAAAGGGTCTCGCAGCTGGCTTGCTCGACGATTTCACCGGCCTTCATCACGCACACGCGCTGGGCGATGCTGCGCACCAGGTTGAGGTCGTGGCTGATCAGCAACAGCGACATGCCGAGCCGCTGTTGCAGCGATTTGAGCAGCAGCAGGATCTTGCGCTGCACGGTGACATCCAGTGCGGTGGTGGGCTCGTCGGCGATCAGCAGTTCCGGCTCGCAGGCCAGGGCCATGGCGATCATCACCCGTTGGCGCTGGCCGCCGGACAGTTGATGAGGATAGGCCTTGAGCCGTTCCTTGGGTTTCTGGATGCCCACCAGCTGCAGCAATTCAAGAATCCGCGCCTGGGCCGCTTTGCCAGTCATGCCTTTGTGCACCAGCAGGGTCTCGCCGATCTGCTTTTCGATGCTGTGCAGCGGATTGAGGGAGGTCATCGGTTCCTGGAAGATCATGGCGATGCGGTTGCCGCGCAATTGACGCAAACGCTTGGCATCGGCGCCCACGATCTCCTGGCCCCGATAGCGGATGCTGCCCGTGGTTTCTGTCCCGCATTCGGGCAACAGTTGCAGGATCGAGTGGGCGGTCACCGACTTGCCGGAGCCCGACTCGCCGACCAACGCAAGGCACTCGCCGGGGCGGATGTCCAGGCACAGATTGCGTACGACGGTCTGGCCGCTGAAGGCCACGCTGAGGTCACGGATTTCGATCAGGTTACTCATGTCAGTCGTCCGGCTTTCAAAATCGCGAATCAAGATCGCGGGTCAAAGGCGTCGCGCAATGCTTCGCCAATGAACACCAGTAAAGAAAGAATCAGCGCCAGGGCGAAAAACGCCGTCAGCCCCAGCCACGGTGCCTGCAGGTTCTGTTTGCCCTGGCCGATCAGTTCGCCCAGGGATGCGCTACCGGCCGGCATGCCGAAGCCGAGAAAATCCAGCGCAGTGAGCGTCGAAATGGCCCCGGTCAGAATGAACGGCAGGTAGCTCAAGGTCGCGTTCATGGCGTTGGGCAGAATGTGCCGGACGATGACTTTGCGATCGGTCAGGCCCAGTGCCCGGGCAGCCTTGACGTACTCCAGATTGCGCCCGCGCAGGAATTCGGCGCGCACCACGTCCACCAGCGCCAGCCAGGAAAACAGCGCCATGATTCCCAGTAGCCACCAGAAATTGGGCTCGACAAACCCCGACAGGATGATCAGCAGGTACAGCACCGGCAGCCCTGACCAGACCTCCAGCAACCGCTGCCCGAGCAAATCGACCCAGCCGCCGTAATAGCCTTGCAGGGCGCCGGCGGCAATGCCGATCAGTGCGCTGACAAGGGTCAGCATCAAGGCAAACAGAATGGAGACGCGAGCACCGAAAATCACCCGGGCCAACACGTCCCGCGCCTGGTCGTCGGTACCCAGCCAGTTCACGTTCGAAGGCGGGCTCGGGGCCGGTTTGTTCAGGTCGTAGTTTGGCGTGTCGTCGCTGAACGGGATCGGTGGGAACAGCAGCCAGCCACCGTCCTTCTTGATCAGTTGCTGCACATAGTCGCTGCGGTAGTCGGCCTGGAACGGCAGCTGGCCGCCGAACTCCTGCTCGGTGTAGCGCTTGAGGGCAGGGAAGTACCACTGGCCCTGGTAGCTGACGATCAATGGCTTGTCGTTGGCGATCAGTTCGCCACCCAGGGTCAGCAGGAACAGGCCGACAAACAACCACAGCGACCACCAGCCGCGACGGTTTTTCTTGAAGCGTTCAAAACGACGACGACCCAGCGGCGAAAGCTTGAACATCAGGCATTCCTCGCGGCGAAGTCGATACGGGGGTCAACCAGGGTGTAGCAAAGATCGCCCACCAGTTTTATCAGGAGGCCGAACAGGGTGAAGATGAACAACGAACCGAAGACCACCGGATAGTCTCGTGAGACCGCGGCTTCGTAGCTCATCCGGCCCAGGCCATCGAGGGAGAAGATCACTTCGATCAGCAAGGAACCCGCAAAAAATACGCTGATGAAGGCCTGGGGAATCCCTGACACCACCAGCAACATTGCGTTACGGAACACGTGACCATACAGCACCCGACGTTCACTCAGGCCCTTGGCGCGGGCGGTGACCACGTACTGTCGGGTAATTTCATTGAGGAACGAGTTTTTCGTCAGGATGGTCAGGGTCGCGAAACCGCCGATCACCAGCGACGTCACGGGCAACACCAGGTGCCAGAAGTAGTCGGCGATTTTTCCCAGGGTCGACAGTGACTCGAAATTATCGGAGACCAACCCGCGGACCGGGAACCAGTTCAGCGAAGTGCCGCCAGCGAACACCACGATCAGGAACATCGCGAAAAGAAACGCCGGCATCGCGTAGCCGATGATGATCGCGGTGCTGGTCCAGATATCAAAATGGCTGCCGTGATGCACCGCCTTGCGAATGCCCAGCGGGATCGAAACCAGGTAGGTGATCAGCGTCGCCCAGAGACCGAGGGAAATGGTGACCGGCATTTTCTGCAGGATCAGATCGGTGACGGTGGCACCACGGAAGAAGCTCTTGCCGAAATCCAGGCGCGCATAACTGGTGAGCATCAGCCAGAGTCGCTCATGGGCCGGCTTGTCGAAGCCGTACTGTTTTTCGATGTCCTTGATCAGTTGCGGATCGAGGCCGCGACTGGCCCGGGAAGCGCCGCTCACGGACTCGCCGGACCCACCGCCGACGCTGGCGCCGCCAATGCCCTGCAGATGAGCGATGGCCTGTTCCACCGGCCCGCCGGGTGCCGCCTGGACGATGACGAAGTTCACCAGAAGAATGATCACCAGCGTCGGAATGATCAGCAGCAAGCGCCGCAGTATGTAAGCCCACATCAGTGCGGTCCTCCAGGGCTGCCACGGCGAATGCGCTCGGCGGTCATCTGCTGGTTGGTCAGCGGCGTGGTGCTCACTTCCCACCAACTCTCGATGGCTTCGTCATTGCTGGCCTGCACGTTGGGGATGCCGAAGCGGTTCCACCACACGGTGGACGTTCCCGGCGGGTAATAGTTGGGAATCCAGTAGTAGTTCCATTGCAGCACCCGATCCAGCGCATGGGCGTAGCGCAACATGTCGGCTTTGTTGTTGGCCCGCACCAGCCCGTTGATCAGGGTGTCCACCGCCGGGTTCTTCAGGACCATGTAGTTGTTGGAACCGGGATCGGTGGCCGCGGCGGAGCCGAAATAATTGAACAGTTCGCCTCCGGGAGAAGTGGTGACCGGGTATCCGGTGACGATCATGTCGTAGTCGCGGCTCATCAGGCGGTTGACGTACTGGGAGGCGTCGATGCGGCGAATGTTCAGGTCGATGCCGATCTGTTTCAAGGTGCGTTTGTACGGCAGCAGCAGCCGGTCCATACCGTTCTGGCTGACCAGGAAAGTGAAACTCAAGGGTTCACCGTCGGCGTTGACCAGTTGATCGCCCTTCGGCTTCCAGCCAGCCTGTTCGAGCAGGTTCAGGGCTTGCAACTGTTTGTCGCGAATCACGCCGCTGCCGTCGGTCTTCGGCGCCTCGAACACTTTGGTGAAGACTTCGTCCGGGATCTGTCCGCGTAGCGGTTCGAGTATCGCCCGTTCGCCGGCATCCGGCAGTTGGCGGGCGGCGAGTTCGGTGTTGGAAAAGAAGCTCTGCTGGCGGATGTACATATTGCGCATCATCTGCCGGTTGCTCCATTCGAAATCCCAGAGCATGACCAGCGCCTGACGCACCCGGCGATCCTGGAACATCGGCTTTTGCAGGTTGAACACAAAGCCCTGGCTCGGCTGCGGGGCTTCTGTTGCCAAATGGGCCTTTTGCAGGCGCCCGTCGCTCAGGGCCGGGCTTTCGTAGCCGATGGAGTAACCGGTGGCGGAAAACTCGCGGTTGTAGTCGTAGGCGCCGCCACGCAGCACCTGGCGGGCCACGTCGGTGTCGCCAAAGTACTCGATGCTGAAATGATCGAAATTGTAGAGGCCGCGGCTGACCGGCAGATCCTTGCCCCACCAGTCGGCGTTACGCTCAAAGGTGATGCTGCGTCCGGAATCGATCTTGCCGACTCGGTAAGGTCCGCTACCCAGCGGCGGCTCATACCCGCCACCACCGGCGAAATCGCGGGTCTTCCACCAGTGTTCGGGGAATACCGGCAGGGTGGCTATGTCCAGCGGAAGCGTACGGTTTTCGTTGTTCTTGAAGTCAAAGCGCACGGTCAGTGGCGACTCCACTTCGACGCCTTTGACGTCGGCGAACTGAGTGCGATAGCGCAGGCTGCCCTGGGTCATCAACAGGTCGAAGGTGTAGCGCACGTCTTCGGCGGTGATGGGTTTGCCATCGGCAAAGCGTGCCTTGGGATTGAGGTAGAAGCGCAGGGACAGGCCATCCTCGGAGCGCTCGATCTGCTGCGCTACCAGGCCATACACGGTGTAAGGCTCGTCCAGGGAACGTTGGGCCAGGGGCGAGTAGAGCAGGCCATCGATCTGCGTGACGCCGATGCCCTTGTCGATGTAAGGCAAGACATGGTCGAAAAGACCGATTTCGATCGCCGATCGACGCAGGGTCCCCCCCTTGGGGGCCTGGGGATTGGTGTAGGCGAAGTGACTGAAGCCGGCAGGGTATTTGGCCGGTTCACCGTATACGGTCAACGCATGTTGCGGCGCAGCGTTCACACCGGCGGCGCCCAACAACAGGGCCACGGCAGTGAATAACACAGTAGGGAAAGCCAGTCGCATTGTCAGCCTTAGAGCCGGGTGGTCGTTAACGACAATTTGTACGCTAGCGGCGCGTCCCTCGCCAGCCGAATTACGTATCTGAAACACAGCGGCCCACCAAATGGCGGGCCGTTGTGGATGAAAGCCAGGCGTCGATCAGTCCTGACGGCTGGTCACTTCCAGCAGGTGGTAGCCGAACTGGGTCTTGACCGGGCCTTGCACGACGTTGATCGGTGCGCTGAAGACCACGGTGTCGAATTCCTTGACCATCTGGCCAGGACCGAACGAACCCAGGTCACCGCCCTGGCGGCTGGAAGGGCAAGTGGAGTTGGCTTTGGCGATTTCGGCGAAGTCTGCGCCAGCCTCGATTTGGGCCTTGAGTTCGTTGCATTTGGCTTCGCTGGCAACGAGGATGTGGCGGGCAGTGGCTCTAGCCATGGAAAAATACTCCTTTCAATGTTCGGTAAAGTGTTGAGCCTACCGGATTCAGTGAGCGATTTCTCCTGTAGGAACAAGCTTGCTCGCGAAAAATGCGTGGGCAGCGCGGGCATTCAGACAAGATGCGTTATCGTCGCCCTCCATCGCGAGCAAGCCCGGCGCCTGCAAATGACTAGCGTCACGATCAAAGGCCGGCTTTTTTCAGGCGTTCGGCGTGCTGCACGTAGAGGTCAATCGGATCGACGGGTGTCGCGGTTGCAATACCAGTCTGGCGCAGAGTGCCCAGATGGTCGAGGGGGTAGTCGGAACGGATGACGGAGCCCAGATGGGAGCTGTAGCGTCCGACCATGCCATCGTTTTGCTCGGCTTCGGTGATGAAGTACCGGGAAAAGGCGCGCAAAAAAACGCGCAGCGGGTCAAGTGGGTTGAAGCCATCGCCCAGAAGGTCGCCTGGCAGGATTCCACTCCAGGAATAATAGCGGACGCCGTTGACCCGTTCGCAACCTTTGCCTCCCCAGGTTTTCGGCAGCCCTTGAGGGTACTTGTCGTTGAATGCAGCGACACCCTCGGTGGTCAGCGCGTTCAATGCGGCGATGGCATTGCGCGGTATGTCGCGGTTGCCGCTGATCAATGCAAGAAAGTCTGAGAACAGGGTCGCGACGGTCTCGGCAATCTGCTCAGGCAGGGCGCCTGGCGTCAGGGCCTTGCGCAGAAAGTCAGCCAGCTCCGAACCATGGTTCGGACCACTCACGGACGTCACGGAGGCGACCGACTGCGGCGCAATGGCGGCTGCATAACGAGCCGCCAACGCGCCTTGGCTGTGACCGATCAGGTTGACCTTGCTCGCGCCAGTGCCATCGAGTACCCGCTCGATTTGCGCCAGCAGTTGATCGCCCCGCGTTTCGTTGCTGTGGGTGGCTGACAGGTGTGGCACGAATACGCGCGCGCCGGCGCTCCTGAGGGTCTGTTTGATGTCATGGAAGAGTTCGAAGGTGCCGATCCGGTCGAACCCGAAAAGCCCATGAACCAGCAGGATTGGGTAACGAGTGTCTGCAGTCCTTTGCATGTGTGTGTCCTTTTTCAGCGGTCAGGGAGGTGCCTTGCGCCTCACTCTAAAACACTCGGACGTGGGCGCGATGTATGAAAAAGACGCGATAATCCGATGAAAACGGCATAGGGCGACGCTGAAAAGGCGGGTGAACTCGACGTCCCGATGGGCGCGTTCTGCCACCTTTTCAGCGAACTCCGAGCACTTTTAATCGCGCTGGGCACCCAGGCGCTGTGCCGCCTGACGCAATAGCTGTTCCGTCCCGCTCCAGCCCAGGCAACCATCGGTGATCGAGACGCCATACTTCAGCGATGGGCTCAATGGCTGGCAACCCTCGAACAAATGACTTTCGATCATCATGCCGATCAGCGAACGATCGCCCTGCAGACGCTGCTCAAGCACGTCATTGAACACTGCTGGCTGGCGCAGAGGATCCTTGCCGCTATTGGCGTGGCTGCAGTCGACCATGATCCGGGCCGGGATCTTCAGGCGGGTCAAGTCGCTGTGTACCTTGGCAACACTGGCGCGGTCGTAGTTCGGCCCGCCATGACCGCCGCGCAGGACCAGGTGGGTGTCGGCATTGCCCGGGGTCTGGATGATTGCGGGGTGTCCCTGGCTGTCGACACCGAAATGGCGATGCGGGTGGGCCGCCGACCGCATGGCGTCACTGGCCACCGTGACACCACCGTCGGTGCCATTCTTGAAGCCGACGGGCATGCTCAGGCCGCTAGCCATCTCGCGATGGATTTGCGATTCGGTGGTGCGGGCACCAATGGCGACCCAGCTCAGCAGGTCGTCGAAGTAATTGGCGGCCATGGGTTGCAGCAGTTCGGTTGCCACGGGCAAGCCCAGCAGGAGCATTTCGCGCATCAGCTCACGGGAAAGGGTCAGGCCACCCGCCATGTCGTCGCTGCCATCCAGGTGCGGGTCGTAGGCCAGGCCTTTCCAGCCGACTGTGGTGCGGGGCTTTTCGACGTAGGCGCGCATCACCAGCAGCATTTCGTCGCTGACCTCGGCGGCCAGACGGGCCAGGTTTTCGGCGTATTCGAGCGCTGATTTCGGATCGTGAATTGAACAGGGACCGACGATGACCAGCAGACGGGAATCTTCACCGTTGAGGATCGCTCGAACCGCCTGGCGGTGAGCGGCGACTTGCTGGGTCAGCGCGTTGTTGAGCGGTAATTGCTGTTTGAGCTGCAACGAGCTGGGTAGGCGCAGGGTCAGCGCTTCGTTGGCAGGGCTCAGGTTGGACAGTGGCAAAGCGGAGACGGACGAATTCATTTTCAGGCTTCCTGGGCGAGTGGCGGGTTCGTTCCCGCTCACTTGGCCCTACTGGGGTGTTCGACAATTGGCCAAATTGGCTGCGTGTGTGTGCTTGCCACCTGTGGGTGACCGATCGGAGGCGGCAGGCTGTCCCGAGCGGAGGGTGGTAAATCGCCAGGCGGTAAAACTGTCGTAACGGTAATAAGTGGCGTAGTTCATGTTCTTGATCCTCTGAATGTCTGGTGTGTCGCTAAAAATGTTTAGGGCTGAAAAAACAAAACCCCCGGTCGGGAAGCCGACCGGGGGTTGAGAATTCTCTGGTGGCGACCCGTTTAAAGTGGGCGCCGTGTGGGTATCAGGCGCGCCAGTGGCTAAACCAATACCCAAAATAAAAGCTGACCGGAACGCAAGCGTCATTCGCCGGGACAGCCGCAACCGAGCGCAGGGCGCTGGCGGTATGAAGCTGTTTGAGGGCGTTGAGCATGGTTTGTCTCCGATGGATGGACCGAGCTTACTAGAGCCCGGTACGAGGATTCAATCAGAAAATGCTATGGGACCTGCACGGCGATTTCTATCGCTTGAGTGACTGGCTGGTTGTGACCACACTTCGTGCTCCTGCAAAAAAAGCACAAGTCGCGGAGGTCTGATGGATTTTGAATGGCGTGCTGCTACTGATGAGGATCTTGATTTTGCCCGTGAACTGACCTGCCACAACATGCTGCGCTATTACATTCAGTTTGACCTGCTGTGGCAGGACGAGGCATTCGATGTGGCGTGGGCAGGGCGTGAAAACCGTCTGATTGTGAGCGGCGAGCATCGGGTGGGGTACGTCAGCCTGAGTCGAGACGCCAGGGCTCTGTACATCCGCGAATTACACGTCCACGAAGCGTTCAGGGGGCAGGGCGCCGGTTCCTGGGCGATCGATCAACTATTTACCCTGGCTCGACAGGAGCGGCGCCCGGCACTGCGCTTGACGGTTTTTGAAAACAACCCCGCGCGGGTGTTGTATGAAAGAAAGGGATTACAGGTGGTGGGGACGGACGATTGTTTTTTGCGGATGCAACGTGATGTCGATGGCCCGCATCGCTGAAACACGCCTGCTACAGGGCTTTCAAGATAAATGGAAACTTTTTATCTGACGCTTTCCGCTAGGTCTGCCAGTTGCTTTTTTGCTAAGGTGTCGGCAACTCAATAAGACCATATCGCGAGGTGTCTGCTTGATTAGGGTGCTAGTGGTCGATGACCATGATCTCGTTCGTACAGGCATTACACGAATGCTGGCTGACATCGACGGCCTACAAGTCGTCGGCCAGGCTGAATCGGGGGAAGAGTCCCTGCTCAAGGCGCGTGAGCTGAAACCCGATGTGGTGTTGATGGACGTCAAGATGCCCGGGATCGGTGGTCTTGAAGCCACTCGCAAATTGTTGCGCAGTCACCCGGATATCAAGGTCGTCGCGGTAACGGTCTGTGAGGAAGATCCGTTTCCTACACGGTTGCTGCAGGCCGGTGCTGCGGGATACCTGACCAAAGGCGCGGGTTTGCCGGAAATGGTCCAGGCTATCCGCCTGGTGTTCGCCGGGCAGCGCTACATCAGTCCGCAAATTGCCCAGCAATTGGCAATCAAGTCTTTCCAGCCGACCAATGACTCGCCTTTCGACGCCTTGTCCGAGCGTGAAATCCAGATTGCGCTGATGATCGTCGGTTGCCAGAAGGTCCAGATCATCTCCGACAAGTTGTGCCTGTCGCCAAAAACCGTGAACACCTACCGCTACCGCATTTTCGAAAAACTTTCGATCAGCAGCGATGTCGAGTTGACGCTGCTGGCGGTTCGTCACGGCATGGTTGATGCCAGTCTCTGAACATGACTGAAACCTTCGATCCAAGCGCCTTTCTGTCGACTGTCAGTGGGCGCCCCGGCGTGTATCGCATGTTCGACAGCGATGCGCGTCTGCTGTATGTCGGCAAGGCCAAGAATCTCAAGAATCGTCTGTCGAGTTACTTCCGGAAAACCGGCCTGGCACCCAAGACAGCGGCGCTGGTAGCGCGTATCGCCCAGGTCGAAACGACCATCACCGCCAATGAAACCGAGGCTTTGCTGCTTGAACAAACGCTGATCAAGGAGTGGCGCCCGCCCTACAACATCCTGCTGCGCGACGACAAATCCTACCCTTATGTTTTTCTTTCCGATGGTCAGTTCCCGCGATTGAGCATCCATCGCGGTGCGAAGAAAGCCAAGGGCAAGTATTTCGGTCCATATCCCAGCGCCGGCGCGATTCGCGAAAGCCTGAGCCTGCTGCAAAAGACGTTTTTCGTTCGCCAGTGCGAAGACAGCTATTACAAGAACCGTACGCGCCCGTGCCTCCAGTACCAGATCAAGCGCTGCAAGGCACCTTGCGTTGGCCTGGTCGAACCTGATGTGTATGCCGAAGACGTACGGCATTCGGTGATGTTCCTCGAAGGCCGCAGCAATGCGCTGACCGATGAGTTGTCGGCCGCGATGGAAGAAGCTGCGATCAACCTGGAGTTCGAACGCGCCGCCGAGTTGCGGGACCAGATTTCGCTGCTGCGGCGGGTTCAGGATCAGCAGAGCATGGAAGGCGGGACGGGTGATGTCGATGTGATAGCGGCGTTCGTCAATCCGGGCGGTGCTTGCGTGCACTTGATCAGCGTGCGGGGAGGGCGGGTGCTGGGAAGCAAGAACTTCTTCCCGCAAGTCGGTATTGAGGAAGACGTTTCCGAAGTCATGGCGGCGTTTCTGGGCCAATACTTCATCAGCAGTCCTGAGCGCGACTTGCCGAGCGAGCTGATTGTCAATGTGGTCCACGATGACTTCCCGACACTGATCGCGGCCATTGAAGAGCTGCGCGGTCGCGAACTGACCATCAGCCATCGGGTGCGTGGCACACGGGCCCGATGGCAGCAACTGGCGGTAACCAACGCCGAGCAGGCATTGGGTGCACGTCTGGCGAATCGTCAGCACATCACGGCCCGTTTCGATGCACTGGCGGATGTGTTGAAGCTGGATGAGCCACCACAGCGCCTGGAGTGCTACGACATCAGTCACTCCAGCGGCGAAGCGACCGTGGCCTCTTGCGTAGTGTTTGGCCCCGAAGGCCCGATCAAGTCCGACTACCGTCGTTACAACATCGAGGGCGTGACCGCCGGAGATGACTACGCCGCGATGCATCAGGCGCTAACCCGACGTTTCAGCAAGCTGAAGGACGGGGAGGGCAAGCTGCCGGACATCCTGCTGGTGGACGGTGGCAAGGGCCAGTTGTCCATGGCTCGCGATGTGCTCAATGAGCTGGCGGTGCCGGACCTGATTCTCCTTGGTGTGGCCAAGGGAGCGACGCGCAAGGCCGGGTTTGAAACGCTGTACCTCAATGATGCCGCCCATGAATTCACCTTGCGCGGTGATTCCCCCGCGCTGCATTTGATCCAGCAGATTCGGGACGAAGCTCACCGCTTTGCCATTACCGGGCATCGCGCCCGTCGCGGAAAAACCCGTCGAACGTCTACGCTTGAGGGCGTTGCCGGTGTTGGGCCGACACGTCGCCGCGATTTGCTGAAACATTTTGGTGGATTGCAGGAGCTGTCTCGTGCCAGCATCGAAGAGATCGCCAAAGCACCCGGGATCAGTAAAAAGCTCGCAGAGTTGATTTATGCAAATCTGCACAGCGAGTAGAATGCCCCCTCACCTCGTAGCCAGTTGTGCCGATGAATATCCCTAATCTGATTACCGTTTTACGCGTCCTGCTCATACCGATCTTCATTTTACTGTTCTACCTGCCTTACCAATGGAGCTACCTGGCGTCAGCCTCGGTCTTCGCGTTCGCCGCCGCTACAGACTGGCTGGACGGGTATCTGGCCCGCCGTCTGGAGCAAAGCACGCCGTTCGGGGCTTTCCTCGATCCCGTTGCCGACAAGTTGATGGTTGCCGTTGCACTGGTACTGCTGGTGCAGGAACACGGCAATCTGTGGCTCACGCTGCCAGCAGCAGTCATTATCGGTCGCGAGATCGTGGTCTCCGCGCTGCGCGAATGGATGGCCGAACTCGGTGCCCGTGCTCACGTGGCTGTGTCGAACCTGGGCAAATGGAAAACCGCCGCACAGATGCTGGCGCTGGTGATCCTGCTGGCCAATCCGTCGCATTTCAGCTTCTGGGTGCTGTTGGGTTACGCCTTGCTGATGGTGTCCGCGGGCCTGACGTTGTGGTCCATGATCCAATACTTGCGTGCCGCCTGGCCGCATCTGAAGACTGACGTTGAAAAGAAATAAAACTTTTTTGAATCAAAGGGTTGACGGGGCTTCTGGAATCTATAGAATGCGCCACACCAAGACGCGGGAATAGCTCAGTTGGTAGAGCACGACCTTGCCAAGGTCGGGGTCGCGAGTTCGAGTCTCGTTTCCCGCTCCAAGTTTGTACACATTTGATGTTGCGCTACTGACAGCAAATGTTTTGAGGCCGAGTAGCAAAATGGTTATGCAGCGGATTGCAAATCCGCCTACGCCGGTTCGATTCCGACCTCGGCCTCCACTATAAATAGCCCCGTAGATCAATGATCTACGGGGTTTTTTATTGCTTGAGAGAAAGTTAAGTGTTCCGCATTATTTTTGAAGGTGTTCCGCAACCGCACAAAAATATAGGGGACTGGTTTCAGTTTTCGCTTTCACAGAGTCACCGCGTCTTTGAAGGTTTTCTTGCGGGTTTTGCAGTCATTACGACTCAAAATTCGGCTTCAAGACTGAGCTCATTTAGCATCTTTAAAGGAATGAATTGAATGTCTGGTTTTCTGCAGTATGGCTATCTGGGTTTTCTGGGGCTTGTCATGTATCTAATTTATAAAATTGTTACGAAAGATAGTAGCAAATCATTCTTTCAGATCTGTGTGTTGTTGCTCGTATTTATTGTGATTTCCATCGGTGGTGGAGGTATGGGCTATATGTGGGCATCCAAGGAGCTAGAGGCCGCTAATGCTAAAAAAAGCACGGCCGTACTTATTATGGATCAGGTAAAATCTTTGCAGGAGATGCATCATAAAGACATGGAGCCTCTTCAAAGTGCTTTGGATGATGCTTCAAAAAACTTAAAAATTAGCGTGAGTGAAGGATTTCGTAAGCAATATCGCGATGAAATTATTTCTCTTAATGAGGTGATAACCTCTCGTAATGATTCTTTTACGAAACAAATGTCGGCGCTACAAAATTTGTTTCTTGCGAAAAGTGAATAAATAAGAAGGTATTAAGTTTTCTGTTTTATTGTGTTGATGACTAACTGAGTGTAGGTTTGTTGTAACCTTGCCGTCGCAGCAAGCGACGGCAGTTTGTCAACCTATTAGGTAAAGGCGAGGCGGTAGGACTATGTTATTTAGGCAGATTGCCAAGAATTGGAAGCCATTGGCTGTAATTCTCATTGCTACAATATTATGTGGTGTTCTTTATATTTTTTCTGAGGGTGATACAAGGAATTTCGCTCTTAGTTTAGGTACTTGTTTTTTGTCAGCATTAGTTGTAATCATTGCAGTCGATATCAGTCTTTCTGCGAGCAATGAACAAGCACGACTTCAGCTTTTTACTACAAGTCTGCTGTCAATACGTCCCGCTTTACAGCAAATTGGAGGCGTTTTGTTCAATATTGTGAAGGCAACTGCTGTGCATCCGATGGCAGAAGATAATCTATCCTTATCAAAGATGATTGAGGTCACGAGGGCGGCAGAGACCAGGTATATTAATCCGCGGCATGAAGCCCCCGTAGTGCCTAGAATGGACTGGTTAAACTATATCTCAAGTGCTTTTATTCACTTGAGTGACAGTCTCAATAAGTTTTCCGAAAAATATATTATGCTGATTGATAGGGAGACAATTGAGCTGTGCGAAAAAATGAGAACCCATCAGTTTATCCATTTATGTAATGAGTCTCGTAGGGTGGATATGATTTCTGAGTTTCCGGGAGACTTTGGATCAATGATGATGGCGTTTGGTTTCGTCAGCACGGAAGAGAAGGTGTCAGCTTTTCATGATTACCTGTGCTGCGTAGAAGAATTAAATAATAAACTTTTGGTTGCTGAAATTGAGATAGTAATCCCAGTTAGTTGGGGTGATAACGTATCGCCTAAGTTAGGGGCGGCAAGAACCGCTACTGCTTAAAAAAAGGCACGGGTTTGAAGATGTCTCGTTTTCTTATCTTGCGTTATGACGGTTTTCCAGATTTTGCGATTGAATAGTAGGAATGGTCGACAGTTGCTTATTTCGTCGGCTTCACAATCTCACCGATCCGACGATAAACCTTCTTAGTAATCTCTTCCGTCGAGTGTCCCAGCAGGCGGCTCGCGTGATCTAATTCGATTTCGCTAGCTGCTTTTGGTCGAATGTCCCGAAACTGAAATTCTCGAATGCCGGCGGCGAGGGCAGTGTCTCCCTCTGTTGCGGCTTTTACTGCGGCTTTTTCCCTGGCTTCGTCCCAACGATTTCGGAGCATCTGTTGACTCATTCTGAGGCCTGAAGCGTTGGTGATAAGGGTCGATGTCTTAATGCCTTTGATTGACTTTCGATCGAGCAGGGATTCGATGAAGGCGCTCAAATCTGATTGGGCGCCTTCGTTCTCCAGTCGAATACGCAAGCGTTTTTCGGTTTTACCCTGGCCGACCATCAAAAAACCGTTGTTCAGGTCGGTCGTGGCGGTTTTCAATACATCCGCAGGACGTTGGCCGGTTAGGTAGGCCAGGTTCATTGCGTCTTTCAGTTCCTGCACGGCCTCAGCGTAAACCGCATTCCACACGGCTTCTCCGGCGTAGTAATCCCGGGGTTTTTCTTTGTTGCGCCGAACACCGAAGCAAGGGTTAGCCTTTTCGGTAAGCCCCCATTCACGCGCAATGGTGAACATGTGCGAAAGCAGGGCGATCTCCCGATTCGCCCTGACTTTTGCGGTTCGGGTATCCCGATAGAGTGCCACCACCTGGGGGGTGATGGACTCGATGGGGGCCTTATCGAATGCTTTTCTGAGTTGCTTCAGTTCCTTGAGGTTGTCCTGTTGGGTTCGTGGCTTCTTGCCGGGGATGATCTTTTCTTCGTAGCGGTCGAACAGCGATCCCATCAGGTGGGTTGGTTTAGGCGCGGCTTTGTGTTCGAGTCGGGCCCACTCGACTCTTGCCTGGTCGATATCGCTCCCCAGTGGGATTTCCTTCCTGTTGCCGGCGGCGTCCCTGCCGTTGTAGTAGTAGCCGACCCAAGTTTCGCCGTTTTTGCGCACGCGGGTTCTGCGGAGCATGCGTGGTGGTAGATCCCGGTTGGTGGTGTTCTTGTGGCGCATGATCAGCTCACATTCGCAAGGTCGAGTGTCCAGGTTTCGGCCACGGCGTTGGTAGCCGATGCCTTCACACCGGCCAACTTCAAGCGAGCATAAACACGGCCAACAATCGGCCGTCGGGCACCGGTTAGAACAAACTGCCAGTGATTTTCGGTGAGCCACTGGATTTGCCTAGAGGGCATCTGAAAACCCGTGATGGTGGCCAGTTCTTCCTCGGCGAGTGTTTCGCTTTGCATATCCATAGTGTTAACCCGGTCCGTGTGTGGCGGCTGATGGTTGTTTTTTGGGTTTTGAGCCTTCGTGGTCATACCGGCGCATCCAGCGGAGCCGTCGCTGGGGCGACATGGTTGATCGACTGAACTTCTAATGCGGATTGCTTCCATGCTCGGCGCTTCCATGCTGCGAAGCCGGCTCTGTATGCGTAATGCTCGAGGGCGAAGTTGTCGGATGAACTTGCACCTAGTGATTTGATGTAAGTCCCGCGTTGTGGGCAATACTGCAGGCCTTCGGGTATTGGAAATTCCTTCTCGTACTCAGCGCGCTCGTCAATTTTGAGCACTTCACCGGCGAGCAATTGCGGATGTGCCTGGTCGGAGGAAAGGTGCGTATATCCCACAACAGGCTGCGCGGGCGCGACATTCTGAGCGATCAGCGTTGCATCAGAAGTGCCTGCCCCGCGCAGTTTTTCGTGGGGTATACGTGCTTCTCCAGTGGCATTGAGAGGGGCAATAATGCCTGCTGCTGCGCAGCAGAGACTGTTTGTTTCTGGCGTGTCGACGCCGCTGGCGATACGGAGCAAAGCGGGCGATGTCTGGGTGGTGTTCTGTTCCATTTTCATGCCGCTTTCCTCCGGTGTTCGATTGTGAGTTGGTTCATCAGGCGCTGGTGAAGCGTGAACCGTGTATCGGTGGCGGTCGGAAACTGGTTCATGCTGCCTCCTTGATCAGGTCGGCAAGCAGCAAAGCGTTGCGTGTGTCTTTATTCAGTTGGCGAATGGCTTCTTGGCCGATAACCGTGGCCAGCTGTCGGTCGAACTCTTTCCGAAAACGTGTCACTTCCCGAAGCTCAGTCGTGGCCTTCGTCAGCTGTTGTTGCAGTTCTCCCGCCGCTTGCGGGGTGAGGCGTAGGAGGGTGCATTTCATGCTGCGGCCTCCTGCTCTACGGGCTCCAACATGGCGGCTATGGCGAGTGCTTGTTCGCGGAGCTCAACGGATTCACGTTCAAGTTTTTTACCGGTGCGGAATGCAGCGAATGTCTCGGCGGCGATCCTGAGTTTTTCGGCGATGGCCAGGAGGGTGTGGCGTTCTGGTTCTCCCAGTTTCGAAGTGGCCAGTGCGCGCTCGTACTTGGTGAATAGTTGCTTGTACTGATTCCTTACCCGGTCAAGTGAAAGCTCCAGGTTGCAGACGGTTTGTGAATGGTCGGCCTGTTGAATGCTCATGCCTTCATCAATGCCCTCAAGGCGGCCATCGATGAGGCCGCCGCGATAGCCGGCCCAGTAGGTGAGGGCGACGAGCAAGATGAGGACGATCAGTGCCCAGATCTGAGTTGCGGTCATGTGGTGTGCTCCTGTTGTTTTTGGTTGGCCGGTGGTGGCGGCCATTTGGGGTTACTGGTCCTGCTGGGTTGAATCGGTCTGTTTCTTTGCCTGCTCCTCGTCGGCCGTATAGGCCCTGATATCGATCCATGACGCTAGGTGGCGAATGTGGACGTACTTGAAGGACTTCCGGCTGTCTTTGAGCGTGGTCACTGGCAGCGGGATGCGACCGTTGTCGAGGTCGGAGGCGAACGTCTGCTCATTGAGATTGCGGAAGTACTGCAGACGAAGTTTTTCCAGCGGGATAAGCACGTCGCCGAAGGTGCGGTAGAGCAGTTCAACTGTGACCGTTTCCGGTGCCGGCATCAGCCGGAGTGGGTTCTGATTGGCGTTACTCATGGGCTTGCGTGGCCTCCTTGCGTTTGAACCGTGATGGGTGATTCCAGGCGTTTAGGCAGTGGCGTTTGGTCAGCTCCCGCAGATGTTCGGGTACTTCGAGGAGCGCGGCGTTGCGCTCCTCGCGTGTACGCATTGCGATGATCTGTCGGGCGTATTCCCTAGGCCACGTCACGGTTATCTGCCGGGATGGCCGGCAGCTCCAACCCCAGTTGTTCGGCCAGCCAACGAATGCCAGGTTGTTTGACCCGGGTTGATTGGTTGTACTGCATGCCGAGCTGTTCGTGATACCAGTGGCCATCCTTGATCCGCAGAAAGTCGCGGTCACGGGTGGGGTAGGCCGGTAGGTTCCGTTCGTTGAGCAATCCCTTTTCGCGCATCAGGCTCATGAGCTTGGGCCGGGTCAGGCCGAGTTGGCTTGCGGCTTGAGAGAGTGTGCGTTCCATGGCATTCACCTCACGCAGCGTGTGCGGCAGGTGTCGCCGCAGCAGCCAGATGGTTGATGGACTCGATGACCTTGCCGTAGATCTCGACGTCGGTGCCGCACACGGTGAAGCATTTGGTGCGCGGGCTCTTTACGCCGATGCTCAGGATGGTGGTGACACCTGGGCGGGTGTGGGTGCGGTGGATCGCGACGTGGAGGGGCAGTTCGAAACCCATGTCCAGGCTCAAGGTGCCGCCGGTGATGACCAGCTCGAACACGCGTTGCTTGTCCCGAAGATCAAATCGACCGTATTCGCGCTCTGCATGGGGCAAGTACAGCAGATCAGCGAAATTACTAGGGGCGAAGGGGCCGTTAGCGATTTCTTCGATGAAGTCAGCCAGCTTGAGGTGCATTTTCTTTTCGTTGTTCAAGGTTAGCGTGTGGCGTTCGCAGCCCAGTTCGACGATGAAAATGGTTTCTGCGGTGCCCCGTTCTACCTTGAGGCGGATGGCCAAAGCTTCACACTTTGGTGCGGACCGCAGTACGTGGTTGAAAGTCTCGGTCAGATTCACCTGGGCGTTGAGTAGCTGCAGAGTGCGATTATCGAGTTTGAATTTGCTCATGCTGCGTTTCCCCCACCGTTCGGATCGAATGGCGTGGGTGCGATACGGGCTTTCGGCTTCGGTTTGGTGGTGGCAAACGAGCAGCCGTATTCGCGGGCTAGGCGGCGAATTTCGAATATGAGGAAGGGGTTAGCTACGGCTGGATGGACGTGAAGGGTGGCTGTGGTGTGCACGGTGTTGCCTCGCTCTGTGGTGGAAGAGTTAGGCAAATATCAACCAATGGTTGCTATAAGTCAACAATCACTGGTTGATATTTTGATTTTTGCACTGCACAGCAACCATACTGGCTATTGGCCTTTTATCTATTTGGTCAACAAAGAAAGGTAAGGAAACGGTATGCATGATTATGCGGTTTTTGGTCACGACCGAGCTGTAATCGGGCGTTGGCTTGGGGTCATCTCTATTCTTGGCGCAGGTGCTATATCTCAATTAATGGATTTTGCAAGTACTGCAAGTCAGTGGGGGATTCTGTCAAAAGCGACGGTGACTACTGGGGCTATTTATTTTGCCGTTCACTGGATTTTCAATAAATGGATTTGGAGGGTTCCGATACTCGATATACCAAATCTTCAAGGAGAGTGGGACGTTGAAGCGAAAACACTCAATGAAGATGGCAGTGTTCGTTGGAATTGGGTCGGTATAATAGGCATTGAGCAAAATTGGAAACAGATAGTTATACATTTAGAGACAGCGCAAAGTGAGAGTCTAAGTTATACCGCTATTTTTATGAAAAGAGATAGCCCAATTGGTGGGTGGATGCTTAGCTATAGCTATAGTAATGAATCGCGTCTCGAGGTTTCTCATGAGTTGAGCTCTCATAAAGGCTATTGTGAGATTATGCTAAACAAGGAGCTAACTTTGGGGAAGGCTAGCTATTTCAATAGAAATGGTAGAAATACATTCGGTGTGATGACGTTGACGAGGAGAGTAAAATAAAATGGATTTTAATAAAAAGCTCGCGGCGCAAAAAGCTCGGAGACAGGGGCCATCAGTTAGTACTGAGATGTTTGATTCTGTTCATTATGCGGAGGCTAGTACCCGCGCATTGTACAAGTCGCAAATATTTGAATCTCTTCAAGAATCAAATGGGGTGAAGTGGGTTCTATGGGCAATGGACCCCGTAGAGAAGGAATATACAGAAATCTCAAAAAGCGAAGGTGAGCGTATTGCCTTAAGCTTGGTGAAGTCTTTAGAAAGGGAAGGTGTAAAGGTAGAGGCAAGGCTACAAGGGTCTGTCGGACTCGATATACATATCAAGGGCGTTTCTGATGTCGATATGTTAATTGTTGTAAAGTCAACAATACTTGTTCAACAGCCTCCCGTAGTAGCTGGGCTGTACCCGCCTCCAACCGATAAGCGGCCAATGGTAGACATTGTCGCTGATTTACGTGCGCGTTCCGAAGTTATATTAAAAGCTAATTTTCCTGCCGCAACGGTCGATATTTCTGGGGCAAAAGCAATCGCCTTAGAGGGCGGGAGCCTTGTTAGAGAGATTGATATAGTTCCAGCTGCTTGGTATCACACAACTGCTTATCAAAAAAGTCAGATGGAATTCGATAAAGGAATTCAAATTTATAATAAGAAAGAGCATGTGCTTCATGTCAATTTTCCGTTTTTGAATCGTCAGCTAATCAATGACGCTGATGCGCGCTCTAACGGAATCCTGAAAGGGGTAATTCGTCTAATGAAGACAATGATTTCCGATATGGATGATGAAAGAAAGGCATTGGCAAAAGGTTTAAATAGCTTTGATTTATCGGCTATTGCTTACGATATGCGTGAAGAATTGGAGATGCCTGCTTATCTGCGGTTGGGTGCGCTTGAAAAACTGCGAGAACACTTGTGGCGCTTGGTTGTGAATAGCGAGTTGAGAGATAATTTAATTGTGCCAGACGGTACCCGGAAGGTATTCGATAACGAGAGTAAAGTTCCGGCCTTGGCTGCGTTGTATTTAGAATGCGAAGATTTAGCTAAATCTGTACATGACGAGTTGATGCCTTTCGGTAATGAATATAAGGGGGATGTGCTCTTGAATAAGGTGGTTTCATTGGTAGGGCAGTGGTCTTGAGTTTTTAGTCTCAGTCGAGGATGAATGCACCAACGACCTTTCCGCAGATGTGAGTCTCTTCCGTAATATCAATGATTGGATATTGCGGATTGATCGGTTTTAAATATTGTCGTCCAGCATCCTCAACCAAAACCTTAAATGTCGCCTCGTTTGTGCGAGGGACCCTTGCAATTACGCGATCTCCCGTCTTTGTTTCAGCTTCAGGGTCAACGAAAATGATGCACCCTGTTGGATAGCTACGACCTGGCCCAGGATTTGTCATCGAATCGCCCAGTACTTTTAATGCATAGCCCTGACTACTAATTGGCACTGGGCACGAAAGCCAAGAGTCTGGATCGTAAGATTCAAAATTTGAGATCGCTTCACACCAAGCGCCTGCCTGCACCCAAGAAATTAGCGGGACTTTGCCAAAGCGATGGCTGATTTCGCTGACGTTACTCCCATCACTAGCAGTCAACTGGCGAATATTGCTTTCACCGGACTGCTCTTTCGGCAATACGCCGTATTCCAACCATTCCCGGCGAATCTTCAACCACGAGCAAAGTGCAGCCATGCTATCTGCCTCTGCCATCGCCTCGCCGTTCAGCCATTTACTGATGGCCTGTGTAGTTTTATCGACTCCCAAGCTTTTCAACTGACGATGGATATCCACACCACGACCCCGGCTGCGTACGCCGGCATCGTCGAGGGCTTCGTGTAGGCGCTCGCTAAAAGCTGCGCGGAGTGCATTTTTATCAACCATGAGTTGAGAGTGTCACAAAGGTTGCGCAATAGTCAGTTGATCTATAACATCAACCGTGAGTTGATAAATGGAGGTTGCCATGTTGGAACCCGTAGATTTCCCGAATGCAATCGCATTCGCTTTTGAAGCCGTAGGTGGCATTGGGGCCGCTGCCAAGGTTTGCGACCGAAGCTATCAAGCGCTGAACAAATGGCGCCAAGCAGCGTGCCTACCGCGGACCGATTACACGGGTGAGACCAAATACGCTGTGCTGTTAGCGGCAGCCGCAAAGCAGAAGGGCAACGCGTTCGAGCCTGCTTGGCTGTTGAATGCATCTGCACCTCAAAAAGCTGCAGCTTAGTTAGAAAAAAGGCGACCCATGGGCCGCCCAGTTCCTCCCGACACGCACCACCACAGCGCTGTCGGGTCGCAGTAAAGGTAGGCGGGCACACCACATGCAAACCACCTCTCTTTACTGCGCTTTCCAAGGCACGGATGCCTTGGTGTTGCTGCCTTTTCCACCACAGATTGGGCAGCGGTTGCGCCAGGGGTGAACAACGGATTGTTCGCCTCGGCACGGTGCCGGTTTTGGTCCTGCGGACCTTGCCGGCGTTTGGGCCCTTTCAAGCCACGCGGCAAATGTATCACCACTGCATGTCGCGCGGCACTGGCAACTGTTAAGGATTAATGCCATGAGCCGAATCGCTCTGAGTTCTGTGGAACGAGCACAGCGGGAACTGCTGCCGCTCGATCTAGCGCTTTACCATGCCGCTCGGGACTACCCCGGTGGCGCCGCTGCAATCGCCGCCACCACCGGCAGAAATGCCACCACGCTGCAGCACAAACTTTCCCCAACCCATCCCAGCCACACGGTGAACATTCAGGAGTTCGGCGAGATCCTGGAGTTGACCAAGGACCGCCGCATTCTGGATGCGGTGCATGCGTTGGTGGGGGATACGACTTGGCAGGAGTTGGCTGAGGCGTACACCAACGACATGCCTGAAACCTTGACCACCGGCATTGCTGAGTATTTTCGGCAGGTGGCGAATCTGGCTGAGACTTGGGCCAAGAGCATTGGTGATGGCGTGGTAACGGACCACGAGTTAGCCGAGATTCGCCTCCAGGTATTTCGCGGTATTCAAGGGCTGTTGGGGATGTTCAACCGCGCCACGTACGTCAACCAGACGACGCGAGGTGCCGAACGTGGCTGATATCGCTGACTTCGCTAATGACCTGGTGCAGGAGCGTATTGATCACGCACTGGCCGCGCGTAAAGCCACCAAGGTTGCCTCAGTGGTTCATTCGTTTTTGTTTTGCGAAGAGTGCGACGACCCAATCCCTGAAGGTCGCCGAATCGCATCACCGGGTTGCACGCAGTGCGTGCAATGCCAATCAATCGAAGAACAACGGGAGGTTCGCCATGCTCGATGAGGTATTGGGGCAATTCGCAGACTACGGCCTAGAGCCTGAGCAACCTCTGATTTTTGGCAAGCTTACCCGATGCAAGACTGCACAGGACAAGGGTAAGGAAAAGAACGGTTGGTATGTGGTCCATGAGCATCGGACCGAGAAAGGCGAAACGCTGATTTTCGGCAGCTTTGGTGATTGGCGTTCCGGTGAGTCACAGAAGATCAAAGTAAAAGCCGGTCGGATGTCGCCAGAAGAACGCGAGGTGATGCGCGCACGCCAGGAAGAGGCCAAGCGCCGTGCTACCGAGATCGCTGCCAATGCGGCGCGTCGTGCGGCGAATCGGGCAGCGGGACTGTTCAAGCGCATGCCAGAGAAAGGCCGCAGCGACTATCTGGATCGAAAGCAGATTGTCGGTTTCGGCGTTCGATACGCACCGCGCTCCGGCGCGTTTTTGGTGCCCATGTGCAACGTGCGGGATCAGATCGTTGGCCTGCAGGTGGTGTTTCCGGCAAAGCAAGAAGACTCCGGTCGGGACAAGTCCTATTGGCCCTACGGCATGTCGAAAGAGGGCGCCTTTCACCTGATCGGGCCGCACCCTGAGCCGGGTGAGCCGGTGCTGGTGTGCGAGGGCTATGCCACCGGTGCCAGCTTGCATATGGCGACCTCGCTGACGGTCGCTATCGCCTTCGATGCGGGCAATTTGTTGGTGGTGTGCAAGGCCATGCGCGAACGCTTCCCTGGCTGCCCGTTGATTGTTTGCCGGGACGATGACTGGAAGACCAAACGCCCGAATGGCGAGCCCTGGAACCCCGGTGATGAGAAGGCGAACAACGCCGCGTTGATAGTTGGTGGTCAGGTGGTCGCGCCGATCTTCTCGGGTGAGCGTGAAGACAAGTGGACCGACTTCAATGACCTGCACGTCGCCGAAGGTTTGGAGGCGGTGCGCCGCCAGGTGTTAGCGGTCGTCAAACCACCGGCCGCTGGCGGTTGGAAGGACATGCTGGCCCGCAGTGAAAGCGGTGCCTTGATCGCGCATATGCAGAATGTCGAATTGATCCTTGGCAATGACGAACGCTGGGCTGGGGTGATCGGCTACAGCGTGTTCAGTTCGAAGATCATCAAGCTGCGCGCAGCACCATATGGTGGCGGTGCAGGTGACTGGGCCGACATCGATGATATGCGGGTGATGAAGTGGCTCGCACAGCAATACAACCTGCGGGTCAAGGCATCCCATGTGATCGAGGCGGTCAGCGTGGTCGCGCATGATCACGCCTTTCACCCCGTGCGTGAATACTTGGGAAAGCTTGTGTGGGATCGCGTACCTCGGTTGGAAAGTTGGTTGACCGACGTGCTTGGTGTTGAGGCCAGCGAGTACTCGGCCAAGGTCGGTAAGCGTTGGCTGATCTCGGCCGTGGCGAGGGTGATGCGCCCAGGCTGCAAGGCTGACTCGGTGTTGATTCTGGAAGGCGGACAGGGCGAGGGTAAGTCCACCTCGATGGGGATTCTCGGTGGTGAGTGGTTTATGGATACGCCGTTTGCCCTGGGCGACAAGGACAGCTTTCAGGCGATTCGCGGCAAGTGGATTGTCGAGCTGGGGGAGCTGGACAGCTTCAACAAGGCTGAGAGCACCAAGGCCAAGCAGTTCTTTTCGGCGTCCATCGATACCTACCGCGAAAGCTACGGCCGCAGAACGAATGACGTGCCACGCCAGTGTGTTTTTGTGGGGACCACCAACCAAGAGGAATACCTCAAGGACGCCACTGGTAACCGACGTTATTGGCCGGTGTTCTGCAACAAGGTCGACCTCGTTGCCCTGCGCGAGATCCGCGACCAGTTGTGGGCCGAGGCGGTGTTTTGCTATGAGGCCGGTGATATCTGGTGGGTGACCAAGGACGAGTCCTGGATGTTTGCCGAGGCGCAGGATGAGCGCTTTGTGGTGGACGAGTGGGAGGGGCCGATTCTGCATTGGTTAGAGGAGTCGCAGATTGGCGAAACCACGACCGGCAACGATATTCTGAGCCAGGCCCTCAAACTGGATTTCGGTCATTGGGGGAAACCGGAGCAGATGCGCGTTGGGGCGATCATGCATCGACTTGGTTGGCGTAAGAAACGCCTAACTGCATTGCCCAAAAGCGGAGTGCGTCAATGGGCTTATCAGAAGCCTGCCACTTGGGGGCGTTGCGCTGCATTGCAGCAGGCACCGATTGAGGAGCCTTGCTTTGATTAAGCGCATTGATGAAATGCTCAAGCTCTGGGCGCAGGATCTACATTCGGCGGTGCCTGAAACCTATGGCGGTTCGGCTGGCGGCAACATGATTGCCATGCTGATGGAGTGCAAGGGCGAGCTGATACGCGGCACACGCGGCAGCCGTGTGCTGTTGGATGAGTCGGCGGATATTGAGCTGATCGTTAACAAGCACTTGCCGCCACAGTTGTCCGTGGTTGTTTGGGAGCATTACTGCAACCACGAGAGCTTTCTGTCACAGAAGTACACCCACTGTGGCTGTAGTCGCGATACCTATTACCAGCGCCTGCATGAAGCACATGTGCACATTGCTGGCCTGCTGATGGGAAAAGCTGCATGACGCCTGGAGTCCCTCCGTCTGTCTCTGTCCTACCGTCCAGCCTTGTCCTACCGTCATTTACGGCAGTAGGACAGGCGCAGGTCGCGTCGTTGTTGGGGTGTCCTACTGTCCAACCTTCACTTACGTCATGCACACATGTGCGTAGCGGACACGTATTCGCGCCCATGGCGCGCACGCGTGTTTTTAGCTTTTTCTCTATACACGAGAGAAAAGTAAAAAAGGTAGGACAGTAGGGCAGAGTCACGAATTTAAAGGGCTCCAGCTGTCCTACTTCGATTCAGAATGGTGGGACAGGTAGGACAGCGCCGGAGGCGCTGGAAGCCGAAATAAAGATATTCACCGACATTGCCTAGACGTAGCCCAGACATTCACCGGGTGGCATTAAAACGGGGTTGCTGCCACCGGAATCCACCTGTAAAAAGTAGTCATCTTCGATAGGTGCGACCGCAGAGAGCGGCAACAATGAACCGGCCAAATAGGCCGGTTTTTTGTGCGTGCGATTTAACCTTGCTGGTTGCGTTGGGCTTCATCCATTTTGCGCCAAATCACCGCGAGGCCTAATCCGGTCGCAGCAAAAACGACGATGGACCAGCAGTCCAGGAGCAAATGCATGACACTGGAGCGAGTAACAGGATCGTCGCTTGTACCGAATGCAACGATTCCTAATATGCCCTTGATGACCAATACGAGAGTTCCTGCATAAGTCAGCGCTCTCGTAATTTTCTCGGCGCAAAAAGCTCGCAGCTTTTTCCATTTCATTTTGTCTTCGTCTGACGCCTGAACCCACAGGAGCATGAATGTAGCTAAGCCGATGGGGAAAAGAATAAGAGCGGTTACAGCGACCAACACATTCAAAGTATTCATGACAAATCTCTAAAACAAACTGCCAGCTTATTCGAGATCGGTGATCATCGGAATAGAGCGGTAGTAGTGCTGAGCCTGCCTTCCTAAAGTGAGCGAGCGTATGACAAACGAGCAACAAGCGCTGGCAGAAATGCCGATCTGGTTAGTGATCGTCCTGGCCCTTGTCGGCGGAGTGTCGGGGGAGATGTGGCGAGCGGACAAAGACGGGGCGCGGGGATGGGCATTGTTGCGGCGCCTGGCGCTGCGGTCCGGTGCCTGCATTGTCTGCGGCGTGTCAGCGATGATGTTGATGATCGGCGCCGGCATGACGATCTGGACGGCCGGCAGCTTGGGCTGCCTGACTGCGATGGCCGGTGCCGATGTAGCGATCGGGTTGTACGAACGCTGGGCCGCCAAGCGACTGGGTGTCTGCGAAGTGCCGCCGGCCGGTGGCGAACAGAGGTGATGCACTGTTCCTGGCCGCCGAAAATCGCCGGGGACCCTGGTGGTTTTTGGTGGGTACGGGGTCGGAAACCCGCGGGAAAGTGTTAGCGGGAGCGCCCCCAGCTTACTGAAATTCAATCCATTGAAATTGAAATCCTCAATTTGAAATGTTGCCTGCTACTGGTTTTTTTCATGATGGCAATAGGCTGCCATAAGCCGCTGAAATGTGCTTCCATATGGCTTTCCACGAAAGGGTGAGCGCATGTCAATTAATGAGCAAATGATTTCGGTAACAACTGACGCAATTACGGTATTCACTAAGCTTTATGATGGAGCGGTGGTGTCGGGCGGACCGATGTTTACTGCTGGCGGTTTCTCAGCTGTGTTCGATTGCGCCATTACAAAAAACCGGATCATGGTCGTAACGCTGGACCATAAACCTGGTGAGTTCATGATCGCTGTGGCGAACAAGGACGCAGCAGATGACGACATCGCGCATGAAATCCTTCCAGCGGATCGTCTAAATACCTCCACGGTGTTGGAATACATGGAAGCCCATTTCGCCAAGTAGCCTCCACTAGCCTGACTGAATTGGAGGGGAACGACTTGCGACCTCTCCCATTAATCTAGGTATTGTTTTCATGACGAAGCCTTTGTTCCTGTCAAAGAGCGCCTTCGCGGCTCGAATTGGCAGAGCACCGAGCTACATCACCTGGTTGAAAAACAACAATCGCTTGGTGCTGTCGCCGGACGGAAAACAGGTGGACGTGCAGGCCAGCGAATCGTTGATTCGCGACACCGCCGACCCAAGCAAAGCCGCCGTCGCTGATCGCCACCAACAAGACCGGATTCAGCGCGACGTTTACAGCCAACTGTCCACATCGGTCGAACCGACTTCCACGGCTGCGCCGCCGCAGGTGATCACTGGCGACGGCAAACTTCCTGACTTCCAGAAAGCTCGTGCCCTGCGCGAGCACAACATGGCCAAACTGGCCGAGATCGAGCTGGGCAAAGCTCAGGGCTCACTGGTCTCCAAGGAAGCGGTCGAAACCGGCGCCTACAACGCCGGCCGTTTGCTGCGCGATCAGTTGTTCGGTCCGTTGCCGCAACTGTCCCACGACCTTGCGGTAATGACCGATCCCTGGCTGATCGAAAAACACCTGACGGCCACCTTCCGTCGAACGCTGGAAGAAGCCGAGCGCCTCTCTTCAGCAGACCTTGAACACGCCATGACAACGGACTGAACCCATGCACACGGAATTTCCTGATGGTGCAGAGGTGTACCGTGAGGCTTATTTCCGTGGACTGCGCCCCGACCCAGATCTCTGGATCGATGAATGGGCCGACGAGTACATGCGGATCCCGCGAGACACTGGTGCCCCTGAGCCCGGCCAGTATCGCACCTCCCGGACACCCTATGCCCGCGAGCCGATGCGTTGCCTGTCGCCGGCTCACCCTTGCAGGCGCGTGGTCACCATGGTGGCCTCGCAGTTGATGAAAACCCAGATCGCCTTGAACTGGATAGGGGGCCTAATTCACATGGCGCCTTCGAACATCCTGGCACTGCTGCCCAGCCTCGGCCTGTCGAAGCGGGTGTCGGGGCGGATCAGCAAGACCATCAAGGCCACCCCCGTTCTGCGCGAGCGGGTCGCGGCCAGCCGCTCGCGGGATGCACGCAACACGATGGACACCAAGGAATTTGAGGGCGGCTCGCTGTACGTCACTACCGCTGGTTCCGCGGCCAACTTGTCGGAGCTGTCGGCCCGTTACATCTACGGTGACGAAGTCGACCGCTGGGAAAACGACGTCGGCCAGGAGGGTGATCCGATCCGGTTGGCAGAGACGCGGGCGACCAACTTCGGCCGCAACGCCAAGATCTACTTCTCCAGTTCGCCGACGATCAAGGGCGCCTCGCGGATCGCCGACCTGTTCGAGTCCAGTGATCAGAGGCATTTCTACGTGCCGTGCCCGCATTGTGGTCACATGCAGGTGCTTGAGTGGGAAAACCTTCTCTACTCGGCTGACTTTAGCGTAGTGCATTACAAGTGCGCAGCGTCCGGGATGGACTGCGACGTATTGATCGAAGAGCATCACAAGAGCGACATGCTCGCCCGAGGTGAGTGGCGAGCTCATGGTAGCGGCGACGGCAAGACTGTCGGCTTTCATTTGAACGCCCTGTACTCGCCAACCGGTTGGATGGACTGGGGTTCGCTCGCTGTGGAATTCGAGGACGCCAAAAAAGCCCAGTCCCAGGGTGATACGAGCCTGATGCAGGTGTTCTACAACACCCGTCTGGCCAAGGTCTGGGACAGCGCACTCGAACAGACCAAGGCGGAAGTGCTGATCGCTCGGGCGCGGCTCGAAACCTACACCCTCGGTGCGATGCCGGCCGGTGTGCTGATGCTGACCGGTGCTGTCGACGTCCAGGCCAACCGTCTGGAGCTGATGGTGATGGGCTTCGGCATTGGCATGGAGCGCTGGGTAGTCGATCACCAGATCATCTGGGGCGACCCGGCCGACGAGCGCACCTGGGCCGTGCTGGATGAGAAACTCAAGGCGCGTTACCGGCACCCCTGCGGCGTTGGCTTGGCAATTCTTGCCACCGGCGTCGACTCCGGCGGTCACCACACCGACGAGGTCTACCAGTTCTGTCGCGTTCGCCGTTGGCGCAACATCTTCGCGATCAAGGGCGCAAGCAAACCTGGCAGACCGGTCATTGCCCAACGCCCATCCATGGTCGACGTGACCTGGAGGGGGCAGACCGAACGCAACGGCGCCGAGCTGTGGTTTGTCGGTACCGACACCGCGAAAGACTGGATCTACAACCGTTACCCGTTCCCGAACGGGCCAGGTGCTCTGCACTTTGCCAACGACCTGCCGGACGAGTTTTTCGCCCAGTGCGTCGCCGAACGCAAAGTTGCCCGGTACATACGGGGTCACAAACGCATCGAATGGGTCAAGGGCAAGGCCGAGCGTAACGAAGCCCTCGACCTGATGGTGTACTGCCTGGCCATGGCTCATTACCTCGGCATCAACCGTTACCAGGAACACGACTGGGACAAGGTGCGGCAAGCGTTGGCCCAGTCTGGGTTGTTCGACGATGCGCCCGGTGTCAAACCTGTTCAGGGGCAGCGACTTGAAGAAGATGAAACGTCTGCTCCGACGGCGGTGAGACAAGCTCAGCCCGTACCGCTACCTGCTACCTCGGTCGCATCAACACGACCCGCTGCATCACAACCCCAACGCCGTAGTTCCACCAGCGGTTACCTGAAGAGACGCTGATATGTCCTTTACCCAAAAACACCTCGACGCCATCGAGCGCGCCATCGCACGCGGTGAAAAAACCGTGCGCTACAGCGACCGCACGGTGGAGTACCGCACCGTCGACGAACTGCTCCGCGCTCGCGAAGAGATCCGCAGTTCGCTGATCAGCACGGCCAACCCCCGTTCGCGGGTTGTGCGGCTTAGTCATGGAGGCAAGGGAATCTGATGGCTCGACACTTTCCAGCGCTGTCTCGTAGTGGATTCCTGTTGCCATCGAACATCAAGGCCAGCTACGAAGGCGCCGGGGAGGGCCGCCGCTCGGCCAGTTGGGATGCCACCGACAATGGCATCAACAGCATCAATACCCCGGCGCTGCGTAACCTGCGTGCCCGTTCGCGGGCAGCAGTGCGCAATGACCCGTACGCGGCCAACGCCATCAACAAGCGCGTCAGTAACCTGATCGGTACCGGCATCACACCGCGCCCGAAGATCAAGGACGAAGAGCTGCGCAACCTGTTTCAGGAGTTCTGGGGAGACTGGGTCGATGAGTCGGACGCCGACGGCCTCTGCGACTTCTACGGCCAGCAGGCGCTGGTGGCGCGCACGGTCGAAACGGCCGGTGAATGTTTTGTCCGGTTGCGTCCGCGTGGTCTGGATGAAGGTCTGGTGGTACCGCTGCAGCTGCAGACCCTGGCACCCGAGTTCGTCCCGCACGACAAGTTCGAGGCCACCCGCGACGGCAACATCATCCGCGCCGGGATCGAGTTCAACCCGGCCGGCAAACGCGTGGCTTACTGGATGTACCGCTCGCACCCGCGAGATGCATCGTCGCTCAACAACGGCTACAACCAACTGGTTCGAGTACCGGCCAGCCAGGTGCTGCACATCTTCGAGCCGCTGGAGCCGGGTCAGTTACGCGGCGTGCCACGCATGTCGCCCGTGCTCAAACGACTGCGCAGCCTGGACAACTACGACGACGCGGTGTTGTTCCGGCAGGAGGTCTCCAACCTGTTCGCCGGCTTCATCAAACGGCCGTCACAGGACATGGGACAGCTACCGCGTGACCCAGTCACCGGCCAGTTGATCACCACCGACCGTGACGGCTTCACCCCCATGGTCGCCCTGGAGCCGGGCACCATGCAGGAGCTGGGCGCTGGCGAAGAGGTCGAGTTCTCCAAACCACCGGATGCCGGCAATAACTACCCGGATTTCATGCGTCAGCAACTGATGGCCGCAGCGGCGGGTACCGACACGCCGTACGAAATCCTCACCGGCGACATGAAAGGCATCAACGACCGGGCGCTTCGTGTAGTGCTCAACGAGTTCCGGCGCCGTCTGGAACAACTGCAATTCAATGTCTACGTCCACCAGCTGTGCCGGCCAGTTCGGGCGGCCTGGTTGGACATGGCGGTCTTGGCCGGGGTGATTGAGCTACCGGACTACGCCAAGCGCCGCCGCGAGTTTCTGCGCACGCGCTGGGTGCCGCAAGGCTGGGCCTACATCCAGCCAGTGCAGGACGTGCAAGCCCGCATGCTTGAGGTCAACGCCGGGTTCGGCTCGCGCAGTGAGATGTGCTTGCGCACCGGCTATGACGCCGAAACAGTCGACGCAGAAAACGCCGCCGACGCCCAACGTGCCCGCGACTTGGGCCTCAATTACCGAACGCTCGTTGAGATGGACACCCATCCCGACGATCAGGAGAAACCATGAACCTGTTTTCCCCGCTGAAGATTTTCAACAAGCTGGACGGTCAACCGCCGATCCAGGACAAACACTGGTACAGCCTTAAGGCCAGCGGCGAAGCCGAGCAGCGGACTATCGAAGTCTACGTCTACGGCGAGATCGGCACCTGGGGCATCACCGCCAATCAATTCGTGCGCGATCTCGCGGTGCTGGACGACGGCACCTCTCCGATTGTCGTGGCCTTCAACAGCATCGGCGGCGACCTGTTCGACGGTCTGGCGATCCACAACGCCTTGTCGCGTTTGGGCGAACGCTGCACCGGCCGCGTCGATGCCTTGGCCGCCAGTGCGGCGAGTGTCGCCGTGTGCGGTGCACACCGCGTGGTGGTCGCCGAAAACGCCATGTTGATGATCCACAACCCCTGGACCTACGCCTCGGGGGATGCAGAGGATCTGCGCAAGGTCGCCACCGCGTTGGATCAGGCGCTGGAAGTGATCATCGCGGCGTACAAGGCCAAGGCGCCCGACATCGACGAGGTCGAGCTGCGGCGCCTGGTCAATGCCGAAACCTGGCTCACTGCCCGCGAAGCCGTTGCCCTCGGTCTGGCGGACGAGGTGGGCGACGGCGTGCAGATCAAAGCCTGTCTGGGGCAGGGGGCGGTGATGCAGAAATACCAGCACACTCCCAAGGCGCTGCTCGATCAGCTCACCGAAACCGTGGAACCCACCGAGCCGGTGGTGGAGCAGCCAGATCTTACGGCTCCGGTGGTCGACTCGGCCAAGTTGGCGCTGCTGATTACCCAGTCCTGCAACCAAGCCGGCATCAGCGACCTGATCGAGCCGCTGATTGCCGCGACCAAACTGGCCGATGAGGCCACCGTCCAGGCAGCACTGACTCAGGCCAAAGCGATCCGCGATCTATGCGTGGCAGCGCGTTTGCCGGAATGTGCAGTGGAGTATGTGCGGGCGGGGCTAGATACCAGCGCTGCACGTGCACGGCTGTTCGACAAGTTGGTCGGCAGCGGCGGGGGCTTCGAGATCGATAACAGCCTGCCACAAAACGAAGACCCGGCACTGGCCGTGAAAGCCAAGCAACCCGATCCGTCCTCGATCTGGGCGGCCCGTCAGGCCGCGCAATCTCAAACCTCGAAAGGAGCAAGACCATGACCTTCAAACTGGAGCCGATGCATGCGGGTGAGTTCCTGCTGTCCGAGGGCGCCGGCAACATTTCACGGGAGGCGATCAACGTCGCCGCCGGCCCCGCACTGGAGCCAGGACAGATTCTCGGTCTGGTCACCACCACCGGTGAATTTGCCCCGTACGCCCCAACCGCCGAAGACGGCACGGAGAATGCCATCGCGATTCTGTACGGGCCGCTCGGTGAGTCGGACGTGGTGCGTCGCGGCCGCGCCGTGGTGCGGCTGGCCGAGGTCAGCGAAGCCCACTTGACCGGTCTCGACCCGGCCGCCGAAAAGGCTCTGGCCACGCATTTCCTGATCGTCCGCTAAGTCGTTCATCCCCGTTTATGCATCCCGCCGCGTGCGGGATTTTTCGTTTCTGGAGAGTACCCATGGCCGATATCGCCATTTTTGAAGACGACGCCTTCAGCGTCCCCACATTGACCGCCGCGATCAATGAACAGGAATACCTGCCGGGGCGCATCAGTGGCCTTGGCCTGTTCCGCGAGGAGGGCATCACCACCCTGACCGTGCAGATCGAGAAGGATGGTGACACGCTCGCGTTGGTGCCCGCCGGTGAGCGCGGTACCTCGGGGCTGGTGGTCGGTGGTAGCAGACGTAACCTGATCCCTTTCAACACCGTGCACCTGCCGCAACGTTTCACCATCAAGGCCGACGAGATTCAGGGCATTCGCGCCTTCGGTACGCGAACCGAACTGCAGTCGGTGCAGGATGTGGTCAACAAGCGCTTGGCCAAGGCGCGGCGCCAGTTGGACGCTACTCACGAATTTCAGCGTATGGGTGCGTTGAATGGCCAGGTTCTGGATGCCGACGGCTCGACCGTGCTGCTGGACATCTACAAATCCTTTGGTGTGAGCCGCCAGAAAATGTCCATGGGCCTGAACAATTCCGAAACCGAAGTGCGTGTGAGTGCCGGTGAAGCGTTGGACATGCAGGCGGACGCCTTGGGCAGTGTGACCAGTTCCGGCTCCCGCGCCTTCTGCGGCAAGAACTTCTGGAACAAGTTGGTCTCCCACAAGTCGGTCAAGGAGACCTACCTCAACAGCCAGCAGGCGGCTGCGCTGCGTGGTGATGCTCGTGAGAGTTTCGAGTTCGGCGGTATTGTCTGGGAGCGCTACCGTGGCAAGGTGGCGGGTGTGTTGTTCGTGCATGACGACAAGGCGCTGCTGATTCCCGAGGGTGTGCCGGAGCTGTACATCTCGACTTTCGCGCCGGCGGACTACATGGAAACGGTCAACACCGAGGGCCTGCCGTACTACAGCAAAATCGAACCAATGCCATTCAACAAGGGCGTGTTCGGTGAAGCCCAGTCCAACCCGCTGCACCTGTGCACGCGACCACGGGCGCAGATTCTGTTGGAGCTCTGATCATGAGCTTCCGGGATCTGATCAGCGAAGTCGATGACACGGTGTTCGATGTCCTGGGCGACTCTGCCTTGATCGAAGGCCGCGAAGTATTGGGGATGTTCTCGGCACCTTGGCTGCAGCCCAAGCTTGGGCGTATCACCACCGCTTTGCGTGAGCCGCACCTGGTCATCCGGGTGGCGGATAACGCGGGGGTGGAGACTCGCCAAAAGATGGTCATCGACTTGCCGGAGGAAGACGGCGGCGGCAATTACACCATTGCGAGCATTGAGCCGGGCGGTGATGGGTTGGTTGCCCTGGTACTGAGGAAAGCACCATGAGTGTCGGCAGTTATCACAAGCAGACATCCAACACGGGGCTGATCACGCTCCAGGCCAATCCACAGCAAATTGCCCAGTTTGAAGAGTTTGCGGCGTTGACCCCCAAGGCCATTGCCGTTGCCCAGCGGCGTGCAATCAACAAGACGTTGCGCTGGCTTCGCACTCACGTTGCCCGGTCGGTTGCCCAGCAGGAGCGTATTGCTGTCGCCGCGGTGCGGCAGCGTCTGTGGGCCTATCCGGTGGGAAGCAACGGGCAAGGCAGGCTGTGGTTCGGTCTTGACCCAATCTCGGCCAGCCGCGTAGGCCGACCGAGGCAGACTCGCGCTGGCGTCTCGGTAGCGGGTCGACGATATGTAGGCGCGTTCTTCAAGGCCGTCTATGGCAGCCAGCCCGACATCTGGATTCGGACGGCTAGCAAACATTTCAAGGAGAGCGATTACCCGGCCAGCGATGTGTCGGGAGGCGGCGGAGCCAGCTCGGGGTGGATCGCCGAAAACGGCAGTCGCTTCCCGCTGGCCAAGGCCATGATCTCGTTGGAGGACGTCAAACCGCACTTCGAGTCCTGGACCAATCGGGCCCACCAGCGCTTGCTGGAGGTCATGCGGCAAGAGCTCAAATTCGAGCTACAGAAACTATTGGGGAAAATTGGCAATGGATGACGAACCAATTCCTCTCGATCAGGTGTATGCCGCCATTGAGCAGTGTATCGCCCGGACCGTCCCGGCTCTTGCGTTCGTTGGCACCATGCCGGACAGGCTTGACCATGTGGCCCTACCTGCCGTGGTGATCGAGTTGGTCGAATGGGAGCCCGGCCCAGATCCGGGCACAGGTGAGGTTGGCGTCGAGGCGCGTTTTGAGGCTCGGGTGATTGTTGCCGGGGAAGAAGAAAACAGCCTGCGCATCGCGGCGTTCACCGCAGCCCAGCTGACAGTGTTGCTGCGCATGCAGACGTGGGGGCTGGCCATCGAACAAGCCCAGTTTGTCCGCGCCGCTCAGGACTGGACTCGGCCTGAGCTGGATGGGTATGCGGTCTGGGTGGTGGAGTGGACGCAGGTTATCTACCTCGGAGAGGAAGAGTGGCCATGGCCTGACCAGCCACCCGGCACCCTGGTACTTGCCGTGGGGCCGGATGGTGAACAGGTTCGCCCGGAGGAACTGGAATGAGCCAGGTCAGCGCGCAGCACGACCGCATGCTGGCCGGGTTGATCATTCCTTGTCGGGTGGTCGGCGTGGATCTGGCGACCGCCATGGTGCGGGTGTCCGACGGCGGCGATTGGACCAGCGCCTGGGTCCGTTGGCACAGCCAGGCAGCCGGTAAGGCTCGCCACTGGCGGGCGCCGAGTCTGGGTGAGCAGGGGGCCTTGATCAGCCCGAGCGGGGAGCCCGCACAGGGCACGTTTGTACCGGGGCTGTACGGCAATGCCGGTGCCCAACCGGATAACCGCGATCACGTTGAGGTCTGGCGTTTCGATGATGGCGGTTCGCTGGTCTACGACTGGGAAGCCAACACCTACACCATCACGCTGCCGACCGGACAAGTGCTGGTCAAGGTGGCCGGTTCGACGTTCTCCGTTACGGATAACGCGATCTCAGGCGAGTCACCGGCCATTAACTTTAAAGGGCCGGTGAGCATCGACGGTCCGTTGCATGTCACGCAGAACATCACGAGTGACGGCTCGATCATCGACGTCGGCGGCAACAGCAACCATCACACGCATTAACTTCAACCCTGACAGCCCGCCCAGTGCGGGCTTTTTCATGCCTGGAGTACGCCATGGCTAACCCCAAAAAATCCCTCGAGGCACCTGATCCAGCGGGGCAGGTGATCTACCGCGACAACCGATACACCTCCCGAGTGTTGATCCTGCCGCAGGACCGCCAACTGCCGGTGGCCCGTGGTCGTGTCTCGGTGTCGGGCGATGACGCCGAAGCGCTGCAATACCTCGATGCTCATCCGGACCTTAAGCCCCTGCTGGAGTAGCCCACCATGATCGGACTGGATCGCCGCACTGGTCAGCCCTTGACCGGCCAATCGCACCTGCGCCAGTCCATCGAGGACATTCTGAGCACGCCGCTGGGCAGCCGGCGGATGCGCCCGGAGTACGGCAGTCAGTTGCGCCGCTTTGTCGACCTGCCGGTGAACGAGGGGTGGAAAAGCGCGGTACAGGCCGAGGTAGCCAGATCTCTGCAACGTTGGGAGCCGCGTCTGAAATTGGAGCGAGTGCGGGTGGTGGCCATCGTCGGTGGCCAGGTCACTTTGCAACTGAGCGGCGAGTACCTGGGCGACAGCGCAACATTTGAGGTAACCGCATGAGTACCATCGAGCTGTCGGCGCTGCCCGCGCCGCAAGTGCTGGAGGACCTCGATTTTGAGGAAACCTATCAGGGCGAGCTGGTGACCTTTCGCCAGTTTATGGGCGACAACTGGACCGCCTTTTTGGAAAGCGATCCGGTGATCAAGCTGCTGCAGGTTGGCGCCTATCGGCGTTTGCAGAATCGGGCACGGGTCAACGACGCTGCCAAGGCGCTGTTGTTGGCCTATGCCAAGGGCAGTGATCTCGATCAGCTCGCCGGCAATGTCCGGCTCAAGCGCCTGGTGATTCAGGTCGAGGATCTAACGGCGGTACCGCCGGTGCCGGCTGTGTTGGAGGAAGACGACGCCCTGCGCGAGCGCATCCAGTTGGTTTATGAGGGATTGACCACGGCCGGCCCTCGCAACAGCTACATCCTGCATGCACGCAATGCCTCGGGCCTGGTCGCCGATGCCACGGCCGAAAGCCCGGCGCCGGCGGAGGTGGAGGTGACGGTGCTCGGCCTGGACGGCGACGGTACCGTCACCCCGGAGTTGCTGGAAACGGTTCGGCTCAAACTCAGTGACGACGATGTGCGACCGGTGGGGGATCGCTTGACCGTGCAGGGTGCGGAGATTCTGCCGTTCCGGATCGATGCGATGGTGTACATGGCCGGTAACGGACCGGAAACCGAGGCCGTGTTGACGGAGTGTAAGCGTCGCTTGCAGGCCTGGGTGAACCCCCGGCGCCGCTTGGGCGTCGAGATAGCCCGCTCTGCGGTGGACGCCCAGTTGCATATCGGTGGCATCAGCCGCGTTGAACTCAATGACTGGGTCGACATTCGGCCGAGCAAGTCTCAGGCGGCCTGGTGCGAAAGCATCACCGTGACGCGGGGGAACTGACATGAACAGTCTGCTCCCGCTCAACAGCACCCAGCTCGAACGGGCTATTGAAGCGGCCGATGTCGAGATCCTCGATGTGCCGTTGCGCACCCTGTACAACCCCGACACCTGTCCGGCGCACCTTCTGTATCACCTGGCGTGGGCCTGGTCGGTGGATCGCTGGGATGACACCTGGTCGGAGCCGGTCAAGCGCTCGGTGATTCGCTCGGCGTTCTTCGTGCATGCCCACAAGGGCACCATCGGAGCGTTGCGTCGGGTGGTCGAACCGCTGGGCTACCTGATTGATGTGCTGGAGTGGTGGCAGGCCATCCCGGCGGGTGTGCCAGGCACCTTCGCCCTGAAGGTCGGCGTACTGGATACCGGCATCACCGAGGAAATGTATCAGGAGCTGGAACGCCTGATCGACGACGCCAAACCTGTCAGCCGCCATTTGACCGGGCTGGCGATCAGCCTGGAAACCCAAGGCGCTTTGAACATCGCGGTATCCCTCTACGAAGGCGACGAAATCGACGTGTACCCGCCGGTGATGCGTGACATCGAAGTCACCGGGAGCTTCGGCGTGGTCGGCCGCGAACACTCCATAGACACCCTGGACGTTTATTATGATTGATGCGAATTCGCAGTTTTTCGCGATCCTCACCAACGTGGGGATGGCCAAACAGGCGAACGCCGACGCACTCGGCATTCCCTGGAAGATCACCGACATGGGCGTGGGTGATGCCAATAACACCGACCCCATTCCCAATGCGGCGCAAACCCAACTGATCAACGAGTGGCGTCGCCGGCCGTTGAATCAGCTCAAAGTTGACCCGGCTAACCCGGCGGTGCTGATTGCCGAGCAGGTTATCCCGGCCGACGAAGGCGGCAAATGGATTCGCGAAATCGGTCTGTATGACATCGATGGTGATCTGGTGGCGGTGGCCAACTGTGCGCCAAGCTTCAAGCCTGTCCTGTCGCAAGGCTCGGGGCGCACGCAGATTGTGCGGATGAATTTCATTGTCACCAGCACCGGCAACATTCAGCTCAAGATCGATCCGTCAGTGGTGCTGGCGACGCGTGAATTTGTCGAAATACGCATTCAGGAAGAGCTGTACAAACTCGACAACAAACAGTCGGTGCGAGTCGCCACCACCGAGAACATTGTCCGCTCTGGTCTACTGACCATCGACGGCGTGCTGTTGGCCGCTGGCGATCGGGTGCTGGTGAAGAATCAGACGGCCAGCAAGGATAACGGCCTGTACATCGCGGCGGCGGGCGCGTGGCCCCGGGCCTTGGATGCTGACAGCAATGCCGAGGTGACCTCGGCGTTGCTGGTGTCGGTCGAGCAGGGCGCAAGCCTGTCTGATACGCGTTGGCAATTGGTGACGGATGGCGCGATTGTCTTGGGCACCACGCCGCTGACGTTTCAGAGCGTGACCCAGGGGTTTGCACCGATCAATGCCCCGGTGTTGATCAGTCCCACGGCCAATACCCCGCTTCAGTTCGACAGCAGCAAATTGTTGGCGAATACCGAGTTTGTGCAACGGGCACTGGGCAGTTATTCAGGGCAGGTCAACTACGTCGCCGATACGATTTTAACGGCGGCAGATGTCGGCAAACTGGTGTTGTTCTCGGTCGGAACCCAGATCACGCTGCCTGACGCGTCGGCGGTCCCGGCTGGTGGGCTGATTTCGATCATTAATTGGGGTGGGGCTCCCGTGACCGTGAAGGTCAAGACTGGCGATTCTCTGAGCAATTTGGCAGGGGGCACGGGGTCTATCGTCCTGCCTGCGGGAACCCTTGGGGTTTTCCGTCGCGGTTTGGCGGTGGGTAGCTGGGGCTTGGATAGCGGGGATGCGGCGCTGAAATACTCGCCGATGTTTGGCGCATCGCTGTTACAAAACGGCTCCCATAAGTTTCCGAGCGGCCTGATCATGCAGTGGGGCAACGTAAACGTCACCGCAGTCAACACGAACTCAATCTTTACTTTTCCGATTGCATTTCCAAACCTTTTGCTTGGTGTAACGGTCACCGGCAACGTCGTTGGTGGCAGCGGGATCGGGGTGTCTGTTCAAGATGGGATTCCAAAAGCAGCGGCTACGAACACTACGTTCAGGTCGAACGCCACCGGGAACCACATGATCTTCGCCATCGGTTACTAAGGGGAAATACATGTTCGCGTCAAAAGCAACTCGCGGCTTCTATGACGCCGCAATCCATGCCTCAATGCCGGCGGATGTGGTGGAAATCAGCGCCGAGGATCATGCCGCGCTGATGGATGGTCAAAGTACGGGCAAGGTGATTGACTGGGGGAATGATGGCTATCCGGTCCTAGTCGATCCACCAGCGCCGCCTCCGGAGTATTTCGCGGAGATTGAGCGTGCTTGGCGTGATGGGCAGCTTGCGGCGACTGATGGCGTTGTTTCGCGCCATCGGGACGAGCTGGAAGCGGGCCAGGAAACCACATTGACGCTTGCGCAATACGCCGAGCTTCAGGCGTACCGCCGAACACTGCGCAATTGGCCAGAGTCCGGCGAGTTTCCGTTGACTGAACACCGCCCGTCAGCACCGCTTTGGTTGAGTGACCCGCTCCCATAAACGCCCCGCACTGACGGGGCGTTTTCTTTTCCGTTACGCGCAACACGAACCTCTCAATCAGCCTCGCACCCGCGGGGATTTTTCATGTCTGGAGATCAAGCCTTATGAGTTTCTTTCACGGCGTGACCGTCACCAACGTCGACACCGGTGCGCGACCCATTGCCCTGCCGGCGTCCTCGATCATCGGCCTGGTCGACACCTTCACCCCCGGCCCGGCGGCCAGTGCTCAGGTCAACGACCTGTTGCTGATCACCAACGAGCGTGAGGCGATTGCCGCGTGGGGGCCGGACGCAGCCATCACCAAGGCCTGTCAGGCTATCTACACCCGCGCCAAGGCGGTGATTGTCGCCTGTGGGGTGGCCAAGCTGGCGGATCCGGCGGAACAGACCTCGGCGATCATCGGCGGGGTGTTGGCGGACGGTAAGCGCACCGGCCTGCAGGCTCTGCGCGATGGCAAAAGCCGGTTCAACGCGCAGCCGCGTCTGTTGATCATCCCCAAGCACAGTGCGACCCAGGCGGTGGGCACCGCCCTGGTAGCCCTGGCCGACAAGCTACGTGGTCTCGCCATCCTCGATGGCCCGAACACCACCGACGAAGCCGTCATCGAATACGCCGAAAACTTCGGCGCCAAGCGGGCCTTTCTGGTCGACCCCGGCGTGCAGTACTGGGACACCACTGCCGATGCGACCATCGACGCACCGGGCTCGGCCTGGACGGCGGGTCTGTTCGCCTGGACCGATAGCGAATACGGCTTCTGGGCCTCTCCGTCGAACAAGGAATTTGTTGGCATCACCGGTACCGGCCGGCCGATTGAATACCTCGACGGTGACGAAACCTGTCGGGCCAATCTGCTCAACAACGCCAATGTTGCCACCATCATCCGTGACGACGGTTATCGCTTGTGGGGCAACCGCACCCTGGCAAGCGATCCGAAATGGTCCTTCGTTACCCGCGTGCGGACCATGGACATCGTCATGGACGCGATCCTTTACGGCCACAAGTGGGCGGTCGACCGCTCGATCACTGCGACGTACGTCAAGGACGTGACCGAAGGCTTGCAGGCGTTCATGCGCGACCTGAAGGCTCAGGGCGCAATCATCAACTTCGAAGTGTTCGCCGATCCGGACCTGAACACCGCCAGCCAGCTCGAGCAGGGCAAGGTGTTCTGGAACATCCGCTTTACCGATGTGCCGCCGGCCGAAAACCCCAACTTCCGCGTCGAAGTCACCAATCAGTGGTTGACCGAAGTCCTCGACACTGCCGCTTAAGGAGCCGCACCCATGGCAATGATTCCCGAAACCCTGGCGAACATGAACCTGTTCGCCGATGGCGTCAGCTTTCAAGGCGACGTGCCCAGCCTGACTCTGCCGAAACTCACGCTAAAAACCGAAGAGCACCGCGGCGGCGGGATGGATGCGCCGGTCGAGCTGGACATGGGCATGGAGAAACAGGAAGCCGGTTTTACCACCACTGGCGTGCGCCGCGAATCGCTGAAGTTCTTCGGCCTGGCCGACTGTACTGCGTTCAATGGCACCTTCCGCGGCGCCTTCAAGGGCCTCAAAGGCAAGATCACGCCGGTGATCGTCACCTTGCGTGGCCTGCTCAAAGAGGTCGACATGGGCGACTGGAAGGCGGGGGACAAGGCCGAGATCAAACACAACGTGGCCGTCACCTACTACAAGCTGGAAGTCGACGGTCGCCTGATTTACGAGATCGACCCGCTCGGCATGAAGCGCGTGATCAATGGCGTCGACCAGCTCGCCGCCCAACGTTCGGCCCTGGGCCTGTAAGGAGCTTTTCTGATGAGCAAACTAACCAAACTCCCGGTCTGGATGAACCTGCGCGCCGATGCCGTGACCGTGACCCTGAGCAAGGTGATCGAGGCCAACAGCGTGCAGGTCGACAAGCTCACCCTGCGGGCACCGACCGTGCGTGACATTCGGGCGGCCACCCAGGCCAGCAACGGTGATGACGAGCAGCGCGAGCTGATCCTGTTCGCCTCGCTGACCGAGGTCAGCCCCAATGACCTAGAGACACTGGCGCTCAAGGACTACACCCGCCTGCAGGCCGGCTATTTTCGCCTGGTGCAGGATGACGAGCTTTGACCCGACGGTGCAGAAACGGCTGGCCAAGCGATTGGCCGCCGAACTGAATTTTTCCGCCGCGGAAATCGAGACCATGCGCTTTGATCGCGTGGTCTGGTGGTTGTCGGATTGAAGGCAGGAGGTAGCGCATGGCAGGTAAATTAGCGCTCGCGCTGGAGATCGGCGGCGCCGTTAACTCGTCGCTGGGCGCCGCCTTCAGCTCGGTCGAAGGCCGAATCAAGAAACTGGAGGACAAGGGCAACCGGACCAAGGTGTTGAAGAACACCATTGGCGAAACCATGCGCCTGCGTGACGAGTGGAAAAAGGCGCATGACAGCGGGGTAGCCTCGGCGTCCAGTCTGCTGCGTAAGCTTGAAGGTAACCTCGACAGCTTGCGTAAACAGGGCGTGCAGGTCGGCAACCTGCGCAAGGAATACCAACAGCTGCAGCGGGTGGCCAAGGCCACCGATCTGCAGCTCAAGGGCCAGCAGCAGATCGAGCAGGGCAAGTCTGGGCTCAAGTCGAACCTCGGCCAGGCCGTGGTTGGAATCGGCGCCTTGGGCGTAGCGGGTAAGGTCAGCGCGGACTATCAGGCGATCATTCGCGACATCGCGATCAAGTCCAACGTGGCCAATCAGCCGCAAGAGGCCGAGATGTCGCGCACGGTGATTCAGACCGCGCAGGACACCGGCATGGCCCGCAACGACGTGGCGGAGCTGGTCAATCAATTGGTCGGTGCGGGTATGGAGTTGGACAAGGCGCTGGCCTATGCCCCCGTCGCGGCCAAGTTCGCCATCGGGCAGGGTTCCAGCGGCGTCGATACCGCCAGCATGATTCAGGCCCTGCAACAGAACGCCAAGATCACCGACCCCAAGGAAATGCAAAAAGCCCTGGAGGCCATTGCCATGCAGGGGCAGGCCGGCAGCTTCGAAGCCGCCGACATGGCCAAGTGGTTTCCGCAACTGTTGGCGGGCATGGAGAAAAACGGCAGCACCGGCCTGGATGCGGTCACCTCGTTGGGAGCGATGCTGCAGGTGCAGATGAAGACCGCCGGCGGTTCAGATGAGGCGGCCAACAACCTGAAAAACTGGATGGAGAAAATCGGTTCCGGGGACGTGGTCAAGGCCTACAAGGATGCCGGCATTGACTATCAGTCTTCGCTCAACACCGGCATCCAGAACGGCATGTCGACCCTGGAGTCCAGCTTTGCCCTGGCCATGAAATACGTGCAGGCCACCGACCCGGCCAAGGCCGCGAAAATGGCCGAGGCCCAGGCGAAGATCAGCAAGGAAACCGATCCCGAGAAAGCCAAGGCGATGCTCGAGGCCCTGGAGAAATCCCTGCGCACCGGCGACCTCTTTGCCGACATGCAGGTCAAGGCCGCGTTGACAGCCTACTCGGCGAACCGTGGGCTGTATGAGGACCTGAAAACCCAGGCCAAGGACGCTGGCGGCATCCTCGACAAGAACCTGGCCGAACGTCGAGAGACATCGGCGCAGGCTTGGCGCGAGACCACCCAGGCGGTGGACGATGCCATGCGCAGCATCGGTGACGCGATTCGCCCGGCAACCGATCTGGTGGCCAAGGGCATCACCAACGTGGCGCAGAAGTTGACCAGCCTGTCGGACGGTTCGCAATCCGTAGTGTTTGGCATCACCGCCACAGTGGCGGGGTTCGTCGCGCTGAAAACGGCCCTGAATGGCCTCAAGGTGGTCCGGGGTCTGGCCAACCTCGGACGTGGTGCAGCGCTCAGTCGCGGCGGTAATGCTGGTACGAGCGAAATAAAGACCGGAAACAAGGCGGTCGATGCCGGCCTGGGTGTGCTGGGCAAGCTGATGGGGTCCAGCAATGACCCCACCGGTGGTTCAGGTAGCGAGCCGCAACGCGTGTTTGTGGTGAATGCCGGTGCCTTCGGCAGCCTCGGGGCGAGCACGTCAGCGGCGGGGCCGGGTCGTGGCTCGCGGCGCAGTCGACGGTCAAGGCGACGTCAGTCCGTTGCCGACCGGACCTCACCGCGCTTTGTGCCGTCGGCGCCGAGCATATCGGGCAAGACACTGGGATTAGCGGCGACTGAGGCCGGGAGCCTGGGCAAGGTGGTCGGCACCCTCGGTAAGGTCACTCAGTTCACCAAGCGTCTACCCGGTGGTGCTGTCTTTGATGCCGGCGCCATGGCGCTCGACACGGCGATGAACGCCACCACGCAGGATGAAAAGGCCGAAGGCTACGGCTCTGCTGCGGGCAATCTCGGCGGATCCTTGGCCGGTGCGGCAGCGGGCGCGGCGATTGGCTCGATGGTGCCGGTGATCGGTACGGCGATTGGCGGTGCCATCGGCGCCATCCTCGGCGGCATGGGGGGCGAATCTCTCGGTGGCTTCCTCGGTAAGAAACTGTTTGGCGGTGACGACGCCGACAAGGGCAGCAAGCCGGCGGGACTGGGCGATGTGACCCGCTCACTGGCTGAGGCCACACCGGCACCCGCCACCGCGCCTGTCCTGGCCAAGGTGGTGGAGGCGTCCAAGGCGGCACCACCCAAGGTCGACCAGCAATTCACCTTCTCGCCGACCATCGGCGTCACGGTGCAGGGCGACGTAAAAGACCCGGCACGCTTGGCGGCCGAACTCGCCCCGCACCTGCAGCGGCAATTTGACGATTTTGCGCGCCAGGCTGCAGCCCGACAGATGTCCGACGAGCCACACATTTAAGGAGGGGCCATGCCCTACATGGAGCAATTGCAATCCGGGCTCAAGTACCTGGTGGATGCTGGCGAGGCGGGGCGGACCAGCTTGGACGGTATGCTGGGACCGCTCAACGGCGCGATCAGCGACATGACCGGCGCTGCAAGTGAGCTGGAGGGACTGCCGATTGTCGGTCCCGCCATCGGCGCCAAGGTGCAGCGGAGGATGAGCGTGATCAATGCGGCGCAGTCCAAGGCGGGAGAGGTTGCGGCCAAGTACAGCCAGGCGGTGAGCGCTGCCGGGCAAGTGCAGGAACGCCTGGGTACGCTCAAGGAGCAAGCGGCCAAGGCCAGCGCCGCTGCCATTCGCATCGCCGGTCAGATCAGTCCGTCGCTGGGCAACATCCTGCCCACTGGGACCTTGGTGCAGCCAGCCATGCCTGGTGCGGAGGCGGTCAAGCCGTTCCCGCACCTGTTGATCCTGCAGCCACTGCAACCCAACGCCCAGCCGTACTACTTCAACCTGGATACCGCGGCCTTCGATGAATTGCGTCGACAGTCATCCTTTCGCTGGGCCGGTCAGGAACGCCTGACGCGCAGCATTGCCCAGCAAGCGGTCGGGCAGGGCGAGGACAAATTGAGCCTCAAGGGCGCGATATTTCCCGGCCACAAGGGCGGGCTCAAGCAACTGGATACCCTGCGCAGCATCGGCCGCACTCTACAGCCGCTGACCCTGACCACCGGTTACGGAGAAGTGCTGGGCACCTGGTGCCTGCTCAGTGTCGACGAAGAGCAGTCGCATCTGCTCGCCGGTGGCATTCCGCGTAAACAGAGTTTTAGCCTGGAGTTTGTCAGCTATGGCAATGACCTGCAGAACGTCTGACGGGGATCTGCTCGATGTCCTCTGTCAGCACTATTACGGCCACCTCAATGGCAGCGTCGAGGCGGTGCTGGGCGCCAATCAGGGGCTGGCCGATGAGCCGCAACCCTACCGTGCCGGGCTGCTGATCGTATTGCCGGATCTGCCGACGTCGACTGAGGCACTGATTCGGCTGTGGGATTGATCCCGAGTAAACGCAACCACGAACCCCGCCCTGTGCGGGGTTTGTTATTTCTGGAGCCTGGACCATGCAACCCACTTTTCGCCTTGTGGCGGACGGCAAGGACATCACCGCTCTGATCAACGACCGGCTGTTGATGCTGCGCACCTCGGATAAACCCGGCATGGAGTCGGACGAGTTCGAGTTGCGCATCGATGACCGTGATCAGGCCGTCGCCTTGCCCAGCCGCGGGGCGCACATCGAGCTTTACCTGGGCTATGTCGGCCAACCCCTGACCCGGCAGGGGCGTTATGCGGTCGACGAGGTCGAGTTGTCGGGACCGCCGGACACTCTGGTGATTCGCGGCAAGGCCAGTGACATGCGCGGCAGTGGCAAGACCACGCGCAGTGGCAGTTGGGAGAACGTGTCCCTGCAACAGGTCGTCAGCGATGTGGCGGCGCGCAATGGCTGGGAGCCGGCGTGTTCGGTGACCACCAAGGTGCCGCGCATCGACCAGTTCAACGAATCGGACTTCCACTTCATCACCCGGCTGGCCAGGCAGTACGACTGCACGGCCAAGGTCGGCGAAGGCAAGTTACTGGTGCTGCCGCGCCAGGCCGGGCAGAGCGCGAGCGGCAAAGCCCTGCCGGCGGTCACGATCGGGCGACAGGATGTCAGCCGCTACCAGTTCCGCCTCGGCGATAAGTCCACGCACAAGGCGGTGCGCACCAAGTCTCAGGACAAGAAAACCGGCGCGCTGCAGGTCGTCGAGTTGGATAACGACGACGCCCCGAATGGTCTGCCACCGGTGCACACCGACCGGCACATCTATCCGAACAAATCCGCCGCCGAACAGGCGGCCAAGGCCCGCTTGGCCGCATTCAACCGCAGCACCGCCGGCGTGCGCCTCGAAATGCGTGGCCGAATCGACCTGTTCGCCGAAATCACCATCACCGCCCAAGGCTTCAAGGTCGGCCTGGATGGCGAGTACCTGGTGGATTCGGTCGAGCAGTCGTTTACTCCGTCCGGCTGGACCACCGCGGTCGAGTGCAACGGCGGCAAGAAAGGCAAGGCCACCGCCAAAGGCAAAAAGAAAAAAGCCCAGCAACAGCTCAAGGTCGTGAATCTCAAACCCTGACGGCCGAAGTGGCCCCCCCCCCCCTGGAGAATCCTCTATGTCGATCACTGTGCAGCAACTGCTGCTGATCCTCCCGAACGCCGGCACCAAAGCCGGCGTTTTTGTTCCTGTGCTTAACACTGCCCTGCAGCGCTACCAGATCGTCAGCAGAATGCGCGTAGCTGCGTTCATTGCGCAGGTCGGCCATGAGTCTGGCCAGCTGCGCTACGTGCGCGAGATCTGGGGACCGACCCCGACCCAAGCCAAGTACGAAGGCCGGGCGGATCTTGGCAATACTGCGCCCGGCGACGCCTTCAAGTACCGCGGACGTGGCCTGATTCAGATTACCGGCTGGGCCAACTACGCCGCGTGCGGCGAAGCGCTAGGCATTGACCTGGTGAGCCAGCCGGAGTTGCTCGAGCAGCCGCAATACGCTTGCTTGTCGGCAGCGTGGTTTTGGGCGAGCAGGGGGCTGAACACCCTGGCCGACGCCGGTGACTTCGACAAGATCACCCGTCGAATTAACGGCGGGCAGAATGGCGCGGCTGAGCGCAAGGCGTTGTATGCACAGGCGTTGAAGGTGCTGGTGTGATTCGCCCGGCGTGGAAACTGGCGGGCTTACTGGTGTTGGTGCTGGTGTCCGCCGGCAGCGCCTGGCGGGTACAGGATTGGCGCTATGGCCAGCAACTGGCCGAACAGGCCGGCTTGTACCAGGCCGATCTGAACGTCATCAGCAACGCGGCCGCCGCTCAGGTGCGCAGCGATCAGGCAGCCCGCCTGGCCTTGGAGCAGCGCCTGTCGATCAGCGACCAAACCCACTACAAGGAGCTGAGCGATGCTCAAACCAATCAAGCGCGCCTGCGTGATCGTCTTGCCACTGCTGATCTGCGGTTGTCAGTCCTCTTCGTCGAAGGTTCAGCCGGTAACTGTTCAATGTCAGCCGATCCCGGCGCCGGCGGCGTGGTTCATGGAGGAACGCGTGCCCAACTTGATCCAGCGCATGCTCAACGAATTATCGGTATCACCGCTGCCGGTGACAAAGGACTGATCGCCCTGGCAGCCTGTCAGACCTACATAAAAGAAATTTCAATATCGAAGTAAAAAGAGCGATCAGAGAGGTTGCATCAACATCCACCTCGGGTGCTGTCTCTGCAGATCGTCCCTGCAAATCCAGCCAAGACTTTTGATTAGTGCATAATATCGCGATGTTAGGTGGTACGTTAGCTTTCGTTCAGCATAGTCATGGAAAAAATACAAACAACGTCTAGCATTAACTGTGGCGTAATAGTCACTCCACGCTTTGTGAGCAAAAGTTTATAAGTTCAGTAGTTTCTAGCTTTGTTTGTGTGGATTAAGCGTGGTGTGGGAGGCAAAAAGTCTGCCAGAAGCCAGGTTTTTAACGAGTTTGTCGGGCGAGGTGTTCGGAGGTGATATGAAGTTTAAGTATAACAATGTTTTATATTTTATGATTTTTTATGGGATTATTCTTTTGGCCGGGTTTAACTATACGCAAGAGTATCAAATGAGGGAGGTATATATTTTTATAGCTTATATGGCGTCTTGTATGTTTGTAATGATGGTTGTTATTGTAAGGTCGTTAAAAAGGGGCGTAAATCAGCTGGTGGTTTTTTTCGTGGCGGAGCGTTGGAAAGTATTGGTGCGCCAATTGGGAGCTTCCATCATGTGTTTTTATCTGGTGAAAATGTACTTGAGATGTTTCAAGTGGTTTTGAACGATTCTTTGTCAGAAAAGCTTGGCTGTTCTAGGCTCAGGGATATTGTATTTCAAGATATTGATGATGAATTAAAGCTACCTGAATGTAGAGGTTTTTTGATTTCAGCAGCACCAGAGTCAGCTCGGCGGACGAAATTTTCTTTAGTGTGTAGTTTGACCAGAAATGGCGATATACAAGCAGTGCGGTGGTGGGTTTTGATTCGGGGTCCTATAGATCCGAACAAAGTTTTTTGGCGCTGCGCCTTCTCGCCATTTACCATTTCTGTGCGCTTTTTTCCATACTTAAGGCGTCTATGGAACCCATCTAATGGATTGACTTCAATAGATAACAGTTTTTTTAATGAGATTGATATACTCAATCGTACACGAGAAATTAATTTTTTGGCCTTTGAAGCGCTCGTGGAGGTCCTTGAATCGTTTGGAATCGATACATCCGACCTAAAGCAACAAAAAGGAAATGTGCTCAATATCAATGTGAGTGGCGGAAAAACATCCTTCGGGTCTCTAGTTCAGGGTTCGAAAAATACTATTTCGGGGACGGCGAATTAATCAAAGTTGAGGTGAGATGTCATGAGTAAATCAATCACGATCAATGTGTCATCTGGCACATCTGCTATTGGTACGATAAGTCAAGGGGACTCCGTACAAACTTCTGGGAATGCTTCGATATCCAAGGAGTCTCTTGTTGAAAGTGAATACTCTCGCGTATGCCAGGAGCTTCTGGTAATTGCAAATAATCAAAAGTGTAACGCCGATGATTTGGCGATGGTTCAAGCGTGTCTTCAGCAGTTAATGAAAGAAGCCCTTGTGAAACCGGAAGATACTCATAAATGGGGTGAAAATCTCAAAGTTATTCGAGAGAATTTTCCGTGGGCTTATCCAGTTATAAAAGATTTTTTAACAGTTGCATGGCCGGCGTTGCTCGCGGCGATTGTAACATAGCATTGGGGCTCGAAAGGGGGCCATGAAAGGGGCCGTTTTTCCAATATTTGGTTTTTAGAGGGTAGATAAAATCGTCCTCATTTCGGGCTTGTTGAGCAAAGTAATCGTCTGAGTTAATTGTTTGGTTGATAATTATCTTTGATAAATTGGTGTGGCGGTACGTCCGGCAATTTGTTGCTTTCTACTGCATGGCTGGTGAAAGGTTATTGAACGTTTTGTAGAAGCTCAGAGTCAATAATTTCATTAAGCTTAGATTTCATCAGGGCGGTCGATTGTGGTAAAAATGGAAGTCCGCCAATTTCTACTTGAGGAATGCTTTTATAAAACTTGTGCGATTGATAGGCCGCTTCATCTGGTAGTGGAAACAGCACGACAGCGCCTTGTACGATGCCTGTTATGTAGTCGTTGGGGCGCACCGGATGCGGGATGGCAATGGCATCCCGATATCGGTGCATGGTGTTAATGTCTTCTACAGTAGGGCCTGGACCGCCGTACTGGTTGACGTATTCTCTGTCGAATTGAATGCGGTATTTTGCGTCAAATATATAAAAGCGTTTATCGCTCGCGATTTGAATTACATTGTCGGGTTTTTGCGCGATCGTCGGCAGTCTGCCAAACATTCGATTGTAGATAACATGAATTTTTTGATTTGTCGGGCGATGTAAGAATCGCATTGCAGCGGTGACGCCCTTGGCCAGCGTGATTGTAGTTCTGAAACGATTTACTTTGACGACAGTTTGTTCCTCTAAATCAAATCGCTCACACAGCAGTTCGACAATTTTCAAAAAGCACCAGTACTCGTAAAGCAGTGCCGTGTCTTTTACTCCGATTGGAACTATATTGCCGGTAAATGAAAGCCCGCTATTTAATAGTCTGGCTATTTTGTCAATGCGCGAATACACCGGGTGTTTGTGGAAGACCATTGAGCTGGGTTGTAACAGCGTCGCCTCGCCGACGGCCGCAAGGAATGGTGCCTTCAATGCGGCCTCCAAACGGCGCTCCATCGTTTTTAGTTCGACGCGAATAGAATCAAAGAAGCGCATCTCCGAATCTTTTTCGGCATCCTCGTCCCCAGTTTGACGAACGCGAGACAGGGCGCGCACATTTCGATAAGTCGCTTTCAACAGCCCTTTATAGTAGCGATTTTCCGGCGTATCGAAGGTGGTGGCCGTCACCTCTTCATCAATCTTCCGCGGAAGTGCGACATTCAGACGTGGAATTTCGGCCCCCCCGTTCTCCCGGCGCAATGCCCGTGAGATCGCCTGACGGGAGAGCTTGCGCGCTTGTTCCGTTTTTTTCTTGACTGATTTGCGGGTCAGGCCGCTATGCGGCTTTCTAGCCACCGCATTAGTCAACTTGATGAACTCTTCAAAGTGACCCTTAAGCAAGGCAAACCACTCCACAAGCGTAGGTCGGTGGCTTCGATCTGGGGCCGCGAGGCTGTAGCTCTTGGCGTTGGCCGTCATTGCTAAATTGCGAAGAGTCTTGGAGACGTCCTCACGCATCAAGAGGTAGTCGGTTCGGTAGTCAATCTTCCGAGAAAACACTTCTAGGCGCAGGGTGACAGCACCGTCTGGCGCCTCTATGCGGATGTCGGCAAAACCGACGTTGTTTCGGAAATTGATGACGTGATGTTCAGCGTTCGGTCGAACTCGACGAGCCTCTGCGCCTGGAGGTAGCGCAACACTTACATCCGATGACTTTTCAAGATGGATGTCGTAGGCGATTTGCTCGAAGAACAGCGGCTCAATTAATTGACCTGAGGCTGTGGACACCAGTTGCTGGGACGCGCGCTCCAGCGTAAGCAAACGACAGAGCGCACCAGTTACTGCAACGGAAAATTGCGGCATCACCGCGATGAAGGGCGGAAGGTCTGGAAGCTTGCCAACTATTTCCAGTTTCCAGCCCAAGCCTTCTGCTTCTAGAAGTAGCGGCATCAAGTTCCCCAGTAATGAGTCGCACCGTCAACATCAAGGAGGCTGGCCATGCGCTCGACTTTTTCTTGGCTCCGAGTGAATGGCCCAAGGAAAGTGCAAGGCTCGCCGTCGCCATCCTCCGTCCGCTCGAGCTTGAGCCATTCTGTAAGCGTCGACAGCGCATTTGCCAGCTGGTCGCCACTGCCAGAAATTTTTGGCAGGACTTTCTGAAGCAGGCAGAAGTCCAGCGCGGCATTGGCGCTCACAATGTCCTCCAAGCCGAGCTGCTTCCAAAAATGCAAGTACAGCAGCACGGCGTCGCGAGTGCGATAGCCGAATCTAATCCCGGTCGGAGAGAGAATGTTCTGAATTTCCTGGAGTAGACCGGCCACCTCGTCAAACAGTGCTTGACTGTCCTGATAGGCTTCCTGAATGGAGATGGGGTTTTTGGCGTCAACGATCAGATCCGCAAGCTTCGAAAAATCCTCTTCGGCAGTCGCAGTGAAGTTTGCGAAGGAAGTTAAGTCAGGATCGTCGAATTCAATGGTGAACGCGCGGTCAAGCACCTTGGGGCTGAATGAGTGGGTCGTCTCATCCATGTTGGCGGTCCCAATAACGCGTAAGTTATGGGGTAAGCCGAGATTTTCCAGGTGGCTGTATTTGTTTAACGGCTCTGTCGGGATCTTTGGCAGTTCTATCGGTAATGGGTCTGTGACGATTGACCCGCCGTCCCGACGTCGAGTCTCCGCAATGCTGAGGAAGTCGCTGAAGTAATGCTCAACCGGCGCAAGGTTCATCTCGTCAAGCAGCGTAATGGTAAGGGTTGAGGGATTTTCTTTGGCTTTTACCAAGCTGGCGATGAGGGCTCCCTCAATGAACTCGGAGGGAGAAAGCGTTGGCACATAACCGAATAAATCGCTGTTGTCGGACCATTGCGGCTGAACCGGGACTAGTTTGAACTCGGATCCCGCGTGTTTGGCGAATTTTCGTGGCAGCAGGCTTTTGCCTGTGCCGGAGATGCCGGACAGGATCACCAATGGACTCACCATCATCGCCAGGTAAAAGTTGGCGAAATCCGCAACCGAAAATGTAAAGCCTTCCGACTCGATCTTCGATTGGAGACGAATCAGCAAATCGCTGGCCCGAGTCGAATTGGCCAGCGGAAGCGGCGTGGCTGGGGTCGTACGGCTTACAAGGCTGGGACCGAAGCGATACTCCGCTGTCGAGCTCCCGTTTCGCGCTTCAGACAGGGCTTTAGCCATAGCGCCGGTTTTTTCCAGCAGCCCCTCCTTCATCAGTCGCTTCGGCTGATGTGGGCGAGCAGTGCTTGGGATTTGAATGCCTGGTGGCGTATTTTGCCAAATCACATCAGCGGGAAACTTGAAGTCGGGACCTTGTTCGGCGAACATTTTTTTTACGGCTTCGCGCGCCAGCTCTGTAACTTGGTCATTGGTAAGAGGCATTGAGGACCCTTTTGTTTTTAGGCGTTGACGACTTTTTCTTGTGCTTGCTGTCGAAGTCCCGCTCGGTGCGCGTCGAGTTGAGTTGCCAGGTGTTTTGCGATGGCTTGCGCTAGCCCGGGCGGGACAGCCTCGCCGATCATGTCCATCCCAACTCCCATGCGAGCGCTGTCTAGGTGCTCGTTGTCGGAAGTGATGAAGCGGAAGTCGTCATCGAAGGATTGAAGTCTGGCAGCTTCGCGCATGGTTATGCCGCGAAGCGCTTCCGGATGAGAAAAGCGGCCGGAGCCAAGGAAGTTTGCGTTGGCCGTAATGGTCAGAGCCGGAGCATCCCACGCTAAGCGAGTGTAGGCGCTCCAGTAGTAATCCTTGTAGAAGACGGGGTTAAGCTGGCCGGACTTTTCTAGCAGGTCACGAGCAACGTCGCTGGAAATCCCATGTTCACTCGCGAGTTTCGCAATGGCGACTTCATAGTCGGCGCGCATGCGTTTGCTCTCGGCGTCCCAAGTCTGGCCAGGGCGCATTTCCCTGATGATATCCAGTATCGCCTGCTTGTAGGAGCGGGTGACGTGGTTGTAGGGAAAGGAAGACGAAGTACGCATGGCCGCGGCATATGCGCTCGGAGGGCCAGTGTACAGATCCAGCCCCATGCCACCGATCTCATCTGTTTTGTCAGAGGGAGAAGGCAGATCGCGGATAGCATCGCCCACAGTTACCCATGGCAATCGGCCGTGTGCCAGTAAATGCGGTTTGGAAGGGTCGGCGTGTGTCGCGGGGGGGAGAGATGCGGCGCCAATTGAGCTGGCGATAAAAATGGCGCGCTCGCGCAACTGGGGAACGCCATAGTCGGCAGCATTCAGTACGGCGACTTCCACCTTGTAGCCAAGGTCTTTTTCCAGCATTTCAATGACAATTTCGGAGAGCTTACCAAGTCTGCCTTCAAAGCCGTGGTTCAGCATTTGCGGAACGTTTTCAATGACCAGAAACTTTGGGCGCAGCGCTTCGGCAACTTCCAGGTAACGCAAGACGAGGTCATTGCGCGGGTCATGGGCTAGTTTGCTGTACCCGCTGAATTTAACGATTTTTCCTTTTTCTCGATGCTCGACTCGCCGCATTTGGGAGAAGCCTTGGCAAGGCGGGCCGCCAATCATGCAGTCCAAATCACCTGGCTGAACTCCGCGCTCCTTCATGGCGTCATGGATCTGCGAAATCTCCAGCGTGCGAATGTCTTCGCGAATGGTGACGGGAGGAACATCGTCATTTCGGTGATTGTAGGCGAAGGTTCTGAGCGCCTCGGCCTTCACGTCGTTGCCCAGCACAACATTGAATCGACCCGAGCGGGTAAAGCCGCGAGAGGTGCCCCCGCAACCACAAAAGAACTCGGCAAGCGTGTATTTCATTTAATGCAGTCTCATCCCAAGAAGGCTTCGGGCCTTTTCAATCATTCAGAAACGCCCTTAGCCTAGCGGCAAGAGCGTCCATATTTTTCAGCTCGCACTCCCACACGACGAGGGCTTGCCAACCCATCGTATGAAGCTTCTCCAAGTTCTCCTGGTCGCGCTCCAGGGTCCTAGCAAACTTCGGCAACCAGTATTCGGTTCTGCTCGATGGCGTCGTCGCTTTGCTGCAGCCGGCGTGTCGATGCCAAAAGCAGCCATGGACGAAAATCGCTTTTTTCTGCGAACGGAACACCAAGTCAGGTTTGCCGGGAAGGTCCTTAGCATGAAGCCGATAACGAAACTTCATGGAAAACAACAGTTTCCGTACGAATAGCTCTGGTTTGGTGTCCTTGGAGCGGACGAGCGACATTTGTCTGCTCCGCTCTTCTATGGAAATGCGGTCCATGCGGCATTCTATCAGGCGATCAAATTCGGTGCTGGTGCAAAGGGCGGACGGCTGCATGGTTCTGGGGTTGCGTTCAGCCGCCATTGAAAAATCAAGCGCAGCTTGCAATTGCGAGCTATGCATGACCTGTTTCACAAGCTCTGGTCCGCTTGATGCCTGTCTTGATGGGCAGCAACCGACTTAGGCTGTGTGAAAGCGTTCTGGAGCAGGTTGGACAGTCAAAGCCGCAACGGAAGTCGCGCTCCTCCGCAGTGTGCAGGTCTGGCTGACCAATTAATTAATGGCTGTCAGATTTTACAGGCCAGCGCAGGCTGAAAAACGGTGTATGCGTTTTCACGCAGCCTGGACCCATTGCGGAAAGTTAGATGAAGAGCTGCTTCTTGGCTTCCCCAATCGAAAGCCATTGTTTTTTCATTGCGATTGCACGATGAAGCAAGCGATGACAGCTTGCACACAGTAATGCCATGTCCTTTACCTTGGTTTTTGTTTCGCCGATCATGCTGAGCGGAAGAACGTGGTGGCACTCAAACATAGAATTCCTGAGGTTTGGCTCAACATTGTGTCCAGCTTCACCACAAAGGTCGCATTCCAGGCTACCTAACCTGAGACGCTTAGCAATTACTTCCTTTCGTACCTTGGAGCTTCGTTCTCGCTCAACATGAACCCTAGTCGCTGACTTGCCTTCGGCGAATTCTTCTTCAACGTCATCCGACACTAGATCAACGACAGCTTCCGTGCTGTAGCGAATAATTTTGGCCAATTCATGAGTGCGTATTGGATCGGTGCCAAGCTCTTTCCATATTTCACGGTCAATCTTTGCAGTATTCGAAAGACCTCTACCGGTTGAAACGCTTCGGAGATTTTGCAGTTTGAAAGCCACGCCAGCTGGATTTCTAAAAGACTCTTCGCGGGCCGCATCGCTGTGATGGGGGAATGCTCTTAGTGTTCTAGAAAGCTCACAAATTCTCTCGTCAGTAGACCCTGGAATTTTTCCGTCGAAGGCATGGTAAAGATCAAGTGCAAGTATCACCTCCTCACGCGTCCAATCTGGATTTCCTTGCCCTTTAGTAACTGCCATTCATTGCGCCCCCAGCATTCGATTATTTGCTATTGAAGCTTATTTTTCAGTGATTTCGTAGCAAGGTTCTGAAAGTTAACCGTTGGCCGTTCTCTGTTGGCCATGATCACAAAGCCTGCTGCTCAAGCCCGACGCAGGCGAATGGTCAGTGCTCGTGACAGGCCTGTGTGAACGCTTGCTTAAAAATTGCTACATCGACAATGAGATAAAGCAGCGCGGGTCAAGCCGGCCGGGCCTGCGGTGGATAACTATTTCCAATCCATCATTGGACAGTAGTAGAAATTACAAAATCAGCATCAATTTACCGTTACTCCTATACCTCAGACGGAAGCATGACCTGACGATACTCAAGTGGAATATTGAATTTTTCCGTGAGGTATTTGAGATATCGCTCATCTTCAGCGCTCAGCGCAGTCCGTCCCACGGCTACTAGCCTAACGGCTTTTTCCGATGGATCATCCCAGTAGTACGCATACTCGAGCAGCTGACCAATCGCCAATCTCAAGACTCTACGGGTAGAAAAGTCTGACTTTATCTCGAAGAGTATTTTCTCTAGATCAGTTGTTACGGTGACATCTACAAAATTCTCTTCGAAGACGATCTTCGCGCCCGGAAATTCAATCTTTAGCTCCTCATGCAGGGCTGCTTGTATCATCCCATGCTCTGGCGAACACTCCTGTCCTGATCCACCACTCCTGAAGTAGCTGTCTTGAATTGGCGGAAGGTCGTGCCCTTTTCTGCCAGGGCGGGCGTTGATCGTTTTGGGCAACCATTCCTTGTCGGTAAGGTCAATGAGCTGGTAGCGGTTGTAGTGCTGCACGGGGTCCGCTGCCGTCGCGTAGGTGGCTGGTGGGTACCATTCAACATCTTCCGGACGAAAGCGTACGTTCAGTACGTAAGGGGCCCATTCGCCGTTCCCCAGGCCACTTCTATCCCCGTCAACGTTGTCTATTTCCTCGAGCATGCGGTCATACCAACCAAGCCGCTTGTAGTGATCCAGAGCAGCAGTGCCCTGAGCAGCATCCAAGAACTCAACATGACGGATACGGGCCACGAAGCGCCGACCTTCAGGCGCAATGGTGTAAAGCACGACATCCCCAACCCGTTCCCCGCGTGCAATTCGTGATTCCCAGCCTCTGTTCACGCCCTGAAGAAAACCATACTGCCATCCGCCTATTTGCCATTCGAATCGAAACAACCACTCTTCATGGCCATAGCTGTGTTGGGAGTAAAAGGTATCGGGGGACTCGGTTGCACTCCCTGTTGGGTACTGCCAATTGGAGTTGTTATGGCAGATGCGAGTGATGTAGGTCATTGCAGTCCTTGTCGTAGGGGTTGCGGCTAAAGGCCATCACGTAGAATGGCAAAAACTAATCATCATTCCAAGCGCTGTCTAAAGCACCTGAATTTCTTGGCGGGAGGATCGAGAGAGCTCTTGGTGGTGCCTAAAAAGCGTTCCGCATCCAAAAAAAAGGCTCTTGAAAATCGCGGGTTTTAGGCCTTTCAAAATCAGAGGCTTGCGGAACGTGACCTGTGCTAACGTGCTGATCTACTTAATTTTGTTAGCGGATTGCAAATCCGCCTACGCCGGTTCGATTCCGACCTCGGCCTCCACTAATAAACAACCCCGTAGATTAACGTCTACGGGGTTTTTTATTGCTTGCGGAAAAGTGATCGGTCGCCCTGGAAACAGGAGCAAGGCTTTCCAGGGACAAACTGATTTTGTCCATACCCGTTCACGTCTCGCTCTGATTGCCGATAACCCGGCATCTGATCAAAAGCAAGGAGTGCCCTGAATGTCCACCATAGACACACTCACCTCAGGTAACGGTGGGTTGGCTTCGACGTTGAAACCCACCAAAGCGGCAGGGGGCGAGGCCAATGCCACGCCGTCCGGGTTGATACTCCCTGCGGCGCCAGAAGGTATCAAAGTGTCTCTGTCAGGCGCTGGCATCCAGAAAGCGACCGGTTCCAGCGGTAAAGATCGTGATATCGAAGAAAGTGGTTTGCCGAAGGACATCCAGCAGATTCTGAAAATGATCCGCAAACTGCAGCAGCAGATCGCTGAGAAGATGGCCAAAATGCAGGCGGTCATGGCCGATCACCGCTTGCGCCCCGAGGAGGTGAAAGCCAAAGTGGCTTCGCTGCAAGCAGCGATATCGGGACTCAATGCGGGATTGATCACTGCAAACGCTGCACTCGGTAAAGCCATAAAACAGGCCGGGTTGAGCCCCGACCAGGTGCTTAAGGCGATGTCGTTGGCAATGAAATTGTAATCAGCCCGCAGCGGTCACCTAAAGATTCAAGTCGTGGTGGGATAGCGGATTTCAGCCATGCCACCCGCGACGGGTCAGGATTTTATCGAGAGTTCGGCTGATCGCCGTACAGCTGCGCACCATCTCCATCCGCTCCCAAGTCGCCTGTTCTCCCTCATGCACCAGTTGTCGCATCTGCGGCAGCGGCAACGGTGACAGCAGTTTGAGCGGGCTATGCCAGCGCTTACTGACGAAGATGTTGATATCGGCGGTATAGTCCTGCACCAGCATGTTGTAACCAAGATGCTGCCAGCGAGCCAGGGTGGGGTTGCGAATGCGCAGATGATTCCTGCTCAGGCGCAACAGGCGGGTGGCGATACCTTTGCCCAGGCGAATCTGTTGCTCCACCGCGGTTTTCAGCAGGCCGGGATGAGCATTGGGATTGGGTGTGAACAGCAATGCCGCCGGGTTGGCCATGCTGGAGATGAAGTGGTTGACGCCGTACAAGCGCCCCAGGCGCTTGGCGGGAAGGTCATCGATGAAGGATCCGTCGATCCAGCGTTGTTCTGGCAAGTAGGGCACTTGTTCACCGACTGCGTTTTTTGCTTGCAGGGTGACCGGCGGGAAGATCCCCATCACGGCGCCCGAGGCCTGGATGGCGGAGCGGATCAGGACATTGGGCGCGGTAATGGCATTCAACAGGCGCGGAGCCTGCTGTGGCTCCAGCCCGGTCACCGTAATGTTCAGGTGACGACCGCTGACGGTGTAGGCCTCGGCAAAGGTCAGGTCCGGAATCAGGCGTTCAACGTAGCTGGCGATTTCCTCGGCTTGCAAAACCGAAGGCAGGCGCGAGCGTCGCTTTACTGCGGCGTTGTCGAGCGTCATGGTCAGCCGTTCGGGCTGCAGGTGATCGAGCAATTCATCGGGGCTGTGAGTGCAGACGATGGCCGCCACCAGCGACCCCGCACTGGAGCCGGAAATGATCCTCGGCAGCAGGTCCTGTTCAAGGAGGGCCTTGAGCACCCCCACATGGAAGTAGCCGAGCATTGCGCCGCCGCTGAGCATCAGCGCCGAACGACCGAAGCAATGGCTGGCGCGAACGAAAAAATCCTGACGCTCCTCCAGCGAAATCACCTCATCGTCCAGGGCATCGATGGCTTCCAGCGATAGGCAGACTTCTTCGATGTACTCGTGGATCAGGTGTTTGGTACCCATGTGAGCGCGGCTGTACAGCGTTGCCTTGCCCATTCCGGCCAGATTGCCATGGATGCCCTCGTTAAGGGTGAACATCAGATTGGCCCAGGAGCCAGCGGTGCGCATGCCGCGCAGGCGTTCCATCCGTTGGCGCACCGTGCGGTAGTCGTAGTCATTGCAGACTTCATTTCTGCGCCAGTCATCCATGCCGTTCTGCTGATCCAGTGCGCCGGCGTGTTTGGCCCATTCCTCGTAGCTGTGTGCGTGTTCCATTTTTTCCAACAATTGAGTGGTGGGCGTCTTGGGCCTGAGCATATTGATTCTCTCCATTGCGCCTGGACGAGTGGGCGAGCCGTGCGTGGCGCTGGTCATGCGGAAGGTTCCTCGGGGTTGGATGTCGCGGCGGTCGCCCGTTTGCGGAGTGGCAGCGGACGAGCTTTGGGGGCAGGCGATTGGTCTGGCTGACGTCCCAGGGCCAGGTATTGCTCGGTGGATTGCTGGAGGCAGTCGATGTAGATGTCCATGTCGGGCAATACGTGGCGATCGCTGACCACGCCGAGAATGAGCTCGCCATAGAGGCTGGTAATGCCATGGCACAGCGCCATGCCATCGAACACCGGGGGGATCGGGTAAAGCGCCAACAGTTCAGCGCCGGCAACGTATTTGCGTTCCGTCCCGCCAGTGGGACCGGGAACGTTAGTAATCAGCGTGTTTGCCAGGTGGTACTTGCCGACGTAGCGCAGTTGAGTGCCCATCCAGCCGCCGAGCATGCGCATCGGCGCGGGCACCAGGTCACCCACGGAAACGATCAGTTCATGCACCACCTCCCGGGCCAGCCCGGTGCCTGATCGCGTGCGTTCGAGAATCGCCTGCAGTCGCTCGACCGGGTCCTCGATATCAGTGCCGACACCGATCAGCATGCCGGAGAGCAGGTTGCCGGTCTGGCGCTGGGCCTGATCGGGTGGGATTGCCACCGGGCACAGCGCAACCAGTGATTCGGTGTCCGGTAAGGCCTCGCGACGCTGCAGGTAGTGACGCAGTCCGCCACCGATGATGGCTATGATGACGTCATTCAGCGTGGCGCCCTCGACGCAACGGCGTACCTGTTTGAGTTCGCTGATCTTCCACGACAGCCCGCCAAACGTTCGGTGCGGGGACACCTGAGTATTGAACAGCGTCGTGGGTATGCGTTTCTGCGTGGGTCTATCTTCACCGCGCATCCTGTTGAGCAACTGCAGGCTCGCTTTACTCATGCCGACACTGGCACGCAGGCTGCGCAAGGGTTGGGTGACCAGGCGCGGAACGGTCCTGGCCCACATTTGCGCGCGACTGGGCAGGCGTTCGCCGAAGGGTTGACGGTAGGTGTTTTCGTCGAATTCCGGCTGGTCGCTCATCAACAGGTTATTGATCTCGATACCGGCCTTGCCATCAATGTAGGAGTGATGAAAGCGCAGGAGCAGGGCGAAGCTGCCTGGCGGCACGCCTTCAATATTGTTCAGCCCCTCGATAATGGTCAGCTCCCAGGGGGCGCGTTCCATGTCCAGGGTGCGCGACATTGCACGCGCGGTGAAGATGCACAGCTGACGCCAATCGCCCGGTTGCGGCAGGCCGACGTGGCGAATGTGGTACTCCAGGTCGAAACTCTTGTCTTCCACCCAGTAAGGATCATCCAGTCGGAAGGGGGCGTGCTGCAGACGTCGGCGGAACAGAGAAGTGCTGCTCAGCCGGCTACTGAAGTAGCGAATGATGTCCTTGTGCCGAACCAGTCCATTGGGTGCGCTGCGCTGGTCGCAAATCCACAGGCTGCCGATGACCATGGGTTGATGGGGGGCGTCGGAATAGAAAAACTGGGCATCCAGCGGGGTCAATTGTTTCATGACGTGCTTGCTCCAATGGCATGAGTGCCAGCGCAGTGGCTGGCAGAACGTCCCTGTACATCGACTGGCGTCCTCGGGACCCTTCGGTTGAGCGATAGGCTCGAGTTGATTCTGCTGGTGCACGGGTACAAGCAATCCCCCTCGACTTGAGGGGGTATCCAGGTGAATGCAGGTCCATCGGCGATCAATTGCGCGGAGACCTTTCACTTGCAGGTGGAATGCACGGCCCCTGTCAGGTGGCCCACACCTTGGGTAGGCACAATAAGAACTCCCCACAGGTCACTGATCTATTGGGGTTTTTTATTGTGTTTGGGGGGAATGGAAGATTGCTGAAATCACCCAATCCTGGCGGGAAATATGAAAAAAGCTTCGTAGGTCCATGATTTACGAAGTTTTTTATTTTGGCTTTGTGCAAGATTTAGTCTTGAAAATCGCACCTGTGACCTTGCTTCACCGGGACGGGATGTATATATTTCCCCCCTCTGATTCACCGCGCTACCGCCCGAATGGCGAAACTGGTAGACGCATGGGACTTAAAATCCCCCGCTCGTAAGGGCGTGCCGGTTCGATTCCGGCTTCGGGCACCATGAATATCAAGGGCTTGCATGACATACCTCATGCAAGCCCTTTGTTCTTTTTTCCGCAATCAAAAAATCTTTTCCGCAATTCTGGACCGTCAGTCACTTCGTAGGGGTTACCTTCAAGCCCTTTCGCATTCGGATGTACTGCTCTGTCATCCCAACGGTTGTATGTCCCAACTGGTCCCGAGCTTCGCGGATGCTTCCTGTTGACTCCTCTTTGTCCGTTGCCGCTTTTGCTCGTAAGTCCCGCATCTGAAATTCTGCTTTCGGGATACCGGCTGCCTCTCTGGCGTCATCAAATCTTTTCCTGAGCATGCTCGTCGTCATCGGCTGTCCAGAATCGATTACCACCAGGCGTGTTGATCTGATTTTGTGTCCAGCCTTTCGAGCCATGATTCGGTCTATAACGATTTTGAGCTCTCCAATAATCTCGATCCTTCGTTTGGCACCAGTCTTTCCTTGTTGTACGGAAAGCTTCCCGTCTTTTATGTCTCGCTCATCCATCTTCAATGTGTCGGCCACCCTTTGACCTGTCAGATAGAACAGGTCCAGGGCATCTCTCAATGGTTGATCGGCATGCTGATATGCTTTGGCAAGTACGTCGTCTTCGACGTATACGTCGCGACCAGTTTCCTTATTGCCCTTTACCCCGGCGCAAGGATTTGCCAGAGATGTGTAACCATTCTCACGAGCAAAGTTCCAAATTGAGCTGAGCAACGCTTTTTCTCGATTCGCACGAACTGGTGCTGTTTTTCCCCGATGACGAAGGTACTGACTGACATGCTTTGGTTCGATTGCTTCAAGCGGGGCGGGCGGATCGTTGAAGAACAACAGAAGGTTTTTCAGTTCGCGCGCATTGTCCTTTTGGGTGGCATGGGCTTTGGTAGGGACTACCTCCTTCATATAGAGCTCGGCAACGTACGCAAAGGTTAATACTTCTTGCGTGAGAGCTTGAGACACACGGCTTTTTTCTAATTTCGCGTACTCCAAGATGGCAAGACCATAGTCAGTGCCTAAGGGTATTTCCTTGCGTGGTTTCCCTCCGGTGTCGTACAAGTAGTAGGTTGTTTTTCCGCGCCTTCTCTCGCGCAAGCGGGGAATGCTCCCCGGCTTCGTTGGTCTTCGTCCCATCTAACCCACCAAACGTGGCTGCCACTTCGGTGCTTCCGATGCGGTGGCAGGTAGTCCTGTTAACGCTGAAGTAACGACGCAGGGCCATCCGTTCCTTTTTATGGTATGGCGGATGCCATTTCGCTTTAAAACAGTGATCTGACCTGCTTTGGTTTTGGCGCCGGTTAATTCGCATACCTGCTCATGGCTTAGAAACTGGATGGTCATGCTGCCTCCTTGCGAAGGGACCGGGCATCACGTTCAAGTTTCTCGCCGGTACGGAAGGCGCTGACAGTTTCGGCGGCGACCCGCAACAGCTCGCCGGTGGCGACCAGCGTCTGGTGCTCGGCCGGGCCGAAGTGCGGACCTTTTTCAAGTCGATTGTTGGTTTGTGCCAGGCGCGAGTAATCGGCCTGGATGGACCGTAGGGTGACCTGCAGTTCGAGGATGGTTTTGGCGTACGCGGCTCGCTGGAGGTCTTCACGTTCGCGTAGGCCGGTCTCCAGACCATCGCAGCGGCCCATGATGTAACCGCCCCAAAGCAGCAGCGCGGCCAGAAATATCAGGATGATGAGTGCACCGATTTGTATTGGGGTCATCATGTTGTGTGCTCCTGGGATTGTCGTTGACTGGTGGTGACAGCCGACAGAGGTGTCGAGGCTACGTGGCATTCGCCGTCCCGCTGTCGCTGCATGTCTTCATCGGCCTTGTAGGCGCGGATGTCGATCAGCGACGCAATGTGACGGATGTGTGCGTACTTCAGTGCCTTGCGGCTGGTGTCCAGCGTGGTGATCGGAAGCTGGATCCGGCCGCTGTTGATCTCGGTCACGAACGACTGCTCGTTGAGGTTGCGAAAGTACTGCGCGCGCACCTTTTCAAGTGGGATCAGCACGTCACCGAAGATGCGATAGAGCAGTTCGATGGTGGCCGATTCGGGTGCCGGATGCAGGCGAAGCGGATTTTGTGCTGTGTTATTCATGGTCTTGTTGAGCCCCCTTGTGTTGTTTTCGTGCTGGGTGGTTCCAGGCATTCAGACATTGGCGTTTGGTCAGCTCGCGCAGATGTTCGGGCACTTCGAGGAGCGCGGCGTTGCGCTCCTCGCGTGTGCGCATGGCGATGATCTGGCGGGCATACTCCCTAGGCCACGTCACGGTGGACTGCCGGGATGGCAGGAAGATCTATGTCCAACTGGTCGGCCAACCAGCGGATTCCGGCTTGCTTGACCCGGGTCGACTGGCTGTATTGCAGGCCGTACTTCTCGTCAAACCAGGGACTGTCCTTAACCCGGAGGTACTCTTTGTCGCGCTTGAGATCCGCCGGCAAATTTCCCTTGAGCAAACCTTTCTCTCGCATGAGAGCGATCGTTTGGGTCGGGTCAGACCGAGTTGAGCGGCAGTTTGGGCGAGGGTGCGTTCCATGAGGTGCTCCTCATGCCGCGTGCGCAGCAGGGGTTGCCACTGCAGCAAGGTGGTTGATGGACTCGCAGACCTTGCCGTAGATCTCGGCATTGGAGCCGCACACGGTGAAGCATCGCGTGTGCGGACTTTTGTTGCCGATGCTCAAAATGGCGGTGACACCCGAGCGCGTGTGGGTACGATGCAGCGCCACGTGCAAGGGAAGCTCGAACCCCATGTCGAGGCTCAGCACGCCGCCGGTGTATACCAGCTCGAACACGCGCTGCTTGTCCTGCACCTCAAAGCAGCCGTATTGACGATCTGCATGCGGGCGATGCATAAGATCACTTGAGTTGCTCGCGTCGAACGGGCCGTTGGCAACCTCTTCGATGAAGTCGGCCAGTTTGAGATGCATTTTCTTGTCGTTCTGCAGGGTCAGGGTGTGGCGTTCGCTGCCCAGCTCGATGACAAAAGTGCTCTGCGTCGTGCCGCGTTCAGCCTTGAGACGGAATGCCAGGCACTCTCGCTTGGGCGCTGTTCGCAAGACGTGGTTGAAGGTCTCGGTCAGGTTGACCTGGGCGTGGAGCAACTGCAGTGTGCGGTTATCGATCTTGTACTTTTTCATGCCGCGTGCCCTCCACCGTTGGGATCGATGGGAGAGGGCTGGCAGGACTTGGCAACAAGCTTGGGCTTGCTGTTATGGATCACAACCAAGCAGCCTGTGGCGAGCTGCAGCTGTTCGATCAATTTGCGATTGCTGACGCATGCCGGATGGACATGCAGGGATGCGGTGGTGCGCATAGGTATTGCCTCGCTCTGTGGTAAAGAGTGAGGCAAATATCACGTAGTGTGCTTGTTTGTGTCAACACATAATGTGATTAAAATAGTGCGGAGCTGTGAAGAAAGCGTGATGACTTCAGTATTCCGCCCACGAGATGGATTTCTTCCACCTCTTGTTCTGCTATATGAAGAGTTTCATGGTCGGTATTGACGCTATCCAACCGGTACATTCCGTCGCGAAGATAAATAAACTCTTTGATCATGGCTTTGCCGGAAGACGTTCGAACTATGACCTCGTCACCGCTACTGAAGCGTTTGTTCGGCTCTATAAGCACAAACTCGCCATTCTTGATGCGGGGCATCAAACTATCGCCCATGACTCTTATGCCATAGGCATCTGGATCATCGCTATGTATGTTTAGGTAGCCTTCACCTTGGCCAAGTGGTGGCTCTAACGTGTCAAAAAAGCCCTCATCCCCGAGCTGCGCGTTTGATAGTACAGGCACCTTTCCATCCTTAGCCCAGCCAACAAGGCTGGTAACAGGTTGGTCTTTGTCTTTCGATCTTCCGTAATCCCTTACAAGACGGTCTTCAGACCGAATCCGACCTTCAATGGCGTCTGAGTACGATTCGACGTCGGAACGATTTTTTCCTGCTACCAGATCTGGAAAAGACACTCCTAGTGCTGTCGCTATCTTTTGTAAGTCATGGAGGTTGGGCTGGCGAGCCCCTTTCTCGTAATTGCCTATCCGAGACTGGGATTCCCAACCGCAAGCGTAAGCAAGGGCTTGTTGGCTCATACCCTTGGCTTTGCGGTATTGCTTGATACGTGCGCCGAGTGTGTTCATGTGCTTTTTTTACCACGCTCTGAAATTATTTATCATCACTTTGCGTGTTGAAATGTCTGCGTTTCGTGATTAAGATGGCTGCGGCTTATTGGAGGGCATCATGAATCTGATCGCTGAACATCGAGAGAAAGCTGGGATCAAGCAAAAGGAACTCGTTGTAGCTCTTGGGTGGACTCAGGCACGTATAAGCAATTACGAAGCAGGACGTCGAATCGCAGGACTTGCGGAATGCAGAGCCATAATCAGAGCGCTCAACAAGTTAGGAGCGCTATGCAGTCTTGATGACGTTTTTCCTCCTGAAATGGAAGAGTCCCAAGCTGCATAGAAAAAAGGCGACCCAAGGGTCGCCCAGTTTCTCCCGATAGCATCACCACAATGCTCTCGGATCGCGATGTCAGAAGGCGAGCACACCACATGCCGCCGACTTTCATCACGTATCCAAGGCTCGGAAGCCTTGGTGTTGCTGCCGTTCTTACCACAGAGCTGGCAGCTGTTGCGCCAGGGGTGAACAACGGATTGTTCGCCCCGGCACGGTGCCGGTTATCCCCTGCAAGGGTTCCCGGCGTTTGGGCCATACCAAGCCACGCGACAAATGTATCACCACTCCCTGTCGCGCGGCACTGGCAACTTTTAGGATTAATGCCATGAGCCGAATCGCTCTCAGTTCTCTGGAACGGGCGCAGCGGGAAATCCTGCCGCTCGATTTAGCGCTGTATCACGCCGCCCGGGACTACCCGGGCGGTGCCGCGGCTATCGCTGCCACCACTGGGCGCAACCCGACCACGCTGCAGCACAAGTTGTCGCCGACCCATCCGAGTCATGCCATCAACATTCAGGAGTTCGGCGAGATCCTCGAACTGACCAAGGATCGCCGCATTTTGGATGCAGTGCATGCGCTGGTCGGCGATACGATCTGGCAAGAGCTGGCTGAGGCGTATACCCACGATATGCCTGAGACCCTGACTACCGGCATCGCCGAGTACTTCCGGCAGGTCGCGGATCTCGCCGAGACCTGGGCTAAGAGCATCGGCGACGGGGTAGTGACCGATCAGGAACTGGCGGCGATTCACCTGCAGGTATTCCGGGGTATTCAAGGATTGCTGGGGTTGTTCAATCGGGCCACCTTCGTCAACCGGGCGACGCGGGGTGCCGACCGTGGCTGACATCGCCGATTTCGCCAACGATCTGGTGCAGGAACGCATCGACCGAGCCATGGCCATGCGCAACGCTGCCAAATCCGGAACGTCTGCCCATTCCTTGCTGTTTTGCGAAGCCTGCGACGATCCGATTCCGGAAGCACGTCGCCTGGCCTCGCCGGGCTGCTCACAGTGCATCAGCTGCCAATCCCTCTCAGAAACGCGGGGGATTCGTCATGCTCGATGAGGTATTGGGGCAATTCGCCGATTATGGTCTGGAACCGGCGCAACCATTGGTGTTCGGCAAGCTGACTCGCTGCAGGACGACGCAGGACAAGGGCAAGGAGAAAAACGGCTGGTATGTCGTTCACGAGCAGCGCACCGAGAAAGGCGACACCCTGATCTTCGGCGCCTTCGGTGACTGGCGCTCGGGTGAGACGCAGAAGATCAAAGTGAAGGCCGGCCGCATGTCGCCGGAAGAGCGCGAAGTGATGCGCGCCCGCCAGGAAGAAGCCAAGCGCCGCGCCGCCGAAATCGCGAATAACGCTGCGCGGCGGGCCGCGAAAAGGGCGCAGGGTTTGTTCGAGCGCATGCCCACCACTGGGCGAAGCGACTACCTGGACCGCAAGCAGATCGTCGGCATCAAGGTCCGTTACGCGCCGCGCACCGGTGCGGTACTGGTGCCGATGAACAATGCCCGCGACCAGGTCATGGGCCTGCAAGTGATCTTCCCGAACAAACAGGAGGACACCGGCCGCGACAAGTCCTACTGGCCTTACGGGATGGCGAAGGAGGGCACCTTTCACCTGCTCGGTCCACACCCGGTCCCGGGCGAGCCGGTACTGGTCTGTGAGGGTTACGCCACCGGCGCCAGCCTGCACATGGCGACCTCGCTCGCCGTGGCGGTGGCCTTCGACGCGGGCAACTTGTTGGCCGTGTGCAAGATCATGCGCGAGCGCTTTGCCGGCTGCCCATTGATCATTTGCCGCGACGATGACTGGAAGACCACCAAGCCCAACGGTGAGGCTTGGAACCCCGGCGAGGAGAAGGCGAGCAACGCCGCGCTGATCGCCGGTGCCCAGGTCGTGGCGCCGATCTTCTCGCTCGAGCGCCATGACAAGTGGACCGACTTCAACGACCTGCACGTTGCCGAAGGCTTGGAAGCGGTGCGCCGTCAGGTAATGGCTGTGGTCCGTCCACCGGCGGCCGGTGGCTGGAAGGATCAGCTTGCTCGCAGTGAGAGCGGCGCGCTGATCGCGCACATGCAGAACGTCGAACTGATCCTGGCCCATGATGAGCGCTGGGCCGGGGTGATCAGCTACAGCGCCTTCAGCTCGAAGATCGTCAAGCTGCGTGCAGCACCCTATGGCGGTGGCACCGGCGAGTGGGCGGACATTGATGACGTGCGGGTGATGAAGTGGCTCGCGCAGCAGTACAACTTGCGGGTGAAGTCCTCCCACGTGATCGAGGCGGTGAGTGTCGTCGCGCATGACCACGCGTTTCATCCGGTGCGCGAGTACCTGAAAAAACTGGAGTGGGATCGCGTGCCACGCCTCGAAGCCTGGCTCACCGACGTGATGGGTGTACCGGCCTGCGACTACACCGCCAAGGTCGGCAAACGCTGGATGATCTCGGCCGTGGCGCGCGTGATGAAACCTGGCTGCAAGGCCGACTCGGTGATGATTCTTGAAGGCGCACAGGGGGCCGGTAAGTCGACCGCGATGAGCGTGCTCGGTGGTGAATGGTTCATGGATACGCCGTTTGCCTTGGGTGACAAGGACGGCTTCCAGGCGATCCGTGGCAAGTGGATCGTCGAGCTCGGCGAGCTGGACAGTTTCAACAAGGCCGAAAGTACCAAGGCCAAGCAGTTCTTCTCCGCCTCCACCGACACCTACCGCGAGAGCTACGGCCGAAGAACCATGGACGTGCCACGCCAGTGTGTATTCGTCGGCACCACCAACCAGGACGAGTATCTCAAGGACGCCACTGGCAACCGGCGCTATTGGCCGGTGGCCTGTACCAAGGTCGACGCGGACTTGCTGCGTGAGATCCGCGACCAGCTCTGGGCCGAGGCGGTGTTCAGTTACGAGGCGGGTGACCTGTGGTGGGTGACCCCGGACGAAGCGCCGCTGTTCGCCGAAGCCCAGGACCAGCGCTTTGTTGTGGACGAGTGGGAAGGCCCGATCCTGACCTGGCTGGAGGAATCACAGATCGGTGAGACCGCCACCGGCAGTGAGGTGATGAGTCAGGCACTCAAACTTGATCCCGGGCACTGGGGCAAACCGGAGCAGATGCGCGTCGGCGCGATCATGCATCGACTGGGTTGGCGACGTTTCCGCTTGGGTGCCTTGAGCAAGAGCGGGCAGCGGCCTTGGGCGTACAAGAAACCCGAGCATTGGGGCAGGGCACCTGTGCTGCAAGAGGACGAGTTCGAGGAGCCATGTTTCGATGATTAAGGCAATCGATATGGCCCTCAAACAATGGGCGCAGGAGCTGCACGGTGACGTCGCCGCCGCCGGTTACTCGGGCGGCAATATGGTCGCGATGATGATGGAGAGCGGTGGTCAACTCGTGCGCGGTAGGCGCGGGAGCCGAGTGCCGCTGGAGGCCTCGCTGGACATCGAGCGCATCGTCAAGAAACACCTCGATCCCGAGCTGATGGCGGTGGTGCAGGTGCATTACTGTCAGCCTGATGCGCCACTGGCTACGCGTCTGGCGCAGAGCGGCTGCACCCGCAATATCTACTACCAGCGCCTGCATGACGCCCACATCGTGGTCGAGCACTTCCTCCTGGGGGAAGCGGCTTGATCGTGGGCATTCCTCTGGCTCACGCCGTCCCACCGGCCTGCCTCCGTCCCACCGCTTTTTGCGGTGGTGGGACGGGCGCAGGCCGCGAAGTTGGTGGGTTGTCCCACCGTCCCACCTTTTTCCTGCCTCCCGCCCGTGTGTGCGTAGCGGGTACAGGTATGCGCGTTTACGCGCACGCGTGCTTTTTAAATTTCTCTCTTTACACGAGAAAGGAGAGATAAAAGTAGGACGGTGGGACAGAGCCCCAATCTGCGGGGCTTTCAGGCGTCCCACCTTGTTTTAAAGAGGTGGGACGCATGGGACACCACCAAAGCAAAAGAAGCGAAAAGACAGCCGGGATAGATATTCACCGACGTTCGCTAGGCGTAACCCACACATTCACCGGATGGCATCAAAACGGTCTTGCTGCCACCAGAATCGATCTGTAAAAAGGGGCCATCTTCGATGGGTGCGACCGCAACGCGCGGCAGTCCACCCACTACCTGACCCGGCCAATGCGCCGGGTCTTTTTGTTTAAGGGGCAGGGCCATGACAAACGAGCAACAGGCACTGGCAGAGATGCCGATCTGGTTGGTGATTGCCCTGTCCCTGGTCGGTGGCGTATCTGGCGAGATGTGGCGCGCTGACAAGGACGGGGCACGAGGCTGGGCACTACTGCGTCGGCTCACACTTCGCACCGGCGCCTGCGTTGTCTGCGGCGTGTCGACGATGATGTTGCTGTTTGGTGCGGGCCTGTCGATCTGGACCGCCGGCGCCCTGGGTTGCGTGACGGCAATGGCCGGCGCGGATGTCGCCATTGGCTTGTACGAGCGCTGGGTAGCCAAGCGGCTGGATCTGAGCGAGGCCGAATCGAAGGCATGAGCCTGTCAGGCCGGGCGGGGCGCCAGTTTTTCCGGGTCCTCCCCGAGGGCCGCCCCCTACACGGGCCATCGAACTCGCAGATTCTCTCTAGCTGAAACCTTTGCAGGGATGTCCGTCTTTCCAAGTGGAAGACGGGCCTCAGCACTGATAACGATCACGTATGTGCTGGTTGTAGTAGGCGCCTTTGGACACCGCTGCCATCAAGCCATTGTGTATGGCTGATGGGACACAGCAGAAATCGTAAGAGTGACCCTGTTCAAAGCGGATCCTCATCCGTCTCGTTGCTGGATCGTAGCCAATGGCAGTCATCGCACTGGAACGCACGGCAATCATTTCCATGACTTCTCTCCCTCTGACGAATCGTCCCCAGAGACTAGTCGAACGAGGCGGATCTGCAGCCCGGGCCACCGAAAAGGCGCCGGGGACCCTGAGGACTTTCAACGGACACGGGGTCGGAAACCCGCGGGATCGTGTTAGTGGGAGGCCCGTGAGCTTATTGAAATTTCAATCCACTGAAATCTTGAAAGGATTCATTGAAAAGCCGCTGAAAAGGAGAACTTATGAGCGCAACCATGTATCTGTCCAAAAGTGCCTTCGCCGCGCATATCGGCCGGTCACCGAGCTACATCACTTGGCTTAAGGAAAACGGCCGACTGGTCCTGTCTCCCAATGGTAAGCAGGTCGATGTGCTAGCCACCGAAGCGTTGATCCGCGATACCGCAGACCCGAGCAAGGCCGCGGTCGCAGCTCGCCACCAACAGCAACGGCTTCAACGTGATGTATACAGCCACGTCTCAGCGCAATCCGAGTCGACTATCACGGCTGCGCCACCGCCCGTGGATGAGGAACAGGGACAACTTCCCGATTTTCAGAAGGCCCGTGCGCATCGGGAACATTACCTGGCGCGGATGGCGGAGATGGAGTTTCGCAAAGCGCAGGGCGAACTGGTGGAAATCAGCTTCGTGCAGAAGGCGGCTTATGAAACGTCACGCTCGCTCAATCAATCGTTGATGAGCCTGTCGCCGCAATTGGCGCCGCAGTTAGCTGCCCTATCGGATTCATGGGAAGTGGAGAGGCAACTGACTGCCGCACTGCGCCAACGGCTTAACGAGGCGGCTCAAGTGTCCACCCACGATTTCGGTTTTGCACTGGATGAATCCTAACGGTATGGGCTGATTAGAGCCCATTCGGCCGGCAGCGTGATTCGGCGTTGTCTGCTTTCGACCCAAAGCCGCCCTTCGTGAAGGGCGGAAATCGGCCAATAGCTGTCCTTCGCGGAGTTCGGTTTGGGTCGGAAACTTCCGGTTGAGAGAGCGACCGACTTGCTCGCCAAATGGAATCTTGGTACCTCGCGCTTGCTCCACCTACTCATGGAGAGCAGCTGCTTCTTTGTATGCGGAAGCAGGTCCACCATCCCATACAGTCAGGTTGTCACAACGCGACGGAGTTGCGCAGGCGTCGTCATCCAGACTCAGGGCTCGCCGGCCACCAGGTAGCGACTGGTGCACTATCCTTACAACCTCACGGACTTAGAGAGGTAAGGCATGGCTATATACGAGGAAGTACTGGCTTGGTCGGAAAGGCTGTCGCCGTGGCGCAGCGACGCCTTGCGCCGTTTGTGTGTCCAGGGTGACTGGACTGATCAGGATCTTGCCGAAATACTCGATCTCGCTAAGCAACACCATGGGGTGAGAAGCGCCTTTCTGCCGGTTCTTCAGCCTGTCCCATTCGCCGAGGACCATTTCCCCGCCGAGGCGAATCGGGATCATACCGTCGTATTGCAGTCCCTGCATTCACTTACTAACGTGGGGAAGATCCCGAACAGTCAGGCTCTGAACTTCCAGCCGCATGGTCTCACCATCGTGTACGGCGGAAACGGCACGGGAAAGTCCGGTTACGCACGGGTGTTGAAGCAGGCGTGCCGTGCTCGGAGCCCAGGTGCTGTCTACGCCAATGCTTACGCTGCGGATTACCAGCAACTCATACCAAGCGCTGCTATTGACTTCGCGCTGGACGGCGCCGCCGAACAGACGACCTGGAGCAGTCATCGCGATAACGTACCGCAGCCAGAACTCCGGGGCGTTTCCGTTTTCGATGGCGACTGCGCTCGGCATTATCTCCAGTCACGTGAAGCTGCCAACTTTCAGCCATCTGCTCTGACTTATCTTCAGCAGTTGGCGAATGGACTCAATCAGGCTCTGCGTCCTGCGCTACAGGCTGAGATTACGGGCCTTGCAACAGACACGACACCGTTCAGTGTCATTCCGTCCGACACCGATGCCGGACGGGCGGTGCATCCGATTGGCCCTACCACTGATCTGACGCGAGCGCGTGAATTGGCTACGCTCGCCGATGATGAGCAGGCAGAGCGTGTACGACTTCCGCAGGAAATCAGCGAAGCGGACCCAACTGCCCGGGCCTCGCTACTTGAACATGCTGCAACGCGGGTCGATGAATTGGCCAGCCTCATCGCTGTGGTGGCCGGCGTAGTGTCTGATGAGGCTATCGATGCCAAGCACCAGGCACATCGAGCCGTCGTTGAGGCTGAGACAGCTGAACGTGCAGCGTCCGCCATGTTGCAGGCAGGAGATGCTACACAGCTACTTCCGGGAACGGGGCAAGGTCCTTGGGCGTTACTATTCAACGCTGCTCGTGAGTACTCGTCCAGCACTGCATATCCAGGACAGGCCTTCCCGGTCACCTATGACGATGCAGTCTGTGTACTTTGCCAGCAAGAGCTCAGTCCTGAAGCGCAGGACCGCTTGCAACGATTCGATCACTACATTCGAGACCGGGCGGCGGAGACTGCTCAGGCTGCACGCAACGCTTGGCAGCAGATCGTTCGAGAAGTCGGTCAAGCAAGTGTCGACTTCATAGTTGCCCCTAACATGCTGGAGAGCCTGAGGGCACGTGTGGCAGCGCTTCCGGACGATATTCAGACCTTTCAGGATGACTTGGTCGCCCGACTTCAGTGGCTCAAAAGAGCGGCGGTTACTGGGGTATGGCAGGATTGTCCTGGGTATCGTGGAGCGAATCCAGTGGCGTCGATCACTCAGGTTGCGGAAGTTCTTCGCGTAGAGGCGGGCCGCCTGCGCGCAAACATGGATGCAGAGGCCTTAGCGGCCAAAAAGCTACGGTTGAAAGAGCTGGAAGCGCGGCAGCTACTTTCCGAGCATATCGAAGGCATAGCACGGGTGATTGATAACCTGGCCCACAGAGCTCGACTCCAGAATTGCCTAAATGACATTGCAGCCACACGGCCTATTAGCGTGCTGGCTGGCCAACTGGCTCGGACTTACATCAGTGAGGCTCTGGCTGGACGCATGAACGAGGAGCTCACTAGGCTGGAGCTTAGGCACGTTGAAGCTGGAGTCAGCTCAGCAGGTGAGGCCGGGGCAGTGCGCCTAGGAATTCAGCTATTGGACTGCCAGCTTGCCCCGCACCAAGTGTTAAGCGAGGCAGAGCAGCGTATGTGTGCTCTAGCCTACTTCTTCGCTGAGCTTCACCAGTCGGGATCGACTTCCGGAATCGTTTTCGACGACCCGGTCTCAAGCCTCGACCACAGCCATCGAACCGCCGTCGCGCAACGAATTGTCGAAGAGTCCTCCCACCGGCAAGTCATTGTATTCACCCACGACGCTGTATTCTTCGGTGAACTGTTAACACTCTGCCAAGATGCGGGTCTGGCACCTGAAGTGAGGTCGATCAGCTACCGGGCGGAAGGCCCTGGCTACGTCGATGCCGGTTTGCCGTATGACATGCGCCGGCACCGCGAGCGCATCGCGCAACATCGTCGTGACCAGCAGCAAATTGCAGCATCCTTCAATACCCCTCCCGGAGACACTGAGCGGTATGCGATCCGTAATGCATACAGTGATCTTCGCGTGACGATCGAAATCGGTATCGAGGACACGATACTTAACGAAACCGTTGTCCGGTTCCGCGATGGAATTTCAGTAGGCCGACTTAACGGCGTGATGGCTGTGCAGGAGCAGGAATTCCGTGAAGTACAACGCCTGCACGACCGATGCTGCCGCAATGTGAGCGCGCATTCACATGCGGCCGGCCAGCAGCGTCCCGTAACACATCCTGATGAGTTGCTTGGGGATATTGAGGCCGTGAACACGTTGTTTACGCGTATCCGAAGCCGAAGGGGCTGAGTCGGCAGTTACGTGAGCATCTTTGCAGTGCCTGGCAACCTCCGGCGCGAGGGTGCTTACGACCCAATATAGTTGCCGGTGGTGACAGGTAGAAAACGGCCAGAAGCGGGCACTCAAAGCATCTACAAAACTGAGGTCGATTCCCGACATACCCGTGCCCTTGTCATTAAGGCTACTGGGGACTGAAGAAATGGAAGACAGTTCTGACTCATTGCAGGTCTTGAAAGAGCAGACGCTCTGAAAGGAAAGCTATGAACACCCGGATTCTGGCTGGAACATAATCGCCAGCTGCCCTGACCGCATATATTCCAGAAGTGGTCGGCCCTGAAAAAGCTTGCAGCAGCGGTATCAGCCGACCGGCTTGCACATCCTCACTCACCATGTACCTGGGCAAGCGAGCAATGCCTGTACCGGCCAGGCATAACGTGCGAATGGCGTCGAGACTATTGCAGGTAAAAGCGCCCTCGATGGGAATCGCCTTACTGGTGGATGAACGAAACTCCCAGTCGTTGAACCGGCTTTCAAAATTGAGTTTCAGGCAGGAGTGACCAGCGAGTTCGCCCGGTTCGGCGGGAACACCGTGTGCTTCAAGATATGCCGGGGAGGCGCACACCAGACGCTCGTTGGCACTCAGTTTATGAGCAACCAGACTCGGATCGGATAACACCCCGCTTCTGATTGCCACATCAATGCGCTCGTGCCTGATATCGAGAACGGCGTCGGTCAGGGTCAAATCAATTTTTATCGCCGGATAGAGCCGCATGAAGTCGATCAGCGCCGGCACCACATGGTGCTGGCCGAGCGCATTCGGCGCCGACACTTTCAACGTCCCTCGCGGCGCCTCTGACTCATGCATAACGGCAGCTTCCAGTGCCTGGATATCCTCCAGGATCGGTCGAGCCAATTGCACATACCGTTCGCCGGTTTGCGTCAGAGACAGGGTTCGCGTTGTGCGCGACAGTAACTGTGTGCCGAGCCGATCCTCCAGACGCTGAACCCGTTTACTGATAGCCGAATGGGTCATCTTCAGCTTGCGCGCAGCAGGCGAAAAGCCGCGTGCATCCACCACGGCAAGCAGGATCGCCATATCGCTGTACTTGTCCATTTGCACCTCTTTTTTTGTTCCGTTATGGAACAGGTGCTGGTCAAAAGCAACGAATTCCTTTTTGTTTTTCCATCCTTGAGAATCTTTCCGCAGGGACTGATCGCGTCTTGTTCCTTTCTGTTCCAGCGGGGCGCGAACCCGGTGATTAATTCCTCCTGGAGGTCGGTGATGAAAGACTCAACGTTATCCATCACAGGTATCAGTGCAGCGGTTGCGGCCTCCCTGACATGGTCGATGAATTTTGTCGCCCCTCTGGTCATTGGCAAGTATTCGATATTTGACTTGGCCGCATGCCGATTCATCATCGCCGGGCTGATCGGGGGGCTGATCCTGATTGCCAATATCAAAGCCTGGCGTCACCTGACCCTCAACGATTGGCGGGTCGCCGCCGGGCTTGGCTTCATTGGCTACGTGGGCTATTTCATCGCCGTCGTCATCGCGTCGACCTATGCCGGACCTGTTATCGCACCTGCCTTTCTAGGCCTTGTGCCTGTCGTGCTGGCCATCAGTGCAAATGTTCACGGCGGGATCTCCTGGCGTTCACTTAAAACGCCCTTTGCACTGGCCGCGCTCGGCTTGTTGCTGGTCAACAGCCATAGCATCGTCCGGTTCGAGGGCGAGTCATTCACCACCCTGGCCTTCGGAATCGGCGCCTGCGTCGCGGCGGTTGCACTGTGGGCCTGGTTCGGATTGGCCAATCAAAAAGCATTGATGAAAAGGCCCGGCATAAATCCCTGGGTCTGGACCGCCATGATGATGATTGGCGGCAGCCTGCAAACGCTCATATTCCTCCCGGCGGGTGATGCCCTGGGTTTATTCCAGGCCCCCACGCTCGGTTTCGGGCAAGACGCTATCGGCCACCTTTACGTGCCGGCATTTGTCCTGGCGGCCGTTGCGTCGATTGGTGGCGCATGGGCCTGGACCATCGCCACCCAACGTTTACCCATGGCACTGGCCAGCCAGTTGTTGTCACTGGAAATTGTCTTTGCTACTTGCCTGGGACTTCTATTTTGCTACAGATGGCCCACGGCGCTTGAGGCGATGGGCATCACATTGATTGTCGTGGGGGTAGTTAAAACGATCAGCGTATTTCATGGCAGCGCCGTGGATAAATTGTCGGTGAAGCTCATCATTCGGCAGTGCCAGAGGCGGAATGAGAATTTATAGCCGATAACTGCCTGTTGATTGCGGCAGTCATTATCCGACTTCGTCCGAACAAGTTTTCCATAACTTTCGCATCTTAAAAATTCGCGTCCGAGTTTGAATTACATACTAGCATCGGGCGTTGCTGATGATTTTAAACGTTTAATGGATTAACCCTAAAAGCCGGGGGTAGTGCTGTGCGCATCATAAAGTTTTAACTCTATTGCTGAAAATAACTTAAGGAAATAGCCATGTCGTTTAATATTGGGCTTAGTGGTCTTCGTGCAGCCAATAAGCGGTTAGAGGTCACCGGTAATAACATTGCCAACGCCGGAACTGCGGGGTTCAAAGCGTCTCGTGCGGATTTCGCTGACGTGTACTCAGGAGCCCGGTACGGATCGGGCAGTAACGCCGTTGGCAGTGGTGTACGCTTGGCGGCTGTTTCTCAGAATTTCCGCCAGGGCAGCATGAGTGGCGCATCCGGCAACGTTCTGGACATGGGGATTCAAGGTCAGGGTTTCTTCGTACTGAATGACAAGGGTGCGTTGAGTTACACCCGCGCTGGAGCCTTTACTACCGACGACAAAGGGTATGTCACCACTGCTGACAGAACCTCACGGTTACAGGGCTATGGACTGGACGCAAACGGTCGAATTCAGACTGGTGTTTTGACGGACTTGCGAATTGATGCCTCTAACATGGCACCAAAAGCGACCACAAGCACCTCTTCAACGATCAATTTGAAATCCACAGATTCCCCAATTGATCAGATCGAACATCCTTTCGATCCAACAAAATCGGATAGTTATTCTCACGTGTTCACCAGCACGATTCATGACACTCAGGGCAACCAGCATGCAGTCGATCAGTACATGGTGAAAACGGGCGCCAATACCTGGAAAACCTACACCTTGATAGATGGACGCAACCCCGATGGTTCAGTATTTAGCGAAGCCACGCAAGCACCGCTGACATTGACTTTCGCGAACGACGGGCGTTTAACCAATATCACCCCTCCCGCTCCACCCGCTACAGCCCTCTGGATATCAACGGTACGACCATTACCTTGCGAGGTACCGGAGCAGGCGCCTGGGTGCCCGGTACAGTTAAAGACGGTGTATGGGCACCGAACGGCGCAGCAGCTAATGGAGCAGGAGTGACCTTTGAGATGGCCAAAACCACTCAGTTCGGGACTGATTATTCACAAATCGCAAAAGTACAATACGGTTATAAACCGGGGCAAATCACCGGCATTACCATTGATGAAACGGGGACTATGTTCGCGCAATTCAGCAATGAGAGGAGCAAGCCGATTGGTCAGATAGCGTTGGCTAGCTTTACGAATGACCAGGGATTGACACCCATCGGCAGCACAAGTTGGAAAGAAAGCCGGGCATCTGGTGCGCCAAATTACGATGCGCCCACCGCTGGTGTTTTGGGATCGGTCGAGTCAGGCGTACTCGAAGAGCTTAATGTCGAAATTGGGGATGAACTGGTAGAGCTGGTGAAGGCCCAAGCTTTCTACCAGGCAAATGCGAAAACCATTTCTACGGAAACCACGGTGACGCAAACTCTAATCCAGATGACTTGAGTCTATCGTTGCTGGTAAAAATCAAAAGCCCGGCTGTCAGGGTCGGGCTTTTTTAACTTTCAATCATCTTCACTTTCGTACTCACAACTGAATGACAGTTCCTCGCCGATTATTGTCTGTATCGAAAAGCAGCAAGCGCCTCCTAGCACACCTTTGCTGCAAAGCGGCTTCCGACTGAGTAAAGGCACTCCGTAGCACTTAATAAATCCGAAACTATAAACACCACAGCCGTTAGCAATGGCGACCCAAGGTCATGGTTTTACCGTGTGAACATCGTTCGCTTGGGGGGCGTCCGATTATTTCTTCTCGGGGACTATAAAACTAACGGTCGTGCTGGTGAGGATGTGGTGAGTCGGGTCGGCCACTTCCAGGAGAACTTTGTGAGTACCGGGTGTCAGTCCAACCAAGATGATCGGGTCTTCGCTGGAATGTGCCCATGTACCTTTCCAGTCATCGACGGTCACGTGGAGGTGGCCCAGACGCGGAGAGACGTCACCAGCGGCTTTGCCGAATACAGGCATGATCCTGGCGTGTTCTGTCCGATACTGAATAATGACAACACCGCGGGCGAGCGGCTCGGCAAGCGGCGCAAAGGCAATGAGTTTTGGCGGCAACTCAGATTCCAATGGAAGTATTGCCGGAGGGTGATTGGTATCTGCTACTTCTTGGCCGAGTGCTGCCAGGCAAAAAATGCCTACCCATGCAAAGGCCAATAGATTGTTCAAGGCGAGGGGCATGGCGATTTTCTCGCGTGTGATCTTACAAAAGACTAGATCAAATCGACCCGCTGTCTATGGTGTAGAAAAGGTGCCACAGTGGTCCGCTGCTGGACGATTTGTGCCTCTTGCGAAAGGCCGCTTTTGGCCGATTTCTGCCTGTTGCGAGGAGCAGAAATCTACCAAAAACGTACGTCTAAGTGAGTGGGTGTTGAACTACTAATGCGCGGGCACAGCGTAGGTAACGTCAGCATGTTCGTGTGGACGAAATTCAGCGTGATACCGAATGACCTCTTCTGCCAACCCGAGATTGCTTACCGGACTAGACGAAAATAGGCTGGCGACCTCTCTTGCTTTAGCCAGGACGACATCGACTGGCTCTTTGATATTTAGCTCATCCTCATCTGACCAAAAATCGAATTGCATTCGTTTGATATAGATGTTTGCTGCAAGTGCAAGCTGAATTCGTCCCAGCACCTGGTGCAGACAAACACCTTCCACTACATAGCCTTCGAGCTTCTCCAAGGTAGCCTTAAGCTTTTGGTAGTCAATATGCTGAACATACCCGCCCATATCCTTCTCAAGGAAGGAGTCCAAGCTTATGCAAGGTAGCCCAAGGGCTCCCGAAATCTCGCGAGCCAGCGTAGACTTACCCGCTCCATCGATTCCATCAACGCCGATACGCGTCGCACCCATTGCGCGGATCGCGTCTATCGCTTCCTGTGAACTTATGCAGTACGTCATATTGAGCCTCGCTAACATGAAGTGTTGCTGCCAATTGACTAGTCTGGAAGTAAAGGGAGCAGTTAAACAATAAGTAAAATGTGTCACTTCTGCAGAAATCTTATTAGGGCGGGTTTCAAATTTACCTACGGCCAGAGTCGAGAGAGTGAGCACCCATTGATCCAATAACCGGTAACGACTGCCCTCTTTTGGTGGTTTCTGGCCCGGGACTAGCCTGGACAGATACCCAGCGAGATGGACGATGTGGTCTCGGTGGGTTCTTACAGCCTGTCTAGACTCAGAATGCAGTTGGAGAAAGATCCATGCTCATGCTTGTGTCGATAGATATCCGATACTTTTTTGTGTCGCCTGCACTCATCACCAAAGATCGCTCTTTCAGCCCGCCACCACAGATGGTTGTGGAGTTCACGCCAATGATCCTTTCACCAACAGGTAGGTAAAATTTAGCGGTTTCGCCTGAGCCTATCTCTGCCGATTTTTTTCCGTCGATGTACACGATGGTGTAGCACGCTGAGCCTGTGAAGCCACTATCACGAGTAACTATCAGTGTCCCGTATTGGCCGGCGGGCTTACTCTGAAATGCTGTGAGCCTACTTGCTGGAACGGGGGCTGCTTGGTCTGAGGGAATGGGAGAGGTTGAACAACCCGCCAAAATTATTGAAGAGATCGCAAGTAACCCGATTAAACGCATAGTCTGGTTGTCCATTCACGACTCTAGAGAGCACGGAAATTACCACGCTCCTGCGTGAATTTTAAGTCCTTGATGAGCCTATGGTGGGTGATTGCACGGACTTGCCCACCTGTTTTCATTCGACCTGACCAGCCTTTTGCATAGGGTTCGACCAACTCGTTTCGTGGCCATGACAGGCAGAGAACGACCGAGAGCCGCTCTTCACGGAATGCAATTCGCAATCTCCGGCGGCACATCGAAATTCGGTCAGGTTTCAGCTCTCCTGACTTCCTGGCTAACCTCCAAACGTCCTCCCAGAAAACCCATCGGTCGCAATTTTCCCTCCCGAGATTGACCGCAAGCACGCTTCGACGTTAACTGTATGCATATACAGTTTTGGTTAAGGCATTCAACATGAGCGTCACCATCCTCGGCCCCCTGGCAGAAGGGGGAGTTCAGCTTCCTTTCTACTCCTTCAAAGTCCCAGCGGGATTTCCATCACCGGCGGCTGATCACCTGGAACAACACATCTCCATCGACGAACTTCTGGATATCCGAGCACCGCATATTTACCTGGTGCGTATCGAAGGCCACAGCATGGAAGGTGTAGGAATCTTCGATGGTGATATGGCTGTGGTTGATCGTTCGATAACAGCCGAACACGGGCACATCGTGATTGCTGCAGTGAATTGCGAACCTGTCTGCAAGCGCTTGTGCAAGCGTGGCCCCAATATCATCTTGATGTCCGAAAACCTTGGTTATCCGCCACGCTATATCCTCGAGGGCGATGAGCTGATCATCTGGGGTGTGGTGACGTTCAGTGTGCGCGCTCATGATCCAAAAGCCTGATCCTGTCTTCGCGCTGATCGACTGCAATAGCTTCTACGCGAGCTGTGAGCGCGTGTTCCGTCCAGACCTGGCCAAGACACCCATCGTGATGCTATCGAACAATGATCTGAGGGATTGCTTCCGTTAGTAAATGAATTACAGTCCGCACCACCTTGATAGAAGCCTGAGAAATTACATTCCAGCCTCTGAAGGGGAGTCATCTGGATGGTGTTTAAGGCTGTGAAATGAGGCTGGTGTTCGCAACAAAAGACCTTGCTGTAGCGGGTCGATCATTCGAAGGTTTCCCTCTGTTGGTTGGCGCCGACGGTTGGCCAGTGGAGCCGGCGCAATCTTTCCTTTGGCACACGCTAGTCGAGTCAGGTGAGGCACTCAGTGCTCTGACGTGGGAGGCCTATGGACGCCGTCTGTTCGACTACTTCGCCTTCCTCGAGGCCAATGGTCTGGCCTGGAATGAGGAGAGTCAGGCAGATGGCCTGAGCGTCCTGTCGCGGTATAGAGACTGGTCGAGCGGTGAGTTGGAACTAGATCCCAGCACTCTGAACAAGCGACTGAACCTAATTGTGAGGTTCTACCAATGGGCCAAGCAGCGTGATCTGATCGCAGCGCTGCCCTTTGGCGAGCGAAGGGTCAGAGCGACTCCGCATTCCGGCTTCCTCAGTCACGTAGCTCGTCCTAACGCCGAGAGTACGAAGCCCTCAGTGATGGTGCGAGAGCGTAAGCGATTGACCAAATTCCTGACCAAAGATCAGGCTAAGGTTTGCCTCGCCCTCGATGCCGATCCAAGTCACCGGATCTTGTTCCATCTGATGGTTCGCACTGGTCTTCGCTCCTGCGAGGCGCGCACTTTCCCTTTCAAGTACGTCTTTAATCCTCGGCTGAAGAAGGGCCTCCGCCCTGGGCAAATGATCAGCGTGGCTCTCGAGCCATCGGACATGCATCTCAAGTACGGCCGCCCTCGAACAATTGACGTGCCTTGGTCGCTGATGGAGGAAATGTGGTCGTACACGCTTCATGAGCGCGAAGTACGGAAAGCGGCCGGCAACGGGCGCGCCACGGCCTTGGTGCTGACAAGGGAGGGGCGGCAGTACACGAAAGACTCCATCGTCGACGTGATGAAGGCGTATGAGCGCAAGTGCGGATTTTATGTTAGGGCCCACATGCTTCGTCATACCTATGGGACTTATACCCTTCTTGCCCTGAGGAAAAGCCGAGACTTTAAAGGAGAGCCATTGCTCTATGTCCGAGACAGGATGGGACACTCCGACGTTCAAACAACGATGGTGTACCTGCATCTCATTAATCAGCTAGAGGCTCAGTCTGTCCTTGCTCATGAAGACGAGATAGACATGATGTTTATGGCCGTCTCTACTCCAAGCATCTGAGGTACTACTGTTGGCCCGAAAGAAAAACTATAAAGCTGAAATGCAATCGGTCACTAAAGGATTCGAGACCGTAGAGAATGAGCTTAGAATCGATCTTCCGAAAAATCCCCGGAATGTAACTAAGATTGATCACTCTCAGTACATTGGGTTTGGCTTTGACGCATGGGCTATTCAGAGTATTCATGTAATCAGAGCACTGGTCAATGGAGGGAATTTCTCCCTGGCCACTCTTGTAGGGTACTCCAGCAATGGCCTTCGATATTTCATGGCCTTCCTGAAAAGCGGAACGATTGATTCTCCGCCGTCAACCCCGAACAGCCTGACCAAGCGGCATCTTGAGCGATATGTTTCGTGGCTTAAGCTCAAGTATCCAAACGGGTCAACTGCGAAGAACTATTACACGTCGCTGAAGTCATTGATCATCAGCCTAATTGAATACGGATTCGTTGAGGCGGATAAAGATGATCTACTTCCAGCCGTTCCTTTCCCCCATACCGCGAAATCGACCAATGACGCGAAGCCGCTCAGTCTCTCGGAAATGCAGGGGCTCATCACTGCGCTAAAGTCAGATTTAGTAGCCATTCATAAGGGCTTATTCTCTGGAAATGACGCCGAAGCAATGACGGTCTTATTGCTGATTACTGCGGCCAGATCTGGAATTAACACTACGCCGCTTCTGGAAATGTCTAGAGATGCACTCCAGCCGCATCCATTCATCCCCAATCTTCGGCTCTTGAACACCGTAAAAAGACGCGGCAAGGGTGCTCAGAGCAAAACCATTCGACAAACTGAACTGCATGACGGATATAACCCAATTCCTTTAGATGGGGTGGCTGTTGTAAATAAGGCTTTGGCAATTTCTGAGCCACTGGTTGGGTTTGCGCCTGAAAAGCTTAAGTCGCATGTTTGGCTTTACCGCGCCGGACAGAATGGGCATGGTCATAGGGTAGTCGCGCTGGCTTCCAGTACGCTATTTCAATCAACAAAGAGTATCTGTGCGCGGCATGCTTTGAAGGACGATCAGGGCCAACCGCTGATCGTTAATCTCAGTCGTCTTCGAAAGACTATGGAAAGTAGGCTTTGGAAGCTCAGCGGCGGCGACCTACTGGAGGTGTCCGCTGTGATGGGCCATTCCCCTAGCGTTGCTGATAACCACTATTTGAAGATAAATGACGAGATCAAGGTTGAGGGTGCCACCTTCGTAGGGGAAGCATTCACCGATCAGCTGCGTGGCATCAACGTCACACCGACACCCCCAGGAGGTTGCAAAGATAGCCTCTATGGAAGCCTGGCACCCAAAGATGGCGTTACCCATTGTTCCGAGTTCATTCATTGCTTGACATGTCCTAGTTACGCAATTGTAGGGACTCTCGGAGACTTGTATCGACTGTTCAGCTATCAGCAGTTTTTGCACGCTGAGATGGAGTATTTTTTAACGGATGAGTGGGCGGCATGGCGGAAACGCCAGGGCGATTTCATCAGGCTTATTGACGAGTTTACGTCTCGAAAATTCAAGATTGAACTGATCGAAGCGGCTAAAGCCAAAGCGAAAGCGTCCCCTCATCCGTTCTGGGGATGCAAGATTGAGTTTATGAGGAAAGTTCGAGGTGACGCTCTTGTCGGCTAATCGGAACTCTAGGGCCGCCCTTAAGGCCTATGATGTGCTATTCGCGCAACCTGTAACTGCCTCGGGCCTCAGCAAGGCTGAGCGTGATGCGATAGTTATTAGTGCCATTGTTAATGATCGTGGCGAAACTCTTGTATTAAGCCGCTTTGGCGATGCTCGCTGGGATCTTCGACCTTTCTTTGATCAATCTAACGTAAACGAGGGGCACAAGTACGTCAGTTGGGATTTTAATCTCCCACCTGAGATGATTGATGACTGCAAAGCAGTTGCGTATGCATGGTTCAAGAGAGGGCTTCCAGGGTCAAAGCCACCTGTCGCACGGGGTATTACAACTCTCGTCAGTGCCAGTGTCATTCCATTTATTCGTTGGCTTAGCGATTTAGAGCTTGAACGATTTTCCGATGTTCGGCCCATACACATTAGTAATTATATTCACCATTGCAAGTCAGAGTCGTTAAGACCAATGCCTCTTTATTCCAGGCTGCGGATAATTGACTTTTTATGGATATTCTCTGCCGAAACCCTTTCCCCTCTTCAGTGTTTTCCGTGGGGGGACTCGTCCCTGTGGCGAGTCAGCGGAATTGGAGAAGCAAGGGGTACTTCGGCTGCCAATAAGAATACGGGTAGAACGGATATAATTCCGCCAGATGATCAGGCGAAGATCTTCAACTATTGCGAGCAGATCGTTCATAAGACGAAAGAAGATCTGAAAGCCACCGGAATTGACACTTTCACTCGCCGCAGCCCCAAAATGATTCGTTGCCGCGATGCTGTTTTGTACATTGCATCCATTACCAGTGGCATGCGTAACGAAGAGGTCATCGGGATTGAAGTCGGTGCGTGGCGAAAAGAGGTAGTGGATGGCGTTACTTACTGCTGGGTAACCACGACCGAGCATAAAACGGGAAAGGGACGAGTCGACTATCTTGTCCCTGAGCTTACGCTGGATGCGTTGAATCTCTTCGCCATGTGCTCAACCCCCATGAGAAGGGAGCTCGAGGCGGAGTTGAGTGACCTTGAACTGTCATGCAATTCAGTTGACTCCGCTGATCTTTTGCTTCGATTGGAGAAAGCCAGAAAGGACTCGAAGAGACTGTTCCTCTGCTTGAATGGGTACGGCAACAAAGCCGAACGTGTTGGACACATCGAAGTGCTCAGCGCCGCAGGTTCCAATGAAGCCTTCAAGCGCGTCGCAAAAGCGGCTGGAAGTGATTGGCCATTGCGGACTCACCAGTGCCGTCGCACCTATGCCCGGTGCTTCGTTGAGTCTCGCATGGGGCGTACCTCGCTCGTCTTCCTCAAGTGGCAGTTCAAACACAGCAGTATGAGCATGACTCAGCTCTATGCCTCCAACCCCCTACAGGATCTCACCCTGTTCGATGAAATCCTCCAACAGATGACGGAATTCAAGATCGATCTCATCGAGTCGTGGTTGGATGATCAGCCACTTGCTGGAGGGGCGGGTGAGAGGATCATGGAGCTACGTGCCATTCCGATCAAAGATCGGAGTGCCTTGCTGGCCCAGACAGCCCCCCATGCAAACATTCGAGCGACTGGTCATGGCTGGTGCATCGCGACAGAACGGGGCTGTGGTGGGGCTGGTTTGTATGAGGCAACCCGTTGTCCTGGCTGCAAACACTCTGTGATTGACGAGACCTTTGCCACCACGTGGCAGGGGATCTACTCGCATCAGCTGGAGCTGATGGAAATCGACGATGCCGGGCCGGCTGTAAGGCAACGGGCAAAACGTGATATGCAGGTCGCATTCGACGTAATCAGCAGCCTTGGCCTGTCTCCTTTGGACGCTCGCGACAGTGACCCAACGCGAACTTGAAGGTGCCGACTTTGACCAATAAGCCAACTGCGCAACGATCCTCCGGACGCTCCAGACAGAAGACCTCGGAGATGCTCGATAAGGTCATCGACGGCATCCTTTCAACAAACGGAAAGCTGTCCATTTCTGGCGTAGCGAAAGCGGCAGGGGTCACTCCAGGTCTCATCCACAACACCTACCCAGCCGTGGCTGAACGCATTCGTGGTCTGATGGGGAAATCAGTCCGAGCACAGCGCGATTCGAAGCACCAAGCATTGTTGAAGGAGAGGGAGCTGAACAGAGCATTGCGCGCGGAGAACGCACAGCTAAGCCAGGATCTGGCTCGACTGGCCTCAGTGAATCAGACCCTGATTCTCGAACTAGCTCAACTGAAGGGCGTAGCCACTGGTAAGGTGGTTCTTCTGAGCAGTAAGCCGGCTTCCTAGCAGCGCTGGGGTGTGCCTCACCTCACTGTCCAGAGCTGATCTAACCGTGTGGTATAGCTTGGGCCGAGCATTTCCCGACACATCCCCAGTCAGGAGTCACCGGCACCCCGCCCAGGCGGAGCGTGCCTCGACCCCACTTGGAATTGATCCGATCCATCACCTGCATGACCTTCTCAGAGGCGACGGGCTGTACGGCGGCGATCACGATGTCACGAGAGCGACCGAGCAGATTGTCTCCATGCGCGACAAGGCTGACGCAATCCTAGTGGCGGAAACCGTCAAGAAGATTGAACAACTGGGCGCCACGGCGGCAGGCCGTGGCGAAGCGAAGCGCAGCCCGGCTGTCCGCCTGCAAGGTAGATATGTGCTACTCGACCAGATGCAACGTGGGCCCGCCCCACTGATGCACAAGGGCAAATAGCAGTACCAACCTAGGGCCTTTGCAAGTGCTCCTTTGCCCAGTCAGCGGCGCTCAATGAGCGCCGCTCTTTCCACCTTCAGACCGACAAACAGAGAGCCCTGACAAACGGGAAATCGTGGGCTAACGCGCGAAGTGCGGGCGGTCACTTGCTCGCTTGCAGCGAAACGATCAGCGGACAGCTCACTGTCCCTTGGCTCGCGCAACAGTCATCAACCAGCTGCGCCAAGACCGACTCGATCCGCTGAAGATCCGCGAGTTTCTCACGCACATCCTCAAGCTTCTGCTCGGCGAGCACACGCGCTTCGTCGCAGTGCGCGCCGTCGTCCAGTCGCAACAGTCCGGCCACTTCATCAAGGCTAAAGCCCAGCCGTTGCGCGGACTTCACGAATCTCACCCGTGCGACATCCGCCTCGCCATAGCGGCGAATGCTGCCGTAGGGCTTGTCCGGTTCGGGTAACAGCCCCTTGCGTTGATAGAACCGAATGGTTTCCACGTTAACCCCGGCTGCCTTGGCAAAGGCGCCGATGGTCAGGCTTTCCACCGCGTTGTGCATGCCGCTTGACCCCGTACCTAACTACGGAAATAACCTTAACCCATCGATCAACCACTCGGAAGGATGAACGTATGTCTGAATCGCGAAATGGGCGCGGTGCACTCCTCACTGGAGGTCTGGCGGCAATCCTCGCGTCCACGTGCTGCCTGGGGCCGCTGGTGCTGATCGCCTTGGGCTTCAGCGGTGCCTGGATCGGCAGCCTCACCGTTCTGGAACCTTACCGCCCGTTCTTCATTGGCGCGGCACTGGTTGCGCTGTTCTTCGCTTACCGGCGCATTTTCCGCCCGGCTCAAGTCTGCATACCCGGTGAGGTCTGCGCTGATCCCCAGGTAAGCACCATCTACAAGCTCGTTTTTTGGGTCGTGACGGCCTTGGTGCTGGTCGCGCTCGCTTTCCCCTACATCCTCCCCTTGTTCTACTAATCAGGAGTTGGTCATGAAAAAGCTGCTTGCCGCTCTCGCCCTCATTGCCGTGGTTTCCCCAGTGTGGGCCGCCTCCCAAATCATCACCCTGTCGGTGCCGGGCATGACCTGCGCCGCTTGCCCAATCACGGTGAAGAAAGCGCTGACCAAGGTCGAGGGCGTGACCAAGGCCGAGGTGAGTTATGAGAAGCGCGAAGCCATCGTCACCTTCGACGATGCCAAGACCAGTGCGCAGGCGCTGACCAAGGCGACAGAGGACGCCGGCTACCCGTCCAGCGTCAAGCAATAGGCGGGCATTCCGATGGCAAATTCTTTCAATCTGTTCACACGGATCGGTGACAAAGCCGGTTCCGTCGGCGTGCTGGTTTCCGCCATAGGTTGCGCCTCGTGCTTTCCCGCCCTTGCCAGCCTGGGCGCCACGATCGGACTGGGCTTTTTGAGCCAATGGGAAGGCCTGTTCATCACCACGCTGTTGCCGTTGTTTGCCGGCGTGGCTCTGCTCGTCAATGCCCTCGGCTGGTTCAGTCACCGGCAGTGGCGACGCGCTGCGCCTGGCCTGATCGGCCCGGCCCTGGTGCTGGTAGCGGTGTTTTTGATGCTGGCTCACGGCTGGCGGAGCGGCTGGCTGCTCTATATCGGCCTGGCCGTCATGTTTGGGGTGTCCATCTGGGACTTCGTGTCGCCCGCGCACCGCCGTTGCTCCCCGGCGTCCTGTCCGACGCCGCCAAACCAGTGAACCTGACAAGAGACGATTCAATGAGTAACGTTATGACCGAACTGAAAATCATTGGCATGACCTGCGCATCCTGTGTCGTGCATGTGAAAGAGGCCTTGGAGAAGATTCCGGGCGTGCATCGGGCGGATGTTTCCTACGCCAGTGGGAGGGCCGAATTGAAGGTCGACGAGGCCGTAAGCCGTGAACAAATGCAGGCCGCCGTCGAGGCCCTGGGGTATCGAGCGGCGTTCGAAGACATCACGCTACCTACCCGTCCCGGCCTGCTCGATAAGGCACGGGGCTGGCTGAGCGGTGGCACTGACGCCGGGAAAGAGGGTGACAGGCTTCACGTGGCGGTTATCGGCAGTGGTGGCGCCGCCATGGCGGCCGCGCTCAAGGCGGTAGAAAGGGGGGCCCGCGTCACCCTGATCGAGCGCGGCATCATCGGCGGCACCTGCGTCAACGTCGGCTGCGTGCCCTCCAAGATCATGATTCGCGCCGCGCACGTGGCCCATCTGCGCCGCGAAAGTCCGTTTGATGGCGGACTGCCCGCCACGCCGCCGCTTGTCTTGCGCGAACGGTTGCTCGCCCAGCAACAGGGTCGTGTCGACGAACTGCGCCACGCCAAGTACGAAGGCATTCTGGAAAGCACCCCAGCCATCACCGTGCTGCGTGGCTCCGCCCGCTTCCAGGACAGCCACACGCTCAGTGTGGAACTGGTCGAGGGGGGCGAGCGCATCGTGACCTTCGACCGCTGCCTGATTGCCACCGGCGCCAGTGCGGCCGTGCCGCCGATTCCCGGACTGCAAGATACCCCCTTTTGGAACTCGGAAAAGGCGCTGGCAAGCAGCAGTATTCCGCAACGGCTCGCCGTGATCGGCTCATCCGTGGTGGCCTTGGAGCTGGCGCAAGCCTTTGCCCGGCTGGGTAGCCGCGTCACCATCCTGGCGCGCAACTCGCTGTTCTTCCGTGAAGATCCGGCCATCGGCGCAGCGCTGACGGCGGCCTTCCGCCTGGAGGGCATCGAAGTGCTGGAACAGACGCAAGCCAGCCAGGTGGCCCATGCCAACGGCGAGTTCGTGCTGACCACCAAGCACGGTGAAGTGCGGGTCGACCAACTGCTCGTCGCCACCGGACGCACGCCCAACACCCACGGCCTGAACCTGGAAGCGGCCGGCGTGCAGCTGGATGAACGCGGTGCCATCCAGATCGACCAGGGCATGCGCAGCAGCAAAGCGGATATTTATGCGGCCGGCGACTGCACCAACCAGCCGCAGTTCGTCTATGTCGCGGCGGCGGCCGGCAATCGCGCGGCGATCAACATGACCGGCGGCGAGGCAATGCTCAATCTCGACACCATGCCGGCCGTGGTGTTCACCGATCCGCAGGTGGCCACCGTCGGCTTCAGCGAAGCGGAAGCGCACCAAGCCGGCCTCGAAACCGACAGCCGCACCTTGACCCTGGACAACGTGCCGCGCGCTCTGGCGAACTTTGACACACGGGGGTTCATCAAGCTGGTCGCCGAAACGGGCTCGGGCCGACTGCTGGGCGTGCAGGCAGTGACCCCGGAAGCGGGCGAGCTGATTCAGACGGCCGCCCTCGCCATCCGCGCCCGGATGACGGTGCAGGAACTAGCCGACCAATTGTTCCCCTACCTGACCATGGTCGAGGGCCTGAAGCTCGCGGCGCAAACCTTCAGTAAGGACGTGAAGCAATTGTCCTGCTGCGCCGGGTAAAGAATGCGAGGTGCAAACATGAACATTAAGACTAATGAACTCGGCAGGGGTGACAGCCTGCGCCAGACATGGCAGGTGATCAGCTTCTGGGGGCTGCCTGCCGTTGTCGCGACGCTAACCATTCTTCTGGCAGATCGACACCCCACGCTATTCCTGGCCGCAAGCGCCGCGCTGGCGGTGATGGGTGGCGCCTGCCTGGTCAATGCCGCACGCTGCCGCCGACTTCACTGCTACCTCACGGCGCCGTACTTCCTGTTGCTCGCGCTCGGCGGGCTGCTGGCTTATGGCTTCGACCCGCATGGCGAGCAGTTCTCCAGACTGTGGCTATTGCTGGCACTGGGGGCGGCACCCTTGCTCATCTGGCTGCCCGAGCGCCTGGCCGGCCGAAAGTACCTTGGCGCTCCAGGGTGCGGAGAAGGCCGGGAGTGTCGGTGATGTAGGCCCTCTCAGCAGCCCTGATTGGCCGGGAACGCTTCGGTCTCCGTAATAGTGCTGCGAGCCAAGGACGTTATGCGAGGACTCCGTGTGCTTTTCGGTTTCGCCTGCTCTTCCGAACAACCGAACGACTCCAGCCGACAACAGATGTGCACGCTCATGAAGTTCATTCAAAGTTTTTTGGGGCCTCGCGGCCCCAGGGACACGACATTCGAGGCGGGCAGCTAGTTGGCCGCATGGGGGTGGGTCGGACTGAAAAGCCCTGATTTAGGCTGCGAAGGACGAAAAATTGTTAGCGTAACAATATCGTTAAATATCAATATGTTATGCACTACTAACTGTTAGCGTCATTCAGATACAACGACGGTTGCGTGATTGCCCGTAGTGCGGACAGCAAGCCGTTCGTGAAAATGGGCGAGCCGTACTTCCAGATCGAGCACAAGCTCAAGCAGCACGGCATCGTCGCGTTCTCGTCGATAGTATTACCGGTGGTTGTGCGCTGAGTGGTGTCGAACAGTTTTTCATTGCTCATTGCACACCTCTCAAGCGACTGAACCAGGACTTGGGTTTGGCCAGGCTTTCGGAGCGCTTGGTCAGACGTTCGCCGAGGGTGCGCAGGCTTTGGGTGAGGACTTCCCTTGGCGCAAGTTCGAACAGGGTCACGCCCTGGTTCTTGGCGTTCATGCGCACCTCGGGGCTGTAGGCGAGGGTGGCGAAAATTTCCATGTCGAAGCTTTTGCCCAGCGCGTCAGAGTCCGGCGCGACGCTGCGCAGGTAGCGATCGACCAACAGCTTGGCGTGATCGAGCTTGATGCCTTTTTCACGCCACAGGTTGAGCACTGCGAGGTTGCGGCGGCAGTCGAGGACGTTTTGGTCGGTGTACCACAACAGCTTGTCGCAGTGGCTGACGAAGGTGCGCAGCGCTTCGCTGTCCGGTTGGCCGGTGAGGTTCACCACGATGTGCTGGAAATGTTGGCGCAGGGCGCTGAGCAGCATGTAAAGCTCGGCGGCGCTGGTATGTTCCAGCGGTTCATCGCTGCTGGCGTAGGCGAGGATGCGCAACCCGACTTCGCAGCGGGTGAACGCGCTGTCGATCAACGTCGCGTCCAGGCGGCGCACGTGGCGCAAGGCATCCCCGAAATGAAACGAGCTTTCGAGGCCCAGCAGGGCCAAGCTGTCACCACGCGGCAGCCCGAGGTCAAGCAGTAGGGTTTGCTGTCCGCTCTTCTGCACCACCTGCGCCATGTGGTTGGCGAGCAGTGCGCCATCGGCGTTGATCTGCACGCCGTACAGCATTGTCAGGCCGCCGAGCTGAGTGTTCGGGGTCACGGGCGGCAAGCGTTTGCTCAGCCGTCGCACCAGGCCGGCGACTTCGCTGGAACGTGAGCCATAAGCGACGAAGTCCCGTGCTCCGGCTCGCATGGCATTGAGCACAAGTTGGTTGTCCATGCCGTCGCCCAACGCGACGATGGCCAGCATCGGTTTGGCTTCCAGCGCGCTTTCGATTAGCGCGCACTGGGCCACCACGTGTTCACGATCGAGGCCGACGAACACCAGGCTGGCGCAGGTCACGTCCACCAGTGCCAATAGTTCGTCGAGGCCACCGCCACCGGCGCTGACCACTTGGCCCAACGGGGCGAGGGCGCCTTGCAGCCATTCCAGGTCGGTATTGTTGCGCGTGATCGCAAGGAAGGTCTGACTCAGGTTCAGGCTCATTGCGATAACCCGCTGTGTTTATCGAAGTCGCCGTTTTCGAAGAAGTACAGGCAATACCAGTTCGGGAAGTAATTGCACAGTTTTTCACCGGACTGCGATGGCAGTTGTGCATTGACGGCCAACGGTTGCACCAGGAGCGGCATCATGATCATCAGCAATTCCCATTCTTCGCGATTGATCGAGGACTGAGAAAGAATGCGCCGAGGATCGGGATATCCCCCAGCCCTGGAAACTTGTTCACTTGTGAGGTGTTTGGCGTGCTGATCAAACCGCTGATGACAAGACTTTCGCCATCGGCCAGGAAAATGCTGTTGTCGGTCGGTGAATGCCCGCCGGCATTGATCAGTTCATCCAAGGCAACGGTGAGTGCGCGCTGATCGGGACGGATCATCCGAGCCAGTTTACTGCCGGCTTCGAAGCTTTCGTCACTGAGCCAGCTACCGGTGGAGAGGGCGCGCCAAGGTGTGCGGTCAATGGCTTGATCGAGACGGGGCAGGCTGCCGGCAGGGACGGTAAGGAGTTTTTCCAGGGCCGCGTCGGTGGTGGTGATTTGCACAAACGGCGTGATGTCACGCAGCAGCACGACGACCGGTTGGCGCGTGGTGTTTTCTTTCTTTGGCACAGATGCCTGTGCGGTAGACGTCGGCGTGATGATCCCGGTCTGCGCAACGGATGCGGCGGCAGGTTGACGGGGCAGCGTGAAGCCCCAATAACCGGCAATGACCACACCCACCAGAGACAATTCGGCAAGACCCAGTATGACACGGCTGTTCATGATGGTTCTCCCTTTCCTGTTGCGCACAACTTCGTTATAGAGAACGAGAAAAATTTGCAATAAGACAGCATTGACCATTGAACTATTCGCTATTTGACCGTAGCGCAGCTAGTGCAAAACGCCATTACTGGACAGTAAATATCTAATCAAAGTGAGCAATAGAGAGTAAAAAAGGTTTTTTTGACGCCAACGAAACGGTTAATACTTTCGTATTAATGCGTTCTTACAGTTGTTGACCGATGGAATGCCGACAATGCTGGTGCTGGCATAGGGGGGTCATGTTGCGTCCATGCAACACCCATGGTCATCAAGGAAGACGTCATGCCTTTCACCAAGCTTGTTCAATAGGTAAAATCTGAAATCGCTTTCTACAAAGGTCTGGCAAAAGATACTGAGAGGGTCTCGGGTATTGAGTACGACATTGTTGCCGCCATGGAAGCAGTGGTTATTGCGGGGCTTAGTACAGGAATGGGTGCTTCGATCGCCAAGATTTTTGGAGACATCAAGACTGCGATGGGTTAATCGCCAGCAACTTGCCAGCGCTAAAGGTGGCCTTTAACGTCAGCGCTTAGTCCATTACAGGTGTTGCCTATGAACTCTCCAGCACTGTTGCGCCAACAACTTCTTCTGGTCGATGATGAGGAAGACACGTTGCTTGAATTGGCAGAGTTACTGGAGGGTGAGGGCTACAAATGTTTTACCGCGACTTCGGTAAAACTGGCGTTACAACATTTGACGCTTCATCCGGATATTGCGCTGGTCATCACGGACTTGCGCATGCCGGAGGAGAGTGGCATGTCGCTGATCAAGCGGCTGCGCGAGCATACGTCGCGGCAGTATTTACCAGTGATTATGATGTCCGGGTACGCGGATATGGTCGATGTCAGCGACATGCTGCGGTTGCAGGTGCTTGATCTGTTTCGCAAGCCGATCTATCACGTGCGCTTGTTGGAGACGTTGAATAATCTGTTTCCGCAGCCACAGGTATTTCTAGTCAAGCATTGACGGGGTTGGTTAGGGCGTAGGTACATTTGGATCAAGTACATATTCATTACTGCAGTAATGGCGGCTGGCAGTTTCGCCCTTACGGTGGGGCACTTTTTTCTAACTTTTAGAACAAGTCCAATGTCTGCGCATTGTTCAATGCGGGTGATGCGTTGCTTGAACTGGTAGCGTTGCTGGGAGGCGAGAAGGGGGCACAACTCATAGCTGCCGGTCGCGGTCAGCGAGTTTCACCTATGAAGAGGATAATCAGAGCCTTGTCTATGAAGCCAGAGCGATTACTTGTTGTACCGCAAGGCATATTACTCGCTTAGTCTTTCGGGTAGTTCCTAGTCCACCCTTGGTTGGAGCAAGGGATTTCCTTAGTCGTATCAGGGAATTCCTTAATTGTAACGCATTGTTGGTTTACTGGTGGTGGCGTTATGCCGTATCTGTAGTTTTTCTGGGCCAAATCATAATTCGAATAGGGATAGCCTGATATGCGTGTAAATTTGCCCGTTACCGAGCACGAAAGAACATTCTCCAATGAACAACGGTTGATCTCGACGACCGACCTCGACAGCCGTATCACCTACTGTAACGATGCCTTTGTGGCCATCAGCGGTTTCACCATGGACGAACTGATCGGCCAGACCCATAACTTGGTTCGTCATCCGGATATGCCGCCCGCAGTGTTCGGTCATATGTGGGAGACCATCAAGCAAGGCAAACCCTGGATGGGGGTTGTCAAAAATCGCTCGAAGAATGGCGATTTCTATTGGGTTAGTGCCTATGTAACGGCCATCTATGAAGACGGTCGCATCAGTGGTTATGAATCGGTTCGCTCGTTGCCTAGTCGCGCCCAGATTCGCCGAGCAACGGCGCTCTATGCGCGGTTGCGATCCGGTAAAACGGCTATCTCGCTGGGTACGCGCGTTTTACAAACACTGCAATTCGGTTGGCCATTGCTGATGACAGGAGGGCTGTCAGCAATTGGTGCTCTCTGGCTGCCACAATCTGCAGCTTCGGCGATTTTGGTGGTGAGCCTCCTAGCTACTTGGTACCTGTTCGAGTCGCGTCAACGTAAATCCATCGAGCGCACTTTGGCAGAGCACCCGAAAGCGTTTACAAGTCCACTGGTCGCGCTCACTTATAGCGATAATCCCGGAGCCCAGGGGCAATTGGATATGGCCATGATCAGTGAGGAAGCACGCTTGCAGACAGCTCTGACCCGGTTGGTCGATGCAGGGATTAGTGTTAAGTCTAGGGCGGCGCAGTCATCTGAACTGTCCGGCTCGCAAGCGCAGTCTCTCGAACGTCAACGCAGTGAGACTGATCAGTCAGCCGCCGCGATCTCGCAGATGTCTGCAACGATTCAGGAGGTCACTCATAACGTACAGAACACCGCACATGCAGCGTTTGAGGCTGACGAGTTGGCTCGGCAGGGCAGTAATTTGGCTGGGCAGAGTTTGGCCGCCATGGAAAATATGAGCCAGGCCGTCACCGAAATTGGTCAGGCCGTCAATGCGTTGGCGAGTCAGACCCAGTCTATAGGTAGTGTGGTGGATGTCATCACCTCGATTGCCGAACAGACCAACTTGCTAGCGCTCAATGCCGCTATTGAAGCCGCCCGGGCAGGTGAGCAGGGTCGAGGCTTTGCGGTGGTCGCCGACGAGGTGCGCTCTCTGGCACAACGCACACGGACTTCGACCGAGCAGATTCATGGAATCATCGCTTCTCTGCATACCGGTACCGAGCGCGCGGTATCGACGGCGAGCAGGGGGGAGCAGATTTCCCGCGACAGCATGCAGAGTGTTGAGGCGGTTCAGTCGGCGCTTGTTGGTATCAGCGAGGCGGTCAGCCGAATCACGGGAATGAGCCAACAGATGGCTTCGGCATCAGAAGAGCAAAGCCACGTAGCTGAAGATATCAATCAACAGATCACGCGCATTGCCCAGTTGTGCGACCACAGTGCTGGACAGGCCAAACAAGGCGCCGAGATCAGCCAGGATCTTGAACGTATGGCCGAGTATCTGCACAGTCTGGCCGAACGTTTCAACCGATAGCCATTAGCTTCAGTTGAATACCCACAGGGATGTGGGTCTGTAATCAGCGGAGGTCATCTGTTCGAGATGTTGACCGACTACTATGGAGGAAAGCCATTCTTGACTGGCAGCTAGTTCGCGGTATTCCTCATAGCCTCGTTCACGTGTACGTCACAGGCCGCGTATCTGGATGATAATGGCTTGGATTCACTCCTATCCTTTTCTAGGATTCAGCTCTAGAAGGAGCTCATCGCACAAAAGGCTAGGTGCCCCGCCTATTCTCAGCGAGCCTGTGAAACCATGGCGCGAACGTTCGTCAAGCCAGCACTCCAGAGGCAGTTTGATGTAGTGCTTGAGTATTACTAAGGATAGGCCGTGGGCACTTGGGCGCTCGAACTGGCTGTTCGCAGGTTCGTTACGCAGTGGCAAACGTGCGGCTGCGATCATGAGTTTGATCCAGTCGGCACGGCTCAATGGCCATGATTCATATGCCTATCTGAAGGACGTCCTCACGCGACTACCTACGCAGTGGGCGAGCGAGATTACTGAGCTGTTGCCGCACAAGTGGATGCCGGTGTAACCACGTAAGGGGTGTCGGGTAGACGCTAACTTGCGTGCGTGGTTCTTGAAGTCTTCAGCTCTGTTGCTATAGGATCTTCTCAGGAGATGGCATTCCTCCTTGAACCGCCTTGTGCTGATGATGCCTACGTGAACCCTGGGCAGGGTGCGTAGGTGTGTCTGCATCCTGTCCCTAATTTAGGACAGGATTATGGTCTTACTCCCCCAGTCTCCCCCTTTTGTTGTGTTTGCTTGCTACCTGTTTAGTCACCCCGGCCTGACGAGGTGAGCCCGCCATGCTGAAATCACTCGTAGTTATAGCCGTTGGCGCGTCACTTGGTGCCTGGTTGCGATGGCTTTTGGGTATGAAGCTAAACGCCCTGTTCCCCACGATTCCCCCGGGCACTGTGGTCGCGAACATGGTCGGGGGCTATATCATTGGCCTAGCCATCGCGTTCTTGACCGCATCCCCCACCCTAAGTCCTGAGTGGCGTCTGCTGATCATCACGGGATTCTGTGGCGGGCTTACCACCTTTTCTACGTTTTCGGCCGAAACAGTTGCCTTGATCCAGGAGGCAGACTGCTCTGGGCGCTCGGTTCAATTTCATTGCACGTCGTAGGCTCGTTAGTGATGACCGCTGCCGGGCTTTTGTCCTATCAAATTATTGGCACGCGATGAGGAGATGAAAATGAAAGGTTTTCTCGTGATTTTTTTTACTCAACAGAACCGTCGTTATCAGGGAAAGATGCTCGGCGATTGGATCGTCGATGTGGCCAAGGAAATGGGGCTGCGTGGTGCGACTCTCTCTACAGGAATCGAGGGTTTTGGACACACCGGTCGGCTGCACTCTTCGCATTTTTTTGAACTCGCGGATCAGCCTACGGAGATTCGCATGGCTATCACCGAGGACGAATTCGAAAGGTTGTTTAAGAGGTTGGAGGTTGAGGAAATCTCCGTGTTTTACATAAAGACCCCAATCGAGATGGGCTTCGTCGGCAAACAAGCCACCTAGCCAGGCCCCCTTTCTAAATCTTTGAAGATACGAGCATGAACTATGCGGAGATCCCACTAAGCGATGGCTTCAGGAAGGCGTGTTTGCCGGACGCCTACACCTGATCCATCTCGGCGAGAAATCGTTCGCGGCAAGTCTGCTTTCGCTTACCGGCGTATTCAAAGTCGGAAAGCTCATCTGGTTCATGGGCGGCTCGGATCAGGTGGTGAGGGTATATTTCAGCACATTCGAGGATGTGGCTCGTAGAATCCCTAGAGTTTCAGCGACCAGAATTCCAGATCGAATTTCTTCCCATAAGCCTTTTGCCCAAGCATCACCTCAGTCATTTGGAAGTTGAGGCGCCCATAAAGCGCCCTTGCGTCGACAAGGCAGCTATAGGTTTCTAGCTGCACCTGCTTAAACGAGTGCTGGCGAGCATGATCCAGAGCGAGTTTCATCATCGCAGAACCAGCACCTTTACCCCTATACTGCGGCAGGACTAGCACGAAGTTAAGAAATGCCACGCTGTCTGCTCTGTCCGATATCGCTATCGACGCTACGCGTTTGTCACCTACCAATCCAACCCAGATGCGCTTGAATGAACTTGGTAATTCAAGAAAGGTGCGCATCTTTTCGGCGATGCCATCCTGAAAGCGCCTGTCAAAACCGAACTCTGTGGCATAGACGTTACCATTCGCAGCAATAATCCACTCGCGATCGTCCTGTTGTGCTACTCGTACCGTCAATTCTGTAGCCATCACTCGGAACCTCCGCTTTGCCTACGCTGATTTTATCTATTTTACACTGCATGCCACCTCAACCGCGCGATGCATAACGAATGGGAGCACCATTTCAACAGCTCCGCTGGGACTTTTCCGGAGTTTCCATAATGCCTATACTTACTTAAACGAACTTTGGAGCATCAAATGTCCCGTCTCGCAGAATATCGTAAGCTCGAACAACAACTTGCAGCTCAGCTCGCAGAGCTCGAATCAATGAAAAGTGATTCCGGCCTGAAAAAAGAAATGGAATTTGAGAGCAAACTGCGTGCGTTACTTGGTGAGTACGGCTTTAGCTTGAAGAACATCATCAACATTTTTGACCCTCAGGCCTGCCGTCGAACACCAGTTGCCGAACTCAAGGCCGGAACCCGTAAGCCTCGCCAGGTGAAGGTTTACAAAAATCCACACACCGGCGAAGTGGTCGAAACCAAAGGCGGCAATCACAAGACTTTGAAAGAGTGGAAGACTGAATACGGCTCTGACACGGTTGAGTCCTGGCTGACCAAGTGATTTTGATTTGAGTAAAAAGGGCCCTTCTAGGGCCCTTTTTATTGCAGCAAGGAGCATCAGTGGTGGTGCGGTTCGGCGACTCAGGACACAGTCAGCCGTAAGCCTTCAGTTGCAAAAGCTTGAGGGGGGGTGTTGGACAGCGTTTGTTTGATCGACATGGTCGAGGAGTTTCCATGACTGCCTCTGGCGCGCGCAGCGTGCTGCTACTGCTCAATTGGCATAGACCTATGGTGACTCTCATTGAGGCTTTCCTGCGTGGGCTTCTGGCGTTTTACTGACTCTGGTTAGGACTAGCATCAGGGAAGATATATGTGCATAATATTATAATGCAGTGATAATGTTAAGGCGTTGGATTCGTTCTTGTCTCAGGTCTCGGTGATGCCTCCTGATCCGTTGCCGGGAAGCAAAGTCACGCATGACAACGGAAATACGTGAGCGCTTGGAGACCCGCATGAAACGTGAGGACGTAAAAACCAGACACGAAGAAGGCATTCAGTTCGATACCCATTTGATTGCCAACCCAGCCAATACCCAGGAGTGGATTGTCTTCTTCAAAAAGGATGCTGGAAGAAGCTTTTTTCTAGTCAATGACAACGAAGAAATCGAACCCTTCCGGCATCTTGATGACTTGATTCATGAGCTTAGAGATATTGGTATCAAGGTCGCTGAAATTCATTTTTGAATGCTTGCGTACAGAACGGTTTTGTCGGGAGGACAAAGTATCGAATGGCATGCATGAGACCTTCTCGTATCACGGGTGCCGCGTCGAGTTTCTCCAGCAATGTTGATTTCACTCAAACAACACCTTTTCAATCAGTACCCGGAGTCCAGTAATGAGGGCGAGAGTATCAATTAAAACGCCGGCAGAAATTGCCCTGTCACGTGCAGCGGGCAAATTGGCTGCCGAGGTTTTGAGCATGATTGCCCCTCACGTCAAACCCGGCGTTTCTACCAATGAACTGGATCAGTTATGTCATGACTACATTGTCAATGTACAGAAAACTATTCCAGCCAATATCGGTTATCACGGTTTTCCCAAAACCCTGTGTACTTCCGTCAATCATGTGGTATGCCACGGAATTCCATCGGATAAGAAGCTCAGAGATGGCGATATCATCAATATCGACATCGCAGTCATCAAGGATGGTTGGTTCGGTGATACTAGCCGCATGTACTTTGTGGGTGAGCCAAGCCCTGAGGCCCGCAGATTGGTGGATACTACGTATGAGGCTATGTGTGCCGGCATTTACGCAGTAGGCCCGGGCGCTACATTAGGTGATGTCGGGCACGCCATTCAAACAGTGGCGAAGCGGGAGGGCTACAGCGTTGTCCGCGAGTACTGTGGTCACGGCATCGGGATGGTTTACCACGATGAGCCTCAGGTACTTCACTATGGGAACCCTGGTGAGGGTCTGAAACTGAAACCGGGCATGATCTTCACCATCGAGCCGATGCTGAACGCAGGGAAGCACGATGTCAGAACGTTGGGTGATGGCTGGACGGTAGTCACCAAGGATCTTTCGCTCTCGGCACAATGGGAGCACATGGTTCTGGTGACCAAGGAGGGCTTTGAGGTTCTGACTCATTGGTCTGATCCGGCCGAAGAGTATCCGGCGATTTTCTGAGTCGACAATTCATTCGCTCCGCACGCCGGGGTAACGAATAGGCCCCGGCGCTTCGTTCGCCACCATTGTCACATGTCGTTGGCCGCAGAGTTACGCCTAAAGG
>NZ_JABFMU010000090.1 GCF_013359695.1 Pseudomonas sp. C2B4
CGAATGCGGTGTGTCATTCAGCCTATATGTTGACTGACACGCCGCCTTCGCGAGCAGGCTCGCTCCCACATCTGAATAAAGTGCATCGGCAAAAAATGCAGGTCCATTCCCCTCCATTCTGACAACAGTGTTTGTCCCGCCCGGCGCTGTTTACCCCCATCCCAAAGCCCTAGCATCGTCTCTACCGAATGAACCCGAACAAGCGGTTCACAAGGCCCAACCCCCAACGAGACGGTGACCCCCATGAACATCTCAAGAATCGCGATTGTCCTCGCGCTCAGTTGCCTGGGCGCACAGGCCTTCGCCGAAGAAAGCGCTGCCAAATTGCAGGCCGGCAAGACACCGGTGGAGACCTACACCTACGGTTCGAAACTGGACATCAAAAAGGTCATTGCCGTGACCGATGTGCCGAACGAATGCGGCCCGGTGCAGGCGCAAATGACTTACGAAGATTCCAAGGGACAACGCCACGTCCTGCAGTATCAAGTCATGGGCACTGGATGTTCGAACGGTTGAGCACGGCAGGGACGATGGAGGGTCGACACTCCATTGCATGCAGCGCTAGGCCTTCTGTTTTCTGCTTGAACCGGCAATTTTTTCATCGGTAGCCAGCAACCCGGGAAGGTAGTCCTTGAGAAACTCCACCCAGGTTTTTATTTTTGCATCCACGAATTTTCGGGATGGGTAGATCGCAAACAGATTCAACTCTTCAAAATGGTACTGCGGCAGTACCCGCACCAAAGTGCCCGCCTTGAGCCCGGCCACGGCAGAAGCCACAGGCTGGATGCCGATACCCATGCCAAGGTTGATGGCGACCGTCATCGCGTCGGCGGTGTTGACGTGAAACGGCGACTCCGGGGTGTCGACGGTCTCCATGCCTTCGGGGCCATCAAAGGCCCAGTGCTGGACCGGCATCACCGTGTTCACGATTCTCAGGCAATCATGTGCAGCCAGCGAGCCCGGTGTGTCGGGCGTTCCGCGTTTCTTCAGATAGGCGGGTGAGGCGCAGAGGATGCTGTAGGTGGTGCCGAGCCGCTGGGCGACAAATCCCGAGTCGGGCAGGTCCCGGGCCAGTACGATCGACATGTCATAGCCTTCCTCGAGCAGGTCGGGCAGCCGGTTGGTCAGGGTCAGATCGAACAGGACCGAGGGATGGGTTTCGCGGTATTTGGCGATGGCATCGATCACGTAGTGATTGCCGATGGCCGACATGGCGTGAATCTTCAAGCGGCCCACGGGATTGATCTGCGCTGTGCCTGCTTCCTGCTCCGCTTCACGCACCTCTTCCAGAATTTTCTCGCAGCGCTGCAAATAACGCGTGCCGGCCTCGGTCAAGGCCAGGCGCCGGGTCGTGCGGTTGATCAGGCGCGTCTGCAGCCGGGTCTCCAGGCTCGACACGGCTTTAGAAACGTTGGTGGTCGTGGTGTCCAGCAGCTGGGCCGCTGCGGTAAAGCTGCCGCTCTGGGCGACCGCCATGAAAAAACGCATGGTCTGGAAAACATCCATCGGTGTCACCTCGAGGGGGAAGCCGAAATTATAGGGGCTGGCCGGGACAATGATTCACCCGGCCAAAAAAGAGCGGCTGTGTGAAGCGCCGCTCCCGTGACCGGTGTCACTGCTTGCGGGGAATAAACCCGGGGACGCCGGTTTCAACCACCGAGTTGAAGCGAATCCGGGTGGTGATGTCGTGGCGGATTTCATGCATGGCCCGGTGGGGCAGGGTCGAAATGTCGCGGTTTTCCTGAATGTGGCTCGGGGTGGCCGAGGTGGTCAGGAACGCCACGCCGCGTTGCACCGCCCAGGCCAGGGCCACTTGTGCCGGCGTCTTCTGCAAGCGCTGGGCGATGCCGGTGATCACCGGTTCTTCCAGCACATTCGGCTCCATGCCATGCCCGAGGGGGGCAAAGGCCAGGACGATGATCCCGTGCTGCTGGCAAAACTCCAGCAGTTCCCATTCCGGCAGGTAGGGGTGGGACTCCACTTGCACCACGGCCGGTTTGATCCGCGCCACCGCCACGATCGCTTTCAACGCCTCCAGGGTGATGTCGGACAAACCGATGGATCGGCAGCGACCTTCATCCACCAGGGACTCAAGGGCGCGCCAGGTGTCGATCAGGGTGATGCCCGAGTCGTAGCGGACATGGCCGAACACATCCCTGGGGTCCTGATCGTCACCGGCTTCAAAGGCGAATGGCGTGTGGATCAGATAGCAGTCGATGTAGTCCACTTGAAGCCGTCGGCAACTGGCTTCAAAAGCTGGCAGTACTCGCTCGGGACGATGGTTGGTGTTCCACAGTTTGGTGGTGATGAACAGCTCTTCGCGCCGCGCCTTGCCGGCGTCCATGAACGCTTGCAGCGCCACGCCAACCTGTTCTTCATTGCGATAGCGCTCGGCGCAATCGAAATGACGAAACCCGGCTTCCAGTGCGTGGGTGATCGCCTGGGTGGTGACGCTCAGATCCTTGAACAGCGTGCCAAAACCCGCGGCGGGCATCGCTCCTGCACCGTTGTTCAGGGCAAAGGCGGTATCGCGAAGGTCATCGTGAAAGGCTTCATAGAACATGTCTTGACTCCACTCTCAGGGGGCCGCGACCGCGAGCGCGGAAGTGGCCTTTCATAAATGCGTTTGGTGTTCACCTAGGTACAGGCATTTACTTTTGTGGCGAGGGGATTCAGCGAAACGTCGCACCGCCCCGCTCGGCTGCGCAGCAGTCGTAAATCCAGGCAACTCGATTTTCCTGGACGAACTGCTGGGGGCCGCTGCGCGACCCAACGGGGATAAATCCCCTCGTCACAGGTTTGTTGTTCGTCTGAACGTTGTCCTGCGTCTATTGGTATGACGTTGTGCCTGTTTCGCGGCTGGCGACGCGCTGCTCAAACACACCCGCAGAATTCCCCCCCAGCGCCACAAACAACTGCACCGTGTCGAGGTACTGCGCCGTCTTCACCCGGATATGCCCCAGCAAGGCCTGCTCATAGGCACGCTCGGCCTCCAGCACCTGAAGGATGCTGTTCTCGCCCTGGGCATACGCTTGCTGGTTCAAGCGAAAGCTGGTTTCGGCGGCGCGCAATGCATCTTCCTGCGCACGGAATTGCTCGGCGTCATGGTTGATGGCCTGGAGCGTGTCGGCGACCTGGCCGAACGAGCTGATGACGGTCTGCTGGTAGCTGGCGAGCGTTGCGTTGTACCCCTCGACGGCGGCCTGGCGTTCAGCCTTGAGCGTGCCGCCATTGAAGATCGGCCCTGCAATCCCCGCCGCGAAACCCCACAGTGCCGCGCCGCCATTGCCGGAAGCGGCCTGGGCCAGCGACGCCGACAGCGTCACCTTCGGATAGAGATTGGCGGTCGCCACGCCCACGGCGGCGCTGGCGATATGCAGCTCGGCTTCGGCTTGCTGCACGTCCGGCCGGGAATGGGCCATCTCCGAAGGCAGGCTCACGGGGACGTTGGTCGGCAGGGTGAAGTCGGCCAGGTCGAACGACGGCGGGAGCCAGTCGGCCGGGCCTTTGCCCGTCAGGATCGACAGCGCATGACGCGCCGCATCACGCTGCTGGGCCAGCGGCGGCAACAGTGTGCGGTCCTGGGCCAGGCGCGTTTCGGCCAGCGACACATCGATCTGGGTGGTGCTGCCATTGAGATGCGCCGCGCGCACCAGCTCAAGGTTTTTGCGGTCGTTGGCCAGCAGTTTTTCCACGGCCTGCATTTGCGCGTTGGCCGAGGCCACCAGCAGCGCCTGGCTGGCCACATCGCTGGTCAGTTTCAGGTACGCCGCGTCGTAACGGCGTTTTTGCAGATCGGTGAACGCTTGCTGCGCTTCGACTTGCCGTTTGTTGCCACCGAACACATCCAGGTCGAAACCAACCCGTGGCCCGATCGCATAGACGTTGTTGGTCGCAGGCTCCTTGGTGTTGTGCACCCGTAGACGACCCGCCGTTGCGCCGAAGTCGACCTGCGGATACAGCGCACCCTCCGCCGCGGCCACGGAGGAGGACGCCTGGCGGATGGTGGCGTCGGCCGCCACCAGCTCAAGGTTGCCGTCGATGGCGCGGCGTATCACCTGGTCGAGCTTGGGCGAGCGCAAGGCCGACCACCATTGGCCGGTGATGTGCTTGCCAAATTCGATGCGCTGCTCGCCGTTCTGGCCAAGGCGTTGCTCGGCCTGCCGGTCATAGTGTTGCGAGGTGCTGTCAGTCGGGGCCTTGAAGTCCGGGCCGACGGTGCAGGCAGCGAGGAAAACAAACACGGACAGCACGCTGAGTTTGGCTGGGAATGGCGTTTGGAACGAATGACCGGATTTCATTTGGCACACTCCACAAGAACTAGTTGGTCGCAGGTTTGCGAAGAAAAACCACCAGCGGACTCACGACGAGCATGGCCACCAGCAAAATCTTGAACTGGTCGACCACAGCGATGAACGCGGCCTGGTGGGTGATCAGATGGTTAAGCCCTTCAAGCGCCGGCAAGGGCAGCGACGCCGTCCCGAAATGCGCGGCGGCGCGAAAGGGCGTCACATGGCTGGCCATCGCCAGGTGCATCGCCTGGGTGTTGTTGAAGAAATAGATCTGCACGATCGCCACGCCCAGGGTGCTGCCATACACACGCAACAGATTGAACAGGCCGGTGCCTTCCGGACGCAGCGCGGGGTCGAGGGTGCTGAACGCCACCTTGGCCAGCGCCGCCATCGACATGCCGATGCCGATCCCCTGGATCGCGCCGGCAATCGCCACGGGCGGCCAGTCCATCAGCGGCGAGTAGCCAAGCATCAGCCAGTTGGCATAGATCACCAACGCGACGCCGATGGCCGCGAACAGCCGGCGGTCGAAGCGCTCCGGCAGACGCACTGTCAACATGAACGCTGCAACCAGTCCCGCACCGCGTGGCAGGGTCAGGGCGCCCGTGGTGTCAGGCGGGTAGCCGAGAATTTCATCGAGCATCGGTGACGTCAGGGCCATGGTCGACAGCAGCACGAAACCGATGGCGAAAAAGATCAGCGTCGACAGTACGAAGTTGCGATCGGCGAGCAGGCGCTTGTTGAAGAAATGCACCTTTCTGGTCAGCACGTGCACGATGAACAGGTACAACCCCAGCCCACTGGCCAGCGCCTCGACCCAGATTTCGGGCGAGTCGAACCAGTCCATGCGCTCGCTGCGGTCGAGCAGCATTTGCAGGCTGATCATCGCCAGCGTGAAAGTGCCGAAGCCAAAGAAGTCGAAGGACGGCGCCTTCTCGGCTTTTTTCTCGGCCAGCAATAGCGCGACCACCAGGAAGATGTAGGCCGACAACGGCAGGCTGATGTAGAAAATCGGCCGCCAGTCGAAATGCTCGGCAATCCAGCCACCGATGCTCGGGCCCGTGGCGATGCCCAGCAGCACGATGGCCGTCCAGGTGGCGCCAAACTTCATGCGCTTCTCAGGGGCCAGCGTCTCCAGGGCAATCCCCATCGAAAGCGGTGCCAGCACGCCACTGGCAAGGCCCTGAATGACCCGTGCACCGATGAATTCCAGCGGCGTCGTTGAAGCCGTCCCGAGCAGCAGGCCGAGCACGAAAACGGCCAGCGCGGTCTGATACACCCGCTTCACGCCAAAGCGCGCGGCGAGCCACTGGGCAATCGGCATCGTGATGGCGCTGGCCGCCAGGTACGCGGTGAAAATCCACCCGGCCTGGTCGTCGGTCATCGACAGCGTGCCCTGGATCAGCCTGAGGACCGCATTGGGCAGTGGCAGGTTCGCTGATTGCATATAGGTCGCCAGCAGCACGGCGAATCTCAGTGAATTCGCAGCGCCAGCACTTGAGGTTCCCGTCGTGTGGGCGTTCATCATCCATTACCTGCGGTCAGTAACGACTTGAGCGGGCTCCACCACGGCGTGCGGTGGCCGGTATCAACTTTCACGGTGGCGCTGGTGCCCGAGAACAGCGGCAGGGCAGGGTCCGCGTCGTCCAGTTCGAGGCGAACCGGTACCCGTTGGACCACCTTGACCCAGTTGCCGGTGGCGTTTTCCGGAGGCAGCAGCGCGAAGTCCGAGCCAGCGCCGGGGCTCATGCTGGTGATGTGAGCCTTGAACACGCGATCGGGGTAAGTGTCGATGCTGATGGTCGCTTCCTGGCCCGGACGCATGTGCGTGACCTGGGTTTCGCGGAAGTTGGCCTCGATCCAGATCTCGTGATCGGAAATCAACGCAAAGGCTGGCGCGCCGCTGTTGAGGTAGTTGCCCACCTGCAAATCATCGACCTTGGCCACGATGCCGTCGGCCGGTGCATAGACCGTGGCATAGGACAGGTGCAGTTGCGCTTCGTCGAGCTGCGCCCGGGCCTCACGCACGGTCGGGTGGTGGTCGATGTCGATGTTCGGGTTGCCGTTCAACGCGACGACGGTGCTGGCGATCTGTTGTTCGATGGACGCTATGCGTTGCCGCGAGATCTTGAGGTCGGTTTCGGCGCGCTCGTAAATGGCGCGGGATACGAACTCGGTCGCCACCAGCGCTTTCTTGCGGGCAAATTCCTTCTGGTCGAAGTCCGCCGACTCCTTGGCCGATTGCAGTTCGGCCTGTTGCTGGCGATAGCTGGCCTTGAGTCCATCGATGCGCAGCCGCGCCACACTCAATTGCGCGTCGGCGCGGTCGATGGCGATCTGCAACGGCTTGGGGTCGATGCGAAACAGCACATCACCCTTGTGCACCGACTGATTGTCCTGGACGGCGATGTCCACGACCTGGCCGGCAATTCGCGTATTGATCGAAGCCTTGGCCACCCGGGCGTAGGCGTTGTCGGTGGTGACGAAGGGTTCGCCCGCCACGTATTTGGCATAGCCGATGACAGCGAACAGGGCAGGCACGCCGACCATCAGCCAGGGGCGCAGGGTTTCCTTGAGCGGCTTCTTGATCCGCGCCGGGTGTTCGAACGTCTGCGAAGCCGGGATATCGAACTGCTGAGTCATGAGTGCACCTCAAACCGAATAATTGCCGTGAGAAAGCCAACTCGCGTGCGGTGGGGAGGGTTGCTCCGCCGCACCTGTTTCGTCGCCGCAATACCCGGTTCGAGCTTCGCTTCAACAAACGTGAAAGACAGGAACTTCTGGTTCCTTAATTTTGTGCGATGATGTAAGAATATCCCTGCACCCACCTTCCTTCAAGGATTTTGTACGACATGGCACAAAATAAAACGACAGAAGGCAAAGGCCGTGGCCGGCCCCGCGCCTACGATCCGCAAACCGCACTGCGCCAGGCGCTGGACGTGTTCTGGAGCACCGGCTATTCCGGCGCCTCCCTGGACAGCATCGCCACGGCGGCGGGCATGAACCGCCCCAGCCTCTATGCGGCGTTCGGTGATAAACATGCGCTGTATATCAAGGCGCTCGAGCAGTACTGGGACATCGCCTCCGCCGACATGCAGGCCGCGCTGACGGACAGCGCCTTGCCCTTGCGCGAGGCGCTGATGCGTTTCTACGAGGGGCAGTTGTCGATTTACTTCTCGGGCGAAGGCCAGCCGCGCGGCTGCTTTGCCATCGGCACGGCGACCACCGAGTCGGTCGAAGACCCTGAAATTCGCGCGGTGTTGTCCGACCGCCTCAGCCGGCTCGATGCCGATCTGGAGGTGCGACTGCGAAAGGCCATTGAATCCGGCGAACTGAACGGCGATGTCGACGTGGCGTCTCTGGCCGTGCTCGCCTCATCGCTGCTGCACAGCATTTCGATCCGCGCGCGGGCGGGCAAATCCCGCGAGGAACTGACCGGGCTGGCGCGCCATGCCGTCAATGTGATCTGCGGTGGGTGAGGCCCAGGTGAGTGAACGACTCGAAGACATCCTGGCCGAACGGCTGGCGGTGATTTTCTGCGGCATCAATCCGGGCGTGATGGCCGCTGCCCAGGGGCATCATTTTGCGGGGCGGGGCAACCGCTTCTGGCGCACTTTGCACCTGGCCGGATTCACCCCCCATGAAGTCAGCCCGGAAAACGACCGGACGATTTTGCACTATCAATGTGGCTTGACCGCCGTGGTCGAACGCCCGACGGCGCGGGCCGATCAGTTGTCGCGGCAGGAGTTCATCGCGGCAGCGGTGGATTTTGAACACAAGATCGCCCGTTATGCGCCACGTTGCGTGGCGTTTCTCGGCAAGGCGGCGTATTCGGCGCTGTCAGGGCAGCGCGAGGTGGCGTGGGGGCTTCAGGCACAGACCTTCGGCCAGGCTGCCGTGTGGGTCTTGCCCAATCCGAGCGGGCGAAATCGCGCGTTCAGCCTTGAGCAACTGGTGGACGCTTATCGCTCACTCAGGCAGGCAGCCCTCGATCCGGCTCAGTAGTTCATGCCGTCGTCGATGGCGATGCCTTGCGCACGCATGGCCTTGATCAGCTCGGCACGGGTGCCCGGCAGGTTGAGCATGGTTTTGGCGCGCAGTGCCGCGACTTCTTCGGCGCTGTAAGGCTGGTAATCGGCCGGCCTGCTCTTGCCTGCCATGCCGTCTTCGCGCATCAACCAGTTGAGCAAGTCCGCCAATTGCGCATTGTTCAGCGCGGACTGCGACATGCCCGGCACCCGTACCAGGAATTCGCGCCCGCCAGGGACTTTCAGGAAGTTGCCGACAAAGTCTTTCATTCGCGGCGTGTCGTTGGCCGCCGAACCCATGCCGTCGCCCAAATGGCAGCCGGCGCATTGCAGCTGGTAGTTCACACCGACGCTGTAGCCCGCATCGCTGATGGCTTTTTGCGGGGCTTCGTTGCCCGGTGCGTGCTGCTGGTTGGGGTTGGGGATGGCTCGGGCGTGGACGAGTGGAGTGGTCATGAGGCAGACAAGACCAAGAAACAGCAACCTGCGCATAAAAAAACCTCTGCTGGCGATTTTTGTGTAGGAGCGAGCCCTGCTCGCGATGGACGTCAACGATGACGCGCCCTGCCTGAATGAACGCGTTGTCCATGCGTCCATCGCGAGCAGGGCTCGCTCCTACAGAAAAGAAAAAACGCCGATTGCGTGAACAACCGGCGGTAGAACGGGTGTTAAACCGCCACGCCGCGAATGATCGACACGGTGCAGTGGTAGATGTGGGATTTGGCGGCCAGGCACCAGTTCACGTCGTTGTTGTTGAACGGGCGGTAGGCCGGTTCTTCACTGTCGTTACGGGTGCAGGCGCACTGGGCGCAGCTTTGCTTACCGCAGCAGTCGTTGTACGAAATGATGTAGTCCTTGCCGTCGGCCGGGTTGCGGCAGGTGCCGATCCAGGTGACTTGCGAGGCCTCGGTACCCGGTGGGCAGGAGGTCACCGAACCGCCGCAGCAGCTGCACAGAAAACCGTCGATGGAGCAGTAGCGCCAGTAGTCGCAACTGTTCGGATCACCCGGGTCGCCGGCTTTCGGGTCAGTGGCGGCCAGGGCCTTGCTGGTACGGTCCAGCGGCAGCAGCACGGGAAGAGCGGCACCGGCCACGATCAGCGAGCCCATGCGTGCCAGCAGTTTGCGGCGCGAAGTAGTGTCGGCGACACGGCGCGAGGAGCGCTCGAACAACAGATCCAGCAGTTTCATGTAGGTCTCCCTGCCTTATCAGTGGCTATGGCCGTGGCTGTGGTCATGATTGTGAGGGTTATGCTCTTGCGGCTGAGCATTGAGGTACTGCTGCAACGTGGCGTGCTTCAAGTGCTCGACTTCGAACAGGCTGTCCAGGTGCTCACGGGAATTGACCAGGCCCTTGGCGCGCAGGGTGCCGGACTTGTCGATCAGGGCGGCGTAAGGCAGCTTGCCGATCTGGTAGGTCATGCCCACTTCCGGACCAACCACGTAGGTGGCGTCTTCCAGTTTGTGTTCGCGGATCAGCGCTTGCTGGGCGTCCATGTCGCCGTCGCTGACGAACACCACGTCCAGCGTGCTGGCCTGTTCCTTGGCGATGGATTTGATCGCCGGCAGCAGCGACTTGCAGATCGGGCAGGTCGGCGAGAGGAAGAACAGCAGTTGCGATTTCTCGCCGGCATAGCCGAAGTTCACCGGGCGACCATGACGGTCGGCAGCGGTCACTTGCGGTGCGGCTTCGTTGACAGCCACGCCTTTGTCCATCATCAATGCGCCGGCCGGAGCCAGACGACCGTGCAGCACGCCAATCTGGCGCACCAGGCCCATGACGACGAACGCCACGGCCACCAGCAATACCCAGAGCAGAACATTGGAAACTATCAAGCCTTCCATTTTGATTACCTACCAATCAATTTGAGCAGAAGAGGGGAGTTCGCCGCCAGGCCATCGGCCGCGGCGTAGATGAGCAGCGCGACAGCGGCGGAGGCCAGGGTCACGAAGGCATCGAGCGCAGTCATGTCGCGGGCAACAGGTGCCAGGCTTGCCAGCAGCGCCAGCGCCACCAGCACGCTGTTGCGCAGCAGCAGGACCGGGCGCAGCGGTTGCGCCTGGTCGGGGCCGGCACAGCCACAGTCGATGTCGCGACGACCGCGCCACAAGTTGATGCCGATGGCAGCGGCGTACAGTGCCAACAGGCCCGCCGCGCTCAACGCTGCCCAGTGCCGGCTGACCGGCACCAGCAAGGCGAAGGCGATGGCCAGTTCCAGCAGCGGAATCAGTCGGGCGACCGGACGCACCAGTGCCTCGGGCAGCAACTGATAGTCGCCAAGCTGTTTGCGAAAGCGCGCCGGTGCCCGGACCTTGTGGGTCGCGGCACTGGCCAGCAGCACCGCAATGGCGATGGCGCTGGCTATGATGAAGATCGGATCTGGTTGCATGGCCGAATCTCGGTTAGTAGCTCATGACTTGAGTCGCGGTTTTCGCGACCTTGGCCATGCTGCCGGTGTGCTTGTTGGTCTTGAGGTCGAAGATCTGCAAGCCGCCTTCAACGTCGGTGCCCAACAGCAAGGGTTTGTCATCGCCGGTGGCCTGCATGCTCCAGATCGGAGCGCTCGGGGTTTCCAGGGTGGCGATTTTCTTCTGGGTCTTGAGGTCGAAGGCCCAGATCAAGTTGCTCGGGTCTTCCCACTTCATCGGTTCGTGGGCGTCATGCATCAGCACGTACAGGCGGTTCAGCTTCGGCGCGACCGCCATCAGCTGCCAGCCGCCCGGCGCCCAGCCGGCCTTCTTCTCTTCGTCGGTGACCAGCGACCAGCTCGGCAGGATCTTCGGCGCGTCGCCGCTGAAATCCACACCGCGCACGGTGCCGGTGGTGGTGGTGAAGTAGTAGGTGTCGCCGACGTTGACCGCACGCTCCACCAGTTTTTCCGCGTTCGGATCAAAGAACGGCGTGCGGCTGCGCGCGGTTTCCTTGCCCTCGTCGTTGATCGTTACCACTTGCAGGCTGCCGTCGCCGCACAGCGAGGCGAACTTGCGCTTGCCGATCGGGTAGTTGAGCACGCAACCGGGAATCGCGATTTCCGTGGCCACGGCTTTGCTCTGGGTATCGACCACGGTTACCGACGTCGACGGGGTGAAGTTGTAGACGTAGACGAAACGGTCATCGCCGCTGGTCTTGAGGCCGTAGCGCTGGGTCAGCGACTCGGCGCGCTTGTTTGGAATCAGCACTTCCCAGGCCGGCGACAGGGTCGAGGTGTCCCAGGCGGTCAGCACGTCGGTGCGGGTGCCACGGGTGCCACGGGAGTACCAGATGTCGGCGCTGTAGATCAGCTTGCCGTCATGGCTCAGGGCCGAAGGCGCGGCAAAACCGGTCGGCACCATGCCCAGCACGCGTTTCTGGTCGGGATCGACCACGGTGACACGACCGGCGACAAAGCTTTCGAACTCGACATCGACGACAAACGCCCGGTGCGGTTCAGCGGGGAATGCCAAGGTGGTCTGGCCGATGCCGGTGTCGGCGGGCAGATCCGCGTGGGCACTGTTCAAACCGAGTACAAGCAGGCTCAGGCCTAGCGCTGACTGTACGGAGATCCTGTTTGTTCGCATAAGGGGAACTTCCTGAATTGTTGGTAACGCGGATCGCGGGTGAGTGGGCAGATTCTGACCAGTGAATAGTGCCTCGCCCGGCATTCGGGAGAATTGCTGTGCCTGCCAAGTGTTTGTGTGTCTGTGCCAGTGTCATTAAATCCGTGCCAAACCCTGTTATCGCGGGCATGGCGCGGCACTTTTGGCGGGTAACGACATCTGCGTGGGCTGGGGGAGGGTGCTGCGAGATGTGTTGAGGTTGTGCTGCGTGCAGGACGCGTCCTACGTGATCTCAGGACGCGTCCTATTTACTGAAGGTGTCGGCGATTCCAGTGTGGCGTGATCCGTCACTGAATCGTTTCAAAGGATGAAATTCAAGGCATGCTGGACGCAAACGCAACGCATATTTCCTTCTTGCTGGAGGGGCTGTCCGTTGACCTCCAGGTACTGGGTTTTGTGGGCCGTGAAGCCCTCAATCAGCCGTTCTGTTTCGACATCGAACTGGTCAGTCCGCGAGCCGATCTGGCGCTGGAGTCGCTACTGCACACGCCCGGCTGCCTGACCTTTGGCGCGACGGGCCAGGGCATTGTCCATGGCCTGGTCTATCGCATCGAGCAAGGCGAATCCGGTAAAGACCTGACCCGCTACACCCTCAGCCTGGTGCCGCAACTGGCCTACCTGCGACATAACCATGGCCAGCGGATGTTCCAGCATTTGACCGTGCCGAAAATCATCGCCCAGGTGCTCGAGGCGCGGGGCATCCTGGCCAACGCCTACCGTTTCCAGCTTGGCGCCACCTACCCGGCACGCGACTACTGCGTGCAGTACGACGAGTCCGACCTGCATTTCATCCAGCGCCTGTGCGAGGAGGAGGGCATTCACTTCCACTTCCAGCACAGTGCCAGCGGTCACCAACTGGTCTTTGGCGACGACCAGACGTTTTTTCGCAAACTCGCGCCCGTGACCTATCGGCAAAACGCCGGCATGGCCGCCGAAACCCCGGTGATCAATCACTTCACCCTGCGTCTGGAAACCCGCACCACCCGCGTCAGCCGCCGCGACTACGATTTCGAAAAGCCGCATGTCCTGCTCGAAAGCGCCGTCAAAAGCGCGTTCACGCCTGATCTCGAAGACTACGATTACCCTGGCCGTTTCACTCACCGTGATCGCGGCAAACACCTGGCCAAGCGCGCCCTCGAACGTCACCGCAGCGACTACCGACTCGCCGAAGGCAAAGGCAACGAGCCAACGTTGGCCAGCGGCCATTTCCTGACCCTGAGCGAGCACCCACGCGCCGAGTGGAATGACCTGTGGTTGTTGCTGGAAGTGGTTCACGAAGGCAAACAGCCCCAGGTGCTCGGCGCGCACATCAGCAGCGATGTCAGCCACGGCAAGGACGACTTTCACCAGGGCTACCGCAATCGCTTCCTCGCCACCCCATGGGACGCCCATTACCGCCCGGCCCTGGAGCACCCGAAACCCAAGGTGCTGGGGAGCCAGACAGCCTTCGTCACCGGGCCACCGGGCGAAGAAATCCATTGCGACGAATACGGTCGCGTCAAAGTCCAGTTCCACTGGGACCGCGAAGGCCAGGCCGACGACAAGACCAGTTGCTGGCTGCGCGTCGCCACCGGCTGGGCCGGCAATGCCTACGGCGGCATCGCCATTCCACGGGTCGGCATGGAAGTGCTCGTCACTTTCCTGGAAGGCGATCCCGACCAACCGTTGATCACCGGCTGCCTGTACCACAAGGAAAACGTCGTCCCCTACGACCTGCCGGCGAACAAGACCCGCAGCACCTTCAAGACCCTCAGCTCACCGGGCGGCAAGGGCTACAACGAGTTTCGCATCGAAGACAAAAAAGGCGCGGAGCAGATCTACCTGCACGCCCAGCGTGACTGGGATGAAAACATCGAGCGCGACCAGAAGATCCGCATTGGCAACGAGCGGCATGACACGGTCGAAGACCATGCTTTCAGCGAGTTCAAGGCGGAAGAACACCGAACTACCCACCTCGATCGAAAGACCGAAGCGCGGGCGAGTGATCATCTGTCGGTGGGGGATACGCGGCATGTGAAGGTGGGGACGGCACAGTTCGTCGAGGCGGGGCAGGAGATTCACTACCACGCGGGTGAAAAGGTGGTGGTGGAGGCGGGCATGGAACTGACGGCCAAGGCGGGCGGGAGCTTCGTCAAGGTGGATGCGGGCGGGGTGACCGTCAGCGGGGCGGAGATGAAGCTCAATTCCGGGGGCGCGCCTGGGGTTGGCACGGGTATTCAGATATTGGGGCCACTGATTCCGGGGGCGGCTGCCGCAGCGATGGCGGGGCGGCTGTTGAGTGGGGCGCCGGTGGGGGAACTCCCTGCCAGCCTCGACTTGGACGTGCCTGTGGAGGAAGAGCTTGAAGAGGAGGAAGAGGAGGTCGAGTTGGAAGAGATTACCTTGCGGATTGGGGTGTTTTTTGATGGGACGGGTAATAACCGCAATAACAGCGAGCGGGTTTATGGGTGTTTTGCTCGGGACGTGGAGCTGGAAGATTTGGCGGAGGATATTCGTCAGTTTTGTGCGTCGCATGGTTATGACGGGAAGGGGAGTTCCCCGGATAACAGCTTCGGGAACGACATTAGCAACGTGGCCAGGTTGCATGACCTTTATGTAACCCAGGCGAATGACGCACTACCCACTGATGCCAAAATGGCGAGCCTGCGAATTTACGTAGACGGTATCGGCACCAGCAGCACCGCACCAGACTCTGTTTTTTCACAAGGCACAGGCATAGGAGTACAAGGCGTTCGTGCTCGAGTTGAAGAAACACCAGGGTTGCTTCTTGAGGTGGTCCGGCCCTTTCAAGAGAACAATCCTGATACACGGGTGGCAAAGATAGAGTTCGATATTTTCGGATTCAGTCGTGGTGCCGCAGCCGCGCGGGACTTTGCCAATGAAGTGCTTAAGGGCGAAGAAAATATTCTTGCCAAGGTACTACCTGCGGGCTCTCAATTATTAGCAGATAGTTTTAAGTGGCAAGCTCAGAGAGATGTCTCGATTAACTTTATTGGCCTTTACGACACAGTCGCATCCATTGCTAATCCGTTGGTATGGGACTGGAATGGTAATAACGCTTACAATCCAGGAATCAATATTTATCTCGCGCCCGACGTGGCTAGGAAAGTCGTGCAATTGGTTGCTCGAAATGAGCGCCGTTATAATTTTTCCCTTAACAGCGCCGGGGCGGCCGATATTGTCGTGCCAGGGGTGCATTCAGACCTCGGTGGCGGCTATTTACCTAAATCAGTGGAGCGCATTCTGCTCACTAAACCACACAGAAGCGAGGTTGATGAAAGAGCGGACTTTACTGAGGCCGGCAGTTATAAAATTGCCCAGCTGGAATTAAGTCGGCTTCAAGATCAACTCTTTGAGTATGGTCTCGCGTTGGAGGTCCGAACTTGGGAAGTACCATTTCGCAGCACTGAAAAGAATAATCGCAGAAATATGAAGCACGTGTATGCCGCGGTCAGCAGTCAGCGCGTCGTTCGCGGCGAATTGTCGTTGATCTACTTTCGAATTATGCGAGAACTGGCCGTGGAAAATGGAGTGCCGTTCGGCGAGATTGACGAAAGTGAACAGCGACTTGCGTTACCAGTGGAACTCATCCCCATCTCTGAAAAAATGATGGCATACGCTCAGCGAAAAAGAAAAATCATAGGGCTGACTGCGCGGGAGGAAGAGTTGTTGTTCCAACATTACGTTCATATATCCGACAACTGGAATGCGGCGAAAAACCTAAGTAACAGTGACCTAGATATAGTTTTCATTAATCGGCCCGACAAAAACTCTGTGCGCACGGTGCATCCAAATGAGTAATTTTCTACGTATCGCTGTTGCTGCTTTTTTGTTAAGCGGTTGCACATTTGCCAGCAGCAAATCAATGCCTTACAAGTCTTGGTACCTAGGATTTTCGGCCCCTGCCTATATGGAAGTCTGGATCGAAACGGCGGATGTCATCGATATTCAGGGGCAGGTGTATCGACGTGCGATGAGCGGCGTTGCTTCAATCCTTACGCCCCCGAACAACTCTGGTGATCCGAAAGGTTGGCCGAAAAGAGCTGTCATCGGCGGCGGAAAACATGTGACAGGCGCAGATTTACCCAAAAAAATCTATGTTCGCTGGCAGTCACTGGTTGAGCCACAAACGTACAAGATGGTCATCGATATTCCCGAGGAAACTCGCGAAATCATGCGTAAAGGCGAAAAAGTTTTCTGTGCAGCCGACGGAAAATGGATCACCGGATATCGTCAATCAATCGCGATAAGACTGGTTCCCGGAGGTATCGCCAAAGTCTGGGTAGCGGGTCCCTGCATGACACCGATTGAAGTGACTACGGTGAAAGCAGTGATTGATCCGCGTGGTCCATATGAGGGGACGTCTGGAGGTCGTCACCGCCCGCTTTCGCCAGTATCAAAAGCCTATGTCGAGAAGTTTGGCGTGCCATATGACTCTTGGAAATAACACATCAAATGAGCAATTTTCTAAGTATTGCTATTGCCGTTTTAATGCTCAGTGGTTGCGCACTCGCCAGCAGTAAATCAATGCCTTACAAATCCTGGTACCTAGGTTTTTCGGCCCCGGACTACATGGAGGTTTGGATCGAGTCGGCTGATGTGGTTGATATTCAGGAACGAATATTTCCACGTGCGGTGAGTGGTGTGGCGTCAATCCTTAGGCCGCCGAATAACTCCGGTGATCCGCGAGGTTGGCCGAAAAGAGCTGGTATCGGCGGCGGTAAGTATGTGACAGGCGCGGATTTGCCCAAACATATTTACGTCCGCTGGCAATCGCTGGTCGAACCGCAAACTTACCAGATGGTAATAAATATACCCGAGGCAACTCGGGAGATCATGCGTAAAGAGGAAAAGGTTTTTTGCGCTTTCGATGGTAAGTGGATAACAGATTATCGTGAGGCAATTTCCATAAGGCTTGTCCCTGGTGGCATTGCAAGAGTTTGGGTGGCCGGCCCTTGTCTGACACCCATCGAAGTAACTACGGTGAAAGCCGTTATTGATCCGCGTGGTTCATATGAGGGGACATCTGGAGGTCGCCATCGCCCGCTTTCGCCAGTCTCAAAAGCCTACGTCGAGAAGTTTGGTGTGCCGTATGACTCCTGGTAAGTAAGGGACCTTCCGCCCTCATTGATCCGTAACACACAACTCCCCAGTAGCCCGAATCAGCGCCTGGCCATGCAGGGCATCCTTGATCAGTCCGGAACGCTGTTCCGCCAGCCAGTTCGGGCAGTCCGGGTCGACGCGGTAGGGCATGAAGTCGGCGTATTGCTGCAACAGGCGGGTTTGGAGTTCGTCCAGTTTGGGTCGCAGTTGGTTGAGGTTCGGTCGGGGCACGTCGGGTGCCTTGTGCGCCGCTTGCCATTGTGCGATCAGGCCGTATTGCACCAGTTTGTTGGCTTCGATCTGCGCGGCGACCAGTTCGGCGGCTTCATCGGGGTCCAGCTTGCGTTCGGCGGCCTGCTTTCTGGCGTTGGTGATGACCAGCGCTTCCCGGGCGGTATCCTGGATCGGTTTGCCACTGTCCCACTTGGTCAGCGCCACTTGATCAGCCAGGTTCAGGCGCTCGTTGATGGTCGCCAGCAACGGTTGCAAGGTCTCGGGTGCCGGGGAGGGCGCGGCGGCGTGGGCGGTGCTGGCGAGCAGCAGGGACAGGGCGCAGGTCAGCAGTGGCGACAAATGTGGACGGTGGAGCATAGGCAAACCTCTTGGGCACGGGATGCACGTCAGGCTCTGTGTAACACAGCTGAGCCAGATGAACGATAGTTCAACGGACTCTTTTGCACAGGACTGACGCGGATCAAGGTTGCAGCATCGAGCCGGCGGCTCATTCGGCGGCGAGCAAACGCTCGATCTGCGCCAGTTCCCAGGTGCTGAGCAAACTCACCGGGTCGGTGCCGAAGCGCTGCCCGCCGTCGAACACCCGGCCCTCCGGACTCAGGCCATGCAGGCAGTGGCGAAGGTCAGTACCCTCAACCTCCAGCGTTAAACGCCAGCCTTCGATGTCGACCAGCACGGCGGCGGATTCGGAGTGTTCGGCGAGGCGTTTGAGCGGGCGCAGGCCCAGGGCGGCGTCGCGCAGTGTCTGGTAAACCTCGCGTGCGGTCAGGCGTGGCACAGGTGTCTCCGGTGAATGGGCGGGGCGCACAGGATAGTCGATGGGCGGATGATGTTGAGCATGAAAAAACCCGGCTGATCAGGCCGGGTTTTTGTGTGGAGCGGTGGGCGATTTGTTCAGGCGACGCTGTTGCCTTGCAAACGGTCGGAACCATCGGCTGCTACGGTGTTGCCTTGCAAACGGTCGGAACCATCGGCGGCTACGGTGTTGCCTTGCAGACGGTCGGAACCATCAGCGGCAACGGTGTTGCCTTGCAAACGGTCGGAACCATCGGCGGCTACGGTGTTGCCTTGCAGACGGTCGGAACCATCGGCGGCAACGGTGTTGCCTTGCAGACGGTCGGAGCCATCAGCGGCAACGGTGTTGCCTTGCAGACGGTCCGAACCATCGGCCGCTACAGCGCGTTTTTCCAGCAGGCGATCAGCGCCCCCTTCAGCCACACGATTCTGGATCAGACGATCCGAACCCCCTTCAGCCACACGGCTTTCGATCA
>NZ_JABFMU010000091.1 GCF_013359695.1 Pseudomonas sp. C2B4
CGGCTGTAAGGCCGCCTTCGCGAGCAGGCTCGCTCCCACAGTTAATCCGGGTACAGCCGCAAAAGTCAGGTCTGCTGTGAGGCCGCCATCGCGGGCAAGTCGGAACGCCGCCCGCTTGCTCCTACGGGGTTCGACACAAAATCCCTACAAAATACTGAGCTTGCTACCTGTCACCCGATCAAACGTAAGTATATAAAAGCACCCCATCGGCGCCGGGCCCGTGAAGAACTGTTCATCTTCGGCCTCAACCGTTGACACACGGGAAGCCGATTACGCATGTTGTTTCATTTACGCAGGCTGGGACTCAAACGCAGCATGTCCAGCGCGATATCGACCCAACGCTCCGCCTCGGCATGCAGTTCAAAGCTGTCCGGCGCGAGCAACCATTGGTACAGCAGGCCGTCTATATAGGCATGGATGCTGACAGCCGCACGGACGGTGTCGAGATCTTCCGGCAACTGCCCGCGATTCACGGCATTGCGCAGGGTCAGACCGATGCGCATGTTGCAGTCCAGGCTGGCCGTGCGGCGCTGCTGGCGCAGATCGCACATTTCATCGGTGAATTCGCACTTATGAAACAGAATCTCGTTGATACGCCGGGTCTTGGGGTCCAGCGCAACTTCATGAAACAAATGAATCAGCAGCCGGCGCATGCAGCCCAGCGGGTCGAGTTCGTCTTCGCTCTCCGCGGCCTTGGCCAGCTCATCAAGGGGTTCATGCAAGCTGTCGAGCATGGCCTGCACCAGGTCGGCCTTGTTGCTGAAATGCCAGTAAATGGCGCCTCGGGTGACGCCGGCCAGGGTCGCGATGTCCGCCAGTGTGGTACGGGCCACACCCCGCTCGAAAAAGGCTTTTTCGGCCGCCTCGAGTATCTGGTTGCGGGTTTCCTGGGCTTCCTCTTTGGTGCGACGGACCATGGCAGTACAACCTCAATCAGGGTGCTTCAGCGATGTCTGAATATCCGCTGAATAAAAGTGGGGCGAGCGCTCTGGGGTCTCGTCCCCGGGCTTACAATTTCGAACCTTGCGGCGGCCTCTGTAACGGTGAGGATACACAGCCAAGGTATTTACAAACAACCGTGAATGTAAGTATATTCCTTAGCAAGCTACTTATCCACCCGGCACCCATTTTTTAACTTTCCATCTTTTCTTGTGCGTTTCTTGCGCGCCTGACCCGAGGATTTTCATGCAATTCAAGCCAGCTGTTACCGCTCTGGTCGCCGCCGTCGCCCTCGCATCGCTGCTCAGTGGATGCAAAAAGGAAGAAGCGGCACCGGCCGCACCACCGCCTCAGGTCGGCGTCGTCACCCTGCAGCCGCAAACGTTTACGTTGACGTCCGAACTGCCGGGCCGCACCAGCGCGTTCCGCATTGCCGAAGTGCGCCCACAGGTCAACGGCATCATTCTCAAGCGTCTGTTCAAGGAAGGCGGCGATGTCAAAGCCGGCCAGCAGCTGTACCAGATCGATCCGGCGGTCTACGAAGCGACCCTGAAAAGCGCCGAGGCCAACTTGCGCTCGACCAAGTCGATCTCCGACCGCTACCAGCAACTGGTCAACGAGCAGGCCGTGAGCCGTCAGGAGTACGACACCGCCGTGGCAAACCGCCTGCAATCGGAAGCCGCGCTGCAAACGGCCCAGATCAATGTGCGCTACACCAAGGTCTACGCGCCATTGACCGGCCGTATCGGCCGCTCCTCGGTGACCGAAGGTGCGCTGGTCAGCAACGGCCAGACCGAAGCGATGGCGGTCATTCAGCAACTTGACCCGATCTACGTCGACGTCACCCAGTCCTCGGTCGAGCTGCTGCAACTGCGCCGCGAGCTGGAAAGCGGCCGCCTGCAAAAGGCCGGCGACAACTCGGCAAAGGTCAAGCTGACCCTCGAGGACGGCAGCCATTACCAGCAGGAAGGCAAGCTGGAGTTCTCCGAAGTCTCGGTTGACCAGACCACTGGCTCCGTGACCCTGCGCGCCGTGTTCCCGAACCCTGATCACACCCTGCTGCCAGGCATGTTCGTGCACGCCCAGTTGCAGGCCGGTGTGAACAGCGCGGCGATTCTGGCCCCGCAGCAAGGCGTGACCCGTGACCTCAAGGGCACCCCGACCGCGCTGGTCGTCGGCCCCGACAACAAGGTCGAACTGCGTCAGCTCAAGGCCAGCCGCACCGTCGGCAACCAGTGGCTGATCGAAGACGGCCTGAAGGCCGGCGATCGCCTGATCACCGAAGGACTGCAATTCGTCAAGCCAGGCATCGAAGTCCATGCCAGCGAGGCGACCAACGTTGGCACAAAGAACCCGGCCCCCGCGAAAGTCGCTGAACAGGCTTCCGCCGGCAAAGGGGAGTAAACCATGTCGAAATTTTTTATCGACCGTCCGATTTTCGCCTGGGTAATCGCCCTGGTGATCATGCTGGTCGGGGCCCTCTCGATCCTCAAACTGCCGATCAACCAATACCCGAGCATTGCGCCTCCGGCGATCGCCATCTCCGTGACCTACCCGGGCGCTTCCGCGCAGACCGTGCAGGACACCGTGGTCCAGGTGATCGAGCAACAGCTCAACGGTATCGACAACCTGCGTTATGTGTCTTCGGAAAGTAACTCCGACGGCACCATGACCATCACCGCGACCTTCGAGCAAGGTACCAACTCCGATACCGCGCAGGTTCAGGTTCAGAACAAGCTGAACCTGGCCACCCCGCTGCTGCCGCAAGAAGTGCAGCAGCAGGGTATCCGCGTGACCAAGGCAGTGAAGAACTTCCTGTTGGTGATCGGCGTGGTGTCCCGCGACGGCAGCATGACCAAGGACGACCTGTCCAACTACATCGTGTCCAACATGCAGGACCCGATCTCGCGGACCGCCGGTGTGGGTGACTTCCAGGTGTTCGGCTCCCAGTACGCCATGCGTATCTGGCTCGACCCTGCCAAGTTGAACAACTACAACCTGACCCCGATCGACGTCAAAACCGCCATCGCCGCGCAAAACGTGCAGATCTCGTCCGGCCAGCTTGGCGGTTTGCCTGCCCTGCCCGACACCCAACTGAACGCGACGATCATTGGCAAGACTCGCCTGCAGACCGCCGAGCAGTTCAACAAGATCCTGCTCAAGGTCAACAAGGACGGTTCCCAGGTTCGCTTGAAAGATGTCGCCGACGTCGGTCTGGGTGGCGAGAACTACAGCATCAACGCCCAATTCAACGGCGCTCCGGCGTCCGGTCTGGCAGTGAAACTGGCCACCGGTGCCAACGCCCTCGACACGGCAAAAGCGCTGCGCAAGACCATCGACAACCTCAAGCCGTTCTTCCCGCAAGGGATGGAAGTGGTGTTCCCGTACGACACCACCCCGGTGGTGACCGAATCGATCAAGGGCGTGGTTCACACCCTGGTTGAAGCGGTCGCGCTGGTGTTCCTGGTGATGTTCCTGTTCCTGCAGAACTTCCGCGCCACCGTCATCACCACGATGACCGTGCCGGTGGTATTGCTCGGTACATTCGGCATCCTCGCCGCCGCCGGTTTCAGCATCAACACCCTGACCATGTTCGGCATGGTGCTGGCCATCGGCTTGCTGGTGGACGACGCCATCGTCGTGGTGGAAAACGTCGAACGGGTGATGAGCGAAGAAGGCCTGTCACCCAAGGAAGCCACCAAGAAATCCATGGGCCAGATCCAGGGCGCCCTGGTCGGTATCGCCCTGGTGCTCTCGGCGGTACTGCTGCCGATGGCGTTCTTCAGCGGTTCCACCGGTGTGATCTACAAGCAGTTCTCGATCACCATCGTCTCGGCCATGGCCCTGTCGGTACTGGTTGCCCTGATCTTTACCCCGGCGCTGTGCGCCACCATGCTCAAGCCGATTGCGAAAGGCGAGCATGGCACACCGAAACGCGGCTTCTTCGGCTGGTTCAACCGTAACTTCGACCGTGGCGTACGCAGCTACGAGCGCGGCGTGGGCAACATGCTGGCGCGCAAGGCACCGTACCTGCTGGCGTACATCCTTATCGTGGTTGGCATGATCTGGCTGTTCACCCGTATTCCGACGGCGTTCCTGCCGGAAGAAGACCAGGGCGTACTGTTCGCCCAGGTGCAGACCCCGGCCGGTTCGACGTCCCAGCGCACCCAGGTGGTCGTGGACGAGATGCGTGAGTTCCTGCTGCGTCCAGGCAAGGAAGGCGGTGAAGGCGATGCGGTGAACTCGGTGTTTACCGTGACCGGCTTCAACTTCGCCGGCCGTGGCCAGAGTTCGGGCATGGCGTTCATCATGCTCAAGCCATGGGACGAACGTAACGCCGACAACAGCGTGTTCAAGGTTGCAGCCCGTGCCCAGCAACACTTCTTCACCTTCCGTGACGCCATGGTGTTTGCCTTCGCGCCACCGGCGGTACTGGAGTTGGGTAACGCCACCGGTTTCGACGTGTTCCTGCAAGACCGCGCCGGTATCGGTCACGACAAGCTGATGGAAGCCCGCAACCAGTTCCTCGGCATGGCCGCGCAAAGCAAAGTGCTGGCGCAGGTGCGTCCGAACGGTTTGAACGACGAACCGCAGTACCAACTGGAAATCGATGACGAGAAGGCCAGTGCCCTGGGCATTACCATCGCCGACATCAACAACACCCTGTCGATTGCCCTGGGCAGTAGCTACGTCAACGACTTCATCGACCGCGGTCGGGTGAAGAAGGTGTACGTGCAAGGCCGACCCGGTGCACGCATGAGCCCTGAAGACCTGCAGAAGTGGTACGTACGCAACAGCGTCGGCACCATGGTTCCGTTCTCGGCGTTCGCCAAGGGCGAGTGGATCTACGGCTCGCCGAAACTGGCCCGTTACAACGGCGTGGAAGCGATGGAAATCCTCGGTGCCCCGGCGCCCGGCTATTCCACCGGTGAAGCCATGGCCGAAGTCGAAGCCATCGCCCAGAAACTGCCGGCGGGTGTCGGTATTTCCTGGACTGGCTTGTCCTACGAGGAGCGTCTGTCCGGTTCCCAGGCGCCTGCGCTGTACGCCCTGTCGCTGTTGATGGTGTTCCTGTGCCTGGCGGCGTTGTATGAAAGCTGGTCGATCCCGATCGCGGTGATGTTGGTGGTACCGCTGGGGATTATCGGTGCGTTGATGGCCACCAGCCTGCGCGGTCTGTCCAACGACGTGTACTTCCAGGTGGGTCTGTTGACGACTATCGGTCTGGCGGCGAAAAACGCCATTCTGATTGTCGAATTTGCCAAGGAGCTGCACGAGCAGGGGCGCAGTCTGCGCGATGCGGCCATCGAAGCCTGCCGCATGCGTCTGCGACCGATCATCATGACCTCGCTCGCGTTCGTCCTCGGTGTGGTACCGCTGGCTATCTCCACGGGCGCAGGCTCAGGCAGCCAGCATGCAATCGGTACCGGTGTGATTGGCGGTATGATCACCGCCACCGTACTGGCGATCTTCTGGGTCCCGCTGTTCTTCGTCACTGTATCGTCCATGGGCCAGCGCAAAATCGCCGACCAGGACGCTGCTTTTGAACCTTCTAAAGAGGCTGGCTAATGAGCAAGTCGCTACTCTCCCTGGCAGTCGCCGCCTTCGTGCTCGGTGGCTGCTCGCTGATACCCGATTATCAGCAGCCGGACGCTCCGGTGGCAGACCAATACCCGCAAGGGCTGGCGTACTCGCCGGCCCAGGCGCCGGCTCAGGCCGCCGCCGAACAGGGCTGGAAGCAGTTTTTCCATGACCCTGCGCTGCAACAGCTGATCCAGGTCGCCCTGGAAAACAACCGTGATCTGCGTGTCGCGGCCCTGAACATCGACGCCTTTGCGGCTCAATACCGCATCTCCCGCGCCGATCTGTTCCCGGCCGTTTCGGCCAACGGCACCGGCAGCCGCCAGCGCGTTCCGGCCGATGCTTCGCAGACCGGTGAAGCGGGCATCACCAGCTCGTACTCGGCCACCGTCGGCATCAGTGCTTATGAACTCGACCTGTTCGGTCGGATCCGCAGCCTGAACGAAGAAGCGCTGCAGAAGTACTTCGCCACCGAAGAAGGCCGGCGCAGTACCCAGATCAGCCTGGTGGCCAGCGTGGCCAATGCCTACCTGACCTGGCAGGCCGACAAGGAACTGTACAAGCTGACCCAGGACACCCTCGCCGCGTTCGAGGAGAGCTACAAGCTCACCGCCCGCAGCAACGAAGTGGGTGTCGCCTCGGCGCTGGACCTGGCGCAGTCGCGGACCTCGGTGGAAAACGCCCGGGCGCAACTGGCCAAGTACACCCGCCAGGTCGCCCAGGATGAAAACAGCCTGGTCCTGCTGCTCGGCACCGGTATCCCGGCCAACCTGCAAGTGGCCAAGCCGCTAAATGACGATTTGCTGAGCGATGTTCCGCCCGGCCTGCCGTCGGACTTGCTGCAACGTCGTCCGGACATCCTGCAAGCCGAGTACAACCTCAAGGCCGCCAACGCCAACATCGGCGCGGCGCGGGCTGCGTTCTTCCCGAGCATCAGCCTGACCGCCAACGCCGGGACCCTGAGTCCGGACCTGTCCGGTCTGTTCAAGGGCGGTTCGGGCACCTGGCTGTTCCAGCCGCAGATCAACCTGCCGATCTTCAACGCCGGCAGCCTGCGCGCCAGCCTGGATTACTCGAAAATCCAGAAAGATATTGGTGTAGCGAACTACGAGAAGTCCATTCAAACGGCCTTCCAGGAAGTCGCCGACGGCCTGGCCGCCCGCGAGACCTACACCCATCAGTTGCAGGCGCAGCGTGATTTCGTCGCCGCGAACCAGGACTACTACCGCCTGGCCGAGCGTCGTTACCGCATCGGTGTCGACAGCAACCTGACCTTCCTCGATGCCCAGCGTCAGCTGTTCAGTGCCCAGCAGGCACTGATCACTGACCGTCTGGCGCAACTGGTCAGCGCCGTGAATCTGTACAAGGCACTGGGCGGTGGCTGGAACGAACAGACGGCAAAAAACGAGCCGTTGAAAGAAGAAGCGCCGAAGTTGAAGTTGTTCTGATAGCGCTGTGAAAACAGGAAGCCCACCTTATCAGGTGGGCTTTTTTTTGCCTGTCGGAAAGGTGATCTCACGGCTGGCCCTTTCGCGAGCAGGCTCGCTCCCACAATGGACCGCATTCTTGCTGGAGGAACTCGGTCAACTGTGGGAGCGAGCCTGCTCGCGAAGGGGCCAGTACAAACAACAAGGAATCAGAGCCAATCTCGGTTCGATAATCGCCCAAAACCCTCTTTTCGAGATTGAACCATCTAGTACATTCACTTCACCATCGAACCACAAAACCAATAACAACAGGTTCGACACCATGCCCCCGCGCCCTGCCCTGTCCGGCTGATCCCCAGGCTTCACCCAAACCTGTCGACTGCATGTCTGCACCCTTCCCGGTTGCGGCACTAACCCGTTTCACCCCCAAGAATCAGAGAGACCCAAGCCCATGACGCCTTCCTCCGCGCAGTATTTCGTTCCCAGCCTGATTGCCGTCGCCCTGGCCAGCGCGGCCCTGCCCGCCCAGGCCGAAGAGTCGGGTTTTGTCGAAGGCGCCAAGGTCAACCTGAACCTGCGCAACTTCTACATCAACCGTAACTTCACCAACCCGACCAAGGCCCAAGGGAAGGCTGAGGAATGGACGCAAAGCTTCATCCTCGACGCCAAGTCCGGCTTCACCCAGGGCACCGTCGGCTTCGGCATGGATGTGCTGGGGCTGTATTCGGTGAAACTCGATGGCGGCAAAGGCACCGGGGGTACGCAACTGCTGCCGCTGGACAGCGATGGTCGCCCGGCAGATAACTACGGCCGCACCAATGTGGCGTTCAAGGCCAAGCTGTCGCAGACCGAAGTGAAGGTGGGCGAGTGGATGCCGGTGTTGCCGATCCTGCGTTCGGACGACGGTCGCTCGCTGCCGCAAACCTTCCGTGGCGGCCAGATCACCTCGAAGGAAATCAATGGCCTGACGCTCTACGGCGGCCAGTTCCGCCAGAACAGCCCGCGGGACGACAGCAGCATGGACGACATGTCGATGACCGGCAAAGCCGCGTTCACCTCGGACCGTTTCAACTTCCAGGGCGGCGAGTACCTGTTCAACGAAAAGCGCACCCAGATCGGTGTATGGAACGCCGAACTCAAGGACATCTACAGCCAGCAGTTCATCAACCTGACCCACAGCCAGCCCGTCGGCGACTGGACCCTGGGGGCCAACCTGGGTTTCTTCTACGGCAAGGATGACGGCAGCGCCCGCGCTGGCGAGTTGGACAACAAGACGATGTACGGCCTGTTCTCGGTCAAATACGGTGGCAACACCTTCTACGTCGGCCTGCAAAAACTCACCGGCGACAGCCCATGGATGCGGGTCAACGGCACCAGCGGCGGCACCCTGGCCAACGACAGCTACAACTCCAGTTACGACAACGCCCGGGAAAAATCCTGGCAAGTGCGCCACGACTACAATTTCGTCGCCCTGGGCGTACCGGGCCTGACCTTGATGAACCGCTACATCAGTGGCGACAACGTACACACCGGCACGATCACCGATGGCAAGGAATGGGGACGCGAAAGTGAACTGGGCTACACCGTGCAGAGTGGTGCGCTGAAAGACTTGAACGTGAAATGGCGCAACTCGACCATACGCCGCGACTACAGCAACAACGAGTTCGATGAGAACCGCCTGATCATCAGCTACCCGATCAGCCTGTTGTAAACCTCAACACCGCCATCGCGGGCAAGCCCGCTCCCACAAGGTTTTGTGTCATGCCCAAATCGTGTGGCACATACAAATCCTGTGGGAGCGGGCTTGCCCGCGAAGACGTCAGATCAGGCAACGCAAATCGCCGGGAATCACTCCCGCGACTCAATCCCCAACTCATCCCACACCGACTCCGCCAGGTGGAACGTGGCGTTGGCAGCCGGGATACCGCAATAGATCGCGCTCTGCATGATCACTTCCTTGATCTCGCCACGGCTGACGCCATTGTTGGCGGCGGCGCGCAGGTGCAGTTTGAGCTCGCCTTCGCGGTTCATGCCGATCAGCATGGCGATGGTGATCAGGCTGCGGGTGTGGCGCGGCAGGCCCGGGCGGGTCCAGATGTCGCCCCAGGCATGGCGGGTGATCATTTCCTGAAACTCCGAGTTGAACTCGGTCAGGGTGGTCAGGCTGCGGTCGACATGAGCATCGCCCAAGACTGCACGCCGCACGTTCATGCCTTCGTCGTAACGCTGTTTCTCGTCCACAGAATTACCCTCAACGAGCCGTCAGAAAGGCCAGTACGCGTTCGCTGAAATCAGCACCGGCCTGGACGTTGGACAAGTGCGCGGCATAGAACTCGGCGTACTCGGCGCCCGGCACGTGTTCCTGAATGAAGTGCCCGCCGGACGGCGGCGTGACCGCATCCTGGGTGCCGGCGATCACCAGCAGCGGCGCCTTGATCGAGGACAATTGATCACGGAAATCGGCATCGCGCACCGCCGCGCAGTTGGCCGCATAGCCTTCAGGCGAAGTGGCCGCCAGCATGTCGGTGATCTGCTTGGCCGCCGCCGGGTTGGCTTCGGAGAAGTCCGGGGTGAACCAGCGGGCAATCGACGCATCGCGCAAGGCAACCATGGCTGCTTTCCCATCACGCAGTACGGTTTCGATACGCGGGTTCCACACCGACGGATCGCCGATTTTCGCCGCGGTGTTGCACACGATCAGTTTGTTCAGGCGCTCGCCGGCGTTGATGCCCAGCCACTGCCCGATCAGACCGCCCATGGACAGGCCGCAGAAATGTGTGCGTTCGATGTGCAGCGCATCCAGCAGCGCCAGCACGTCGCGGCCCAGTTGCTCGATGTTGTAGGGCCCCGGTGTCACCAGCGATTGGCCGTGACCACGGGTATCGAAGCGCAGCACCCGGAAATGCTCGCTGAACGCGGGGATTTGCGCGTCCCACATGTGCAGGTCGGTGCCCAGGGAGTTGGACAGCACCAGCACCGGCGCATCCACCGGGCCATCGAGTTGGTAATGCAGTTCGCCCTCGGCGAGTTGTACAAAAGCCACAGCAATCTCCTTCAGGCAGTCAATGCAGAATGTTCGGCCACCGCGCGCTCGACCCAGGTACGGGCCTGGCCGAGGTAATGGGCGGGGTCCAGCAGATGATCGAGTTCGACCGCCGACAGTTCGGCGGTCACTTGCGGCTCGTCGCCGAGCACGGCGCGCAGATGACGCTGTTCGGCCACGGCGCGTTTGCAACATTGCTCCAACAGGTGATGCGCGGTGTCGCGCCCGACCCGTTGTGCGAGAACGATGCTCACCGCCTCGGCGAGCACCAGGCCCTGGGTCAGGTCGAGGTTGCGGGCCATGCGTTCGGCATCCACCTCCAGCCCCTGGGTCACCAACAGCGCTTGCTTCAGGCTGCCGGACACCAGGCAGCAAATCTCCGGCAGGGTTTCCCACTCGGCATGCCACAAACCCAGGCTTCGTTCATGTTCCTGCGGCATGGCGCTGAACAGGGTCGAGAGCAAACCCGGTATACGGGTCGCCGCGCCGATCAGCACTGCCGCGCCCACTGGATTGCGCTTGTGCGGCATGGTCGAGGATCCGCCCTTGCCCGGTGCCGAGGGTTCGAATACTTCGCCCGCTTCGGTCTGCATCAACAGGCTGATATCGCGTCCGAGTTTGCCCAGACTGCCGGCGATCAACCCCAGAACAGAGCCGAATTCCACCAGGCGATCACGCTGGGTGTGCCACGGTTGATCGGGCAACGTCAGTTGCAGCTCTTCGGCCAGCGCCAGGGCAATCGGCATCGCCTGGTCACCGAGGGCCGCGAGGGTGCCGGAAGCACCGCCGAATTGCAGCACCAGCAGACGCGGCTTGAGCTCTTGCAGACGCTGACGGCTGCGGGTCACCGCGCCCAGCCAACCGGCGATCTTCATGCCGAGGGTGACCGGTGTCGCATGTTGCAGCCAGGTGCGTCCTGCCAATGGCGTCGCGACATAGCGTTGGGCTTGGGTCGCAAGCGTCTGTCCAAGCTGCGCCAGATCGCTGTCGATCAGCTCCAGTGCCCGGCGCAGTTGCAGCACCAGACCGCTGTCCATCACGTCCTGGCTGGTCGCGCCCAAGTGCACATAGCGTTCGGCCTCGGCATCCTGCGCTGCGATTTGCTTACCCAGTGCCTTGACCAACGGAATCGCCGAGTTGCCGGCGGTGGCAATGGCTTCGCCGAGGGCGGCAAAGTCGAAATGCCCAGCCTGGCAGGCCGCTTCAATCGGCGCCACAGCGGTCTGCGGAATCAGACCGACCCGCGCTTCGGCCCGGGCCAATGCCGCTTCGAAATCGAGCATGGCCTGCACCCGGCCCTGATCGCAGAACACGTCGCGCATATCGCGGGCAGTGAAGTAGGCATCGAACAATTGATTGCCCGGTCGCTGGTTCATAAACAGTCCCTGGAGGCGCGGGCCGCTTGGGCCCGCGGGTGTGGATCAAAGGTCGTTTTCTAGATACTTCGCATGTCTGGGCAGACGCAGGCTGAACAGGAACGCTATCGCCATCATCAACGTCACGTACCAGTAGAAGGAGTTTTCCATGCCGACCGCTTTGAGGCTCAAGGCTACATACTCCGCTGAACCACCGAAGATTGCATTCGCCACCGCGTAAGCCAGGCCAACACCCAGAGCACGCACCTCAGGCGGGAACATTTCGGCTTTTACCAGACCGCTGATCGATGTGTAGAAACTGACAATCGCCAGCGCCAGGGTAATCAGCACGAAGGCCAGGAACGGACTGGTGACGCTTTTCAGGCTGAGCAGAATCGGCACGGTGCACAGCGTGCCGAGTGCGCCAAACCACAGCATCGAGTTCCGGCGGCCGATTTTGTCCGAGAGCATGCCGAAGATCGGCTGCATGCACATATAAAGGAACAGTGCGCCGGTCATGATGTAGCTGGCGGTCTTGGCGTGCATGCCGGCGGTATTCACCAGGTACTTCTGCATGTAGGTGGTGAAGGTGTAGAAAATCAGCGAACCACCGGCGGTGTAACCGAGCACGGTGATGAACGCGGCTTTATGGTCACGGAACAACGCGCGGATGCTGCCGGCGTCCTTGTTTTCACGCATTTCCTTGCTGGTGGTTTCTTTCAGCGATCGACGCAGATACAGGGAAACCAGAGCAGCCATGGCACCCACCACAAACGGAATCCGCCAGCCGTAGGCACGCAAGTCATCCTCGGTGAGGAACTGTTGCAGGATCACCACCAGCGACACCGCCAACAGCTGTCCACCAATCAGGGTCACATACTGGAACGAGGCGAAGAAACCGCGCTGCCCCTTGAGCGCGACTTCGCTCATGTAGGTCGCCGTCGTGCCGTACTCGCCACCCACCGACAGGCCCTGGAGCAAACGGGCGAACAGCAGCAGGATCGGCGCCCAGACCCCGATGCTGGCGTAGGTCGGCAGGCATGCGATCAGCAGCGAGCCGAAACACATCATCAGAATCGAGATCAACATCGAATTCTTGCGACCGTGCTTGTCAGCGACACGGCCGAAGATCCAGCCGCCAATCGGGCGCATCAGAAACCCGGCGGCAAACACCCCGGCAGTGTTTACAAGCTGCACCGTGGGGTTATCGGACGGGAAAAAGGCCGGGGCGAAATAGATCGCGCAGAAGGCGTAGACATAAAAGTCGAACCATTCGACCAGGTTGCCGGATGAGGCGCCGACAATGGCGAAGATCCGTTTGCTGCGCTCTTCGCCGGTGTACAGCGCGGGGATGGCGGTTGGAGTTGTCATTGTTTTTTCACTCAATGGGGACAGTGAGAGTCTAGACACACTTTGCAACAGTCCCGTTCCACAGATTCATCAGCAACACATCTCCCCTTGTGGGAAATCCCTCCCTTGTGGGAGCGGGCTTGCTCGCGAAAGCGGTGTGTCAGTCGATAAACATGCTGCCTGACACACCGCTTTCGCGAGCAAGCCCGCTCCCACAGGAGGGGTTATGTGTTGCGGTCGATCAGACGCGTTCGATCGCCAGTGCCAACCCTTGGCCCACGCCGACGCACATGGTCGCCAGACCTTTCTTGCCACCGGTTTTTTCCAGCTGATGCACCGCAGTCAGTACCAGGCGCGCACCGCTCATGCCCAATGGATGGCCCAAGGCAATGGCACCACCGTTCGGGTTGACCTGCGGCGCGTCGTCGGCGATACCCAGTTCACGCAGCACCGCCAGGCCTTGGCTGGCGAAGGCTTCGTTGAGTTCGATCACGTCGAAATCACTGACCGCCACACCCAGGCGTTCGGTCAGTTTGCGCACGGCCGGTACCGGGCCGATGCCCATCACCCGAGGCGCGACACCGGCGCTGGCCATGCCCAGCACTTTCGCGCGGGCCGTCAGACCGTGTTTTTTCACGGCTTCGGCCGAGGCCAGGATCAATGCCGCCGCACCGTCGTTCACGCCCGAAGCGTTGCCGGCGGTGACGGTTTTGTCGGGACCGTTGACCGGTTTCAACTTGGTCAGGGCTTCCAGGGTGGTGTCGGCGCGAGGATGCTCGTCCTGGCTGACCACGGTTTCACCCTTTTTGTGGGCAATGCGTACTTCGACGATTTCTTCGGCGAAGAAGCCTGCGGCCTGGGCGACAGCGGTGCGTTGCTGGCTGCGCAGAGCGAAAAGATCCTGGTCTGCGCGAGACACTTCGTAATCGTCGGCCACGTTGTCGGCGGTCTGCGGCATCGCATCCACGCCGTACTGGGCTTTCATCAGCGGGTTGATGAAGCGCCAGCCGATGGTGGTGTCTTCCAGCTTCATGTTGCGCGAGAACGACGCGTCGGCCTTGCCCATCACGAACGGTGCGCGGGACATCGACTCGACACCACCGGCAATCGCCAGATCCATCTCGCCACTGGCGATGGCGCGGAACGCGGTGCCAATGGCGTCCATGCCCGAGGCGCAGAGGCGATTGAGCGTGACGCCCGGAATGGTTTCCGGCAGCCCGGCCAGCAGCAGCGCCATGCGCGCCACGTTGCGGTTGTCTTCACCGGCCTGGTTGGCACAGCCGAGGAACACCTCGTCCACGGCCGTCCAGTCCACCGACGGATTGCGTTCCATCAGCGCCTTGATCGGCACGGCGGCCAGGTCGTCGGCGCGGACCGCCGACAGACCACCACCGAAGCGGCCGATGGGGGTGCGAATCGCGTCGCAGATATAAACGTCACGCATCACGCTTCTCCAGGTGCTTGGCCATGGGCTGCCGCGGTACGGGCTTCCAGATCACGCAGTGCAGTCAATTCGACTTCGGTTGGCTCGGCGGTAACGTCGACACTGTCGGCAAAACGGATCGGCCAACCGGTGGCGGCGACCACTTGCTCGCGGGTCACGCCAGGGTGCAGCGCGGTGACCACGAACTCATGGGTGCCGGCTTCCGGCTCCATGATGCACAGGTCGGTGATGATCCCGACCGGACCCGCGCCTGGCAGACCGAGACGCTTGCGCGAATCGCCGCCCTCACCGTGGCCGACCGAGGTAATGAAGTCGAGCTTGTCGACGAACGAACGCGACGATTGCTTGAGGATGATCAGCACACTCTTGGCCGAACCGGCAATTTCCGGCGCGCCACCGGCACCCGGCAGGCGGACTTTCGGCGCGTGGTAATCGCCGACCACGGTGGTGTTGATGTTGCCGAAACGGTCGACCTGGGCTGCGCCGAGGAAGCCGACGTCAATGCGCCCGCCCTGCAACCAGTAGCGGAAGATCTCGCCGGTCGGCACCACGGTGTCGGCGGTTTCCGCCAGTTCACCGTCACCGATCGACAGCGGCAGTACGCTCGGCTTGGCACCGATGGGACCCGATTCGTAGATCAGGACGACATCAGGCGAGGACGTCAGGCGCGCCAGGTTGGCCGCTTTCGATGGCAGGCCGATGCCCACGAAGCACACCGAGCCGTTCTTCAGGCGACGGGCAGCGGCAACGGTCATCATTTCATTGGTGGTGTAAGTCATTACTTCGCCTCCGAAGCGGCGGCCAGTTTGGCCTGGAACTCGCTGAAGTCAGCGCTGCCATGGATGTACTCGTTGATCCACGCGGTGAAGGTTTCACGGTCGCGGGCAATCGGGTCCCAGGCCTGGTAGAAACGGTTGTCGCGTTCGTTGTAACCATGGGCGTAGGAAGGATGCGCGCCACCCGGTACGTGGCAGACCGCGCTCAGGGCCCAGGTCGGCAGGACGCAGGAGTTCATCGGCGCATTGAGGTCGTCGACGATTTCTTCAACAGTGACGATGCAGCGCTTGGCAGCCAGGGCCGCTTCTTTCTGCACACCAAGGATGCCCCACAGCAGCACGTTGCCTTTGCGGTCGGCCTTCTGGGCGTGAATCACGGTGATGTCCGGACGCACCGAAGGCACCGCCGCCAACACTTCCCCGGTGAACGGGCAGGTTACGGACTTGATCAGCGGGTTGACCTTCGGCAGGTCGGAGCCGGCGTAGGCACGCAGCACCGCGAATGGCAGGCCCGAAGCGCCAGCGACGTAGGCATTGGCCAGGTCGGCGTGGCTGTGTTCTTCGATTTCCAGCGCGTGTGGCCACTGCTTCTCGACGGCGTCACGCAGACGGTGCAGCGAACCGACGCCCGGGTTACCGCCCCAGGAGAAAATCAGCTTGCGAGCACAACCGGCACCGATCAACTGGTCGTAGATCAGGTCGGGCGTCATGCGCACCAGGGTCAAGTCTTTCTTGCCCTGACGAATGATTTCGTGACCCGCCGCCGTCGGGATCAAGTGAGTGAAGCCTTCGAGCGCAACGGTATCGCCGTCGTTTACGAATTGCTTCACCGCGTCGTGCAGCGAAAGAATTTCAGCCATTGGGGCAGGCTCCCATTTGTTATTAACCAACAGTGGTTGAAAAAGGCGCCGATGCGCAGCGCCGGAATGACTGAAGATTAAGCCTGTGAAAAACCTCAAACAATCCGATAATCGACTGAGCGTTCGTTTATCGAACACATTGTTATCTGGCTACCGACCCCAAAAGCTTCGCGAGCAGGCTCGCTCCCACAGTGGAATGCGGTCCACTGTGGGAGCG
>NZ_JABFMU010000092.1 GCF_013359695.1 Pseudomonas sp. C2B4
GCGACATCGTCTGGTCGGCCCGCTACACCGCCTACGGCAAACTCAGCCAACTGAGGCACGGCGGCGGCGAACAGCTGGAACAGCCGTTGCGTTTCCAGGGCCAGTACTTCGATGGCGAAAGCGGTTTGCACTACAACCGACATCGCTACTACCAGCCGGACAGCGGGCGTTACCTGACGCCGGATCCCATCAAGCTGGCGGGTGGGTTGCATGCCTACCAGTACACGCGCAATCCGACGGGGTGGGTGGATCCGTTGGGGTTGGCCGATTGTCCGGGTGGAGTTGGGTGTAAGAAAACGGAGATTTTGGAGCGAGAGCCGACGGAAAGTTCGGCGGTGATCGAAGGAGAGCCTCGTATACCAGAGGTATACCTTAAGACGCCTAAAGCCGGATATCACAAAGAGGTTTACGCGAACAAACCGATCAAACCTCAGGATGCGACCAATAAGTGGGAAGAGTTTTTAGGAGAAGGTCCGTATACAAACAAGCACCCTAGGACGAATATCCCGGATCCTGACAGGCTGGTTTCGTCGGACGGGATGAGAAGTATTCGCTATGGTGCTCACGAAATGGGTAGCAACTCGAGTAAACATCATTATCACGAAGAGAAGTGGATACTTGAGTTGAAAGGGAACGTCATGAACGTTGAAAATACCGTTGTACGTGTTCCATTAGCGAAGAAAAAAGAATGAAAGTAACTATAGAGAGCGTTGCTCAAGTCGCCACGGAAACTTTTGTGAGCTTTTCAAGTGAGTTCGGATTTGCAATTGCGAATTGGATGGGGTTACTACCGCAGATAGGTGGGGTTTATGATGTTGAACTGGAAGCCGAGGAGAGCGTTACTTGGGGGGTAACCGCGAATCCTGTACCAATTAATATATGCTCGATTGGATTAGTGGATGGCTCAATAAGACTGTCGGGAAATATCATTTCAGTCGATGCGGAAGGGGTTGCGGGAATTGAAATTGGCGAGTCAATTATTTTAATTGAAATAATCGGATTTTCTGGAAATGCTCCAGTGTTTGCTGAATTAAAGGTCGAGAAAATAAGTTTGTTTCCGACCGGTATATGACTAAGGATCCCGACGATCTGAGGGATATTTTTTACTGACAGGATTTCCAGAGCTATGAATAGAGAATTTCCCGAGCTACATGATTTTTTGGGGCGTACTTTCACCAAGATTGGACTGTTGAGCATGCGAACTCCGAACAAGTAATTGATGCCTTTTTAAACGAGTCTAGTACTCAGGATTTAGCAGTGGTGCTACAAGAGCTCAACGAACTGCTTGATAAGAGATGGGAGGAGTTGGAGTTAAGGACGCACTTACTGAAAGAACTGAGCTGTTACTACTGCTACTGGAATGAATGGGAAACAGGCGAATCTTGGTTACGGCACATTGCCCAGAAATTAGCTGATTATCTTAATAATCCCAGCTGAGAAGCGAAGTCCAGGAAGCCCTAATTTTTCACTCTCCAACGTACTAGCATGGGATGCTAGGAGTCTGTAAACACCAACGCCCTCAGATAGTCCGCTTGAGGTAGCAAAGAATAAAGCCCAGCGTACTGCCGGGCTTAGGCCTTGATAACCCGCATCTTACAAATTGTCTGACTCATAATCCGCATTATCCGTTCTCCCCTCCGAACCTTTCGATCTTTCAGCACCGCTCCCCTTCAAACTCCCACCACTCACGGCCCCTCTCTCCGACTTGGGGCTTGTACTACTCCCATCCGCATCCCCCCCATTCCCACCACCAATCGTGCCCGGCGGCAGTGCATTCTCCGGCCCCGAGCCCGCGTTCATTTCCGTGGACGGCGGCATACCGCCCTTGTCGATGGGTGCATCGTTGCCGGCAAATGCCCCCCATGAACCGAGCGACAACAAACCGGCCACCATCAGGGCCGTGAGTTTTGACTTGATCATGGTGCACTCCTTTTAAAGTTGCCTATCTGGTTTCTGGCAGCAGCCACTTTTCAGGTGTGCCATTCAATCGACGAGCGGCAACTCAACAAAGTACTGCAATCAGCTCGGTTCACCCGAGCCATCCTTGCCGGCAATGTCCGGGTCATCCGGGTTCCCCTCGACGTCGGTGCGTCTGACATCTTCATTGGGGACCTGCTCGACACCCGCGTCATCGTCGGGTGGACGCTGATCGCGGCTCAAGGGATCGGTAGGTGAAGGCAGCGGATACTCGGGGGTATCGTCAAGGTCGGTGTCTTTCGGATCAGCGTTCATGGTGCACCTCGCTAAGCGCCTTAAAGGCAGGCCCTGAAATTTCGAGGTCGCAGCGATGCTGCGCGTTCGATTGGGCAGACAATCGGTCAACTCGCGTTTTGCGACAGAAACGAAAAACCCGGCGCTTGGCCGGGTTTCTGCTGTCGGGAAATGCCGATTCAGCGATGTTTGTTTTTGTGCTTGTGCTTGTGCTTGTGCTTGTGTTTGTGGCCGCCACCGGAATGGCTGTCGTTATCGCTGCCCAGGTTGTTACCGACGGCGCCACCTGCCGCTCCACCAAGACCTGCGCCGATGGTCGAACCGGTTGAGCCGCCGATGCTGTTACCGATCACCGAACCGCTCGCCGATCCCAGGCCGCCGCCGATCGCCGCTTCAGTACGGCTGCCCTTGGAGGCGCCGACAGCGCTACCGGCTGCACCGCCCACGCCGGCACCGATGGCTGCACCGGTACTGCCGCCCAGTTGGCCGCCAACGACGTTACCCAACGCTCCGCCGAGACCACCGCCCACTGCTGCGGTGCCATCGCCGGCCGCCATGGCCAGCGGTGAGAGCAACAGCCCGAAAACCAGGGCAGGCAACATCAGACGTGAAGCCCAGTGGCCGTTAACTTCCTTGCCTTTGCAATTCGCTGTCATAGCGTGCCTCGAATATCTCAGGGGTGTAGAGCTTTGAGCGGCTAGACACAGAAACGTTCGCTGAGCGGTATCAATCAACCCGCGATAGCCCGGTCGGCCGACAATTTCCCAGCGCCTTCGATCAACACCGCGATGCTGCCACCCAGCAGAGCTAAGGCGAACTCATAGCCGTTGTTGGCCATGAACAGACCGTTACTGATGTGCACCGAGAAGATCGCCACCAGAGACAGGAAGGCCAAGCCTAGCGCCGCCGGACGAGCCAGCAAGCCAATGATCAGGGCCAGACCGGCGAAGAACTCAGTACCGCCCGCCAGCGTTGCCATCAGGTAGCCCGGTGCAAGTCCGATGCTTTCCATGTATTGCGCGGTGCCCGCCAGACCGTAGCCGCCGAATGCGCCGAAGAGTTTCTGCGAGCCGTGGGCAGCGAAGATGATGCCGACGAAAATTCGCAGAACGGTCAGGCCGTAGCCAGCGCGGGTAGACAGAACCTTGTTGATCAGTGTGCTCATGTTATTTCATCCTTCGTGGGAGTGTGTGGGTTGGTCGCCATATTAATCAGAAAACATCATAGTTAAAGCGCAAAAAACCGCTATAACACTTCAGTTTATTCGATCATTTACGCAGGGCAACCTTCTGCCCCTGGGGCTCCAACGACTCCCGCTCCCGATCGAACGCCAAGTAGTACTTGTTCACGCTATTAACATAGCTGACAGGTCCCATTCCCACCTGCTCCATGGCGATGCGCTCAACCTGGAAAAACCACTGGTTCGGATTCAACCCCCGGCGCCGCGCCTCGGCACGCATCCCCTGAACCCGCTCCGGCCCGATGTTGTAGGCCGCCAGCACAAACGCCATGCGCTCGCGCTCGTTGAGCTTGGGGCTGGCGAAGAACTTGCGACGGATCATCGCCAGGTACTTGGCCCCGGCCTGCACATTGGCATCGAGATCCTGAATATTACTGACCCCGACTCGCTGCGCCGCCGACGGTGTGATCTGCATCAGACCGGTCGGCCCACTGCCACTGCGGGCCTTGGGTTGCAGGCCAGACTCCTTGAACGCCAGCGCCGCCAGGTTCAGCCAGTCCATGCCTTGGGCATCGGCGTGTTTCTGCAGCACGGGCCGCAGCTTTTCCAGACGCTGGCGGTCGGCCTTGGCCAAGGGATAGTGCACTTGATAAAGACGCCGATAGATCCGCAGGAAGGCGGCGTCCTGGTCCGATGGCTTTTTATATCCCGAGAGAAAACGATCGACGCTGGCCCGCAGCATCGAAGCGTCACGGCGCACGAACCAATACTCCTCGCCCGGCTCACTGATCAGCACCTGCTTGTCGAAACGCAGTTTCGGCAGGATCTTGCCCCAGCGCTCGGCAATCGGTTGTTCGACGATGGTCAGGTGATAGATTCCGCCCTGGACCATCTCCAGCACATCCTCGACAGCCAAGCTGGGGTCGACCCACTCGATGTTGATCGGCGGCAGTTTGTGCAGGGCGAGTTTTTGATTGATCTGGCTGACGGCATCCCCGGCGGCGCTGCCGGTGGGGAGTGCGAGGGTTTTACCCGACAATTGTTCGAGGCGGGTATAGCGGCGTTCGCCCTTGATCCCCACCAGCACCAGCGGAACGTTGCTGCTGATCGGCTCACTGGTGCTGACGGCAAAGCCCGCTCGCAGGTCGAGCAACTCCCCGGGCGCCACCAGATCGCCCTCCCCGCGCTGCAACGCGCCGAGCAGTTGATCCTTGGCCCTGGGGATGATCTTGAGGGTGATTTCCTGACCGTCACGGGCGTGACCGTTGAGGTATTGCTCGAAGGCGCGCAAACGGTGGTATTCGACACCGATGGCCTGACCCTGGACTTCGCCGGAGCTGTTGCGGCTCTGGTTGACCAGTACCCGCAGCACGCGACTGCTGCGGATGTCCGTCAGGTCGCGCACCTTGGCCGCCGGTACGGCTTGCAGCGGCCCGGGCAGACGCGCAACCGCCGACGGGGGCAGCAGCAGCGAACAGCACAGCAGTAGCAAAACCGAGGGACGAATCATCCACTCTCCGGAAAGAAGTCGGGTCGACCACATGAGTATTTTCATGCAATCAATTGAAAGAAACAGAGCGCCCGAAGCGCTTGGCAAAGTGCGAAAGACTGGCACAGTGGTGGCACCTTGGCCATCCTGTCCGTCACGCGGCTAAAGGTCGCGGCTCAGAAGACAGCGATAACTCGTTGTAGTTCTTGGCTTTTCTTATAAATCTACAGCTCTGATATGCTTTCCGGCCTTTGGTCCGAGGTAGCACCATGCAACTCATCGATATCGGCGTCAACCTGACCAACCCCAGTTTTGCCGACAAACACCAAGCCGTTCTCGACCGCGCCTACGCCGCCGGGGTCTGCCAATTGGTGCTGACCGGCACCAATGTCGAGGGCAGCGAGCAAGCGCTGGAGCTGTGCCGCCACCTGGATGAAAGCGGACAACGGTTGTTCGCTACCGCAGGCATTCACCCCCACGCCGCCAGCGACTGGAACGCCGACAGCGCCCGCCGCCTGCGCAGCCTGCTCAATGAGCCGAACGTGGTGGCCGTGGGTGAATGCGGCCTCGATTTCAACCGCGATTTCTCGCCGCGCCCACAGCAGGAAAAAGTCCTCGAAGAGCACCTGGCACTGGCGGTCGAGTTGCAGAGGCCGGTGTTCCTGCACGAGCGCGATGCCAGTCAGCGTTTGATTGAAATCCTGCGCGACTATCGCGATCAATTGCCGGCCGCGGTGGTGCACTGCTTCACCGGGGAAAAGAAGGCGCTGTTCAGTTACCTGGACATGGACCTGCACATCGGCATCACCGGCTGGATCTGTGATGAACGCCGGGGCACTCATCTGCATCCACTGGTAAAAGAAATCAAACGCGGGCGTCTGATGCTGGAAAGCGATGCACCGTACCTGCTGCCGCGCAGCCTGCGTCCCAAGCCGAAGAATGGACGCAACGAACCGGCTTACCTGACGGAAGTATTGCGGGAGGTCGCGTTGCATCGCGGGGAGACTCACGAAGACCTGGCGGCGCACACCACGGCATGCGCCCGGGCTTTTTACGGGTTGCCGATTATCCCCCACTAAACACCTATCCCCCTGTGGGAGCGAGCCTGCTCGCGAAAGCATTGGAACATTCAGCACTGAGGTGTCTGCCAGACCGCATTCGCGAGCAGGCTCGCTCCCACCATGGGAATGCGGTGCCTGTTGATCCACATCAACGCTCCGCACGCTGACTGGCGGCACAATACTGGCACCTTGCCAAAACTGTTTCCGCTATCAGAGAAGACCTCCATGGGTGCCTGGCTTAGCAATATCTCGCTGAAATACAAATTCTGGGCGGTCAATGCCGTCGCCTTCGTCACCACCCTGCTGCTGGTGCTGTATGCCGTGCAGCTGGAACATCAGACTCGCAACCATGCCGCCCAGGCATCGGCCCAGGCCCAGGCGCGATTGCTCAGTGCCTGGCCCGCCGGTCAACCGTTGCCCAAGGCCGAAAATCTGCTGACCTTCAGCCGCGGGCAGACGCCGACGCTCAACGGCCAGCAACTGCCCGAACTGGCCAATGCAAAAGGCTGGGTCGATATCAATCCCATGCCGTTGTTCGGTGACAACCCGTTGCTGGGTGCCGAGGTGTTTACCCGTGCCGATGGCCAGCAGACCGCAGTGATCGCCCATGGACCGAGCCTCAGCCAGTTGTTTGGCGAGCGTTTCGCCCACTACGCAGTGGCCGTGTTCGCCCTGATGCTGGTGATGCTCGCGGCCTCGCAGTTGTTGATCCGCTTCCTGCTCAGCCAACTCAACACCTTGAAAGACGTCATGCTCCACGTCGAGAAAACCGGCGACCTGACCGCCCGTGTCCCGCTCGCCGGTAGCGACGAAGTCGGGCAAATGGCCAATGCCTTTAACGCCATGCAGGCGGGCTACCAACGGGTGGTCAATACCGTCGCCAGTACTGCGCGGCAACTGGATGACGGTGCCGCGAGGCTGGCGTCCAGCATGAATGAAGTGCGCCACGGCATGCTTGGCCAGCAGAGCGAAACCGATCAGGCCGCCACGGCGATCAATGAAATGACGGCCACCGTCCACCACATCGCCCAGCACGCCGGCGCCACCCGCGACCTTTCGCAATCGGCCGACACTCTGGCCGGCAGCGGTCAGGCCGTCGTCATGCGTGTGCAGAGCTCGATTGCCGGGTTATCCACCGGGGTGCAGCAGACCGCCGAGATGATTCAGCGTCTGGCCGAAGACAGCCAGAAGATCAACGGGGTGGTCAATGTGATTCACAGCATTGCCGAGCAGACCAATCTGCTGGCACTGAACGCCGCGATTGAAGCCGCCCGGGCCGGTGAAATGGGTCGTGGCTTTGCCGTGGTCGCCGATGAAGTGCGCAACCTGGCCAAGCGCGTGCAGACCTCCACCGATGAAATTACCGTGATGGTGTCGGCGTTGCAGGCCGGGACCCGGGACGCCGTGGACTTCATGCAGGAAAGCTCATACAAGGCCGACGATTGCGTGCAACAGGCACAGGAAGCCGGCGCTGCGCTGGCGCAAATCACCGGCGCGGTGGCGCAGATGCGAGAAAGCAATACGCAGATTGCGGTGGCGGCCGAACAACAAAGTCAGGTCGCGGAGGAAATGAACCGGGCGGTGGTGAGCATCCGTGATGTGACCGAAAACACCGTACAGCAGACCGTCGGTTCGGCGACGACCAGTAATGAGTTGGCGGCGTTGGCCGGGGAATTGAACAAGGCGATAGGGCAGCTCAAGCTTTGAGGGCCCCTTCGCGAGCAGGCTCGCTCCCACATTGGATTGCGATCAACAGTGGGAGCGAGCCTGCTCGCGAAGACATCAGCTCAAACAACATCAATTCCGAGCATCACACCTATCACGCCAATAGCCATCCTTGATTCGCCGCCCGCATTGACCGGGCCTATCCTTCAATCATGTGTTCAACATGGATTCGAGGATCAGCATCATGGGCAAACGTCATCCCAACCTTCCCGCCTGGCAATGGCGTGCCTACCCGAACAATCACCAGCACCCGACCAATCTGGTACTGCACCTGATCGCCGTGCCGTTGTTTATCGTGGCATTTCTGTTGATTGTTTCCGGCGTGTTCGGCCTGAATCTGGCGAACGTCGCCATTGGTATCGTCGGTGTGATCGCTGCGCTGGGTTTGCAACGCCACGGTCACCGTTTGGAAGCGCAAGCCTCCGAGCCCTTCAGTGACCGCAAGGATGCCGTGTCGCGCCTGCTGGTCGAGCAGTTCCTGACTTTTCCGCGGTTTTTCCTTAGCGGTGGTTGGTGGCGCGCCTGGCGTGAGCGCCACCGTCGTCATTGATCAGGCGTCCGTCGTTCAGGCAAAGACAGTCACCGTCTGCCGGCTCATGGCAATCAATCGGCCTTCCACGTCCCACAACTTCGCCGCCGCGTGGCCGTAGCCATCGGCGGCGTGTTCGGTTTCGACCAGGTATTTGCACCAGTCCAGGGTACTCAGCTCCAGCAATGGCTGGACGAATTCGATGGTCCAGGTCAGCGTGCTACCCATGGCCGGTTTTTTCAGGTGCGGCATCACGGCCGGTGGCCAGGCATCCACCAGCGCCAGAATGTGCGCTTCGCTGACCGCCTCTTCCTTCACATCGCCGCGCAACCGTACCCAGCCGCCCATTTGACGCGAGGTATTGCCGGTGAACGGCAACCCGCCGACACTCCAGCGCATCGCCAGATGCCGCATGAACTCAGGGATCACGCCTTCGATAAACGGCAATTCCTGACAATCGTCCCAGTGCTTCATTTCGGGAACCGGTTCAGCCATCACGGCCACTTCCGAAGGACGCGAGGCGCCGAAACTGCCCTGGATCAAGGTCACCACTTGCCCCTTCTGCATCGCCCGACCAAGCACCTGACTGACGGCCTTGCCCTCGCGCAGCACATCCACTTCAAAACTGACCGGTACTTCGGGTTCGACCGGGCCGACGAAGGTGATCGCCAGCGAACGCACCGGGCGATCCGCCGGCACTTTCGCGCGCATGGCTTCGTACTGCAAGGCAGCCACCAGACCACCGAAACTGGCGCGACCCTGCGCCCATCCGGCGGGAATGGACAGTTCCAGCGGCTGGCGGCGGACGGCATCTAGCAGTTCGGAAAAGCGCATGAAAACCTCAAGTGCAGTAGAAGGATGAAGGGATCTTAACCAGCGGGCGGAGGCTGTACAGTGCCCATTCCGGCCAAATTGACTGACAGATGAGCCGGTTCGGTACTCAAACTCTATACAAAACACTGTGGGAGCGAGCCTGCTCGCGAATGCGGTGTGTCAGCCAGCAATAACTCCACTGACAGATTGCATTCGCGAGCAGGCTCGCTCCCACAGGGTGGAATACAGCGATATCAGGATTTGAAACGAGCCTTGTCGAGTTTGTCGAGGACGCGATCGGCGCGCTGTTCGGCCTTGGCCATCGTGGTTTTCCAGACCGCGACACAGGGTTGCAAATCCGCTTCCCGCTCAGCCATGGCCAGCCATTGAAAGCAGTCATGCCAGTCACCCAAAGCGCCCTGGGCCGCCTTGAGCCTGGGAAATGCCTCTTTCGGCAACCGATCCAGCTCGGGATAGGCTTCGATGCCGTAACGCACGCGCTTGATCAACAGGCGCAAACGGTGACGGTCGTGGGCGGGATCGTGCAGGGCCTCGTCGAGTTTTTTCCATTGTTTCCCCAAGCGTTTTTCAATGCGCTTGCGCAGGCCCTTGAGCAACCCCTGGCGCTGGGCCGCCCGCAAAAAGCGCGGAAAGGCGTCGAGGATCATCAGCAAGTGGGCAAGCTCCGTGCTGTTCGCCACCGCCGGATAAGCCTCGGCCATCTGCGCCATGCGCCGTTGCGCGGCTTCGGGTTGTTCATGCTGGAGCAGGTACGCCGCCAGCACCTCGCGATCGCGCAAAGGCGTAGTCAGGCCGCCGACGCCGGATGCCGCCGTTTCCAGTTGCTCGACACCCGGCAAGCCGCGCAAAGGCCGCAGCAAACTGCGCAGCCTGCGCACCGTGGTGCGAAGGTCGTGCAAGGCTTCCGGGTCGGTGCGGGCACCCAAGCGTGCCTGACAGGCCAGCAGACGAACTTCCAGGCCCAGGACATGGGCCACCAACCGGTCAATCATGGGGTTTACTCCCTGAACAACACCAAACCCTGCAGGTGCGGGCTGACCGGCGATAGCGTCCTCAAGACCGCAGTGATCATTGAGTGCGAATCGCCAGCAAGCTGGCTCCTACAGGATTAGCAGTGTTTTTAACGCCCCGCGCGGGATTCACGAATATAAAAGCGTGCCTTCTCGGCTTTCTTGGCACAGCCCTCGAATCCTTCGAATTGCTGCTGGGTCTTGGCCGCGGTCAACAGCGACAGGGCCTTGGAGTAGCTGACGGTCCCGGCGAAGCCCTCAGCCTTGGCCAGGTCCAGTTCGCGCCACGCCGCGTCCAGCCCGTTGCCGCAGCTGTCGCGATACGCGGTTTTACCGGCGCAACCGGCAAGTGCCAGGGCAATCAAAGGCACACAGATCCAGGCTTTCATCACTCACACCTCAAAGATAAGAAACAGTCCTGCAGGTAGGACGGTCTGGCGCAGCAAAAGTGCCGTCCATCGCCTGCGCAAGCTATAGCGCTGGCGAGAATAATCAAGTGCCGCCATAACATGATGATAAAACGACACACTCACGGCACTGAGCGACCTTGACGATTGAAGCGCGACCCACGATGGGTGCATTGTTGAATCATTCGAACGAGGGCGATTCATGAAAAAGCGCGTCGCACTGGTATTGGGCTCGGGTGGAGCCCGGGGGTATGCCCATATTGGCGTCATCCAGGAGATCGAACGGCGTGGCTATGACATTGCCTGCATCGCCGGTTGCTCCATGGGGGCGGTGGTCGGTGGAATCTACGCGGCCGGCAAACTGGATGATTATCGCAACTGGATCGAAAGCCTGGATTACCTCGACGTGCTGCGCCTGGTGGATGTCAGTTTTCGCCTGGGGGCGATTCGCGGGGAAAAGGTGTTCGGGCAGATCCGCAAGATCGTCGGCGAGATCAATATCGAAGACCTGCGTATTCCGTATACGGCCGTGGCTACCGACCTGACCAACCAGCAGGAGATCTGGTTCCAGGAAGGTTGCCTGCACCAGGCCATGCGCGCCTCGGCGGCGATTCCCAGCCTGTTTACGCCGGTGATGCAAGGCAATCGCATGCTGGTGGATGGCGGCATCCTCAACCCGTTGCCGATTGTGCCGGTGGTATCGAGCCATTGCGATTTGATCATAGCGGTCAACCTCAACTCCACTAACCAGCGTCACTATCAAATGCCGGTGATCCAGCGACCCGCCGCGTTCAAGACCCGATTCGACAGCCTGATCAGCTCGCTCGGTTCGAAGATGCCGTTCCGGCGCAAACAGGCTGAACAATTGCTGCTGCTGGAAAAAGAAGCCTTGATGGCGGAGGCCGCCGAGATCAATCCCTGGGTCGAATCCGCCGAACCCGAAGCCCAGCAACCGGCTGCCGCCCCGGAACGCGACGGCGCGCCGAAGTCCGCCACCGGGTCGTTCATCATCGACAACGTGGGACCGGCGTCCTTGCTGGATCTGATCAACCAGAGTTTCGAGGTGATGCAGACCTCGTTGGCGCAGTACAAGATTGCCGGGTATCCGCCGGACATCCTGATCAACGTGCCGAAGCGGGTATGCCGGTTTTTCGAGTTCTACAAAGCCCCGGAGTTGATCGCGCTGGGGCGGGAGATTGCGCGGGATACGCTGGATCGGTATGAGAACGAGCGGGACTCCTGAAGTTCTCGAGTGAATGAACCGGTCCCTTCGCGAGCAGGCTCGCTCCCACAGTTGACCTTCGGTGTTCACAAAATTCGTGCCTGGCCCAGATCCAACGTGGGAGCGAGCCTGCTCGCGAAGGGGCCGGATCATGCAACTTGAAAACTAAGTCGCCCCCTCACTCAACAACCGATACCCCACCCCCGCCTCGGTCACGATAAATCTCGGCCGCGTCGGATCATCCGCCAGTTTCTGCCGCAAATGCCCCACCACGATCCGCAGATAATGGCTGTCTTCGGTATGGGTCGGGCCCCAGATGTCCTTGAGCAGTTGCTGCTGAGTGATGACCCGTCCCGGATGCCGGGCCAGTTGCGCCAGCACGGCATATTCCTTGCGGGTCAACGCCACCTCATTGCCGTCGAGCAATACCCGGCGATACGCCAGGTCCACCGTCAGCGGGCCGAAGGTCAGCGCCACTTGCCGGGCTTCGCCCGTCGGTGCCTGGCGCAACAGCGCGCGTATTCGTGCCAAGAACTCCTGGATACCGAAGGGCTTGGTCACGTAGTCATTGGCGCCGCCGTCCAGTGCATCCACCTTCTGCCCTTCACCGGCACGCACCGAGAGCACCAGTACCGGAGCCGTCGACCACTCACGAAACTCATGCAGTACCTGTTGGCCGTCCATGTCCGGCAGACCGAGGTCGAGCACCAGCAGGTCCGGTTTGTTCAGCGCGGCCTGCGCCAGCCCTTCGTTGCCGGTTCCCGCCTCCAGCACTTTGTAGCCTTGAGAGGTAAGGCTGATGCGCAGGAACTTGCGGATCTGCGGCTCATCGTCGATGACCAAAATGGTCGCGGTCTGGCTCATGGATTCACATCAACAAGGAAAATTGGCAAAAGAGTAACGCAAGCACAATCAGGCTTCACCTTCGTACCCCGGCTGAGTTTGCAATGGCAGGTGCAAGGTGATGCAGGTACCGCGTCCGTCGATACCGTCGGCGACACTGATCCGCCCGCCATGGGCGCCGACCATGCCCTGACAGATCGCCAGCCCCAGCCCTGTGCCCTGCCCGCCACGATCGCCGCGAGCAGCGGTGTAGAACATGTCGAAAATCTTCTCCCGCTCCGCCTCCGGAATCCCCGGCCCTTCGTCACTCACCGAGAAAAACAGCTCGGTATCGTCAGCCCCGGCACCCACTTGCAAACGCCCGTGGGGCGGCGAGAAACGCGCGGCGTTTTCCATCACGTTGACCAACGCCTGCTCGATCAGCGCGGCGTGGACAAACAGCAATGGCAGTTCCGCCGGCACTTCGGTACTGACGTGCAACGGCGCCAGCACCGCACGCAAGCGATTGAGGGCACTGCCGACGATGTCCGCCGGCGACACCCAGTCCCGCGCCAGCTTCAACGCGCCATGACCGAGTCGGGTCATGTCCAGCAGGTTTTGAATATAGCGGTCGAGACGTTCGGCTTCATCGCGGGTGCCTTCGAGCAGTTCACGGCGATCCTCCAGCGGGATCGCTTCGCCGAGGGCCAACAAGCTGTCGATGCTGCCGCGCATGGAGGTCAGGGGTGTACGTAAATCGTGGGACACCGAGGCCAGCAAGGCGCTGCGCAATTGCTCGGTTTCGCCATGCAGCCGTGCGGCCTCCAGGTCGTCGGCCAATTGCGCACGGGCCAGTGCCTGTGCCAGCGGTTGGCTCAGCGCGGTCAACAAGCGCCGCCGCTGACCGCTCAAGGTCTGACCTTCTTTTGCGCAGACACCCAGCAGTGCCAGTGGACCGTCCTCCACCGACAACGGCCACCACCACCAACGCCCGAACGGCAAGGTGCCGGTGCCCGCGCCTGCCGGCTGATCGTGTTGCCAGGCCCAATCGGCGGCCGCGCGTTCGGCTTCGGTAAACTCCAATGGGCCGCCGGTTTCAACCTTCCAGTCGCTTTCACCGGCGCGATTGAGCAGGCACAACTGCATATCGCTCCACCCTTCCAGATGTTGAGCGGCAGCATTGATCACGGCCTGACGGTCCGTGGCGGCCGTCAGTTTGCGCGACAGGTCGAGCAGTTCGGTGGTCTCCTCCTGGGTGTCGCGCAAGGCCTGCAATTGCCGCCGCTGTCGCGCCGCGAGGTTGCCAGTGAGCGCCGCCATCAGCAGAAAAAACAGCAAGGTCAGCACGTCTTCTTCGCGCTGGATATGGAAGGAAAGATTGGGCGGGATGAACAGAAAGTCATAGGCGAGAAACGACAGCGCGGCACAGACCAGCGCCGGACCGAGGCTGCTGCGCACCGCTACCAACAGGACGGCCGCGAGGAATACCAGCGAGATATTCGGTAGCGCCAGGACACTCGCCACCGCCCAGGCCAGGGCACTGGCCAACACAGTCGCAACCAGTGCCAGCGCATAGTCGAACCACACCAGCGAATGCACCGGACGTTGCAGTGGCTGATCCTGTTCGTGACCGCTGTCGATGACACTGATTTCCAGCCCGCGCGCCTGTCGCAACAAACGCGCCGCCAGGCCTCCACCAAACAGGCGCCGGCGCAGACGCGGCCGGGACTGACCGACCAGCACCAGCGTGGCGCGGCGTTCGGCGGCATGCTGGACCAGGGTTTTCGCCACTTCACCGGCCCGTAGCACCACCACTTCGCCGCCCAGGCGTTCGGCCAGTTGCTGGGCACTTTGCAGGCGCAGGCGCGACTGCTCGTCACGCACGCTGCCGTTGTCCACATGCACCAGGCTCCACGGCAGATGCCGACGCTGGGCGACGCGACTGGCGTGACGCACCAGGCGTTCGGCCTGGGCATCGCCATCGACACCGACCAGCAAGCGACCGCGCACCGCGGGTGCCGCCTGACCAAGTTGACGATAACCCTGGGCCAGATCGTTATCGACCTGGGCCGCCGCGGTTTGCATCGCCAGTTCCCGTAGCGCGGTGAGGTTGGTCTGGGTGAAGAACGCATCGATCGCCGCCCGCGCCTGCTCCGGCACGTAGACCTTGCCGTCGCGCAATCGCTCCAGCAACTCGCGCGGAGGCAAGTCGATCAGCAATAGCTCGTAGGCTTCCTGCAGCACCCAATCCGGCAAGGTTTCGCGGACCTGTACCCCCGTGATGCCGCGCACCTGATCGTTTAGACTTTCCAGATGCTGGACGTTGACTGTGGTGAACACGTCGATGCCCGCGGCGAGCAATTCCTGAATATCTTGCCAGCGTTTGGCGTGGCGACTGCCAGGTGCGTTGGTGTGGGCAAGCTCATCCACCAGCACCAGCTTCGGCCTGGCGGCAAGCAAGCCGTCGAGGTCCATTTCTTCGAGCATCACGCCGCGGTATTCCGAGCGCACCAGCGGTTGCTGCGGCAGGCCGCCGAGCAATGCTTCGGTTTCGGCGCGGCCATGGGTTTCCACCACGCCGGCGATAAGCTTCACGCCTTGGCGCAGTTGGGTGTGGGCCGCTTGCAACATGGCGTAGGTCTTGCCGACGCCGGGTGCGGCGCCGAGAAAAACCTTGAGCCGGCCACGACCGTCGCGAGGCAGGTTGGCTAATAGCGCGTCGGCTCGGCCGGAGTCGCTCATGTTCGGGGGATCTCTTTTTTCAGATGTTGATGTATTGACTGTTCTGTCGCCTTCGCGAGCAGGCTCGCTCCCACATTGGAATGCATTCTCCAGTGGGAGCGAGCC
>NZ_JABFMU010000093.1 GCF_013359695.1 Pseudomonas sp. C2B4
AAGCGACGGTCGAGCGGCCGGATATTCCGAACATCTTGAATCGAGAGTTTGAAGTGTCGGCACCCAATCAGGTCTGGTGTGGCGATATCACCTACATCTGGGCTCAAGGGAAATGGCATTACCTGGCTGTCGTTCTGGATCTCTATGCGCGCCGGGTTGTGGGCTGGGCGCTGTCGAACAAGCCAGATGCTGAATTGGTGATCAAGGCGTTGGACATGGCTTACGAGCAGCGTGGCAGGCCTCAAGGGCTGCTGTTCCACTCGGATCAGGGCTCGCAATATGGCAGCCGCCAGTTTCGCCAACGGCTCTGGCGTTATCGCATGCGCCAGAGCATGAGCCGTCGTGGAAACTGCTGGGATAATGCGCCGATGGAGCGCGTATTTCGCAGTTTGAAAACTGAATGGATACCGAGCGTGGGCTACATGACGGCTCAAGAAGCGCACCGAGACATCAGTCATTACCTGATGCATCGCTACAACTGGATTCGACCGCACCAGTTCAACAATGGGATGGCCCCAGCTCAGGCCGAGAAAAAACTTAACGTCGTGTCCGGGATTAGTTGACCACTACACCTCTTCAATCGTCTGACACGAGATCTTTATACCTTTTGGGTCTCGGAATGGGGCGAGTGCCGCGTAGAGCAGCTTTGACGAACTCGGCTGCCAGTTCAAGACTATCTTTGTCCGCAGCATTTACAGCGTCTACCAACCTGTCTCTAGCCCGCCGCTTGGCGCTCATGATTTCTTCGACGCTGTATTTATCTGAAAGCTTACGTTCATTGTTCATGAGATAACTTGCTCGTTCAACAAGCATTTCAACAAATGTCGGAGTAAGGCTCTGCTGAGGTTTTAGTCATGAACACATTTCCCTGAGGCGGCTTTTCAGCTCGTTTTGGGTGAAAGAGGAGCCAAGGCCTAATTCTGGGTTGCACGCTACCAAGTGTCTTGATGAACTCTCCGCCCATCCTTGCCCATCATCATCAAGTGCAATCCACTTCTGCAGTTGTGCGCGGGCAGCGTACCGGCAAATTTGGTTATACCTTGTGCTTCCATCCCATTGTGTTTCATCAACCCAGGTCTTGGCCATTGAGCTGTGCCAAGTAGCACCGATGACCCGATCCTGCAGCTCTCGAGGTAGATAGCGAACAGCTCGTTTATGACCTAGGTGCCTAACCCAACTGGTGCTCAATACAATCGAGACCATTGGGAAGTCATCGAGTAGTTGTACAAGAATCGGCGCCCACATGAAAAGCGTACCTTCAGCCTTCAGTGTCGGCCCCTGACGCCCCAAATAAACGGCGTCCGGATGCAGCACACCGTCAAAATCGAGGAACAGAATATGCGTATTCTTCTGCACCGGGATTGCTCCAATTAACTGTGATTACTTGTGGAGTACTGATGACATTCAGTCCTTACCGCAGATTTTGGCTGATCTCATACCCACAAAAAGTGACATGTTCTAACTGAGAATAGTAAGAATTTTTTGGACCAGTTATAGGTGCTAGGTAAGATGTAAGAACCGGAGCATGACGCGAAAAATTAGGGATTGGATATGGACAGATGGCTTTACTTTGTCCATATCAAAGTGATGTCCATACGGACACTCACTGAAACCCCAGAAAACTAAGAAAATCGGGCTGTGGAGGCAATGTCCATACCTCCCTGCCAATCGACTAGGATGACCACGATATTACCGATGACTGGAATCTTTCCGCGCAATGGGAGGAAACGGCCTACGGCCATCCGTTCTCCAAACGCATCATCGGCAACGCGCTGTTGGCTTACCTGCTGTGTCAGGGTTGGGGCAACAACCCGGATGCCTTCAAGGGTGTGTTGGAAAAGGCCCGCTCGTTGAGCGCCACCGGGCACGACCAATACCTCGACAGCGAGGTCCAGGACGCGCTGATCGATGAGCTGCTGGGGTTTCAGCACTGGCATTACGTGCTGCCGACTACCCCGGCCATGGTCGTCCTCGACACCCGCACCCGTCGCTGGCGCAGCGAAATGAACCTCAAGCAACCCTCCGGCCTGCTGGACTGGGAAGCCCTCAGCGAACTGCAACAGGAATTGCTCGACCACCCATCGGCGATCATCGTTTCCCCGGCGCCGGTGTTCGGCGTGAAACTGATCGAAACCGTGCAGCGGGTGTTCAGTTGGTGCGGTTATCCGCTGTTGGTGGATGCGGAAAACTGGATGGCCCATCGCGGCGCGGCGCAGGTGATCCTGAACATTTTCCGACACTCGCGCACACCGGGTAACTACGTGGTGCTGTCCGGCGATGTGCATTATTCCTTCGTTTACGAAGTGCTGATCCGACACCGCAAGGCCGGGCCGCGCATCTGGCAGATCACCAGCAGCGGCATCAAGAACGAATTTCCGCCGAGCCTGCTGGAGTGGTTCGACCGCCTCAACCGTTGGCTCTATTCACCGCGTTCGCCACTCAACTGGCTGACCAAACGCCGACGCATGCGCATCGTGCCGCACATCCCCGAGCATGCTGAAGCGGGGGAACGACTGTGGAACTCGGCGGGGATCGGGCAGGTGTTCTTTAATGAAAAAGGGCAACCGCAGGATATCTTTCAGCACAATTCCAATGGGGCGCCGAAGACGCGGATGGTGGCGCCGGAACATTCGGATTGAAGGCCTGACCGAACAATATTGGTCATCCGCAATACCTGTGGGAGCGAGCCTGCTCACGAATGCTTTCTGTCAGTCCCTGCAATGGTGACTGTCATGCCGTATTCGCGAGCAGGCTCGCTCCCACATTTTTGATCGGTGTCGCTCAATGGACCTCACCCGAACCCTGATCATCGGCAATTCCGGTTCCGGCAAGAGTTGGCTGGCCCAACGCTTGTCCCAACACCTGCAAATCCCCTGGACCGATCTCGATCGCATCCACTGGCTCTCCGACGAACACAGCATCGCCCGCCCCCGCGCCGAGGCGTTGGGCATGGCGCGGATAGCCGCCAGTGAAGAGCGCTGGGTCATCGAAGGTGTGTACGACTGGATCGCCAGCGAGCTGCTGCATCGGGCGACGGCGTTGATCTGGTTGAGTGTTGATGATGAGGAGTGCGTTGCCAACATCCGCCAGCGCGAAGCGCAACGGGCCGAGGATGATGAGTTGTTGATCGCCTTGCTGGTTTGGGCCGGCAGTTATCGGGCACGTGAGGGGACCAGTGGGTTTGCTGCACATCAGCGGTTGTTCGACGCGTTTGGCGGCTCGAAACTTCAACTGATGTGCCGCACTGACGCCACCGCATTCATCACACACCTGTAGGAGCGAGCTTGCTCGCGATGGACGCATAGGCGACACGGGCTGTCTGGTGCCCCGCGTTATCGTTAACGTCCATCGCGAGCAAGCTCGCTCCTACAGGGGATGTGTTTCAAGTCACGCTGATCGCCCTGCTCACCCCTCTCACAATCATCTCCACCTCCCGTTCATCAATCGTCAGCGGCGGCAGCAAGCGGATGGTCTGGCCCCGTGTCACGTTGATCAGCAAACCGTGATCCCGGGCGGCGATCAGGGTCAGGTCGCGGATCGGTTGTTTGAGCTCGATGCCAATCATCAGGCCCTGGCCGCGAATCGCCAGGACGTTCGGGTGGTCGGCCAGTTCCATGCGCAATCTGCCGAGCAGCCGCTCCCCCTGCAGCCGGGCGTTTTCCCTCAGGCCTTGTTCCTCGATGATCTCCAGTACGGTGCAAGCGACGCGACACGCCAGTGGATTGCCGCCGAAGGTGCTGCCATGGCTGCCGGGGGTGAAGTGTTCGGCGGCTTTGCCACGGGCCAGGCAGGCGCCGATCGGGATGCCGTTGCCCAGGCCTTTGGCCAGGGTCATGACGTCGGGGACGACACCTTCGTGCTGGCAGGCGAACCACTGGCCGGTGCGACCGATGCCGGTCTGGATTTCATCAAGCATCAGCAGCCATCCGCGCCGGGTGCACAGTTCGCGCACGGCCTTGAGATAGCCCGGTGGCGCCAGCTGCACACCGCTTTCGCCCTGGATCGGCTCCATCAGAATCGCCACGATGCGTGAGCCGTGGGCTTGCTGGACCTTGTCCAGCGCCTTGAGGTCACCGAACGGCACCTTGATGAAATCCCCCGGCAGTTTGTTGAACCCCAGGCGCACGGCCGGGCCATCGCTGGCGGACAAGGTGCCGAGGGTCCGACCGTGAAAGCCGTTCTCCATGACCACCACCAACGGTTGTTCGACGCCTCTTTGCCAACCGTGCAGCCGTGCGATCTTCAGCGCCGTTTCGTTGGCCTCGGCACCGGAATTATTGAAAAACACCCGATCCATGCCGGCCAACCCCGTGAGCTTGTGCGCCAGCCGCAGTTGCCAGTCGATGCTGTACAGGTTCGAGGTGTGCAGCAGCAAACCGGCCTGCTCGCTGATGGCAGCGACGATTTTCGGATGGGAGTGGCCCACGTTGGTCACCGCTACCCCGGCCACCGCATCCAGGTACTCACGCCCGGCGTGATCCCACAGGCGCGTGCCCAGGCCTTTGGCGAAACTCAAGGCCAGCGGTTGGTAAGTGCTCATCAGGCAGGCGGCGGTCATGGCATCAGGCTCCCTCAATTGTCGGTGTTTTTGCAGTATGGTTAGCCACCTGAGCTGGATAAACTGCGCAAAACTTCGATCATTTAAAAGCTGGGCTTGATAATGGATTTGTTCCAGGCAATGACCGTTTACGTAAGAGTCGTGGAAGCCGGCAGCATGACCGCCGCCGCGCAGCAGTGCGAAATGTCCACGACCATGGTCGGTAATCACCTCAAGGCATTGGAGCAGCGACTGGGTGTGCGCCTGCTCAACCGCACGACGCGACGCCAGCGCCTGACGGAATTCGGCAGCGCCTATTACCAGCGTTGCCTTGAAGTGCTGGGACTGGTGGCGGACTCGGAACGCCTGGCCGAACAGACCCTTGACGAACCCAGCGGCACCCTGCGCATCACCGCGCCATTGACCTTCGGCACCGAACGCCTGGCGCCGGCCTTGAGTGAGTTCAGCCTGCACAATCCGCGAGTGAAACTGGACGTGGTGCTGACCAATCGACGCCCGGATCTGCTGGATCATGGTTTCGACGTGGCCTTCCGCCTAGGCGCACTTGAAGCTTCCAACCTGATCGCCCGCCCGCTGGTCGATTACACCCTGACCATGTGCGCGTCGAAGGAATACCTGGCGCGGCGCGGCACCCCGCAAGAGCCTGAAGACCTGCAACACCACGATTGCCTGGCATTTGCCTATCCGGCCGGCGATGACTGGCAATCAGTGGCGCGACAATGGCGCCTCAACGGGCCTGAAAGCGAGATTGTGGTGGCGGTCAGCGGTCCGATGGTGATCAACAGCTCGGCGGGCCTGCATCAAGCGGCGCGTACCGGGATGGGCATCGTGATGGTGCCTGATGCGCTGGTGGAACAGGACCTCAAGGACGGCACCTTGGTGCCCCTGCTGCAGCGCTATCAATTGCCGAGCCGACCGATGCATCTGGTTTACGCCCAGGACCGCTACCGCCTGCCGAAACTGCGTCGTTTCGTCGACTTCGCCATGGGGATGTGGGGGAAACACTAGCCGGGCGAATGCGCCATGAACTAATCTCCGTGACGCAAAGGTCATTTTGATATCAGAGCCGCAAGGAGAGCAGCGATGGGCGAGGCATCGAACATCGAACCATTGAAGTTCAATGTGTCAGATTTGAACGAAGGCATGCTGCACACCATCCTGGAGTTGGTCAGCGACGGCATCTGGGATTGGAACGCCAATACTGGCTTCGTATACCGCAACGCCCGCTGGTACGAAATGCTCGGTTATTCGCCGCACTCGCTGGATAACAGCGTGTTGACCTGGGAAAACGTCATCCACCCCGATGACTATCCACGGGTCATGGCCCGGTTTGATGATCACTTGAGCGAACGCAGCCCGGTTTATCAGGCCGAGTATCGTTGCCGGACACAGGACGGCAGCTACATCTGGATCGAAGACCGCGGTCAGGTGCTGGCACGCAACGCCGACGGTACAGTGGCACGCATGGTCGGCGCCCACCGAAGCATCGAGGACAAACGGCGCCTGGTCGAAGCGCTCGAACGACGCAACCAGTCGCTGGAAGCGATGATTGAAGAGCGCACCCGGGAAGTGTCCCGGGTCAATGAGCAGCTGCAACTTCAGCTCGAAGAAAACCGCAAGCTGGCGCAAACCGACACCCTGACGTCCATTGCCAATCGCTATCGCCTGGAACAGCTGCTGCCCCAGGCTTGCGAGCGCGCCCAGCGCTTTCGCGAACCCCTGTCGCTGATTGCCATGGACATCGACGACTTCAAGACCATCAACGATCACTACGGCCATGCACTGGGCGATGCGGCGCTGATGCATGTGGTCGAGAACGTCAAACGCATCGTGCGCGAAGGGGATCTGCTGGCCCGGTGGGGAGGTGACGAATTCATCATGATCCTGCCCAACACCCCGCTCGCCGAGGCCCGAACACTTGCAGAGACGATCCGGCATGGCTTATCGGACTTGCTGCCCGTGGGAGACTTTCGGGTGACCATGAGTTTTGGCGTGGTCCAGCGCTTTGATGAAGAGCAACAGACCGGCCTGATGGCCCGCGCCGATCAGGCCCTGTATCGGTCGAAGATCGCCGGCAAGAATGTGATCTCCGGATGAGCGTCACCCCCTACTCCTGCATTCCGGCCTTCACCAGCACCGGCTTGTCCTGATAGCGATCCGGGTACAGCTGCTTGAGCGCCGCCACCTTCGGCAAATCGTTGATCACGATGTAGGGGTGGTACGGATGCTCGGTCAGAAAGTCCTGGTGCTCCTCCTCTGCCGGGTAGAAACCGTTATAGGTCTCCAGTTTGGTCACAATGGGTTTGTTGAACGAACGGGCAGCGTCGAGCTGGGCAATGTAGGCCTGTGCCACCCGCTGCTGCTCGCTGCTCCGGGTGAAAAGGGCCGAGCGATACTGGGTGCCGGTGTCCGGTCCCTGACGGTTGAGTTCGGTCGGGTTATGGGCCACCGAAAAGTAGATTTGCAACAAGGTGCCGTAGCTGACCTGGCTCGGATCGAACGTGACTTCCACGGACTCCGCATGACCGGTATCGCCACTGCTCACACGCTCGTATTGAGCGGTGTTGGCGGCACCACCTGCGTAACCGGAAACGGCATTTTTCACGCCTTTGACATGTTGAAACACGCCTTGGACGCCCCAGAAACAGCCACCGGCGAAGACCGCGGTTTCGCTGCGGGCCTGGGAAATTTCGTCGAGGGTTGGCGGCGGAATGATGACCGCTTCTTCAGCGCCGCCGAGAGAGAACGCCGAGCACTGACCGATGACGCCGGCAGCGATCAGTCCCAACAATGCACGGCGCCAGGTGAACAGGGTTTTCATGGAACGGACTCCTCAATGATTCAAGGGCTGATCAGCCGAAGGTAAAGGCGTAGGCCGATGCGCCCGGATCAAGAAATTCGATGCTGAAGGTCCGGTCTTGCACACCGTCATTCTGGCGCACCAGTTGATACAGGCGCTGGTCGGTCACCGTGCCGCTGCCATCGGGTGCCACATCCATGCCATGGTCACCGCCAGGCGCCTTGCCATCGATCAGCACCTTGAAGCGCACCGGTTTGCCATCGGCGCCGGGACCAAGCACCAGGTGCAAATCCCGCGCATGGAAGCGGTAGACGATGCGACTGGCGGGTGCATTGGCGGTGGCCCGCTCGGGGCCGACGGTCCACTGCCCCTCCAGGCCCCAGTCGTTGAGCGCCAGTTGAGCCGGTACGCGATAGGCCGACAACTTGTCCGGCACCAGGCCGGTTTCCGGCACGAAATGCTCGGCGCGCTGATAGCCGACATAGGTTTCCGGCGATTGCACTTCGTGGTTGTCCGGCGCCATTTGCACGCCCTCGGCCTTGGCATTGATCAGGCCGTCCGACACCTTGCTCGCACCCGCTTCGCGCAACAGTTGCTGGATAACCCGCTCCGACTCGGCGTACTCGCCTTCGCCAAAGTGGTGGTAACGAATGCGCCCCTGCGCGTCGGCAAAATAGTGCGCCGGCCAGTATTCGTTGTTGAACGCGCGCCAGATCTTGAACTCATTATCGATGGCCACCGGGTAATCGATGCCCAGGTCTTTCATGGCTTTGCTGACGTTGTCGACGTTGCGCTCAAAGGCAAACTCCGGGGCATGCACGCCGATCACCACCAGGCCCTGATCGCGATACTTCTCGGCCCAGGCTTTGACATAGGGCAGCGAACGCAGGCAGTTGATGCAGGAGTAGGTCCAGAAATCCACCAGCACCACTTTGCCTTTCAACGCCTGAGCATCGAGGGGTGGCGAGTTGAGCCACTGCACGGCGCCCTCCAGTGGCGGCAGGTTGCCTTCGACCGGCAAGGTATCCGGCGTTTTGCCGGCCACTTGCATCGTGCCTTCGGGCGACGGTTTTTGCGCCATCATTGCCCCGCTGTTTCGCGGCGACTTGCCGGCCAGTTGCTCCACCAGCGCCTGCTCGATGCCGCCCGTGGAAGCCGTCGACACCCGCGCCAGAATCCCGGTGTCCAGCCCAAGGGCGATGACCGCCACACCGGCCAGCATCGCAGCGCCAAGGCCGCGACGCAGCCACTCCCCGGCGCCGATCGAGCGCTTCATCGCGGCGAACACCTTGCCGCCCAGCAGCAGTGCCACGGCGAGGGAAGTCGCGGCACCGGCGGCATACGCCAGCAGCAACAGGGTGGTGGCGATGCTTGCGCCCTGCAATGCCGCGCCGGTCAACAGCAGGCCCAGAATCGGCCCGGCGCAGGGTGCCCACAGCAAGCCGGTGGCGATCCCGATCAGCAACGATGTGCCGGGACGTGGACGCGAATCGGCGCCAGCCGCCTCAGACAGGCGACTCCCCGCCGCGACCAATGGCCGGGTCAGGCGCTCGGCCAATTGCGGCAGCAGCAGCGTGAGACCGAACAACGCCACGAACACCAGCGCCAGCCAGCGCCCATATTCATTGAGTTGCACCACCCAGCCACCGCCCACCGCCGCCAGCGTGGCGACGAACGCGAAGGTCAGCGCCATGCCCGTCAACAGCGGCAAACCGCTCTTTACGAACGGTTGCCCGGTGCGGGCGAAGACAAACGGCAAGACCGGCAAAATGCAGGGGCTGACAATCGTCAGTACACCGCCGAGATACGCCAGGACCAAAAGCCACATAACCGTTACCTGTAAAAAAGGAAGGGATCAGGCCGCCTTGGGCTCGAATTTCATCGCCAGGCCGTTCATGCAGTAACGCAGCCCGGTCGGTTTGGGGCCATCGTCGAACACATGCCCCAAATGGCCGCCGCATCGCCGGCAGTGAACCTCTTCGCGGACCATGCCGAACGTGCGGTCCTGACGGGTGGCCACGGCCTTGTCCAATGGCGCCCAGAAACTGGGCCAACCGGTGCGGCTGTCGAACTTGGTCGCCGAGGAAAACAGCGGCAGGTCACAACCGGCACAGACGAACGTGCCGTCGCGATGCTCGTTGTTCAGTGGGCTGCTGTAGGCCCGCTCGGTGCCCTCTTCACGGAGGATTTCATACTGCTCATCGCTGAGGATGGCGTGCCATTCGCTGTCGGTATGCGTCACTTCGAACACCTGCGCCGCCTCGGCCTCGCTGATCAACGCAGAACCAGCGGACAGTTTTGGCAATACCCCGATCGCAAGGGCGGCAACGCCCAGCCCGCCGCTGGCCCAAAGAAATTGTCGTCTTGAAAACATGGTCGTCTCCCAAGGCCTGAAGCCTTTCATGGAACAAAGCCTAAGCTTGGGGTGATCGCCAAATCCTCACGGGAAGTTAAACAATTCGTGATAACTCGACTGTCGAAAACACCGCACAATGCCTGTGGGAGCGAGCCTGCTCGCGAAGGCGGTGTTTCAGACACATCGATGTTGAATGTACTGCCGTCTTCGCGAGCAGGCTCGCTCCCACAGGGTATTAATCGAAGGATGAGTGGATGGAACAGACCAAACGCGTCCTCGTGGTCGAGGATGACCTGCATATCGCCGACCTTATCTGCCTGCATCTGCGCGATGAGCAGTTCGAGGTGGTGCACAGCGCCGATGGCACTGAAGGCATGCGCCTGTTGCAGCAAGGCAACTGGGACGCACTGATCCTCGACCTGATGCTGCCAGGCGTCGATGGCCTGGAAATCTGCCGTCGAGCCCGTGCCATGGCCCGCTACACGCCGATCATCATCACCAGCGCCCGCTCCAGCGAAGTGCACCGGATTCTCGGCCTCGAACTGGGTGCCGACGACTACCTGGCCAAGCCGTTTTCCATGCTGGAGCTGGTGGCCCGGGTCAAAGCCCTGCTGCGCCGGGTCGATGCCATGGCGCGCAACCTGAAGATGGACGCCGGCAGCCTGAACATCGACGGCCTGGCCATCGACCCGATCACCCGCGAAGTGTCCCTCGACGGCCGGCGCCTGGACCTCACGCCCCGGGAGTTCGACTTGCTGTACTTCTTCGCGCGCCAACCCGGCAAAGTCTTTTCGCGCATGGACCTGCTCAATGCCGTCTGGGGCTACAGTCACGAAGGCTACGAACACACGGTCAATACCCACATCAATCGCCTGCGGGCGAAAATCGAAGCCGATCCGGCCCAGCCGGCGCGCATCCTCACGGTGTGGGGGCGCGGTTATAAATTCGCCACCAGTGAGGAGCCGCAACCATGAGGCTGACCCTCACACAACGCCTGTCACTGGTGTTCGCCATGCTGTTGCTGGTGTGCTGTGGCACCTCGGCCTGGCTGCAGGTGCGTTCCAACCAGATGCATGAACAGGAAGTGGTGCAAGGATTGTCGCGGGATCTGGCGCAACACATCGCCCGCGACACCGTGCTGATGGATGCTCAAGGCCTGATGCCCAATGCCGTGCGGGATTTGTTCAGCAAACTGATGCTGGTCAATCCCAGTGTCGAGGTGTACCTGCTGGACACCGAGGGCAAGATTGTCGGCAGCGCCGCGCCCGAGGGCCGGATACACCGGGAACAGGTCGATCTGGCACCGATCCAGCGCCTGCTCAAGGGCGATGCCCTGCCGATCCTCGGCGACGACCCGCGCAGCGTCGATGCGCGCAAGGTGTTCAGCGCCGCTCCGCTGAAGGTCAATGGCAAGCCGGCCGGTTATCTCTACGTGGTGTTGCTCGGCGAGGATCACGACCGCATCGCCGAGCGCGGCGCCACCAGCGCCGCACTCAACACCGCCCTGCTGTCCATCGGCCTGGTGGCGCTACTGTGCCTGATTGCCGGCCTCACCGCGTTTGCCCTGATCACCCGGCCGTTGCGCCGCCTGACCGACACCGTCAGCCGTTTCGACATTGACGGCGTACCGGTCACGCCGTCGGCAGCCCTGCCTGTGGAAAAGGTCGCCAGCCATGATGAAATCGCCATTCTCGACGCCACCTTCCGGCAGATGCAGGCGCGTCTTGGCGAGCAGTGGCGCTCGTTGACCCGCCAGGACCAGGAGCGCCGCGAGCTGGTGGCGAATATTTCCCACGATCTGCGCACGCCACTGGCGTCCTTGCACGGTTACCTGGAAACCCTGTCGCTCAAGGACGCCACCCTGTCCCCCGCCGACCGTCGCCGCTACCTGGGCATCGCGCTGGATCAAAGCCGCAAGGTGGGTGGGCTGGCGCAGTCGTTACTGGAACTGGTGCGCCTGGAGCACGGCTTCGTGCAGCCGGTGCTGGAGCGGTTTTCCCTGACCGATCTGGCCCAGGATATCTTCCAGAAGTTCGAACTCACCGCCGAGTCGCGGCAGGTGGAACTCAAGGCGACCTTCGCTCCCAACGCTTCAGCCGCCTGTGCCGATCTTGGGCTGATCGAGCGGGTGCTGACGAACCTGTTCGATAATGCCTTGCGCCATACGCCGCCAGGTGGCGAGGTGGAACTCAGCCTTCGGCCCCAAGGATCGTTTATCGAAGTCACTGTCAGTGACACCGGCCCCGGCATCGCCCCCGAACTGCGCGAAGGGTTGTTCCTGCGACCGTTCAACATTGGCGGTGCACGGCGTGATGGCGGGTTGGGGCTAAGAATTGTGCATCGCATCCTGCAATTGCATGGTCGTGAGATTCAGTTGATCGACCTACCCGGGCGTGGTGCGACTTTTCGTTTCTCACTGGCGGTGGATGAAGCGACGGCATCGGCATTGGCCATGCGCTCGATGAACCTCAACACTCCCGGGCAAGCCTGACAAACCGTCTTCGCGAGCAGGCTCGCTCCCACAGTGGTTATGTGTTGGGCGCAAATATTTGTGGCAACCCGGATCAACTGTGGGAGCGAGCCTGCTCGCGAAGAGGCCCGCAGCTTCAACATCCATTTGCCCGCCTGCCTGTTCCTTCGTGACAACACCGCCCCGGTCCAATAGATTAGTCGGCCTGAAAAAGCCCCTGTGCTTTCTCGCCCCTATTCAAGCTTAAAAAAAGTAGTGAAATTTCAATGTCCGATTCCAACACCGCTGAATCCGTAGTCACCTTGTCGTCCAAAGCGGAATACGAAAACTCCATCAATCTTTCACAACACGTGCCCCAGGCCAAAACCATCAGCGAGATGGTGCTGGACGCTTTCCAGTCCAGCCGCGAAAGCGACCAGATCCGCGAGCTGCGCGCCGCGATCCGCCAGGCACACGACAGCTTCGACGATGACAAGGCCTATGAACTGATGGGCCAGCTCAAGCAACTCAAGGATGCCGAGGCCGCCGACATTGCGGCCCTGGAAGACCTGAGCAGCAAGTTCCCGATCAGCCGCATTCTCTCCAGCTTCAAGGACGACCCGGCGTTCCAGGAAATCGTCTACGGTCTGGCCCTGAAGGTGCTGAACCAGACGCACCAGGCGATCAGCAACCCGAGCGGCGGCAAGAGCAAGGCCGCGCGGGCCAAGAAAGAAGCCGAAGTGTTCACCATCAGCAAGGACGGCATCAGCGTCACCCTGCCGTTGCGCACGCCGCGTTCGCGCCTGAACGTTGACCGCGAAGCACTGGAATTCCTGGGTTTCACTTTCGTTGGCGAAGGCGAAGAAGCCGAACTGGAAAACGAGACCTTCCTGGACAACACCGGTGCCGAACAAGCGGTCAACCGCAAGAACATCATCACCGCCCTGCAACAGCAGACCGCGTTCGACGGCTACAGCATCGCTGCGCAGTAATCCGATCCATATGTGGTGAGGACTAACCTGTGGTGAGGGGATTTAGCGAAACGTCGCACCGCCCCGTTCGGCTGCGAAGCAGTCGTAAACCCTGCAAACTCGGTTTTCCTGAAAGAACACTGATAACCTGTTTGGGGCGGCTTCGCCGCCCAACGGGGATAAATCCCCTCGCCACAGATAGATCCTCTCACCACATGTTTTTCGTCCACTTCTAGATTCCCTTAACGAGCCCCGCCCCAGAGCGGGGCTTTTTATTGCCCGCAATTCCCCGCCAACCGCGATTACTCTTCCAGTATCGACGCCAGTAACTCCTTCCCTTAACCCTTCAGCACCACGGGTCCGCCTGCTCTGATGAAGGTCGTGGAGCGTCAACCTCACTTTCCAGCCAGAGACCTCAGTGGTGCGACTGCTGAGGTCATCATGAACACACCCCCTCTGTACCGTCAGTTGGCCAACCATTACCTGGACGCCATCCGCAGTGGCACCCTGAAAACCGGCGAGCGCTTTCCTTCCATTCGACTGATGATGGAAAAACACGCGGTCAGCCTGTCGACGGCTGTGCAGGTCTGCCGGGAGCTGGAAGACTATGGTGTGCTGGAGGCGCGACCACGCTCGGGCAACTACATTCGCCAGCCCGATACGCCGGGCAAGCCTGTCCCGGTCACCTCGCCACCGCCCCTGAATGGCGCGGCCTATGCCGGCATCCATGAACAAGTCTCATCGGTACTCAAGGCCAGCCAGGGAGCGGCGATCAAGGTCAACTTCGCCAGCGCCTACTGTGCGCCGCAGCTCTACCCGCTCAAGACCCTGCAGGACAACATGATCAAGGCGTTGCGCCAGGACCCGCATTTGCTGGATACGACGGGGCCGACCTGCGGAAACCTCGCATTGCGCAACATCCTTGCCCGCCGGGCGCTGATCACCAAAACCCACCTGACCGCCGATCGCATCGTGATCACCAACGGAGCGACCGAAGCGATCAATCTGGCCTTGCGCGCGGTGACCTGCCCAGGGGATACCGTGGCTGTGGAATCGCCGACCTTCTACGGTCTGCTGCAGATTCTCGAAAGCCTGAACCTGCGGGCGCTGGAAGTTCCCGCCTCGATTCATGGCGGGATCAACCTGCCAGCCCTCGAGCAACTGCTGCAAGGCCCCGAGCGGATCAAGGCGCTGATCGTCATTCCCAACCTGCACAACCCGTTGGGCAGCATCATGCCCAACGCCAGCAAGGCGCGGCTGGTGCAACTGTGCGCCGAGCACGACACCGTGCTGATCGAAGACGACACCTATGGCGACCTGGTGGACACCGAGCAACCGTTGTCCACGCTTAAACACTGGGATCGCAGCGACAATCTGATCTATTGCGCCTCGCTGAACAAAACCCTGGCACCGGGCGTGCGCCTGGGCTGGATCAGCGCCGGTAAATGGCACGACCGCGTGGAAATGCTCAAGCACACCCAGTCCCGCGGTTGTGAAGTCTTGTCGCAACTGGCGGTCAGTGCCTTCATGGGAACACCGTCCTACGAACGTTACCTGCGTCGCTTGAGGAAAGTTCTGACGCAACAGCGCCAGCAAATGAGCGCGGCGATCCTGCGCTACTTTCCCGAAGGCACACGCGTCAGCAATCCGCAGGGCGGGACCTTGCTGTGGGTGGAGTTGCCCCGCGGATACTCGTCCATGGCACTTTTCCAAGAAGCGCTGAACGCCGGCATCCTGATTTCCCCTGGGGATATCTTTTCCAATACCAAGCGCTTTGATCACTGTGTGCGGATTGGGTGTGGGGCGCCGTATTCGCCGAGGGTTGATGAGGCCCTGCGGA
>NZ_JABFMU010000094.1 GCF_013359695.1 Pseudomonas sp. C2B4
GATCCGAACCCCCTTCAGCCACACGGCTTTCGATCAGACGATCCGAGCCGCCTTCGGCGACTACAGGTTGAGCAGAAGTCGCTGCAAAAGCGTTCACTGCGAAAACCGAGAAAGCGATGCTGAGAAGGGTTTGGCGTTTCATGATCGTGTGCTCCAGGGTGTTGTCGGTTGGTATGGAGCTGATGTTACGCCGCAGGATTTTTAAGAGAACTTGATTGAGGTGATTGCAAACATCGACGGCATTGATAGGGCCAGCGACCTGCCGCTGGTCAGTGTGATGATGTGAAGTAGCCTGTCGTCGGCTCTGCCGCCCGGCCAGGAGCGCAGGGGTATGCTGAATCTCCGCAACTCCACACTCTGGTCGAGAGGATAAACCGATGCGCGACTATTACGATCTGGGCACCTACAGCCGCCCGGTGACGACCAACTCGCCGCTGGCCCGGCGCTGGTTCGACCGTGGTCTGGTGTGGTGCTACGGCTACAACCATGACGAATCCATCCGCTGCTTCCACAAGGCCCTCGAACACGACCCCGATTGCGCCATGGCGCACTGGGGCATCGCCTACGCCTCGGGCCCCAACTACAACAAACGCTGGGACGCCTTCATCGAGCAGGAGTTGAAAGAGGCCGTGGCCGAGGCCCGCCGGGCAACGCAAACCGCGCTGACGCACCTGGACCGCGCATCACCGGTGGAGCAAGCCCTGATCCGCGCGCTGGAGCAACGCTACCAGGCCGATCGGGCAGACAGCGTCGAACAGCTCTTCAGCTGGAACGATGCCTACGCGGCGTCCATGCGCGATGTCTACAAATCCTTTCCCGATGACCCCGACGTGGTGGCGCTGTTTGCCGAAGCGCTGATCGACCGCACGCCCTGGCAATTGTGGGACCTGAAAACCGCCCGGCCAGCAGCCGGCGCCGATACCCTCGAAGCCGTCGCCGTACTGGAAAAAGCCCTGCAACGCATGGAGCACCACGGCGACACGCCACACCCCGGCGTGCTGCACATGTATGTCCACACCATGGAAATGTCGCCGTACCCGGAACGGGCATTGCGCGCTGGCGATGTGCTGCGCGACCTGGTGCCGGATGCCGGGCACCTGCGCCACATGCCGTCGCACATCGATGTGCTCTGCGGCGATTACCGGGGGGCCATGATCACCAATCACCGGGCGATCGAGGTCGACCGCAAATACCTGGAACAGGAAGGTCCGATCAACTTCTACACCCTGTACCGCAGCCACAACTACCACTTCAAACTTTACTCGGCGATGTTCCTCGGCCAATACCAACCGGCGCTGGAAGCCGCCGAGCAACTGGCTTCGACCATCAAGGAAGAACTGTTGCGCGTAGAGCAACCGCCCATGGCCGATTGGCTGGAAGGCTTCGTGTCCATGAAGGTTCACGTGCAGATCCGCTTCGGCAAATGGCAAGACATCCTTGCCACACCGTTGCCCGCCGACCAGGCGCTGTACTGCGTCACCACCGCGATGCTGCACTACGCCAAAGGCGTGGCCTTCTCCGCCACCGGGCAAGTCGCTGCGGCCGAAGCCGAACAGCACCTGTTCCTCGAGGCCTGGGCCCGCGTGCCGGACTCCCGCTACCTGTTCAACAATCAATGCGTCGACATCCTCGCCGTGGCCGGCGCGATGCTCAACGGCGAAATCGAGTACCGCAAAGGCAACCACGATTGCGCGTTCCATCACTTGCGTCAGGCCCAGGAACTGGACGACAACCTGCCGTACGACGAACCCTGGGGCTGGATGCAACCGGTGCGCCACGCACTGGGGGCGCTGCTGCTGGAGCAGGGCAGGGTAGAAGAAGCGCTGCAGGCCTACCGCGCCGACCTCGGCCTGGACAACACCCTCAGCCGCGCGTCCTGGCACCTGGACAACGTGTGGAGTTTGCATGGCTATGTCGAATGCCTGAAGCGACTGGGCCGAGAGGCTGAAGCGGCTGCTGCGCAAATCCGCCTGAACCTGGCCATGGCGCGGGCGGATGTGGAGATCAAGGCGTCGTGTTTCTGCCGGGTCGGGAACAGCTGCTGTCAGTAGCGCGGGGCAGGCTGTCGACTGAACCGGGTCAGGGTTTCGGTTGGACAGGGTCTGCCGGCGCTGGCACTGACACCGGTGTCGTTGTATAGAAATTTATGGAGTTTCTATCTTTGTCCGGGGTTGTCGATAACAGGATCATCTGTTTTATGAACTCAATGATCTCCGGCCTGCCAATATCGTTATGGTCCTCGATAAGGTCTTGCGTGACGCTGACATTCAAGTAGGGGTTGCGGCTGCCGTCTTTTGTGCGTTCCAGGATCAGTCCGGCTATCGCCAGTTTCTTGTTGGAGGGGGCGTCTTTTGCCCAGCTGGATAATAAGTTGGGGTCGGTTTTCGAGGATGGGTTCTTATACAACTCATGGGTCAAGTAGGGCGGGTAATGACCGACGGCGCTGATGTTCTCCCCCTTCCAGCCATCTTTTTCGAATACGGTTGAAAAGCGTCGCCCCAGGGGGAACGCGATACCTGTTGCATCGTCTCCCTTGGACGTCAGGATGAGCAGCGCCGGCAATTGCTGCGGAGGATACGACTTGCGCTCACTCGAGACGTTACGGAGCGTGGAGTATTGTTGGGCCTCGAAGGCGGGGTTGATCATTACCACCAGATTGCCAAAGCCTTCTACATCCGCCATACAACCTTCATTGCCCCCTTTTGTTCGAATGGCACGGTCTTCGAGAATCTGTCCGATGGCCGATTGGACCACCAGCCCTCCAAAGCTATGACCCACGACAACCAGCTTGGTGTTACTGCTGATCTCGGTCGTGCTTTCTTTCGTGGGCTCGGCGCATACGGAGGCAGGTGTTAAAGGCTCGTCGTTAACACTGTTGGCGGATTGTTTTTTGTTTTTTGCATCGTTGGCAATCCTGGTGAGCTGTTGGGTGGCTGCGTCGCGTCTCGCGATGCTGTCCTTGGTTCGTTTAACCAGCTCTATACGGCTCAATAATTCAGTGACGTCGCCATGTCCTACTTCTGAGGCGGTATTTTTACGGTCCCAGAATGTGATGACATTTAACGGCCCAAGTGCCAGCGAGTCTCCCCGCCATCCGCCATAGATGCCCATCACCTCTCGAGCTGGACGTCCGGCTTTACCGGCCTCGATGGTTTCTGCCGTTGCGATTTTTGAAAGCACTTTTTGAAAGGTTTCGATATTGCCGTCATTGGGGCGGGCCGTATGGTGCCAGCCATGTATGAAGACGACCATCAGCAAGTCTTTTTTGGCCGCTTCGGTATACAAGTGATCAACCACCGCATGCATTTGACGGCGATCCTTCAAATCGCCCTGATCATCAAACTCGACAAAGCCGAGAAAGTAACCTGACTCCGCGGAAGTTTCAGGGTCGTGCCATTGCAGCGCTGACTTGGTGCAATCCTTCTGTGGGGACCTGCACAAACTGTATTCAGTGCGGTACTGCTCATAAGGCGCGCAGCCTTGTAAGGCATAGGTCAGGAGTATGAAGAGTATTCCATGTGAGAGTTTCACCTTGCGTGTCCTCGCAGTAGACGACCACTGAAGATGAATGTAGTGCAGATCACCACGCCTGCAAGGTGTCAGCGGGCTTACCCCTTGGCCCGATGACGCAAGCGCGAATAAGAGATCAGCATGCTGGTCAGTTCTTGCGTGACCTGGGTGAGGGGGGCCACTCGACGGCTGATCAAGTACACCTCACACGACGCCAACGGCTCTTGTATCGAAAGGCCAATCAGCGACGAGGAAAACAGCTTCATGCCGGGCAGCAGGCTCGGCTCTACGGTCAGGTAATCCGTCTCGCAAATGATCTGCAGGATTTCCAGGAGCGATTCGGTGGTGATCGTGATCTTTGGCGGCGGTAAGCCCTGGGTTCTGAACAGCTCGATCAGATGCTGCTCCGCGCTGCCTGCAACCCCGGCCGGGCGCACGCAAATCCACTGGCAATCGACCAGGTCGCGCACTGAGCGAGCCTCTGCCAGGGGATGGCCCTTGCGCGCGATGATGCTGGCCTTCGAGCTGTAAAGACGCTCAGTGTGCAGGTCGATATCGCGGGTGTCGGGATTCAGGGGGCCCATCACGAAGTCGAGGCGGCCCGCGCGAATCATCTCGATCAGCCGCTGGGTCTGACCACTGGCGAGGTGCAACTGCACCTTGGGAAACCGGCGGGTAAAACTGCTGAAGACCGGCATCAGGCACGCCGCCAAGGGTTCTGCTGTGACTCCCAATGCGATCTGGCCTTCGGGCATCCCGTTGCATTGGCGAACGTCTTGAACCGCGCGATCGCAATCCAGAATGATCGAGCGTGCCCGGGGCAGGAAAACCTTGCCGGCCTGGGTCAGGCTGATGCCTTGATTGGAGCGCACCAGCAAGGCCACTCCCAGTTCTCTTTCCAGGCTTCGAATCGACTCTGTCAACGTGCTTTGGGCCGCGTCCAGTTCTCGTGCCGCCGAACGAAAGCTGCCCCTGTCGACAACCGAGCAGAAGGCTCGAAGCTGGATCAGCTTCATGAAGCACCGCCTCGGGCAACGTGCGCGGTGATCCAGTTGTTGCCGTTATGGCCAAGGAAAGCGTGGTCGCGAGAGATAAAGGTGTTGGCGTGGCTGGCGGTGTTCATAGCTGAGTGGTCCGGGTTGTGAGGATGTCTATCGATATCGATTAGATCGCATGCGATGTATAATCCACCAAAGACCCAACACTGTCAAAGCCAATGTTGCGTCCTGGTGATGAAAGGTGGGGGATCGGGGTGGGCGGAAAAGGCGAAGAAGATCGGTTTTTTCGTTCTGTTCGGCGCCTTGAGTGTGCCTATAAACTCAATCCCGTCAGATAGTTACGTGATCTTTTCGCAATCTGACACTAATAAAAACGCAAGCCATCAGAATGACGATTCGTCGTTATTTCCCAATGAAATGATTTAACCCGCTGCACGTTATTCGAGTGACTTTTCCATTGAAAGTCGGCTCCGGGTGACTTTGCGCCTTGGGAATCTGCATGCCAAAAAACAGCAAAACCCTTTCCCTGACCCGACGCCGTTTTTGCGGCGCTGCTGCAGTGGCCTGTGCTGCTGCACCGTTAGGGGTATTCGGTTTCTCAACCAGGACTGACGCTATGACCCATGCTTCAAACAAACCGGCGAATGCTGCCACGGCAATACGGCCCTTTCATTTCAGGGCCCCGGATTCAGACCTCTCAGAGTTGCGCAGACGTATTGAAGCCACGCGGTGGCCGGACAAGGAAATCGTCAATGACTCCTCGCAAGGGGTACAACTGGCGACGATCCAGAAACTGGCCAAACACTGGGCCACACAATACGACTGGCGAGTGATCGAGTCGAAAATAAACGCCGTTCCAAACTACGTGACCCAGATTGATGGCCTGGATATCCATTTCATTCATGTCCGCTCGAAACACGAAAACGCGCTACCGCTGCTGATGGCGCACGGCTGGCCCGGTTCGGTGATCGAGCTGATGAAAGTCATCGGGCCACTCACAGATCCTGAGTCGTATGGTGGCAATGCTGCCGATGCGTTCAGCCTGGTGATTCCATCGATGCCGGGCTATGGCTTTTCGCAGAAACCGACCGAGGCTGGCTGGAATCCCGTCCGAATCGCCGATGCCTATATCGAACTGATGAAACGCCTTGGATACACCCGCTACGGAGCTCAAGGGGGGGATTGGGGTTCGATCGTCGTCGATCTGATGGCGGTCAAGGCGCCACCCGGCTTGATCGGTATTCACTCGAACATGCCCGGCGTCATCCCGCCTGACATCGATGCGGCCTTGTTTCGCGGCGAACCGGTACCTGCGGGTCTTTCCGGGGAAGAGCAACTGGCGGCGGATCAACTGGCCAACACCTACAAGCACATCGGCTACGCCATCATGATGGGCGACCGGCCCCAGTCGCTGACCGGCATCACGGACTCGCCAGTGGGCTTGGCGGCCTTCATGCTCGATCACGATCCGAAAAGCTACGAGATGATTGCGCGTTCCATCGACGGCCAACCGGAAGGCCTTACACCCGATGACGTGCTGGACAACATCACGCTGTTCTGGCTGACCAACACGGCGATTTCCTCGGCTCGGCTGTATTGGGAGAACAAGTCGACCTTCTTCGCCGTCAAGGGCGTCAACATTCCGGTGGCGGTCAGCGTGTTTCCCGATGAGCTGTATGCGGCGCCGAAAAGCTGGTCGCAGCAGGCTTATCCCAAACTGGTGCACTACAACAGGCTTGCCAAGGGTGGGCACTTCGCGGCGTGGGAACAGCCGGTGCTTTTCTCACAGGAAGTCCGGGCGGGGTTCAAGTCGCTGAGGTAAGCGACAAGCCCACGGGTCGCCAATTCCTGAAGGTGTACTGATCAGGATGTCTCGGTTCGGATCGTTGATCGTTATGCATGACGTGATCCGAACCGCGCACCCCGAGATCGAGACAGAAAAACCTTTTTTTGGGGGCTTGATGGTGATTGCCAAAGGGGCAAGTCACTCAGGCAACCCCGCCAGCCGCAGCCCTTCGGTAAACCGCGCGTAATCCTCCGCCCGCTGAATCGGCAGCCACGCCTTCAGGCCGGAGAGTCGCAACAGCGGGTCCAGTTCGTGCAGGCGCTGCATGGCTTGGGTGGCTTTGTCCATGCGCCCGCTGAGGGCATGACTGGCCGCCAGCAGCGCCACCGCAGGCAGCAGGGTGGGCAGATTTCGCAAGGCCTTTTCCGCCCAGTCCGCCGCGCAGTCGAAGCGCCCGGCGAAGAAGTGCGAGAGCGCCATTCCCACCTGCATCCTGAACATTTCCGGGTCCAGCGGACTCAAGCGCACGGCATGGGTCAGGTTCTCGATGGCGGACTCGGTTTCACCGCGCAGCGCCCGCAGGATGCCGCCCAGGTACCACGCGGGGGCGAGGTTGGGGTTGAGCAGGCGTGCCCGGTCAAGCAAGGCAATTCCGCCGTCGACATCGCCGGCCAGGTGGCTGAGCGCATGGCCGCCGCGGGTCAGCGCCACCGCATCATCGCGACCCAGCTCCACCGCCAGCCGCGCCAGTCGTATGCCCTCGGCGATTTCCCGGGGCCTGTCGTCCATCCAGCCATTGAGCTTGCGCCAGAAGTGACACCAGGCGGCCATGCCATAGGCCGATGCAAATTCCGGATCGAGTTCGATGGCCTTGTAAAACAACGGCAGTGCCTGCTCGATGGCTTCGCGGGTGCCGCTGTGCAGTTTGGCCATGCCGCGCAGGTAGTAATCGTAGGCGTCCAGGCTCTCCGTCGGTTTACGCTTGGCGCGCTCGATTTCCGCCCGTTCAAGTTGCGGGGCGATGGCGCCGACCACGCTTTCGGCGATCTGGTCCTGCAGCTCGAAGATGTCATCGAGCAGGCCTTCGAAGCGTTCCGCCCAGATGTGCGTGCCGCTCTTCGCATCGATGAGTTGCCCGGTGATGCGCACCTTGTTCCCAGCCTTGCGCACGCTGCCTTCCAGCACATAGCGCACACCCAGTTCCTGGCCGACGCCCTTGATGTCCACCGGGCGGCCCTTGTAGGTGAAGCTCGAATTGCGCGCAATGACGAACAGCCAGCGGATGCGCGACAGGGCGGCGATGATGTCCTCCACCATGCCGTCGGCGAAGTATTCCTGCTCCGGATCGCCGCTCAGGTTGTGGAAGGGCAGGACGGTGATGGAGGGTTTGTCCGGCAGGCTGAGCGTGGAGGGCGGATCTGCCGGTGCGGGGTCGGCCATGTCCGGCCCGTCAGGCGGTCGCATCGCGTCAGTCTCGTCGACTTTGAGCTGACCGACGAAGCGGTAACCCTTGCGGGCCACCGTGCGTACCAGGCGCTGCTCCTCGCCGGTATCGCCGATGGCCTTGCGCACGGCATTGATGTGACTGGTGATGGTCGATTCCGAGACGATACGCCCGGCCCACACGGCCTTGAGCAGGTCGTCCTTGCTGAGGACACGCTCGTGGTGGCTGACGAGCAGCAGCAATAGATCGAAGACCTGCGGCCCGATGGTCACGACCTGGCCGCGCAAGGTCAGCTCCCGGCGCTCCTGATCGAGTACGTAGTCTTCAAACACGAATGGCAAGGTGAGTATCCCCCGGTCGGATGCCCCTCGACTCCGTGTCCGGGCTGGCGATGGGTCGATGATACGGCAGGCCGGCGCTATCGCCCACCGGCAGCCTTGGACGAAAAACCAAGCGTCTTCCAAGGCAAACTCAAGGCCGGCACAAGGACTTGCCAGGCCTGCGCAGGCACTCTGCATCTACCTCGACGGCAATGTTGCCTTCGACAAGCGGAGAGAGCCCATGAAGATCGTCGTCATCGGAGGCACCGGCCTCATCGGATCGAAACTGGTCAAAAACCTGCGTGAACGCGGCCATGAAGCGCTCGCCGCCTCGCCCAACACGGGCGTCAACAGCATCACCCGCGAGGGCCTGGCCCAGGCGATGGATGGCGCCGATATCGTCGTCGACGTGGCCAACGCACCGGTCTGGGAAGATCAGGCCGTGCTGGATTTCTTCGAAACTTCCACCCGCAACCTGCTGGCCGCCGAAGCCGCCGCCGGCGTTCGCCATCACGTGGCGTTGTCGATTGTCGGTACCGAGCGGCTGCCCGAGAGCGGTTATTTCCGCGCCAAGGTCGCCCAGGAAAACCTGATCAAGGCGTCGCCCATCCCTTACACCATTCTGCGGGCCACCCAGTTCTTTGAATTTGTCGGCGGCATTGTCCAGTCGTTCACCGTCGGAGAGCAGATTTGTGCCTCGCCAGCGCTCATCCAGCCAATCGCGTCCGACGACGTGGCGGCGGTGCTGACCGACGTCACCCTCGAGGCCCCGGTCAATGGCACGGTCGAAGTCGCCGGTCCCGATGCCATGCCGATCGACGAGTTGGCCAAGCGCTTTCTGCGGGTAACCCAGGACAACCGCAAGGTCGTGCCCGACGTGAATGCGCGCTACTTCGGTGCCGTGCTCGACGATCAATCGCTGACCCCCGGCAAGCACCCGCGCTTGGGGGCGATCCATTTCGAAGACTGGCTCGGTCAGTCAGTGGCCCAGGCGGGCCGCTGAAACTCCCCACGTCGCAACAGGCCGGCAGCAGGCGACTGCTGCCCCGAGGCCGTTGCGGGCCCTAGGCAAAGAACAGGAAAAGACACCATGAACTCGCCCCAGGACAAGGCCGCCATTGCCACCGGCGCCAGCGCCGAAATCCCTGTCGTCGTGGTGCGGCGAAGCAAGAAAAAGCTGATCGGGATAATGCTGTGCGTCGGCGCCGTGGTGGTTGTGGCCGCCGGATGGGCCCTGTCGCTGACCCATGGCGCGACCTCGACCGACAACGCTTATGTGCGCGGCGACGTCACCTCGCTCGCCGCCAAGGTGGCTGGCTACGTCACGGCGGCAGACATCGAGGACAACCAGAGTGTCCGTGCCGGTGATGTGCTGTTCCGCATCGATGATCGCGACTACCGCGCCAGGCTGGCGCAGGCCGAGGCCACTGTCAGCGCGGCCAGGGCCCGCCTGGCCGATGTCGATGCGCAGACCCGGTTGCAGCACGCCGTGATTCGCGAGGCCGAAGCGCAGAAACGTTCAGCGGTGGCCAGGATGAGCCTGGCCACCAAGACCCATGACCGCAGCCAAAAACTGATCGTCAGCAACGCGGTCAGCCAGGCCCTGGTCGATGAAAGCGCCGAGGCACGCACCCGGGCCGAATCATCGGTGTCCGCCGCGTCGGCAACCATTGACGCACAACAGCAACGCATCGCCGTGCTGGTGGCCCAGCGTGAAGCCGCCGTCGCCGCCGTGACCCAGGCGCAAGCCGCCCGCGACCTCGCCCAGATCGATCTCGACAGCACCGTGGTTCGCGCGCCGGTCGATGGCGTCATCGGTAATCGCCAGGTGCGCATCGGCCGGTACGTGACACCGGGCGCGGCTTTGCTCGACATCGTGCCGGTCCATGACGTGTGGGTCGTGGCCAATTTCAAGGAAACCCAGCTTGAGCACATCCACCCCGGTCAGCGCGTGAGCATCACCGTCGACGGCTACCCCGACACGGTGCTCGAGGGTGTGGTCGACAGCTTCGCCCCGGGCAGCGGCTCGGCGTTCAGCCTGCTGCCCGCCGACAACGCCACGGGCAACTTTGTGCGCGTGGTGCAACGGGTGCCGGTGAAGATTCGTCTGGCCAGCAATCCATTACCGGGGCGCATCGTGCCCGGTTTGTCGGCGCGTGTTGACGTGGCGCGAGAAGAGGTCGCTCAACAGAAAATCGCACAAGGGGAAGGGTCATGAGCACGGCTGCCGTCGCCCTGCGCAGCAACGCCAGTGTCACGGCTGGCGTCCTGCTACTGGCGGGCATCATGCTGGCCGCGCTGACGGAGGCGATTGCCAGCACCGTTCTGGCCCTCGGACGCAGCGACATCCTCGGCGACACCTATGCCACGCCCGACGAGTTCGCCTGGCTGGACGTCGGCTACACCGCGTTCAAGCTGATCGGCTTCATGACCGCCGCCTGGTTGCTGGGCCGTTTCGATGCGCGACGCGTGATGATCGGCGCTGTCCTGGTCATGGGGCTGGCATGCGCCATGGCCGCCATCACCGCTCGGCTTGACCTGCTGATCGCGCTGCGCATCCTTCAGGGCTTCGCCGGCGGCACCCTGCTGGTCGGTGGCCAGGCGCTGATTTTTTTCGCCTTTGCGCCATCCCGCCAGCCGATCCTTCAAGCGCTGTTTGCCATGGGGTCGGTGGTGGCACCCGCGACGCTGGCCCCGGCCCTGCAAGGCTGGTTGATCGACAGCCAGGACTGGACCTGGATCTTTTTCAGCGTCGTACCGGTGGCCCTGGCGGCGGGCGGACTATTATTAATGGCGGACATCGCGCTGCCTGCCAGCGTCCGGCAACGCCGGTTTGACTGGATCGGTTTTTCACTGATGTCCACCAGTCTGTTCTGCCTGACCTACGTGTTCAGCCAGGGCGAACGCTGGGACTGGTTCGAGGAACCGCGCATCCTCTGGCTGAGCGTGATCGGCCTCGCCGCGCTGCTGGCCTTTTTGGGTCAGCAAGTGTTGGCCAAGGGCAATGGGCTGCTCGATTTCAGCCTGTTTCAGTCGAGCGATTTTTCCTTCGCCTTGATCGTCAGTTTTGTGGCCGGCGCCGCGTTGTTCGGCAGTGCGTTCCTGATCCCGGCGTTCGCGTTGTCGGTCCTCGCGTTCACGCCCACTGAAGCCGGTCTGCTGCTGTTGCCCAGTGGCGGTTTTTTTGTCGGTGCGCTGCTCATCGCCGCCTTCCTGTTTCAGGTGCGCCGCGTGGCACCGTTCGCCACCGTACCCTTTGGCATCCTGATGATCATGGGGGCGATGTGGATGCTCTCGGGTTCCACCAGCGAGAGCGGCGCCGCCGACATGATGACCGCCATCCTGTTGCGCGGCCTGGGCCTGGGCTTCCTGTTCCTGTCGATCACCCTGATTGCATTCAGCGATCTCAACCGACGCAACCTCGCGGGCGGCATCGGCCTGTTCAATACGGGCCGCCAGTTGGGTGGTCTGATGGGCGTCGCGGGGCTTCAGACGTTGATCGAACATAACGTAGTCGCCAACGTCGCCGTGCTCGGCACATACGTGACGCCAGGGGCGACCGCGGTGATCGAACGGCTGACGGCCACAACGGCGATGCTGTCCGCCAAAGGCATGGAGGCGCTGGCCGCCGGCCGAGGCGCGGCGAGCCTGCTGGGGCGTGCCGTGTCAGGGCAAGCCACGGTGATTGCCTTCGACTCTGCGTTCTTCGCCGTGACGCTGCTGTTCGCCGTCGCCGCGCCCCTGCTGGTTGCCATCAAGATCGCCTTCGCGCGGCATGCCAAAGCGGGGGCCGCGCGAAGGCGCGATTAACTCAATGCTTTGGCTCTTCGTTCCACGACCCGGAAACTCAAGTGCACGGACGTTCCCTTTTGTTCGTGGTAGGTCAGGCCGGCCTCTCCGCCGAAACTTTCCATGATCTGCTTCACCATGATCAAGCCGATGCCGAGTCTGCCTTGCCGGGTGGTGTAGAAGGATTTGAACGCCATCATTTCCTGCTGTCGAGCGCTGCCTTCCCCGGTGTCGGCAATGGTCAGGTGCAGCCATTGCTGGGCCTCATCCACACTGGCCTGGAGGGTCAGTTTCCCCCCTTCGGGCATCGCTTCGATGGCGTTGGCAATGACGCTATTGAGGATCTGGGACAGCAGCAGCGGATTACTGATGATCCGGGGGACAGGTACGTTCTCGACCTCGACCTGAATGCCTGACTGGATCAATTGAGCACTGAAACTGGCCAGGGTGGCCTGTACCACCGGCATCGGTTCCACCAGTTCCGCCTCTCCCCGGATCGGTCGCAGGCACAGCAGCAATTCGTGTACCCACTGCGCCATCCGGTCTACCTGACTGACAATATCGTCGATGTTTTTCTTCGCAGGTTGACCCTCCATCGAATTGGCCAGTTCCGCACTCGAACGGATGCAGGCAAGGGGATTGCGCAGGCTGTGGGCGACCGCCGTGGACATCTCGACCAGTCCCACATACGTCTTGTTGGCGACGAGTTGCGCCTCCTGCGAGGCCAGTTGATTCGAGGCCCGTCGAACAATCCAGTACAGCCCCAGGTAAAGCAGCAGACCGCCCACTGCCGTCGACAGCCAGATGATCCAATGGCCACGATTGAGGCGTTCGATCAGATCGACCGGTTCCTTGTAGATTTCCACCACCGCCAGGGTATTGCCCAGGTCATCCACCAGGGGAATGTAGCTCTCGATGAAAAACATTTTGGGAGGGTGCAAAAACTGCTGCTCGGGCCGGCGTTCATCGGCATTGCTGTAGCGGGTGGACACCCGATCCCTGGAACTGAAGGCCGCTTCAAGCACTTCGTCATTGAGGAATTTTTTCCCGATCATCTGCGCATTGGTTGACCACATCACCGTCCGAAGCGGGGAGTAGATGCTGATCAGGAGCGAGTCCGGGAGGTGTGAAAGGTGGTCGAGGAACTCGGAACGGGCACGGTGCCTGTTCAGCGTCATTTCTTCCGACAACATTCCATATTGGGTGGCGGCCAGCACATCGCCCATGCGCATGCCGGTCAACCCGTGGTGACGGATCTCGCCCTTGGCGATGGTCTGGATGAACTGCGCGGACAGTAGCGCGTCGCGCTCCAGGCTTTCGATGACCAGGTAACGGGTCGACACGGCCCCCAGGCCCAGAGCAATCGCGCTGATCAGGATAAAGCTGACGATCGAAAATCCGCGCAGCAGGTGGGTTTGCCTGGTCGGCGCAATCGACGCGCTCGCCCCCCGTTGTAGACGTCTGAGCAGTGTTGAAATGGTTTGCATGGGGAGCGTCCTGTGCAGGCTGCTTATCCAGATTCAGCAGCTTGAACCACTCAATAAATCCTGATGAGTCCCCAGCATTCTCTGTGCCAAACCCCGAGCGGTTCTTGCATTTTGCAAGGGCCAAGCTGTCGTTCTGCGGCGTGGCGGTCGATACGCCGCCATCTGCTCGTTCGGGCGATCTCGCCCGCTTGCAGGGACAGTGACTGGTATTGGGGAAAATCAGCCTGTTTTGGGGGGCATTCCCCAAATTAGGCCTTCATGGAGTTTTCATGGGCACGAAAAAGCCCGGCTGATCAGGCCGGGCTTTTGGTGTGGAGCGGTGGAGCGATTTTTTAGGCGACGCTGTTGCCTTGCAGGCGGTCGGAGCCATCGGCCGCTACGGTGTTGCCTTGCAGACGATCCGAACCATCGGCAGCAACGGTGTTGCCTTGCAGGCGGTCAGAACCATCGGCGGCAACAGTGTTGCCTTGCAAGCGGTCAGAACCATCAGCCGCTACGGTGTTGCCTTGCAAGCGGTCAGAACCATCAGCCGCTACAGCGCGTTTTTCCAGCAGGCGATCAGCGCCCCCTTCAGCCACACGAT
>NZ_JABFMU010000095.1 GCF_013359695.1 Pseudomonas sp. C2B4
ATTCAGCATAAATGTTGACTGACCCGGCCCCTTCGCGAGCAGGCTCGCTCCCACAAGGAGATCGCAGATAGGCCCGCAACCAGGTCGGCGTTCAGGCCGCCTCGCTTTGGCTTTTGATCTTGATCTGCCCCGTCGGAAGGCCGAGCGCAGGTTCTCTGTAGGAGCGAGCTCGCTCGCGATGGACGTCAACGATAACGCGGGCTGCCTGAATGATCCCGTCGTCCAGACGTTTTTCGCGAGCGAGCTCGCTCCTACAGGCTTGTCCAAGTAACCCGCCGTAAGAGCGGAACCGTAAGTCGCCGTTACCGCAGAAACGGATATGTACCCGCCCCCTATGCCCGAGAAACGTTTTTCAAGTTAGACATCAAGGGAGCAGCCACCACCGACGTCGGCACAATCACATCATTCACCTGCCCGACCTCAGGCTTCTCCTCCACCACCTCCCCATTCAACGCCTTGTGCATCTTCACCGTATCCAGCGCCCCCACCCACTTGGCAATCGCCATGGTCCCCACACCATTGCCAATGGTATTGGTGATCGCCCGAGCTTCCGACATAAACCGATCCACGCCGAGCAGCAACACCATCCCCGCCACCGGAATCGTTCCAAGGGACGACAACGTCGCCGCCAGAATGATGAACCCGGAACCGGTAACCCCCGCCGAGCCTTTGGAGGTGAACATCAGCACCGCCAGCACAATCAGTTGATCGGTCAGGGTCAGCGGCGTGTTGGTCGCCTGGGCAATGAAAATTGCGGCGATGGTGTAATAGATCGCCTGCCCGTCCGGGTTGAAGGTCAAGCCGGAGGGAATGATCATCCCGGCGACGGGTTTGGACACCCCGGCCTTTTCCATCTTCGAAATCATCTGCGGCAGCACCGATTCCGAGGAGCTGGTGCCGAGCACAGTGAACAGTTCTTCCTTGATGAACTTGAGGAACTTCCACAGGCTGAAACCGCTGTAGCGGCAGATCGGGCCGAGCACGAAAATCACGAACACCGCGCAGGTCAGGTACACGCAAGCCATCAACTTGCCGAGGGAGAACAGCGAGCCGAAGCCGTATTTACCGATGGTGAAGGCGATGGCGCCGAAGGCACCGATCGGCGCCAGGCGCATGACCATGTTGACGATGCGGAACATGCCCTGCATCAGGCTGTCGAGGGTGTCGACGAACGCTTTGCCGCGGGGCCCGACGTGGGCCAGGGCGATGCCCAGCAGGATGGAAAACAGCAGAATCTGCAGCACGTTGCCCTTGGCGAAGGCATCGACAATGGTGTCGGGGATGATGTTCATGACGAAGTCCATGAACGAGGCGTGCTTGCCGGCCGTGGTGTAGGTGGCGATGCTGGCGGTGTCCAGCGTCGCGACGTCGATGTTCATGCCGGCACCGGGCTTGAACACATCGACCACCACCAGGCCGACCACCAGCGCCAGCGTCGACACCACTTCGAAATACAGCAGTGCGCGAAAGCCGACCCGCCCCAGTTCCTTCATGTTTTCCATGCGCGCGATGCCCGTGACCACGGTCAGGAAGATCACCGGCGCGAGCAGCATCTTGATCAGTTTGATGAACGCATCGCCCAAGGGTTTGAGCGCGGCGCCGGTTTCGGGCACGAAGACCCCGACGATGGCGCCGAGGATCACGGCGATGAGCACTTGTACGTAGAGTTTGCCGAATATTCTTTTCATGACAGGGCCCTGATTTTTTATTGTTGTCAGGAAATGCCCGGGGGTCGGACACGCGGGTCTGCCCCCAGGCGTTGTGCCGCAGTACTACTTTGAATCGCTGGGAAAAATCAGCGGTTGATCAGCGCAATCACCGCGTCGGTGATCTGCCGCGTGGTGGCGGTGCCGCCCAGGTCCGGGGTGTGCAAGCCGCTTTCGGTGACGGCTTCGATGGCTGACATCAGGTGCTTCGCCGCAGCGGCTTCGCCCAGGTGTTCAAGCATCATGGCGGCGGTCCAGAAGGTCGCGATCGGGTTGGCCACGCCTTTGCCGGTGATGTCGAAGGCCGAGCCGTGGATGGGCTCGAACATCGACGGGAATTTTCGCGAAGGGTTGAGGTTGGCGGTCGGCGCGATGCCCAGGCTGCCGGACAGCGCGGCGGCCAGGTCGGAGAGGATGTCGGCGTGCAGGTTGGTGGCGACGATCACGTCCAGGGTCGACGGCTTGAGCACCATGCGTGTGGTCACGGCATCCACCAGTTCCTTGTCGATCTTCACGTCCGGGAAGTCCTTGGCCACTTCGTAGAAGATCTCGTCCCACAGCACCATGCCGTGGCGCTGGGCATTGGACTTGGTGACCATGGTCAGGTGTTTGCGCGGGCGGCTCTGCGCCAGTTCGAAGGCGAAGCGGTGAATGCGCTCGACCCCGGCCCGGGTGAACACCGAGACTTCGGTGGCGACTTCTTCCGGCAGGCCACGGTGCACGCGACCGCCATTGCCGGAGTACTCGCCTTCGGAGTTTTCCCGCACCACCACCCAGTCAATTTGATCGCCGTTGTGCAACGGGCTTTTTACCCCTGGCAACACGCGGGCCGGACGCACGTTGGCGTACTGGTCGAAACCCTGGCAGATCGGCAGGCGCAGGCCCCACAGCGAAATGTGATCCGGCACGTTGAGCGCACCGACCGCGCCGAAGAAAATCGCGTCGAAGGTTTTCAGTTCTTCCAGGCCACCCTCGGGAATGTAGTGGCCGTTTTTCAGGTAGTTGTCGGAGTTCCAGTCGAAGTGTTTGAAAGCCAGTTCGAAGCCGGACTTTTTCGACAGGGCCTGCAGCACCTCCACGCCGGCGGCGATCACTTCCACACCGATACCGTCACCTGGCACTGCTGCGATTTTGTATGCGCTCATTGTTGACTCCACTCTCGTCGATTTCTTGTTGTTCCCGTTGAACCGGACTGTTCAGGCGGGGTGTGAGCGGAGTATATGTAGTGAACAAATAGGTGTGAGTTACTCCAAATCACTACATAAATAACTTTGAGTTACGAATGAGCCAGACCCTGGATTTGTCTTTTTTCTACCTGCTGGCCAACAAAGGCAGCCTCGCGGCGACCGCCCGGGAGTTGGGCATCACGCCACCGGCGGTGAGCAAACGCCTGACGGCGCTGGAAGCACGCCTGGGCATTCGCCTGGTCAATCGCACCACGCGCTCGATGAGCCTGACCTCCGAAGGCGAACTGTATTTCTCCCAGGCGGCGCGCATCCTCACCCAGATCAATGAGCTGGAGCAGTTGGTCAGCAGCAGCCGCGCAACGCCCAAGGGCCTGATTCGGGTCAACGCTTCGCTCGGTTTTGGCCGGCGCCACATCGGCCCTGCCCTGGCGGCGTTTTATGCGCAGTATCCCGAGGTGGAAATTCAGCTGGAGATCAGCGATCACCCGCTGGACCTGGCCACCCACGGCTTCGATCTGGGCATCCGTTTCGGCACCTTGCCGGACGCCGCTTTCCATGCGCGCAAGATCGCCTCCAACCGCCGCCTGCTGTGTGCCTCGCCGCTGTACCTGGACAAACATGGCACCCCGCAGAAACTGTCCGACCTGCAACACCACAACTGCATTTTCATCCGCCAGAACGAGTCGCCCTATGGCGTCTGGAGCTTCACCAATGGCGGGCACACCGACAACATCAAGGTGCACGGCGCCCTGGGCTGCAACGATGGCGAAGTCGCCCTGAACTGGGCGCTGGAGGGCTACGGCATCTTGCTGCGGGCCGAATGGGACATCGCCCGCTATGTGCGCAGCGGCCGCCTGCGCCTGGTGCTGGAAGACCAGACGCCGACCCGCGCCGACGTGTATGCGGTGTACCCGCAGCAACTGCATTTATCGGCGCGAGTGCGCAGCCTGATCGATTTTCTGATCGAGCGTTTCAAGCACATCGACAATGTCGAAGACAGCTGAATTGAAAATGGATCCTAAAGTGTAACAACCGCGAAACAGCAGGGATCAAGCGGCTTATTTCGCCGATAAAGGGCGCTTGCCGGTGGCTGGCCAACTGCTAGTGTGAACAGGGAGCGCAACGGTTGAACCAGCCATTTTTCGCAGTGCTACAGGTCATTGGTCAGCAGTACCGGAACGCAACAACGGCAGACTCCTGCACAGTTCCCAGCGAGTTCCTGGGTTGGCGTTTTGTGGATGGCGGAAAACGGTATGACCGGCCATGACAAGTCCGAGCACTGGATCGCCCGTGGGATATCTGCCGGTACTCACCATTTGCCTGCTGCGTTGATGGTTGCTGCTCTGGTGTATATCGGTCATCACCACTTGCATTTGCTCAAAGCCATCGATGGTTACGCCTTTCTCGGTATTGGCAACCGCACGGCCTTTTCTCAGTACACCGGTAGCCACCCCACAGTGGCGGTGGTACTGATCGACCAGAAAAGCAACGAAGACTACTACCGGGAACGCAGTCCCCTGGATCGCTGCCAGCTGAAACAGGACCTCGAAGCCATTTACAACCTGTCCAAACCACCGAAACTGTTAGTGGTCGACCTTGACCTTTCTCCTGTACTACCCCTCAACGACTCGGTAAATGAAAAAACCAAGGAGTGCGACGAGCAACTCAAGACGTTGCTGATGCAAGACCGCACGAAAATCACCGAGACCGTTAAGAACATCACCCATACCGTATTGATCACACCCTTTGAGATGCTCGACTACGAAGCCCAAAAGAAAAACGAAGATTGGAAGGAAAGCCTTAAGCCCTTTGTGTCCTTCGCCGATGACCCCACCATTAACGTCAGCTTTGGTCTGGTCAACGATCTCGATTGCAATCACAAATCACTGGCTGCCGTCGCATTCAAGGTGTACTCGAATTCCCTAGTGGGTCTGGAAAAATGCCCGGAAAAAGAAAGTGAAGAAAGCAAACGCCACGTTCCCCCGCTAATCATCAGTCCGGCTCAATATCTGTCCGGTTTGCAAGCCGTGTCACTATGCCAGTTGCCATCGCGTTTGGGCGACAACCAATGTAAGGGCTTCACCCTTTACAACGCGCGTTATTACTACCCCGTCGTCTTCGTCGGCAGTAGCTTTGGCGACAGTGACACCTTCCTGACCCCGCTCGGAATAATGTATGGCGTGGAGGTGCATGCCGCCGCCTTTATGTCGTTGGTGGAGCCTACCGATGAAATCAGTTGGTTTGCTTTCATTCTGGACGTCGCACTCGGCCTGCTGATGGGCGGCCTGATTGATTTGTCCTGGCGCTACTACTTCTCCTTTCGCTTCAGCTCAAGCGCTGTAAAACGCCAGTGGGCCCCTTGGCTGATCCTGCTACTTGCTATTGGTTTTACGATTGTGGTCGTAGTGCTGACCATTGGTTCGTATGGGTTGTTACGGCACTGCAGCATTTGGCTGTCTCCGATTCCGATTGCACTGGGGATGCTGATTGAAAGTTTTTTCAACGGTGCGATCAGTACTGCCGTGAAAGAAGGCTACGAGCAGCGTCAGGCCATGATCCGACGTCTGCAAGCCAGCGGCCCCGACAGCTTCGCCAGCAAACTGGCCCTGGAAGCCGAACAGCGTCCGCACTATGCCCACACCCTTCAAGAGCGCGCGAAGCGTTTCGTTTACCTGGATTGCCTGCGCCTGTGGCGCGCTGAGAAACATTGCGCATCGACCTTGCTGTTCATGCGCCGGCTAACGTTTCTCCTGGTGCTGCTGCTTGCGTTTTTCTGGGATGAGATTGTTCCACCCGTCATGGACTTTTTCTTTCACTAACCGAGGACATGCCATGAATTCGCTCTGCTTCAAGCTCGCCATTGCCACGCTGTTGCTGCCTGCCTCAATGACCGCCATGGCCCAGGACTGCAAGGGGCTGCAGGACCTGCAGTACAAAAACGACAAACCGCAGGCCGAATGCGGCTCCCTGTTATCGGTACTCGACAGGTTGACCAACACTCGAAAAGCCGGCGGCCGAAAACTCGAAGAAGACCGCCCCTTCAACGCCCAGGCAGCCCAGGCCGACCTGGCGAAGGCCAAGGCCGACCCCGAAGTCCGCCAGCGCCTGGACAAGATCAACAAGGAGGTGTCCGACCCGACCCGCCGTCTGGTGTACGAAGCAGCGGTCCTCGATGAGGAGGGTTACTACAGCGCCAGGGACTTGCGCATCAACCAGATCAAGCAACAACACAAATGACAGGCAAGCCCCTGTCGGGGATACACCATGAATGCGCGCGTAGCCCTGTACGGGGTGCTGGCGCTGGCGATATTGGTCAGTGCCTGCAGCACCCCGAAGCTTTCCAACCCCTTCAGCAGTAAAGAAGGCCCGCAAAACATCAAGGACATCGGCAGCCTGCCGCCCCGGGCGCTGGTGGTGCTCGACCGTAACTGTGCCGAACTGGTGCAGCCCTATCGACTGACCGACAACTTCGCCTCGCTCTCGGTGTTCGGGATACAGGAAGGTATCAAGGCAGTGCCCGGACAACTGAGCAAATTGCTCGGCGGTGGCGACTCGCAAGCGGCTGCCAGCAGCGACAAACTCGGCGACTCGGCGAAACAGGCGGCCAAGCAATTGAACTGGCTGCCCATGAGCGCCGAGGTAATGTATGCCGAGCGCCAGCATCAGTCCCGCCAGGAAGAGTTGCTGGCCCGCGACAGCAAGCAGGGCCGCAAGTATTACCCGACCGCCGACAAGATGCTCAGCGATATCCTGGCCAGCATCCACGAGCCCTACGACTATCGATTCAAGCTGTTTATCGTCAAGAGCGACAACCATAACGCCCTGGCCCTGCCGGGGGGCTACCTGTATCTGGACAAGGGGTTGTTGACCACGCCACAGATGCAGAAAAAGGCCTACTTTGCCCTGGCCCACGAAATCTCCCATGTGTTGCAGCGGCATGAAACCAAGGAAATGCAGAGCGTGGTAGTCGACTCCTTCAGCGTCAAATCGGACTTGCTCACAGTGATGAAAGGCGCACAGGGCAACCCCAAGGCGGTGGTCGACCGGGTCAAGCTGGAGAAAGGGCAATTCACCCAACACCATGTCGACCAGGAACTGCAGGCCGATTCCTGCGCGGTGAAAATGCTCAGCCGCGTCTACCCCGATCGCCAGCAACTGGCGGAGGCGATCAATGCGTTTATCACGGACTTGCCCGCGACGCAGGGCGGCCCGGCGACGAAAATCGCCAGCAACCAGTTTCTGGCCATGGCGGACGATGTAGAAGACATCGTCACCACACCCGCCATGCGCCATCCCAATACCCAGGAGCGTAAAGCCAATCTGCAGGAGATTTACCAGGAGGTTTCGGCGGGCGGGAAATGAGGCTTAGTTCGCCGACACCAGTTTGAGCCCGATGACACCGGCCAGGATCACGCCGATACACAGCAGACGCAGCGGCGCCGTCGAATCGCCGAGCAATGCCATGCCGACAATCGCGGTGCCCGCCGCGCCGATGCCGGTCCACACGGCGTAGGCCGTGCCCACCGGCAAGGTGCGCAACGAGAGTGAAAGCAGAAAGACGCTCGACAGGCCGGTAACAACCGTCAAGACGCCGGGGAGCAGTCGCGTGAAGCCTTCGGAGCCCTTCATGAAGAAGGCGAAGGCGATTTCCAGAATGCCGGCGATACCCAGCAGTGCCCAGGCCATGTGTCATCACTCCTTCTTGGGTGAGAGAGAAACCTGTGGCGAGGGAGCTTGCTCCCTCGCCACAACGGATCAGGCTTTTCCAGCGGCCGCCGGTTTCGAGCGAAACGCCACGCCGAGCCGATTGAAGGCGTTCATCAGGCTGATGGCGTAAGTGAGATCCGCCAGTTCTTTTTCGCTGAACACCGCCGCCACGGCGGCATAGTCAGCATCGGCAACGCCGGTTTCAGCAACCCGCGTGACGCTTTCCGCCCAGGCCAGGGCCACGCATTCGCGGTGGGTGAATACATCGCCTGCGTCGCGCCACACCGGCACCAGGACCAGTTTTTCCACGGCGACACCGAGCTTGATCAGGTCCCGCGAATGCATGTCGATGCAAAAGGCGCAGCCATTGATTTGCGACACCCGCAGGTAAACCAGATCGACCAGTTCGGTGGGCAAGCCGGTCTTCAGCAGGTAGCCGTACACATTGCCGAAGGCCTTGTAACCTTCAGGGGCGGCACTGGCGTAGTCGATACGTTGAGTCATGATCAATCCTCGGGTTTGCTGTTTGGAGGTCTGCATCCTGGAGCTGCTTGGCCCATTGGAAAAGATCCATATTCCCGCTAATGTTCTGAGCCATGATCGCTTTCCCCAGAGCCTCCCCCATGACAAACCCCGCCCTCGACAAGCTTTCCCCCCTCGATCCCACGTCAACGGAGCCGATTTACCGGCAAATCTACTGGCGGTTTCGCAGGGCCATTGCCGAGGGTGTGCTCGCGCCAGGCGAACGCATTCCGGCGGCCCGGGCACTGGCCAAGGAGCTTGGGCTGGCACGCGGCACCATCGACACCGCGTACTCGTTGCTGGCGGCTGAAGGCTACATTCAATCCCGCGGCCAGGCCGGCACGGTGGTGGCCACGGGGCTGAACATCGGCACCGACAAGGCGCGCATCGAGCAACCATCGGGTTTGTCCACCGTGGCTTCGATCCGGCACAAGGCACCCGTGCTGCCCTTTCAAATGGCCCTGCCTGCGCTGGATGCGTTTCCGCGAAAAATATGGGCGCAGATCGGCGCGCGCTGCGTGCGTGCCACACAAATTCCGGACATGGCCGCCCCATCGGCCAATGGGCTGGAATCGTTGCGCACGGCGATTGCCACCTACCTGCAGGTGGCCCGTGGCATTACCTGCCAGCCTTCGCAAGTGTTCGTGACCTCGGGCTACCGCCACACTCTGGGGCTGATCATTCAAGCGCTGCTCAAACCGGGCGACGAGGTCCTCGTCGAAGATCCGGGTTACCCGCCGACTCGCCAGTTACTGGAGCAGTTGCACATTCCGCTGACTGCGGTGGCGGTCGATCAGGACGGCATGCAGGTTGCGCGCGGTCTGAGCCAATCACCGAATGCGCGCGCCTGCGTGGTCACACCGGCGCATCAGAGTCCGTTATGCGTATCGCTCTCCCTGCCGCGACGCCTGGAGCTGCTGGAATGGGCGGCCCGCCAGCGCTCATGGATCATCGAGGACGACTACGACGGCGAATACCGCTACATCAGCCGTCCCCTGCCCGCGCTCAAAAGCCTGGATCGCGACGGCCGCGTGCTCTATGCCGGCACCTTCAGCAAAGTGCTGTTTCCTGGCATCCGCCTGGCCTATCTGGTGGTGCCGCCAGCACAGGTCGAACGTTTCGAACAGACCAGCCAGACCTTCTACGGAGGCTGCCCGGAACTGACCCAGGCCATCGTCGCCACGTTCATGACCGAAGGTCATTTCGCCCGGCATATCCAGCGCATGCGCAAACTCTACGGCGAACGCCGCGAGGCGACGGTCAGAGGGCTGAAGAACGTCCTGGGCGAACACATCCACATCGATGCCCAGCCCGGCGGCATGCACTTGAACCTGCGGTTTACACAGCCTCAATCAGATCGCTCGCTGGTCGAACGCCTGCTGAATGCGGGTATTTACGCCGAACCCTTGAGCGAATGCTGCATCGGCTCGCAAACACATTCCGGGCTCATGCTGGGTTTCGCCAACATCGACTCGCAAGCCGCCGCCGAACAGCTGGGAAAACGCATCCTGGCGTTGCTCTGAGCGCATCCGCCCCACCTTCATGGCCTAGTCAAACAGGCCATTCTTGGCTCTTCGGAACGAGGCCAAGCGGCGCCATCATGCAGACCCTGCCTCCTTGAACAGCAAAGGGTCCCATGAAAATACTGCGCGTGATTTGCAGCCCGCGAGGGACAGCCTCCGAGAGTTATCGGCTCTCGCAAACCCTCATCAACCACCTGATCGACAGCCATCGCGGCAGCGATTTCATCATCACCGAGCGCGGCGTCACCGGGCTTTCGCATATCGATGCCGACTACGCCGAAGCGGTGAGCAGGCGGCGCGATCCCTCCAGCGCGGTCGCCGAAAAAGGTGCCCTGTTGCAGTCCGAACACTTGATTCGCGAGCTGGAAAACGCCGACTGCGTAGTGATCGCCACGCCCATGCATAACCTGATGGTGCCCTCGACACTCAAGGCCTGGCTCGACCATGTGATTCAGGCCGACCGCACCTTTCGCATCACCGCTCAAGGCAAGGTCGGTGCCCTGCGCGACCGACCGGTGTTTATCGCCATCGCGTCGGGGGGCACCTTCACTGGCGACCATGCGCAGCAACCTGATTTCCTGCGGCCCTGGCTGAAGACCGTACTGGCGAGCATCGGCTTGCTCGACGTGACGTTTTTCTCGGTGGAAGGGACCGCTCAAAAACCGGATGCCTTGAAGGCCACCCGCGAAAAAACCGAGCGGGAAAGCGCCCGGTATTTTTCCACTCACACGCCACTACCCGCCTGAATCGGCCCCCACCAGGAAACATTCGATGACCCACGCTTCTCCCCTGCGCAGCATTGCCGTGTTCTGCGGCTCCAACGACGGCTTCAACCCCGCCTATGTCGAGGGCGCCCGCGCCTTGGGTCGCGAAATCGCCAGACGCGGTTTGCGCCTGGTCTATGGCGGCACCCACAAGGGGTTGATGGGCGTCATCGCCGATAGCGTGCTCGCCGAGGGCGGCCAGGTTGTCGGCATCATCACTCAGCTGTTGTTTGAACTCGGGCATTTGCATGCAGGGCTGACGCAGTTTGAAGTGACCCGGGACATGCGCAGCCGCAAGACACGCATGAGCGAGTGCGCCGATGCGTTCATTGCCTTGCCGGGCGGCTTGGGGACCTTTGAGGAGTTGTTTGAAGTGGCGACGCTGACGCAACTGGGCGAACACCGCAAAGGCGTCGCGTGCCTGAACATCGGCGGTTTTTTCAATCCGGTGCGCAGCCTGCTCGACCATGCCGTTCAGGAAGGCTTCATGAAGACCGAGCACAGCGAGATGCTGATGTTCGACACCGACCCTTCGGTCCTGATCGATGCCCTTGAACGGTGGCAGGCGCCGACCGTGACGAAGTGGATTGGCCCGGCCCCACTATGATCTGAACGCTTTCAGGTCCTGGCGACCGATGCTGCTCACACATCGGTCGCCAGGACCTTTTTCATATCAGCGCCAATGAGCCAGGCTCTTGTGCTTATTGCGCCGCTGCATTTGTCCACTGCGGCGTGGTGAGACTCTCCTGGCGCTTGGCCCGCTGAGTCAGTGCCAGCATCGCCAGGAAGCCCAGCACGATCAGCACCGGATACGCCATCAACAGCTCGCTGAGCGAATACTTCCAGGCCAGGGGACGCCCGACACCGAGCATGGCGGCATACATCCAGGAGACCGCCGACAGCGAGCCACAAAACAGGGCCAGCATCCGCGCACTGAATCCGAGGTCAAGCAAGGAGCCTGCCTTTTTCAGTGCCGGCAATACCAGGTTGTGCAGCAGGACGCCGTTGTAGGTCAGCAGCACGACAATGATCACCTTGGCGTGAAGCTTCGGGTTCATGAAGTATTCCGTGCCTTTGCCCAGGTAGTCGATGCCGATAATGGCAGCGCCGGTCACCCATAGACCGACCAATGCCCAGACGACAGACCGCTGAAGGCTTTCCATGTGCGCAAGATCATGTTCAGTGAAGGCCTTGCGTTTCCACAGGTCCCTGACCATTGCGATATCACTGGTCAACACCAAACCAATCGCCACGCAGCAGGCGACCAGATGAACGTAAACAACGCCCAGCCGCAATAGCTCCATGAATTCTTTATGTTCGATCAGGCTCATAATTGTATTTATCGCCACGGGTATGTTCTCCACCTTATTCGATAGTACAGATAGGCCAATCAACAGAGCATTGCTTTGTAAATAACCCTGCACGACCTTGCTCATACAAGAAAACAAGCAATAGGTTTATTATAAAAATCCTATTGATGCGGTAAATTAATCATTAACAGCTTAGTTAGCACCTCTCAAATTTCAGATAAAAAAATCCCCATTTGCATAACTGCATATGAGGTTCGGGTTTCACTTCCTTACTGCGATTCCAGGAGCAGGTCATGGGGATGACGTGCTGCAGAATCTGAGGGCCTAAGCCCGGGTTTGTTCATTTTTCAGGCTTATCACCGACAAACGGTCGCTGACTTGAGGGTCAACGAAAACGGTACTAGCGCCTCAACTTTCCCGTCGATGCCCATTCCAACTGAGCTGCTTGGTTTTACATGACTGCCGTCATTACCCATTGGATCCACTAGTTGCCACACAGACCAACTAGATGAGCAACAAGCGAACTCTTGTCATTTACACCCCTCAAACTAAAACAGTCATACTATTTTCGAGCGCATTCAACGCCCAAGAGGGCTCGATGAGAAACTAATACGAGCGCACTCAATCGGATAAACCAACTTAGTTACCAGGCAGTATGTGAGAGAGTTTGAGTAAGCGCCGATAAAAGCTCATCACTCATCCCCGGAAGGGTTCAGGTCTTGGCAACACGGCTTGCGAAAGCTGTCGCCAAGACCTCTTTTATTTCAACTCAGGCGAGCTTGACCACCACGTTGATATTGTTTCGCGTGGCTTTCGAATACGGGCAGTATTTGTGCCCGGTATCGACCAGTTTCTGCGCGGTTTCGCGATCCAGCCCCGGCAGGCTGACATTGAGCCGCGCCTGCAACAGGTAGCCGCCTTCATTGGTGCCCAGGTCGACTTCGGTGTCGACGGCCACATCCTTGGGCAGCGCAACTTTCAGCTCCTTGGCCGCAACGCCCATGGCGCCGATGAAACAGGCCGACCAGCCGGCGGCGAACAGTTGTTCCGGATTGGTGCCCCCACCATTCGTACCCGGAGAAGAGAGTTTCACATCCAGAATGCCGTCAGAGCTGCGAGACGCCCCGTCCCGGCCGCCGGTGGTGTGGGTTTTGGCGGTGTACAGTACTTTATCGAGCTGGGTCATGATGATCTCCTGATTGATTGGGATTGTTATGCGATTTCAGGTGCATCAGAAAAACGGCCTTCCGGCCTGGTGCCGGTCATTCAATATAGACGGCGCTGTACAACCGGGAGCCGGATCCGACAAAGACCACCCTGTGGGAGCGAGTTGGCACGGGCGGCGTTCCGACGAAGGGGTCAGGTCAGTCGATATTGACTCTGAATGACACACCGCATTCGCGAGCAGGCTCGCTCCCACAGGGGGGGTTGTGTGCATCTGCAAAATTCAGGTCGGCTGTCAGGCCGCCTTCGCGGGCAAGCCCGCTCCCACAGGGGACCGCGAACAGCAGTGAGGTCGAGTGTCAGCTCGCCTCGACAGCTTTAGATCCACCCGCCCCTTCGGAAGGCTGAGTGGAGGCGTTCATCCGGGGATGGGCGC
>NZ_JABFMU010000096.1 GCF_013359695.1 Pseudomonas sp. C2B4
GTCACATCCAACATCGTTGGTGGCTGACACTCCGCTTTCGCGAGCAGGCTCGCTCCCACAGGGGGTGGTTCATGCAGCTGTAGGGCAGCCACAGGCTTTGTCATCTCGCCGGCTCAGCAGACGTACCGCCAACTCCAGCAGCAGAGCCACAACAATCGCCCCCGCCGCCATCTCGAACATCAGCGCATGCTGCCCTCCACTGGCATTGAACAGCGCCGAGTACGCAAAACCGGACAGGGCCTGAAAGGTGGCGAATGAAACCGTGGCGCGGCTCCAGGCGATCTGTTGTTGATGATGCTCGGGGACCAGTTCGTGAACCCGGGCCAGCGCCAGAGGCACGATGCCCGGCGGGAACGAGCCGATGATCACCGCCAGCAAGGCCAGTGCCGCGAAAGCGCTGGAGATCGACAGCAGGCCGACCGCAATCGCCTGCACCACGAGCACCAGTCGAATACCGAGCTTCGCCCCCAGTCGATCCGCCAGAAAGCCATAACTCACCGGCCCGATAATCGCGCCGAGGCCGTACATCACCCAGATCAGGGCACCGACGTGTTGCCCGGCACCGAGCCCTCGGGCCACGTAATCCACCAGGAAGACCATGGCCGGCACCAGCCCGGCCGCCATGAACGCGTATTGGGCGAACAGCAGGTAGACAGCTGGGTTCATCGACGTCGGCGTGGATTTGCCCGGCGTCGAAACGGTTGGATGGGGCACGGAGGAGGGCCAGCCGAACCAGCTGGCCGCCGTGAGGACCAGCGCCAGCACGCCAAGACCAAGCCAGGTCTGCTGCAAGCCAAGGCTCAGCAGCGGCGGCACGATTGTCCCTGACCCGGCAATGCCCAGGCCGAGACCGAGAAAGATCGCGCCACTGGCCAGGCCTTTGCGCGAGGCCGGCACATGGGGCAGTACCGTCGCCGCCACCAGCACCATGATCGCGCCACCGGCAATGCCGGACAGCAGACGCCAGCCGAAGAACCAGCTCACCGATAACGGAAAGGCACAGGCGAAAAACGCCAGGGTCACCGCCAGCATCATCAGCCGCAACGCGGTTCTGTTGGACGTGCGCTGGGCCAGTGGATGGCCGATCAATGCGCCGATCAGGTAACCCACCAGGTTGGCGGCACCGAGGAACACCACGTCGCTGGCGGCAAACCAGTGGGCTTCGATCAGCGAGGGAATCAATGGCGTGTAGGCAAAACGCGCCAGGCCGATGCTGACCAGGCTGGCGCAGAGGCCGGCGAAGATCGGCAGCCAGATCGCGTTGCGGGGGATGTCGGGCATGAACGTTGTCCTGTGGGTTAACTCATGCATCGACTATAACGAGCTTCGCGCGTGTAATAATGCAGCGACTTCGCATTGTGATGATGCGTAAATGCATCAGAAGGAGATGCCATGAATTGGGATGACGCACGGGTATTTCTCGCCGTTTGCCGCGAATCGACACTGCGAGGCGCCGCGAGAGTGCTGGGGGTGGATCAGGCCACGGTGGGCCGACGGATCACGGCCCTGGAAAAGTCCCTGGGCGCGACACTGTTTCTGCGCACCTCTGAGGGCTACGCGCTGACGGCCGTGGGCGAAGCGGCGATGCGTGCCGTGGAGAAAATGGAGCATTCGGCGCTGGAGCTGGAACGCCGGATCCAGGGCCTGGACGATCGGTTGACCGGCATCGTGCGGGTCACCACCACCGACTCTCTGGCCGTCGACTTCCTGATCCCGGCCGTTGCCCGTTTGCATCGACAGCATCCCGACGTGCGGGTGCAACTGGACGCTTCGACCCAATTTCTGAGCCTGGCCAAGCGTGAGGCCGACATCGCCGTGCGCAATACCCGGCCGGACAACCCGGACCTGATCGCCCGGCGCATCGCCCGTTGGCCGGTAGGCCTGTTTGCCTCGCAAGCCTATGTCGATGCCCACGGTGTACCCGAGCCGGGGTCAGCGTTCGAGGGGCACGATCTGGTGGTGTATCAGCCGTACTTGCAGGGGAACAAGGACATGACGCTGGTCAGTGAGCCGCTGGGACGCGGACGGATTGTCTCGAGCCTGAGCTCCAGTCTGCTGGTGCGTCGATCCATCGTGGCGGGGATCGGCATTGGGGAAGTTCCGGTGTACATGGGGGAGAAGGATGGACTGGTCAGGCTCTGGCCGGAGCGCACCCGGCCGTTGCCCTATGACGTATGGCTGGTGACCCACGCCGACCTGCGGCACACCGCGAGGGTGCGGGTGGTGATTGATGAGATTGTCGAGCAGTTCGCATCTTCAAACGAACATACCCAGTAGCGTTGCAGGCAATCCCCCTGTGGGAGCGAGCAGGCTCGCTCCCACAGGTTTTTAGGGGGACCTGCGGTCAAGGCATTTCCGGCAATTCCTGCGGCCGCAGGTCGAACACCAGCACCTCGGCATCCACGCCATTGCTCAAGGTCAGCAACTGCTCTTCGCGAACCCGCACGCCATCACCTTCCTGTAAGCGCAGGCCGTTGAGTTCGACACTGCCCCGCGCCACATGCACGTAGGCGTAGCGATGGGCGGCCAGTTCCAGGGTGGCTGTTTCCTGGCCGTCGATCAGGCCGGCATACACCCGTGCATCCTGACGCACCTTCAGCGAGCCCTTGGCGCCGTCTGGGGAGATGATCAGTTGCAGGCGGCCGCGTTTCTTCTGCGGGCTGAAGTGCTCTTGCTGATAGCGCGGCTTGGCGCCGCTGACTTCAGGAACGATCCAGATTTGCAGGAAGTGCACCGGGCGTTTGTCCGAATGGTTGTATTCACTGTGCGCCACGCCACTGCCGGCGCTCATCAACTGCACGTCACCGGGGCGAATCACCGAGCCCGTCCCCAGGGTGTCCTTGTGTTCCAGTGCGCCGTCCAGCACGTAGGAGAAAATTTCCATGTCGCGGTGCGGGTGCTGGCCGAAGCCTTTCCCGGCCGCCACACGGTCGTCGTTGATCACCAGCAGGTCGGAAAAGCCCTGCTCCTTCGGGTTGCGGTAGTTGGCGAACGAGAAGGTATGAAACGACTTCAACCAGCCATGGTTGGCCATGCCACGATCAGAAGCCTTGCGAAGGGTCAGCATGATGGAATCTCCTGGGGGACGTGAATTCGTCCGAGTGAGGAGAAGGTTAATGGTTACTGGGTGGTGCAATAAGTAGGTGGATATTGAAATACTGTCTCGTTCAGGTTGACAGTGATTTACAGACGACGCTGCCTCCGCACTTCGCCATAATGCACAGCGTTTCCCGAGTGAAACGCAATCCCTGTGGGAGCGAGCCTGCTCGCGAAAGCGGTCTTGGTGCCACCTCTTCGCTGAATTTGAAACCGTATTCGCGAGCAGGCTCGCTCCCACAAGGGATAGTGTTCAGCGGCTTGTTTTTCTTATTAGCTCAGTGATCTTGAACCCATGAAAACCGTGGCAATGGTGTTGTTCCCCGACTTTCTCCTGCTCGACATGGCCGGGCCCATGGAGGTGTTTTCCATTGCCAATCGGTATCTCAAGCCCGACGACCACTATGTACTGACGACCATCGGCACCGAGCCCGGCGTGCTGCGGGCGTCCAACGGCGTGAACGTGCAGGCCGATCTGCATCTCGACCAGGCCTGTGACGGCTACGATTTGCTGCTGGTGCCCGGTGGCCCCGGTGCCTACAACGAAAAACACCCGCCGTTGCTCCAGTGGCTCAAGCACAACGTCAGCCGATCCAGGGCCTACGGCTCGATCTGCACGGGTGCCTTTGTATTGGGGCATGCCGGCTTGATTGACGGCTATCGCGTGACCACCCACTGGCACTACACCGAACGCTTGATCAAGGCCTTTCCTGGAACCACTGTCGAAACCGACCAGATATATGTCCAGGACCGCAACCTCATGACCTCCGGCGGCGTCACCGCCGGCATTGACCTGGCATTGGCGGTAGTGGCCCAGGACCATGGCAAGAAAGTCGCCCAGGATGTGGCCAAGGTGTTGCTGGTGGTGATGAAACGCCAGGGTGGGCAGGCGCAGTTCAGCCCGTTGATGGCGGCGGTCGCGCCCCAGGAAACGGCGATTACCCGGCTACAGAACCATGTGCTCGAACACCTCGATGAAGCCTTCAGCATCGAACGCATGGCGGCTCTGGCCACCATGAGCCCGCGCCACTTCACCCGGGTCTTTGCCCGTGAAACGGGCATGACGCCCATGGAGTTTCTGCAAAGTGCGCGTATCGACTGTGCCCGCAACCTGCTGGAAACCACGGAGTTACCGCTCAAGACCGTGGCCTTCAAAAGCGGTTTCGGCAGCGTGCGGCACATGCGTTTTCTGTTCGGTGAAAAGCTCGGCCTGACCCCGACCCAATACCGCGAGCAATTCAACTAGTGCCCTTGGCCGGTTTGCGCACCGTAATGGCCGTGACGCTCCCCCCGTGGCAGTTGTACCGTCACCGGGGCCTGCCAAGATAGCTGTGAACTCATTGCAAGGAAGGTACAGCCGGGATGCGTGCCGGGCAGGCTCCTGGCGGGTGAACGTGCATGAACAGCCTCAGAGACATACACAGCGACACGGTGCTGCGCTTCGGCCCCTACGCGTTCCACCTCAATCAGCGGCTGGTGCTCGACGGCGATCGACCGCTGCGTCTGGGCGGACGGGCCCTGGATATCCTGCAGGTGCTGCTCGAGCACGCGGGGTCGGTGGTCAGCAAAGATGAGATCATTGCCCAGGTCTGGCCGAGGTCGGTGGTCGAGGAAATCAATCTGCGGGTGCACATTGCCGCCCTGCGTCGAGCCTTTCGCGACGGCCTGGAAGGCCACTGCTACATCGTCAACATTCCCCAGCGCGGTTACAGCTTTGTCGCGCCGGTGCAGCAGGCATCGGTGCTCACCCCTATCTCGTTCGAAAGCGTGCACCAACCCCAACACAACTTGCCCGCGCGGTTGATGCCGGTCACCGGACGCGATGCGGTGGTGGGCAGTCTGGTCAGGCAGTTGCCGGTGCGACGCTTCATGACCCTGGTCGGGCCGGGCGGTATCGGCAAGACCACGGTTGCCCTGCGGGTCGCCGAACTGCTGTTGCAGCATTATCGCGACGGTGTGTGGCGGGTGGATCTGGCGACGATTGATGACCCGGCGCAGGTGGAAGGTCACCTGGCGCGTGCTCTCGCGCTGGAAACCGGCACACCCCTGGAGGCGCTGTGGCAACGCCATGCGCTGTTGATCCTCGATAATTGCGAGCATTTGCTGGAACGTTGCCGGTCAGTGGTCGAGACCCTGCTGGGTTCGGCACCGCGCCTGTCGATCCTGGTCACCAGTCGCGAGCCGCTGCTGGCCGCGGGCGAAACACTGCTGTCGTTGCCACCGTTGGTAGTGCCGCCGGCGTCGGCATTGCGCAGTGTCGATGAATTCATGGGGTATTCGGCGGTGCAGCTGTTCGTCAGCCGTGCGCGGGCCCGTCAGCAAGGGTTTGCCCTGCGCGAACAGGACCTCGGGGTCGTGCGCGAAATCTGTCGGCGCCTCGATGGCTTGCCCCTGGCGATCGAGCTGGCGGCGGCGCAGATCGATGCGCTGGCGCTGGTGGGCTTGCAGGCGCAACTGGACAACTGTTTTCAATTGCTGACCCAGGGCCGGCGCACCGCGGTGCCAAGGCACCAGACCCTCAAGGCTGCCCTGGACTGGAGCTATGAACGCTTGAACGCGGTAGAGCAGACCGTGTTGCAGCGCCTGGCGGTCTTCAAATCGGCGTTCACCCTAGACGCGGCGATGGGCGTGGTCAGTTGCGACACGCTGCTGCCCGCCAGCCTGACCAAGGTGCTGGACAGCCTGGCGCTCAAATCGTTGTTGTCGCTGGAGCAGGCCAACGGTGTGAGCCGTTACCGCTTCCTCAACACCACCCGCCGCTATGCCCTGGAAAAACTTGAGCACGGTGGGAATGCCGAAACGATATTCAAACGAACATGAAACCTGTGGCGAGGGGATTTATCCCCGTTGGGTCGCGAAGCGACCCCTACGTCCATCAGACAGACCGAATAGTCTTGATTTACGACTGCTTCGCAGCCGAACGGGGCGGTGCGACGTTTCGCTGAATCCCCTCGCCACAATGAGTCCCGCGTCCGGGTTTCAAATCCTGAGGTGATCCTGTAATTCATCGAGTAGGCAGCGCACGGCGATCAGGTCGGGGGTGGCATGGCCTTCGGTGAAGCGTTGGTAGATTGGTGTCAGCAACTCATGGGCTTGCCGGTCGCGACCCTGGCGCTGCCACAGCCGCGCCAGTGACGTGGCGCTGCGCAGCTCCCAGGCCAGGGCGCCCTGGGCCTTGGCGACGGTGAGCGCTTTGATCAGCACGGTTTCGGCGGTGCAGTGTTTGATCGGGCAATCGGCGGCCAGTAGCGCATCGGCGCGGGCCCGCAGAATCTCGGCGGTGCTCCAGCCTGCCGCGCCGCTGTCGGCGCGTTGCAGCAAATCGTCATCGACGAACGCGCTGTCCAGCGTGACCATGATTTCCTTGATCAAACCAACGCCCGGGCGCCGTGCTGTCTGTGCAGGGCGACTGTCGATGACCTGCGCGTAGTGCTGCGCCCAGGTGTAGAACAGCAGCACCGAGTGTTTTTGCGCCTGTTCCAGCAGCAGGTGCAGCAGCTCGCGGGCGGTGCGGCTGTCACCGTTGTAGTGGGCGATCAGGCAACCCGAGAGCGCCAGGGTGTAGCAGATGGAGGTGCCATGGTTGATCTGCAAGGCAATGTCCAGTGCCTGGCGGGCTGTGCGCCAGGCTTGTTCCGGTTGACCCTGTAGCCAGAGGATGCGCGCCAGGATGGTCAGGGCGGCGACGCTCTGGTCGTATTGCACGCCGAAACCATGGGTGAAGCGGTTGAGGTGGCCGCTGTGGGCCATGCGCTGGATGACCTCTTCGGCGTTCAGTCGCGCCCGTGACTGATCCCCGGCAAAGTGCAGGGCCAACACTCGCAAGCGATGCGTACTCAGCGACAGCACCGGATCACCGTGCAGGCCCAGGCGGTCGAATTGCTGGCTCTGCTCCAGGGCCATCTGATAATGGCCGCAACTGAGGTTGACCGCCATGTGCCCGGAAACGGCGCGCAGTTCTCCGACCACGTCATTGCACTGCCTGGCCAGGGTTCGGGCGGTGACAAAGGCACCGATGGTTTCAGTACTGCCGCCCTGGACGTGGTAGCAGGCACTGCCGAGGGCCAGTTTCAAGCTCATGGCCAGATGCGCGCAGGGCTCGGACGCCGTATTGAGCAAGGCCAGTGCCTTGCGCACATAACCGCCATGCTCCTTGAGCAGCGACAGCTCCTGCCAGAGCGGTGTGGACGCCGCCGTCAAGCGGATCGCCAGGGTTGTCGGGCCTTGCGCATTCAGGCCCCAATCGAGGGCGGCGCGGATGTCTTCCAGGCTGCGGGCATAACGCTCGATCCACAGCACCGTCGGCGTCTGCTCCCAATCGTTCTGCGCCTGTTGCATCAAGGCCAGGCAGCGTTCGGCGTGGCGTTCGCGGGTGCCGGGCAGCTCGCGGGTCTGTTCGAGTTTTTCGAGGGCATAGTGGCGGGTGGTGTCGAGCAGGCGGTAGAACACCTCTTCATCGCCGACGTCCACGCTCAGCAGGGACTTGGCCACCAATTGCGTGATGGAGCCAAACACCTCGCCAGGTTCGATGTGTTCGCCAACGATCACCGCCGCGGCCGATGCCAGGGTAAAGCCGCCGCGGAAGATGCCCAGGCGGCGCAGGCAGGTTTGTTCGCAGGCACTGAGCAGTTTGAAGCTCCAGTCCAGCGTGGCGCGCAGGGTCTGGTGCCGGCCCAGGGTCGTGTGATTGCTGTGGGTGAGCAGGCGAAAACTGTCTTGCAGCTGCGCGTGCAATCCATCCAGGCCAAGGTTGGCGACTTGCGCGGCCGCCAGTTCCAGGGCCAGTGGAATGCCGTCGAGGCGTCGGCAGATGTCGATCAACAGCGGCAATTGGGCATCGCTCAATTCGAAGGTGTCGTGGCTGGCCATGGCCCGCTCGACGAACAATTGCAAGGCGGAAAAACTCAAGGCCTGGGTGCGATCAAGCACGGCAATCGGAGGCGGGCAGTCCAGCGATTCCAGGCGCTGGACGAATTCACCTTCGGCCCGCAGGCTTTCGCGGCTGGTAGCCAGAATGTGCACCTGCGGCGCGCCACGCAGCAGGCTCTCGCAGAGCAGGGCCACCTGGTCGATCAGGTGCTCGCAGTTGTCGATGACCAGCAGCATCTGCCGTTCGCGCAGGAACAGGGCGAGGCTGTGCAGCGGTTCGCCGTCGTGCAGGGACAGGCCCAGCAGCGCGGCCAGGTGACCGCTGATCATCAAGGGGTCGTTGATCGGCGCCAGGTCCAGCAGGCGAATGCCGTCGCGATACTGACCGATCAGATGTTCGGCCACGCGCAGGGCCACGGTGGTCTTGCCGATGCCGCCGGGGCCGATCAGGGTGATGAAGCGCTGGCGCGGCAGCTGTGCCACCAGGTTGTCGACCAGCGCCTGCCGGCCGATCAGGCGGGTGCGGCGCAGGGGCAGGTTGTGTCCGCTTGCTGACAGGCCTGCGCTGGCGGGTTGTTGCTCGACGCGCTCAACCGAATAGGGCGCGACAAAACTGTAGCCGCGCTGCGCCACGGTGATGATGTAGCGCTGGCCGGCCTGGCCGTCGCCGAGGGCCTTGCGCAGGGCCGCCATGTGCACCCGCAGGTTGATCTCTTCCACCACGCTGTTGGGCCAGACACGGGCGATCAGTTGCTGCTTGCTGACCACGTTCCCGGCGTGCTCCAGCAGGATCAACAGGATGTCCATGGCCCGCCGGCCAAGTCGCAGCGGCTGGTCGGCCTCCATCACCAGGCGTTGTCCGGGGTAGATCCTGTAAGGGCCGAAATGCACAGCCTGTTCGAGGGAAAGGGTCAACGGCTCACTCCTGCCTGCATCCGTCTAATTCGCGGTTTCCGAGCATATTCCTCAGGTTTTTTCATCCGCGCAATGTGCTGGCCGAATGACTGTCCGGTGCCTGACTCGACTGCAGCGTTCATCGGACCTTAGCGTGCTCCCGTCTTCATTGGGTGCCGTGCTGACAAAAGGGTGGCCGGGGCTGTGGGCGCGTCATGAAAAATTAACAACGTTTAACTCGTCCCTCGTCGTGGCAACCCCCAAAACTGTAGGAGCGATGCTTGCTCGCGATGGTCGTCAACGATAACGCGGGTTTTCTGAATGCACGCGTCATCGTTGACGACCATCGCGAGCGAGCTCGCTCCTACAGGTACCAGGGATTTACTCATCACAAGGACACCGGAATGAGCAACGTGGTGGTGGTCTTTCACAGTGGCTACGGACACACCCGGGTCTTGGCTGAAGCCGTGGCCAGGGGAGTGGAACGCCATCCGGGCAGCACGTGTAGCCTGGTGCCTGTCGAAGACGTGGACGAACACTGGGATCAGCTGCACCGTGCCGACGCGATCATTTTCGGTGCCCCGACCTACATGGGCAGCGCCTCGGCGGCCTTCAAGGGCTTCATGGAAGCCACGGCTTCGTTTTACCTGGCCCGGCCATGGCGCGACAAACTGGCGGCCGGCTTCACCAATTCCGGTTGCCTGTGCGGCGACAAGCTCAACACCCTGCTGCAAATGGCGGTCTTCGCTGCCCAGCATTCGATGATCTGGGTCGGCCTCGACCTCTTGCCCGCGCGCTCCGCTACAGGCGTGTTCGATGGGCAACTCAACCGCCTCGGCAGTTCGCTGGGCGCCATGGCCCAGTCGAATGTCGAACAGTCACCCGAATTGGCGCCTCCCCCCGAAGACCGCTGCACCGCCGCGCACCTGGGTGAGCGGGTGGCGCGGCTGGCCGGGCGCATGGGCCGCGCCTCTGATTGATTCAACCCAATTCAACCAACCCCACCTCACGCAAAGGAGCACGCCCATGAGCACGTTCACCACCCGCGACGGCACCGAGATTTACTACAAGGATTGGGGCAGCGGTCAGCCCATCGTCTTCAGCCACGGCTGGCCGCTCAATGCCGACAGTTGGGAATCGCAGATGATTTTTCTCGCCTCCCAAGGCTACCGGGTGATCGCCCACGACCGACGGGGTCACGGCCGCTCCAGTCAACCGTGGACCGGCAACGACATGGACACCTACGCCGATGACCTGGCGCAATTGATCGAGCGGCTGGACCTCAAGGATGCCGTGCTGTTCGGCTTCTCCACCGGTGGCGGCGAGGTGGCGCGCTACATCGGTCGCCATGGCACCGGTCGCGTGGCCAAGGCCGGGCTGATTTCCGCAGTCCCGCCGTTGATGCTCAGGACCCAAGCCAACCCTGGCGGCCTGTCCATCGAAGTGTTCGACGGCATCCGCCAGGCCTCGCTGGCGGATCGCTCGCAGCTGTACAAGGACCTCGCCAGCGGGCCGTTCTTCGGCTTCAACAAACCCGGCGCCAAGCCGTCCCAGGGCATGATCGACTGGTTCTGGATGCAGGGCATGACCGCCGGCCACAAGAACGCCTATGACTGCATCAAGGCGTTTTCCGAAACCGACTTCACCGAAGACCTGAAGAAGTTCGACGTGCCGACCCTGGTGGTGCACGGCGATGCCGACCAGGTGGTGCCGATCGAAGCGGCGGGCATCGCTTCGGCAGGTTTGGTGAAAGGTTCTACGCTCAAGGTCTACCCTGGTGCGCCCCATGGCTTGACTGATACCCACAAGGATCAGCTCAACGCCGATCTGCTGGCGTTCCTCAAGGGTTGATCGAACCTTTGTAGGAGCGGGCTTGCTCGCGAATGCGATGTGTCATTCAGCGGTAATGTCGACTGACACACCGCCTTCGCGAGCAAGCCCGCTCCCACAAGGAGGATTCGCTATCCAGGCCTACGAGATTGCGTGGCGAACGGAACGCACCGTGCGGCAACGCCAGGCAAACGGATTGATGCCTTCGCTGCGGGTAAACATGTGACAGAAATGCGCCTGATCGCAGAAGCCGCACTCCAGGCTGATTTGCGTGAGGCTCAGGTCCGTGTGCTGGATCAGCAGCTTGGCCCGGGCGATACGCTGCTGGCGAATCCAGTCCTGGGGCGAGAGGCCGGTGCTGCACTTGAAGGCACGGGAAAAATGACTGCGCGACAAGGCGCAGGCCTTGGCCAGTTCGGTCACTTCGAGCGTCTCGCCGAGATGCTCGAGTATCAGTTGTTTGACCAGCCGTTCGCGCTGAGGGCTGAGGCCGCCGGTGTTCTTCCCGGGCGCTGGCGTGACTGTCGCGCGGGCGGCGTTTTGCTGGAAATGAGCCATGGCGAATGTCCGTGTCGGTAGGCTTCATTCTTGAAGCCGACGGCTCTGGCGGGCGAGTTAAACGTTGTTAATTCCTCGTTCATTGCGGGAAGTCCCGGGTAAAGTCAGACACAATCGTTATCCTCGAGCCTGTCTGAACACACAAGGAACCCGTGCCTATGAATCGAAACGATCTGCGTCGCGTCGACATGAACCTGCTGGTGATTTTCGAAGCGCTGATGTTCGAAAAGAACCTGACCCGCGTTGCGGAAAAACTGTTCATGGGCCAGCCGGCCGTGAGTGCTGCCCTCGGTCGGCTGCGCGATCTGTTCGATGATCCGTTGCTGTTGCGCAACGGTCGCGGCATGGAGCCGACGGGGCGGGCGCTGGCGATTCTCAAGGAGCTGCAACCGGCGATGGACACCATCTCCGGCGCGGTCAGCCGGGCCAAGGAGTTCGATCCGGCGACCAGTTGCGATGTCTTTCGCATCGGGCTGTCAGACGATGCCGAGTTCGGTCTGTTTCCACCGTTATTGCGCCAGTTGCAGGAGGAGGCGCCGGGGATCGTGGTCGTGGTGCGCCGCGCCAATTACCTGTTGATGCCGGCGTTGTTGGCCTCGGGTGAAATCTCCGTGGGCGTGAGTTACACCCAGGAATTGCCGGCCAACGCCAAGCGCAAGAAATTGCGCGATATCCCCTGCAAGGTGTTGCGCGGCGATACACGGCCGGGGCTTTTGACCCTGGATGAATACTGTGCGCGGCCCCATGCGATGGTGTCGTTTTCCGGTGACCTGAGCGGCAACATCGACCTGGACCTGGCCAAGGTCGGACGGTGTCGCAAGGTGGTGCTTGGCGTGCCGCAGTTCAGTGGTTTGCGGGCGCTGCTCGCGGGCACTGAAATGATCGCCACGGTGCCGGACTATGCGGCGTGCGCCTTGGTGGAGGGCTGTGGCTTGCGGGCCGAGGATCCGCCGTTTGAAATCGAGGCAGCGCAGTTGTCGATGGCCTGGAGCGGGGTGCATGACAATGATCCGGCGGAGCGGTGGTTGCGTTCGCGGATCAGTCAGTTCATGTCGGCGCCTTTGGATATTTCGGCTACTGCCTGACTCGGTATTTCGGGTGTACCCGATCCCCTTGTGGGAGCTGGCTTGCCAGCGAAGGCGGCCTCACGGTCGACCTGATTTTTTCGGATGTACCCGGATTAACTGTGGGAGCGAGCCTGCTCGCGAAGGCGGCCTGACAGCCGACCTGTCTTTTGCTGACCGGGTACATATCCGTTTCTTCGGTAACGGCCACCTATGGTTTCGCCCTTACGGCGAGTCCCTTTGGCAAACGCCCCAAAGGAACCAAAGGTCTCGCCCCGAGCGTCCGGCCCCTCGCTGGGGCTCGGCGTTCCTTCGCTCCGGCATTCATCCGGGGGCATTGCCCTCCGGTTGGCTTCGCTGCACCTACATGCAATGGGTTCGACTGCGTCGAACGGCGCTGCGCGCCAATCCCCGGATGAACGCCTCCACTC
>NZ_JABFMU010000097.1 GCF_013359695.1 Pseudomonas sp. C2B4
GCCAAATCCGCCTCCTCCAAAGCCGCCACCGCCGAAGCCGCCCGAGCCCCCCGAACCGCCACGACCGGCGGGAAGAATACCGAGCATCTGGCAAACAAAAACAGTCAGGATGAACAACAACAGCAAAAACACGAACAACCCCGGATGCCGCGAAACGAAATCGTCACCGGGATCGCCGCTGGATTCATACACTGTCGACGGTTCGTCCAGGGGATTACCGCCCAGCACCACCAGCATCGCCGCCACGCCGTCGCTGATGCCTTTACTGAAATTTCCGGTCTTGAATGCCGGGGTGATCACCTGATTGATGATGACCGAGCTTTGCGCGTCGGTCAGACGATCTTCCAGGCCATAGCCGACTTCAATCCGCAGTTTGCGCTCATCACGGGCGACAATCAGCAAGGCGCCGTTGTTCTTGTCTTTCTGGCCGATCCCCCAGTAACGACCCAGTTGATAGCCGAAGTCGGCAATGTCGGTGCCCTGCAGGTCCGGCAACGTCACTACCACAAGCTGCTCACCGGTGACTTTTTCATGGGCCTGAAGCTGTTGCGTCAGCTGCTCGCGCACCGATGGCTCGATCATCTGGGCGTTATCCACCACCCGCCCGGTCAGCTCGGGAAACTTCAATTCGGCCTGGACCGCCAGGGCAAAGACCCACAGCCACAGCAGCAGGCCTGCTTTCAACACGCGCATGGGCAACCTCAGAATTTGACTTCGGGCGGTTTCTCCGAACCTGGCGTGGCCTCGAAGGTCTCGCGAACCGGCAGGTTGCTGTACATCACGCTGTGCCACAGGCGACCGGGGAATGTGCGGATCTCGGTGTTGTACTTTTGCACCGCCAGGATGAAATCGCGCCGGGCCACGCTGATCCGGTTCTCGGTGCCTTCAAGTTGCGACTGCAGGGCGAGGAAGTTCTGGTTGGCCTTCAGGTCCGGATAGCGCTCGGACACCACCATCAAGCGGCTCAAGGCGCCACTGAGCTGGTCCTGCGCTTGCTGGTACTGCTTGAGTTTTTCCGGGTTATCCAGGGTGGAGGCATCGACCTGGATCGAGGTGGCCTTGGCCCGGGCCTCGATCACCGCGGTCAGGGTCTCCTTTTCATGGGCGGCATAGCCCTTGACGGTTTCCACCAGGTTGGGGATCAGGTCGGCGCGACGCTGATACTGGTTTTGCACCTGCCCCCAGGCGGCCTTGGCCTGCTCATCGAGGGTCGGGATGTTGTTGATGCCGCAGGCGGTCAGCAACGTGGCCAGCACCAGCAAGGTGGCGACTTGCAGCCGCGACCGGTAGGACTGTCGTACATTCATCACAGTGATACTCCCTTCACATTGCATGGAAAAAACAACCGGCGACCCTCTCGGCTGGCTCTTGGGGCATAATCGGCCGCGCCACTGGATTGCATCGGGGCAATGGGCTAAAAGATGCCCTGCGCAAAAAACCATCGGCATTCAGTTGCCGTTTTTCGGCTGTCGTTTTCGAAGCAGCCCCCGAACAACAATAGACGCTCCCTAAATTTTGGCTGGCCGGCGAGTCCATCGCCGTTTGGGCCCTTGAGAAAACAATTCATGAAGAAGCTGTGTTTGCTGGGCCTGTTCGTCAGCCTGGCCAGTCATACCGTATTGGCCGCCACGACGCCCGCACCTCTGGAAAACAAGGACGCTTTCGTCAGCAACCTGATGAAGCAGATGACCCTCGAAGAAAAAATCGGCCAGTTGCGCCTGATCAGCATCGGCCCGGAAATGCCCCGGGAACTGATCCGCAAGGAAATCGCGGCCGGCAACATCGGCGGTACGTTCAACTCGATCACCCGCCCGGAAAACCGTCCGATGCAGGACGCGGCCATGCGCAGCCGGTTGAAGATCCCGATGTTCTTCGCCTATGACGTGATCCACGGCCATCGCACCATTTTCCCGATCCCGCTGGCCCTGGCCTCGAGCTGGGACATGGACGCCATCGGCCTGTCCGGGCGGATCGCCGCCAAGGAAGCCGCCGCTGACAGCCTCGACATCACCTTCGCGCCGATGGTCGATATCTCCCGCGACCCGCGCTGGGGCCGTACCTCCGAAGGCTTTGGCGAAGACACCTATCTGGTGTCGCGCATTGCCGGCGTGATGGTCAAGGCGTTCCAGGGTGCCGGCGCCAACGCCGCCGACAGCATCATGGCCAGCGTCAAGCACTTCGCCCTGTATGGCGCGGTCGAGGGCGGTCGCGACTACAACGTCGTCGACATGAGCCCGGTCAAGATGTACCAGGACTACCTGCCACCGTACCGCGCGGCGATTGACGCCGGCGCCGGCGGCGTGATGGTTGCGTTGAACTCGATCAATGGCGTGCCCGCCACCGCCAACACCTGGTTGATGAATGACCTGTTGCGCAAGGAATGGGGCTTCAAGGGCCTGGCGGTCAGCGATCACGGGGCGATTTTCGAACTGATCAAGCACGGCGTTGCCGCCGACGGTCGCGAAGCGGCGAAGCTGGCGATCAAGGCCGGCATCCACATGAGCATGAACGACACCCTGTACGGCAAGGAACTGCCGGGCCTGCTGAAATCCGGCGAAATCCAGCAGAGTGACATCGACAACGCGGTGCGCGCGGTACTGGACGCCAAGTACGACATGGGCCTGTTCAAGGACCCGTACCTGCGCATCGGCAAGGCCGAGGATGATCCGGCCGACACCTACGCCGACAGCCGCCTGCACCGCGCCGAAGCCCGCGACGTGGCCCGCCGCAGCCAGGTATTGCTGAAGAACAGCAACGAAACCCTGCCGCTGAAGAAAACCGCGAAAATCGCCCTGGTCGGTCCATTGGCCAAGGCGCCGATCGACATGATGGGCAGCTGGGCCGCCGCCGGCCGTCCGGCGCAATCGGTGACCCTGTTCGATGGTATGAGCAATGTGATCGGTGACAAATCGACGCTGATCTACGCCCGTGGCGCCAACATCACCAGCGACCCGAAAATCCTCGGTTACCTGAACTTCCTCAACTTCGATGCACCGGAAGTGGTCGATGATCCGCGTCCGGCCAACGTGTTGATCGACGAAGCGGTGAAAGCGGCCAAGGACGCCGATGTGGTCGTGGCCGCCGTGGGTGAATCCCGCGGCATGTCCCACGAATCGTCGAGCCGCACCGACCTGAACATCCCGGAAAACCAGCGCGCGTTGATCCGCGCCTTGAAAGCCACCGGTAAACCGCTGGTGCTGGTGCTGATGAACGGCCGCCCGCTGTCGATTCTCGAAGAGAACGAACAGGCTGACGCCATCCTGGAAACCTGGTTCAGCGGCACCGAGGGCGGCAATGCCATCGCCGACGTGCTGTTCGGCGACTACAACCCGTCGGGCAAACTGCCGATCTCCTTCCCGCGCTCGGTCGGCCAGATTCCGACCTACTACAACCACCTGACCATTGGCCGGCCGTTCACGCCGGGCAAACCGGGCAACTACACCTCGCAGTATTTCGATGACACGACAGGCCCGCTGTTCCCGTTCGGCTACGGCCTGAGCTACACCGATTTCAACCTGAGCAACATGGCCCTGTCATCGACCACGCTGAACAAGACCGGCAAGCTCGACGCCAGCGTCACGGTGAAAAACACCGGCAAGCGCGATGGCGAAACCGTGGTGCAGTTGTACATCCAGGACGTGGCCGGCTCGATGATCCGCCCGATCAAGGAACTGAAGAACTTCCAGAAAGTGATGCTCAAGGCCGGCGAACAGAAAGTCGTGCACTTCACCATCACCGAGGACGACCTGAAGTTCTACAACGCCCAACTCAAGTACGCCGCTGAGCCGGGCAAGTTCAACGTACAGATCGGCCTGGATTCCAGGGACGTGACGCAGCAGAGCTTTGAATTGCTCTAATCCTTCAAGCCGTATGATGTACCTGTAGGAGCGAGCCTGCTCGCGATTAGGCCCTAACATCCAACATCATTGTTGACTGTCAGGTCGCCATCGCGAGCAGGCTCGCTCCTACAGTGGTTTTTGGTGTGGCGGCTATCCCCTTCGATCCAACAGATTCACCACCACCCGATCCACCCACCCCCACACCCGCTGCTTCACCCGCCGCCACAGCGGCCGGCGTTGCCATGCCTCCAGGCTGACCTCCTGGCTCTGGGCAAAGTCCCTTTCGAAACTCGCCGCCACCGCCCGGGTCAGTCCGGGGTCCAATGCTTCGAGATTGGCTTCGAGGTTGAAACGCAGGTTCCAGTGATCGAAATTGCACGAGCCGATGCTCACCCAGTCATCGATCAGGACCATTTTCAGGTGCAGGAAACACGGCTGGTACTCGAAGATCTGCACGCCAGCCTTGAGCAGTCGCGGATAGTACCGATGCCCGGCATAACGCACCGACGGGTGATCGGTACGAGGCCCGGTCAGCAACAAGCGCACATCGACGCCTCGGGACGCCGCGCGGCGCAGTGAGCGACGGACTTTCCAGGTCGGCAAGAAGTACGGCGTGGCCAGCCAGATGCGGCGTTGGCCGCTGTTCAACGCACGAATCAGCGATTGCAGGATGTCCCGATGCTGGCGGGCGTCGGCATAGGCGACCCGGCCCATGCCCTCGCCCGTGGAAGGCACGCGGGGCAGGCGTGGCAGACCAAAATGCGCGGCGGGTTTCCAGGCACGACGGTGGCGGTTGGCGATCCATTGACGATCGAAAAGCAGTTGCCAGTCCATCACCAGCGGACCGGTGATTTCCACCATCACTTCATGCCACTCGCTGATGTCTTCCCCCGGTGTCCAGAACTCATCGGTAACGCCGGTGCCACCGACCACGGCCATCGTTTGATCAACCAGCAGCAATTTTCGGTGATCACGATAGAAGTTGCCGACCCAGCGCCGCCAGCTCAGGCGATTGTAGAAGCGCAGCTCGACCCCGGCGGCCATCAGCCGCTGACGCAAGGTCAGGGTGAAGGCGAGGCTGCCGTAATCGTCGAACAGACAACGCACCCGCACACCGCGCTCGGCAGCCTGGACCAGTGCCTGGACCATGGCCTCGGCGCAGGCACCCGCCTCCACCAGGTAAAGCTCCAGTTCGACTTGTTCCTCGGCGCGGGCAATCGCCACCAGCATCCGTGGGAAGAATTGCGGGCCATCGATCAGCAGTTCGAAGTGGTTGCCTTCACGCCAGGGAAAGATTGCGCCGGCCATGTCAACGCGCCGTGAAGATCAGTACCGCACCCACCGGCACCGACAGGCTGATGGCCGACAGGCCGGCGACCTTGCGCAACCCCTCCAGACCCGGCGCCAGGTCGAAATCCTCGGCATTGATCACCAGCGGCTCCAGGGTCACCACCTGAAAACGCCGGTCATCAAGGCGTGTGGCCAGCAATTGGGCGTTGTACGTGTGTTGCTTGCCATGCAGATCGACCGTCAGCGGCAGGCGCAATTCCAGTTGCGCGCCGGGGGCAAGATCGTTGATCGGTCGCAGATCGATCTGGGTGGTGATCAACGCTTCGGGAAAGGTCTGGATTTCGAACAGGTCCTTGCGCATGCGTTCATCGCGCAAGGGAATGCCGCTGTTGATCGATTCGAGCTCGACTTCCACCTGCGCCAGGCCCTTGGGATCGACCTTGCCGTGCAGCACCAGGAAGCGCTGCACTTCGGAAACATTCGCGTTTTTGGTGCTGACGAACGACAGCCGCGAAGACTCGCCATCGAGATACCAATCGGCCTGTGCCGACAGGGACGCGCCGGCCAACAGCAGGATGGCGAGGGTTTGGGTGACAGACCGCATGAACATAGAGACTCGTGGGGGCGAATAAACCTGTGCTGAACCTTAACTGGCCTGACACAGGTTGCAAACCTTCTTCGAATGAACCGCATTCCTCTGTGGCGAGGGGATTTATCCCCGTTCGGCTGCGAAGCAGTCGTAAAACCTGCAACTGCAGTCTGTCTGGTGAAACTCATTGCCTGGTTTTGGGAGCGCTTCGCACTCCAACGGGGATGAATCCCCTCGCCACAAAAGCGCGCTCAGGCCATCGCCTGCTGCACATCGCCAATCGTGGCAGCCAGGCTATTGAGGTGCAGGCTCAACACCCGCTCCACTGGCGCCTGATCCATCGGCCAGTGCAACGCCATGCTGCCGACCAGCCTACCCTCGGCATGGATCGGCAAGGCGACAGCGCGGATCAGGAATGGCAGGCGTACCGGGTATTCCCAATAACCTTCAGTGCGCTGGCCAAAGCCCTGATGCAGCGCCTGTTCGGAGGCGTTGAACAGGGACTCGTCATTCAGTCGCTCTCGCGCAGCCAGGCGCTCCACTTCATGGCCTTGCAGTTCGCCCAGGCAAGCGCGGCCCATCGCCGAATGAAACAGGCTGGCGTGCTGGCCGACGATCTGGCAGTTGTTTGGATAGCGTTTGCGCAACACCGTGGGGATCGCGCTTTCCATGACCTCCACCCGCTCGCCGTCGAAGCACGACAGGTCCGCCACCAGCCCGGTGCGCTCGCTCAACTCCAGCAACAGCGGTGCGGCGTTCTCCACCAGGCGCCGCTTGAAGCGCAGCCGACTGTCACCGAACAGGCGCTTGGCGCACAAGCGGTAGCGCCGATCGCTCAAGCCGCGATAGATCCAGCCCTGCTCCTGCAAGGTCAGCAACATGCGCGACACCGTGGCCTTGGGCAGGGTTGTCAGGTAGTGCAACTCTTCCAGACCCAATGCCTGATGCTCGCCCAGCAACTCGACGATTGCCAGGGCGCGCTCCACGGAGCGTACGCTGCCGGTTTCTGCCTTGCTGTCCATGTGATCGATCTCCAAAGCCCTAATGCCAGTCAGTTAAGCTGAAAACAGACGTGTGGCGAGGGGATTCATCGAATCCCCTCGCCACAGATTACTCTTCGTCTGTTTTACTTCTTCACTGACTGACATTGCACTAATCAGACCAATTGCAGACAACCGGGCGGCTGTCGCTTGACCCATTGAGTCAGCTGTTCATGGGCGTAAGCCAGTTGCAGTACAGCACGGTCGGCCTGTGCCGGACCGATGATTTGCAGGCCCATCGGCAAGCCGGCCGGGTTGAAACCCACCGGTACGTTCATGGTCGGCAGACCGGCGAGGGTTGGCCCAATCACCACTTCCATCCAGCGGTGATAGGTGTCCATGCCCTGCTCGCCGACGACGCGCGGCCAAGGGGTCTGTGCCTCAAAAGGGAACACTTGGGCGGTGGGCAGCAACAGGAAGTCGTAACGTTCGAACAACGCGTTCAAGGCCCGATACCAGTCGCTGCGACTCACCGACGCTTGATAGACGTCCGCCGCCGTCAGCCGCAGGCCGCCCTCGACTTCCCATCGGGCTTCGGGTTTGAGTTGCTCGCGCTTGTGCGGATCGGCATACAGCGCGCCGAGGCTGCCTTGCACCAGCCAGTGGCGGTGCACCAGCCAGGTCTGCCACAAACGCTCCATGGAAAAGTCCGGCTGGCAGGCCTCGACCTTGCAGCCCAGCGCTTCGAAGTCCGGCAGCGCCGACTCGCAGAGGCTCATCACCCCGGGGTCCATCGGCAGGTAACCGTTGTAGTCGCCCAGCCAGCCGAGCCGGATACCGTTGAAATCCTGCGCCAGCGATTGATGGAAAATCTCCGGGTCTTGCGTCAAAGACAAGGGTACACGCGGGTCGTAACCGGCCTGGGTGCCGAGCAAGCGGGCGACATCGGTGACGGTGCGGCCCATCGGCCCTTCTGTGGCCAGTTGCTGGACAAACACCTCCGGTGCCGGGCCATGGGGCACGCGGCCCAGGGACGGACGAAAACCGAAGACGTTGTTGAACGCCGCCGGGTTGCGCAGCGAGCCCATCATGTCGCTGCCGTCGGCCACCGGCAGCATGCGCAACGCCAGCGCCACCGCCGCCCCGCCGCTGCTGCCGCCGGCAACCCGCGTCGGGTCGTAAGCGTTGGTGGTGGTGCCGAACACGCTGTTGTAGGTCTGCGAGCCGAGGCCGAATTCCGGGACGTTGGTCTTGCCGATGATGATCGCCCCGGCATTGCGCACCCGCGCCACGCTGATGGCGTCTTGTTGCGGGACTTGCTCGGCAAACAGCGGCGAGCCCATGGTCGTGCGCAAACCGGCGGTGGCCGCCAGGTCCTTGATCGCTTGCGGCATGCCATGCATCCAGCCGCGGGACTGGCCCTTATCCAGCAGTCGGTCGCAGGCGTCGGCCTCGGCCAGCAGCTCTTCAGGCGGGCGCAGCGAAACCAGTGCGTTGACCTGCGGATTGAAGCGCTCGATTTGGGTCAGATAGGCCTGCATCACTTCACGGCAGGACACCTGGCGTGCATGAATGGCCCGGGACAGCGCATCGGCGTCCAGTTCGACAATCGGATGGATGCTCAAGGTTTCACTCCAAGGTCAAGTTCGACGGATGGCCTGGCTCGCGGTGCTTCATGCATGCAGTAAGTCCCCAACAGCGTCAGCAGGCAAGCGAACAACACATAGAAGGATGGCGCCACCGGCGTGGCCAACACCTTGCTCAGCCAGGTGACGATCAGCGGGGCGAAACCGCCGAACACCATGACCGCCACGTTGTAGGCGACCGAGACGCCGGTGGAGCGCACTTCAATCGGAAACTGCTCGGCCAGTGCCGTCGGGGCCGGGCCGAAGAAGCCGCCAATCGCACTGCACAACAACAGCTGCATCACCAACAGACGCTCCACCGAGGGCGCTGCCGCCACCCACACGTACAGCGGATACACCATCACGAAAAACGCCAAGGTGAAGGCCATCAACACCGGACGGCGGCCGAGGCGATCCGACAGCGCACCGGACAATGGAATGACCACGGTCATCAGCGCTACCGCGAGCATCTGCACCAGCAGCACCTGATCCAGCGGCAGCCCGAGGTTCTTGTGGGCAAAGGTCGGCATGTTCACCAGCACCACATAGAACGACACGGTCGCGCCACAGGCCAGGCCCATCGACACCAGAATGCTGCGCCGATGTTCGCGGATCACTTGCAGCAAACCCGGGCTCTCGCCCTTGGCCTGTTTACGCGCCTCGAGGAACTCTTCCGGCTCTTCCATGTGCTTGCGAATCCACAAGCCCACCGGGCCGATCAGCAGACCGATCACGAACGGAATCCGCCAGCCCCAGCTGTCCAGCGCCTCGGGGGACAGCAGGTGCGTGAACAAGGCCACCATGCCCGCACCGGAAAACACCGCCAGGCATTGCCCGACCAACTGCCAGGAGCCATACAGTCCCTTGCGGTGGGCTGGCGCACTTTCCACCAGGAAGGCCGTGGCGCTGGCGTACTCGCCGCCGGTGGCGAAGCCTTGCAGCATTCGCGCGACCACGATCAACAGCGGCGCGCCCATGCCGATCGCGGCATAGTTCGGCGCGAAGGCAATCAGCGCGATGGACACGGTCATCAGGCGGATGATCATTTGCATCGCCGCCTTGCGGCCTTTGCGATCCGAATACATGCCCAGCAATATGCCGCCCACCGGGCGCATGAAGAAGCCGACACCGAAGGTCGCCAGGGCCATCAACAGCGAGGCGTATTCGTCTTCGGACGGGAAAAACTGCCGGGCGATGATGCTCGCCAGAAAGCCGTAAACAATGAAGTCATACCATTCCAGCGCGTTGCCGATAACGGCGGCGACCACCTGCCGGGTACGCGAAACGCCAGTGCTCGAAGTCTGCATGGGGAACTCTCCAAAAACCTGTTGGGTGATGCCGGGCGCGACTTAGCGCACCCGGTCCAGCGGCAGTAGAAAGTGAAAGGGTCAGGCCGGCTTGAGCCAGCTCTCGGCCAACGCGCCCCAGTACGCCGCGCCGGTCAGCAGGATCTCGTCGTTAAAGTCGTAGGCCGGGTTGTGCACCATCGGCCGTGATACGCCGTTGCCAATGAACAGGTAGGCGCCGGGGCAGCGTTGCAGCATCCAGGCGAAGTCTTCGCTGCCCATGAGTTTGGGGGTGTTGCCGTCGACGGCATCGGCACCGACCAGCTCGACGCCGACTTGTCGGGCGAACTCGGTTTCAGCGGCGTGGTTGACCAATACCGGGTAGGCCGGACGGTGTTCGATGGTCGAGGTGCAACCGAAGCTGCGGGCCTGGGATTCGATGATTGCGCGTACCCGCTCCAGGGTTTGTTCGCGTACCTGAGCATTCAGCGCGCGCAGGCTCAGACGCAGGATCGCCTGTTGCGGGATGACGTTGGCCGCTTCCCCGGCCTGCAACGCACCGACCGTCACCACCGCCGCCTGCTGTGCATCGATATTGCGCGCAACCACGGTTTGCAACGCCATGACCACGCTGGCCGCCGCCACCAGCGGGTCCACCGCCAGATGCGGCATCGAGCCGTGACCGCCAACACCTTCAATGGTCACCGTGAGCAGATCCTGCGAAGCCATCATCGGCCCTTCGCGAAAGCCCAGGTGCCCCGCCGGCAGGCCCGGCATGTTGTGCATGCCGAACAGGGCGTCGCAGGGAAAACGTTCGAGCAAGCCATCGGCCAGCATCGCTTCTGCGCCGCCCTGGCCTTCTTCGGCCGGCTGGAAAATCAGGGTCAGGGTGCCGTCGAATTGGCGGGTCGCCGCCAGGTAACGCGCCGCCCCCAGCAACATGGTGGTGTGGCCATCGTGCCCGCAGGCATGCATGCAGCCCTGATGCCGGCTGCTGTAGGCCGCGCCGGTGTTTTCGATGATCGGCAGCGCATCCATGTCCGCCCGAATCCCCAGTTTGCGTGGGCTGCTGCCGTTGCGCAGGACGCCGACCACGCCCGTCTTGCCGATGCCGGTGTGTACCTCGTAGCCCCACTCTTTCAAGGATTGGGCCACCAGCGCCGAGGTACGGTTTTCTTCGAAGCCGAGTTCCGGGTGGGCGTGAATGTCGTGGCGGGTGGCGTGCAGGTCGCTGGCGACGTCGTTGAGCCAGGCAAGAATATGCTGATGTCGGGTCATGACGATTGTCCTCGGGCCGGGTGTATTCCCGTTCTTTTTGTTCGTGGTGATTTCGCGACACATCAAGGCAGGTCGCGCTCACCGCCAGATAACCGCGAGTCGCGCGCGAGGACAATCGAATATGGTTCCACGGTGTGGAACCTGAGGAACCGATGAATTGAAACTCACATAAAACCCTGTGGGAGCGAGCCTGCTCGCGAATGCATTTGCAGCTCCACTGCTTGTGTCGCGTCTGCCGACGCTTTCGCGAGCAGGCTCGCTCCCACAGGTGTTGTGTATGGAGTCAGGGGTTCAGGCGACAGCCCTGACGCTCGCTGATCCACACCGCGCTGTTGCTGCGCCCCATGCCGCTGACAGTGACGCGCTTGGTCCCTGCGTCATCGGTAAAACCGCTGATGGGCAGCCACTGCTTCACATAGCTATGGCAGTACTCGACATCGTTATTCATCACGTACAGGCACGAGCAATATTCCTTGGCGGTGTAGGCGCTGATGATGTCGGGGAATGCCCACAGCGCCACGCGTTCCTGCCAGATCCAGCCGAGCAGGACGACCAGCAGAATCAACAACAACGTGCTGAACGGCCTGCGACGCACAAAGGAGCGACGGCTCATGGCTGCACCTTCCCGGCAAAGGCCTTGAGCGCAAGCTTGAGCAGTTCGTTGTGCCGGTAGCTGCCGTCGCGATCATCGCCGTAACGCACGATCACCAGGTTTTCGCTGGGGATCACGTACATCGCCTGCCCCCAATGGCCCAGCGCGGCGAAGGTATCGGCGGGGGCATCGGGCCAGGGTTGGGTCGCGCTATCCACCGCCCGGTTCAGCCACCAGTGGCCGCCGGGCACCGCATCATCCTGATGGGCTCGATAGCGCGCGAACGGCTCGCGGTTGAACGCGACCCAATCCCTGGGCAGCAATTGCCGCTCGCCCCAGCGACCGTCGCGGGCCATCAACAGACCGATGCGGGCCAGATCCCGAGCCGTGAGATAGGCATAGGACGAGGCGACGAACGTGCCCGTGGCGTCGGTTTCCCAGACGGCATGACGGATGCCCAGCGGCTCGAACAACGCGGTCCACGGATAGTCGGCATAGCGGTCCGGGCCGACGATGGTTTTCAGCGCGGCGGACAACAGGATGCTGTCACCGCTGGAATAACGAAACGCCTGCCCCGGTGCGGCGTAGGTGTCGTGATTGGCGGTGAACGCGGCCATGTCCGGGTGACCACGGGTGTAGAGCATGGCCACCACCGAGGATTTCAAGGGTGCGTATTCATAGTCTTCCTGCCAATCGATACCGGATGCCCAGTGCAGCAGGTCGGCCATTGTCATGTCAGGGTGTTTTTTCAGTGGCGGATAGAAGTGGGCAACCGGGTCCTGCAGTTTGAACCGGCCTTCGCCATAGGCCACGCCGAGGACCGTGGCCATCAGGCTCTTGCTGATCGACCAAGTCAGGTGCGGGGTGTCGGCGGTGGTCGGGCCGGCGTAGCGTTCGTAGATCAACTGGCCGTCGCGGATGACCAGCAAGGCGTCGGTGCGGATGCCTTGGTGGGTGGTGTCATCGCGGGGTGGGAAGGCGTATGCCTCAAGTGCCTGAAGCGCCGGGCCGGTGATGGTCGGACCGGTGGGCCATTGCTCGGTGGGCCAGTTTTCAGCGTGGGCCGAGAGGCTGAGCAACAGGATGAAAAACAGGGACAAGCCTTTGAACATGTTGGAGGCTCTTGGGATTAACCTGCTGAGCCTAGTCGAGGTTGATGACAGTTCCGGGATTTGTGTTGCTTGTGATATCGCTTTCGCGAGCAGGCTCGCTCCCACAGGGGAATGCATTTCAAACTGTGGGAGCGAGCCTGCGCGCGAA
>NZ_JABFMU010000098.1 GCF_013359695.1 Pseudomonas sp. C2B4
GGCTCGCTCCCACAGTTGATCGCGTACCCCTGTGGGAGCGAGCCTGCTCGCGATGGCGGTATTCCGGACACCATTAAATCATCAGAACGACCGCACAATCCGCCCCAACGTCTCCATCGCCTTTTCCGAGTCTTCCGTCCACGGACTCCCGTAATTCAACCGAATACAATTCCTGAAGCGCTGGGCCGGCGAAAAAATCGGCCCTGGCGCAATGCTGATCCCTTGCGCCAGCGCCATCTGAAACAACTTCAAGGAATCCATCTGCGGCGGCAGTTCCAGCCACAGAAAGTAGCCGCCGGCCGGTTGGCTGACCCGGGTCTGCGCCGGGAAATAGCGGGCGATGGCTGACAGCATGGCGCTTTGCTGCTCTTCCAGCGCGTATCGCAGTTTGCGCAGGTGCCGATCATAGCCGCCGTGTTGCAGGTAGTCGGCGATGGCGGCCTGGGCCGGCATGGACGCGCAGAGCGACGTCATGAGCTTCAGGCGTTCGATTTTCTGCGCATAGCGCCCGGCGGCGACCCAGCCAACCCGGTAACCCGGAGCCAGGCTTTTGGCGAAGGAGCCGCAGTGCATTACCAGCCCTTCGGTATCGAACGCCTTGGCCGGTTTCGGCGCTTGCTGGCCGTAATACAACTCGGCGTAGACATCGTCCTCGATCAGCGGCACTTGATGCGTGCGCAGCAATTCCACGAGTTCCTGCTTCTTGGCCTCGGGCATGGTCGCGCCCATGGGGTTCTGGAAACTGGTCATGCACCAGCAGGCTTTGATCGGGTGCCGCTCCAGGGTCTGCGCGAGGACGCCGAGGTCGATGCCGTCACGTGGATGCACCGGAATTTCCACGGCTTTGAGTTTCAGCCGCTCGAGTATCTGCAGGCAGGCATAGAACGCCGGGGCTTCGATGGCCACCAGGTCGCCGGGTTGGGTGACCGCTTGCAGGCACAGGTTCAGCGCTTCGAGGGCGCCGTTGGTGATCAGCAGCTCCTCCATCGGCAGCATCAGCCCGGCAACCATGTAACGCAGGGCGATCTGCCGACGCAATTGCGGGTTGCCCGGTGACATGTCGGTGACCACCATGCGCGGGTCCATCTCGCGGCTGGCGCTGGCCAGCGAACGCGAGAGCCGTTGCAGTGGGAACAGGGTCGGGCTGGGGAAGGCCGAGCCGAACGGTACGGTGTTCGGATCCTTGATCGAGTCGAGGACCGAGAACACCAGCTCGCTGACGTCGACTTCGGTGGATTCATTGACCTGGGTGCTGATCACCGGCTCGGAAAACGGCCGTGGCGCATGGGCATTGACGAAATAACCGGAGCGTGGTCGCGCGCGGATCAGGCCGCGGCGTTCGAGCAGGTAATAGGCCTGGAACACCGTGGACGGGCTGACCCCGTAGGTCTGGCTCGCATAGCGCACCGACGGCACGCGCTGGCCGGGACCAAGGACGCCGGAGCGGATCAGTTCAGCGATGTCGTCGGCGAATTTTTCGTAGCGTTTCATCGAGTGCCCGGATTGGTGATAGTCAATGTGGCGAGGGGATTTATCCCCGTTGGGCTGCGAAGCAGACCCAGTGTTTCTCCAGGCGAACCGTGACACAGATTTTTCGGCTGCTCCGCAGCCGGACGGGGATAAATCCCCTCGCCACAGGTAAGCCCCTGGTCCCAAGGATCGCATGCATCTTAATGGCTTAACGATTCAACGGCGCAACAAACCGGCTCTTGGCCACGCTGTAGATGCCCGGCTCGTCGCTGTCGACGATCTTGAAGCTGATGCTCTGCGAACTGCTGCTTGCCCGTTCCGTGGTCATCGCCACCGAGACCGGCACATCGACAATCTCGCCGGGGGCCAGGCTCAAATCGGTCTTGCCCTGCAGCTGGAAACCATCGCCGTCCACCAGGGTCAGGCGGTAGTCCTGGCGTTGCTGGGTCTTGTTGATGACTTTCAGGCTGTAGATGTTTTCGATCTGCCCCTGGCTGTTTTCACGGAACAGCCCCCGGTCCTTGCTCACGTCCAGCGACACCATCGGCCGCTCCATCAGCGCGACCACCAACGCGGCGATCATCACCAGCAGCACGGCGGTGTAGCCGATCAGCCGTGGTCGCAGCAAGTGCGTCTTGCCGCCCTGCAACTGGCGTTCGGAGGTATAGCTGATCAGCCCGCGTTCGTAGCCCATCTTGTCCATGATCGAATCACAGGCGTCGATGCACGCCGCGCAGCCGATGCATTCCATCTGCAAGCCGTCTCGGATGTCGATGCCGGTAGGGCAGACCTGGACGCAAAGCTGGCAGTCGATGCAGTCACCCAACCCGACCTCGGCCGGTTTGACCTCGCGTTTGCGTGGGCCACGGTTTTCGCCGCGGGCGACATCGTAGGAAATGGTCAGGGTGTCCTTGTCGAACATCACGCTCTGGAACCGTGCATAGGGGCACATGTGCATGCACACCGCTTCACGCAGCCAGCCGGCATTGATGTAGGTGGCACCGGTGAAAAACAGCACCCAGAACAGGCTGACGCCGCTCATTTGAAAGGTCAGCAGTTCTTCGGCCAGGGGCCGGATCGGCGTGAAGTACCCGACGAAGGTCAGGCCGGTCAGCAGGCTGATGGCCAGCCACAACGTATGCTTGGCCGAGCGCCGCATCAATTTGTTCAGGCCCCAGGGCGCGGCTTGCAGTTTGATGCGCTGGTTGCGTTCGCCTTCGGTGATTTTCTCGCACCACATGAAGATCCAGGTCCAGGAACTCTGTGGGCAGGTATAGCCGCACCAGACCCGGCCGGCGAATACGGTGATCGCAAACAGCCCGAACGCGGCGATGATCAACAGCGCCGAGAGCAGGATGAAATCCTGCGGCCAGAACGTCGCGCCAAAGATGTGGAATTTGCTTTCGGAAAGGTCCCAGAGCACCGCCTGGCGGCCGCCCCAGTTCAACCATACGGTGCCGAAGAACAGCAGGAACAGGAAGCCCGCGCCGCTGATTCGCAGGTTACGGAACAGGCCGGTAAAGCTGCGGGTGTGGATCAGGTTGTCGCTGGTCTTGACCTTCATCTTCGGGCGCGAAGGTTCGTGAATCTTGACCGGGGTGGCGCTTTCTACGGTTCGGACGGGGATTAGCTCGCTCATGGTCTTTCGCTCATCAGCCTCCATCAGGCAGGAGCACTATGAGCGGGTATCTGTTTGCATAACAGACTCAGGTATTGCTTTAAAAACCGGATCAGATGAGCGCGAAAGCCCGGAGTGCGACAAAGTGCGACAAGTTGAAGCACCTGATGCAGCGGGACGCACACGCCTATATCAGGCCCTCGCGAGGGGTATTGATGCGGATCAGTCAAATCACCGAATCACTGTCGGTGGCCTTCAAGTGCCGGCGACCGTCCACCGCGCCTGCTACGGTCAATGCATCGGCTTCTGCTTCGGTGATGTAAATGCGTCGACCATCGAGGTCAACCGCGGACATGGCTTTGTCGGCGTCAGTGATGATGGTCACATCGGGGCACAGGCGAATTTCCTCGCCATTTTGGGTGGTAAAGAAGCAAGTCTGGTTATCGATGCGTACGGACATGACGTGATCCCTTTTTTCTGACGGGTTAAACGTTAGGGCGTCGCCGCCCGTCATTGTTCTGTGCAACCGATTAATGGTCGGCGCGGTCCATCCTCCATAGCCCTTCACAAGGACAGCACCATGAACGCCTGGTGGCATGAAGTCTGGGTGACCCTGCAGGCCGAGTTCGCCGACATCGGCGACGCCTCACAACTGACCCGCATCACCGTGCGCCTGCTGATGGCGGCGGTGCTGGGCGGGATTCTCGGTTTTGAACGCGAGCACAAGGGCAAGGCCGCGGGCGTGCGCACCCATATGCTGGTGGCGCTTGGCGCGGCGCTGTTCGTGCTGGTGCCGCAGATGTCCGGGGCGCAGGCCGATGCCATGAGTCGGGTGGTGCAGGGCGTGATCGCCGGGATCGGTTTTCTCGGCGCCGGGACCATTCTGAAGAACCAGGACGGCGATGAAGGTCACGTCAAAGGCCTGACCACCGCCGCCGGTCTGTGGATGACCGCCGCCATCGGCGTCTCGGCCGGGCTGGGGAGGGAGGCGACAGCGGTGTTCAGCACGTTTTTGGCGTTGGTGATACTCGGGGTGATGCCAATGATTGTGAATCGGCTCGAAAAGGACCGGTGATCCTGTGGCGAGGGGATTTATCCCCGTTGGCTGCGAAGCAGCCCCCTGCGTCAGTTCAAACAAACTGAGTTGGTCGGATTTACGACTGCTTCGCAGCCGAACGGGGATAAATCCCCTCACCACAGATATGTGTTCCGCTTCAGTGTCAGGGATTGACGATCACCGGTGGCATAGTGCTTGGCGGTTCTTCCCGGGGCGGCGGTGTGCTGCCAGGCGGCTCCTGCTCGGGCGCCGGTTGTGGGTCGGTCGGCGGGATCACCGGGTCGTCGATGTTCGGATCGGGTGTTTCGGCCGGGAATGGATTGGTCATTGTGCAGGCCTCCAGTGGCAGATGGCGTGAGTCGTGCTTAAGTGGGTTGACCACTGCACAGCGGATTTGATTCCAGCCCATTGCCGATGAACTTTTGCAGGCGCCTGTCGCTCGGAACCTAAGTGAGTTCATTCGGCGAGGATTGACCGATGTGGATGACGATCAGACACAAGAGCGTCCTTGGGGCGTAAAGGAGAGATGCTCGATGACTGCTGAAAAACCGACTGAGTTGAGCTACAACCCGCACATTCCGCTGTCGCAGGCGTTGCTGCTGCCGCGCATCGTGATTGAAAACACCCTGCCGACCCTCGAAGGCGGGCAGTTCGCCGTCAAGGCCATCGTCGGCCAGGACGTGGTGGTGACCAGCAAGGTGTTTGCCGACGGCCACGACAAACTCGCGGTCCGGGTGCGTTGGCGTTCCGAAGGTGAGGACGAGTGGCACAGTGAAGTCATGGCCGATCTGGGCAATAACGGCTGGCAAGGCGCGTTCCGCGTGGAAGAGCAGGGCCGTTATGTGTTCTGTATCGAAGCCTGGATCGACCCGTTCGCCAGCTTCCGTTATGAGCTGGAAAAGAAGCATCTGGCCGCCGTGCCCGTCAGCCTGGAGCTGCAGGAAGGCCGCCTGCAGGTTCAGCAAGCCGCCGAGCGGGCGGAAGGACCCCTGAGCGAACAGCTCGCCGCGCTGCACCATGAATTGTCCGGTTTGCTGGAAACCGAGCAGGTCGCCTTGTTTTTGCACCAACGTAGCGCAGACCTGATGGCCCAGGCCGACCTGCGCCCCTATCTGAGCCTGAGTCCCGAATACCCGGTGGATGTCGAACGGGAACTGGCGCAATTCGCCAGTTGGTATGAGCTGTTCCCGCGTTCGATCACCGACGATCCGGCGCGGCACGGTACGTTCAACGATGTGCATTCGCGGTTGCCGATGATTCGCGACATGGGCTTCGACGTCCTGTACTTCCCGCCGATCCACCCCATTGGCCGCAGCTATCGCAAAGGCCCGAACAATTCCCTGACGGCGGGTCCGGACGACCCTGGCAGCCCTTACGCCATTGGCAGCCCCGAAGGCGGGCACGAGGCGATTCATGCCGAGCTGGGCACCCGCGAGGATTTCCGTCGACTGGTGGCGGCCGCAGCGGACCACGGCCTGGAAATCGCCCTCGATTTCGCCATCCAGTGCTCACAGGACCACCCCTGGCTGCAGCAGCATCCGGGCTGGTTCAACTGGCGTCCGGACGGCACGATCAAATACGCGGAAAACCCGCCGAAGAAGTACCAGGACATCGTCAACGTCGACTTCTATGCGGTCGAGTCGATTCCCAGTCTGTGGGTCGAGTTGCGGGATATTGTCGTGGGTTGGGTGCTGGAGGGCGTGAAGCTGTTTCGCGTCGACAATCCCCACACCAAGCCGCTGCCGTTCTGGCAATGGCTGATTGCCGATGTGCGGGCGCTGTACCCCGACGTGATCTTCCTGGCCGAGGCCTTCACCACGCCGGCGATGATGGCGCGCCTCGGCAAGGTCGGTTATTCCCAGAGCTACACCTACTTCACCTGGCGCAATACCAAGCAAGAACTGGCGACGTATTTCACCGAGCTCAATGAGTCGCCGTGGCGCGAGTGCTACCGGCCCAATTTCTTCGTCAACACGCCGGACATCAACCCGGCATTCCTGCATGAATCCGGTCGCCCCGGTTTCCTGATTCGCGCCGCACTGGCGACCATGGGCTCCGGTTTGTGGGGCATGTACTCCGGCTTTGAACTGTGCGAGTCGGCACCGATTCCGGGCAAGGAGGAATACCTCAATTCCGAGAAGTACGAGATTCGTCCACGGGACTTCACCGCGCCGGGCAACATCATTGCCGAGATCGCCCAGCTCAACCGCATCCGCCGACAGAACCCGGCGCTGCACACGCACCTGGGCCTGAAAATCTACAACGCCTGGAATGACAACATCCTGTACTTCGGCAAGCGTACCGCCGACGGCAGCAATTTCATTCTGGTGGCAGTCAGCCTCGACCCGCATAACGTGCAGGAAGCGAATTTCGAATTGCCGCTGTGGGAAATGGGCCTGCCCGACGACGCCAGCACCCAGGGGGAGGACTTGATGAACGGTCATCGCTGGACCTGGCACGGCAAGTACCAGTTCATGCGCATCGACCCGGCGTACCAGCCGTTCGGGATCTGGCGGATTACCGCGTAAACGCAAAAAAACTGTGGGAGCGAGCCTGCTCGCGAATGCGTCGGGACAGGCTGCATCATCGGCGACTGACACTCCCTCTTCGCGAGCAGGCTCGCTCCCACATTGAACTCACTGTGTTTGAAGCAGGTGTTCGCTCTGCGGCATTTTCGAATTCAACAGGAGTTTCACATGGCGAAGAAACCCAAGGCAGCCACGTTCATCAAGGACCCGCTCTGGTACAAGGACGCGGTGATTTATCAAGTTCACGTCAAATCCTATTTCGACTCCAATAACGACGGTATCGGTGATTTTCCCGGCCTGATCGCCAAACTCGACTACATCGCCGACCTCGGCGTCAACACCATCTGGCTGTTGCCGTTCTACCCCTCGCCACGCCGCGACGACGGCTACGACATTGCCGAATACCGGGGCGTGCACAGCGACTACGGCACCATGGCCGATGCCAGGCGTTTCATCGCCGAGGCGCACAAGCGCGGTTTGCGGGTGATCACCGAGCTGGTCATCAACCACACCTCCGACCAGCACCCCTGGTTCCAGCGTGCGCGCAAGGCCAAGAAGGGATCGGCGGCGCGGGACTTCTATGTATGGTCCGATGACGATCAAAAGTACGACGGCACCCGGATTATTTTTCTCGACACCGAAAAGTCCAACTGGACCTGGGACCCGGTGGCCGGCCAATACTTCTGGCACCGCTTCTACTCCCACCAGCCGGACCTGAATTTCGACAACCCGCAGGTCATGAAAGCCGTGTTGTCGGTGATGCGTTACTGGCTCGACATGGGCATCGACGGTTTGCGCCTGGATGCGATTCCGTACCTGATCGAGCGCGACGGCACCAACAACGAGAACCTGCCGGAGACCCACGACGTCCTCAAGCAGATCCGCGCCGAGATCGACGCCAATTACCCGGACCGCATGTTGCTGGCCGAGGCCAATCAATGGCCTGAAGACACGCAGCTGTATTTCGGCGATACCGACAAAAAAGGCCTCAACGGCGACGAATGCCACATGGCGTTCCACTTTCCGCTGATGCCGCGCATGTACATGGCGCTGGCCCAGGAAGACCGCTTCCCGATCACCGATATTCTGCGCCAGACACCGGAGATCCCGGCCAATTGCCAATGGGCGATCTTCCTGCGCAACCACGATGAACTGACCCTGGAAATGGTCACGGACAGGGAGCGTGACTACCTCTGGAATTACTACGCCGCCGACCGTCGGGCGCGGATCAATCTCGGCATTCGCCGGCGCCTGGCACCCTTGATGGAACGGGACCGCCGCCGTGTGGAGCTGCTCAACAGTTTGCTGCTGTCGATGCCCGGCACGCCGACCCTGTATTACGGCGATGAAATCGGCATGGGTGACAACATCTATCTCGGCGACCGCGACGGCGTGCGCACGCCGATGCAGTGGTCCATCGACCGCAACGGTGGCTTCTCCCGCGCCGATCCGGCCAGCCTGGTGCTGCCGCCGATCATGGACCCGCAATACGGTTATCTGTCGGTCAACGTCGAGACCCAGGCCGGCGACCCGCATTCGCTGCTCAACTGGACCCGGCGCATGCTCGCGGTGCGCAAGCAATCCAAGGCGTTTGGCCGTGGCACGCTGAAAATGCTGTCGCCGACCAACCGTCGCGTGCTGGCCTATACCCGTGAATTCACCGGCGCCGATGGCAAGCACGAGATCATTCTGTGCGTGGCCAACGTTTCACGTAGCGCACAAGCGGTGGAACTGGACCTGGCGGCCTACGTCGGCATGGTGCCGGTGGAGATGCTCGGTGGTAATGCGTTCCCGCCCATCGGCCAGTTGAATTTCCTGCTGACCCTGGCGCCCTACGGTTTCTATTGGTTCGGCCTTGCCGCCGAGAACCAGATGCCGAGCTGGCATGTGGAACCGGCGCAAAGCCTGCCGGACTTCACCACCCTGGTGCTGAAAAAACGTATGGAAGAGCTGCTTGAAGCACCGGCTCGCCGCACGCTTGAGCAAGACATCCTGCCGAACTGGCTGCAGAACCGCCGCTGGTTCGCCGGCAAGGACGCGGCTATCGAACAGGTCAACCTGGCCTATGGTGTGCGCTTCGGCGATGCGCAACACCCGGTGTTGTTGAGTGAAATCGAAGTGACCAGCGCCGGCCAGACCAGCCGCTATCAGCTGCCGTTCGGTTTCATTGCCGAGGATCAGGTCGGGACGGCACTGCCGCAGCAACTGGCGCTGTCGCGGGTACGCCGTGGGCCGCAGGTCGGTCTGATCACCGACGCGTTCAGCCTCGAAAGTTACGTCCGTTTTGTGTTGCAGGGCATCCAGGACAGCAGGGTGCTGGCGTCGGACGGCGGCGAGATCCGCTTTGAACCCACTGCCGAGCTGGCGAAACTGGGCCTGAGTGCTGAGTCGGAGGTGCGCTATCTGTCAGCCGAGCAATCCAACAGCTCGGTGGTCATCGGCAACAGCCTGGTGCTGAAGTTGATCCGCAAGGTCGCGTCGGGCGTTCATCCGGAACTGGAGATGAGCGCGTACCTCACCAGCGCCGGTTTCCGCCATATTTCACCGTTGCTCGGTTCGGTGGTGCGTCGGGATGCCAAGGGCGAAGACAATCTGCTGATGATTGCCCAGGGCTACTTGAGCAATCAGGGCGATGCCTGGGAATGGACGCAGAACAACCTCGAGCGGGCATTGCGCGACGAGTTGGCGGATGCCATGTCCGAGCAGGAGCAGCACTACAACGCGCTTGGCGAATTGAAAGATTTCGCCGGCATGCTCGGCCAGCGCCTGGGGGAAATGCATCAAGTGCTGGCGGCACCGAGCGACAACCCGGACTTCGATCCGCACGTCACCACGCAAAAGGACGCCCAGGCGACAGCCAAGGACGTGACCGCGCAAATCGAACACGCGTTGCAGTTGCTCAAACAGCATCAGAACGAACTGAATCCGTCGGACAAAACCCTGGTCAGCCAATTACTGGACAACAAAAAAGCCATCCTCAGCCATGTGCAGGTGTTGGCGAAGCAGACGGCGGGTGGCTTGCGGATTCGCGTGCACGGCGATTTGCACTTGGGGCAGGTGCTGGTGATCAAGGGCGATGCCTACCTGATCGACTTCGAAGGCGAACCGGCGCGCCCCTTGCATGAACGACGGGGCAAGCACAGCCCGTACAAGGATGTCAGTGGCGTGCTGCGTTCCTTCGACTACGCGGCGGCGATGACGATCAATGTGCACAGCGTCGACAACACCGTAGGCGCGCAAGCCGCGCGCCAGCGCGTTGCCGATCGATATTTAAATGAAGCAAAACATGCATTTGTGGTCGCTTATCGGCAATCGGCAGCTACGCTTGGCCATGCATGGCAAGATCCTGGAGGCGAGGACGCCGCACTGGCGTTGTTCGGCCTGGAGAAGGCAGCGTATGAAGTGGCCTATGAGGCAGAGAATCGCCCCACCTGGCTCACCGTGCCGTTGCATGGTTTGTACGGGTTATTGAGTGGGCTCAAACCCTTTTCCGATCTTGGTGGAGAGTAGTCATGAGTTTCTCGAACAAGGAACAGGGTCATCATCACAGTGAAGCATTGTTGCCCAAGGCGCGGGATATCGATGCCCTGGTGCGCGCCGAGCATCACGACCCCTTTGCAATTCTCGGCCCCCACGGCGATGGCGCCGGCGGGCAGTACATTCGGGCTTACCTGCCGGGCGCCTTGAGCGTGCAAGTGGTGGCCAGGGACTCCGGGGAGGAACTGGGCAACCTTGAAATGACCGAGACGCCGGGGCTGTTTGTCGGGCACTTCGACCAGGCGCAACCCTACCTGTTGCGCACCCGTTGGGCCGGTGGCGAACAGATCGCCGAAGACCCTTACAGCTTTGGTCCGCTGCTGGGCGATATGGATTTGTACCTGTTCGCCGAGGGCAATCACCGGGACCTGAGCAGTTGCCTCGGTGCGCAGTTGCAGACCGTGGACGGGGTCGAGGGCGTGCGCTTTGCCGTTTGGGCGCCGAATGCCCGACGCGTGTCGGTGGTCGGGGACTTCAACGTCTGGGACGGGCGTCGTCACCCGATGCGCCTGCGCCATCCCACCGGCGTCTGGGAAGTGTTTATCCCGCGCCTGCAGGCCGGGGAGGCCTACAAGTACGAGATTCTCGGCAAGCAGGGGATCCTGCCGTTGAAGGCCGACCCCATGGCACTGGCCACCAGCCTGCCGCCGGACACCGCCTCGAAAGTTGCCTCACCGCTGAAAATCGATTGGCAGGACCAGGACTGGATGCAGTCCCGTGGCGAACGCCAGCACCACACCGCGCCGTTGTCGATTTACGAATTGCATGCCGGATCCTGGCAATGCGAGCTGGACGATCTGGGCGAAGTGGCCCGTCAGTACACCTGGCCCGAACTGGCCGAGCGCCTGATTCCGTATGTCAAAGACCTCGGGTTCACCCACATCGAATTGATGCCGATCATGGAGCACCCGTTCGGTGGTTCGTGGGGTTATCAATTGCTTTCGCAGTTCGCCACCAGTGCCCGATATGGCAGCGGGGATGAATTCGCGGCCTTCGTCAATGCCTGCCACCAGGCTGAAATCGGCGTGATCCTCGACTGGGTGCCGGCGCATTTTCCGACCGATGTCCACGGGTTGGCCCAGTTCGACGGGACCGCGCTGTACGAATACGGCAACCCGCAGGAAGGCTTTCACCAGGACTGGGACACGCTGATCTACAACCTGGGGCGCACCGAAGTGCACGGCTACATGCTGGCCTCGGCACTGCACTGGCTCAAGCATTTTCACGTCGACGGCCTGCGAGTCGATGCGGTGGCTTCGATGCTGTACCGCGATTACTCGCGCAAGGCCGGCGAGTGGGTGCCGAACCGGCATGGCGGTCGGGAGAACCTCGAAGCCATCGACTTCCTGCGCCATCTCAATGATGTCGTGGCACTGGAAGCGCCGGGAGCGCTGGTGATCGCCGAGGAATCCACGGCATGGCCGGGCGTCAGCCAGAGTACGCAACAGGGCGGCCTGGGTTTCGCCTACAAGTGGAACATGGGCTGGATGCACGATTCGCTGCATTACATCCAGCAGGACCCGGTGTACCGCGCACATCACCACAATGAACTGAGTTTCGGCCTGGTGTACGCCTGGTCCGAACGTTTCATCCTGCCGATTTCCCATGACGAAGTGGTGCACGGCAAGCATTCACTGATCGACAAGATGCCGGGCGATCGCTGGCAGAAGTTCGCCAACCTGCGGGCCTATCTGAGCTTCATGTGGGCCCATCCGGGCAAAAAACTGTTGTTCATGGGCTGCGAATTCGGCCAGTGGCGGGAGTGGAATCACGATCAGCAACTGGACTGGTACCTGCTGCAATATTCGGAGCACAAGGGCGTGCAAAAACTGGTTGGCGACCTCAACCGGTTGTACCGCGAAGAGCCGGCGCTGCACGAACAGGACGACGTGCCGCAAGGGTTCCAGTGGATGATCGGCGACGATGCGATCAACAGCGTTTATGCCTGGCTGCGCTGGAGCAAGGACGGAAAGCCGGTGCTGGTGGTGGCCAACTTCACCCCGGTGCCGCGTGAGGCCTACCGTGTCGGCGTGCCGTTCGCCGGGCAGTGGACCGAGCGGTTCAACAGCGACTCATCGATCTATGCCGGTTCCAATTACGGCAACAGTGGCGCAGTGTCGGCCGAGGAAACGCCCAGCCATGGCCAGGCGATGTCACTGGCGCTGAATCTGCCGCCGTTGGCGGTGTTGATGCTCAGTCCCGAGGGCTGATCCAAAACCGTGTCGCTGCCTTCGCGAGCAGGCTCGCTCCCACAGGTTTCATAGTAATTCCTGTGGGAGCGAGCCTGCTCGCGAAAGCGTCATAC
>NZ_JABFMU010000099.1 GCF_013359695.1 Pseudomonas sp. C2B4
CCCAGGGCACAGCGGCTGAATTCAGTGACGGTTTCTGGAAGTCCGGTGACCTGGGTTACGTGGATGAGGCCGGTTATGTGTTCATCGTCGACCGCAAGAAAGACGTGATCATCACCGGTGGCTTCAATGTCTATGCCGTGGAAGTCGAAGCCACGCTCAATACTCACCCCGCCGTTTCCATGTCGGCCGTGGTCGGCATCCCTCACGACAAGTGGGGCGAGGCGGTGCATGCCGAAGTCGTGCTCAAGGCGGGCATGACGGTAGACGATCAGGAGCTGATTGCTCTTGTCAAAGAACGCCTGGGCGGCTTCAAGGCTCCCAAGTCAGTTAAGATAGTGAAAGCCCTGCCGGTCAGTGCCGTGGGCAAAGTACTGCGGCGACAGGTGCGTGAGCGTTATTGGGTGGATCAGTCGCGTCGGGTCTCGTAACGTCAGCAACGAAAAAAGCGGAACCGACTCAGTCGGTTCCGCCTCACAGAGATGGCTTGCGCGGCGGTATCAGCGGACCCCTGCCCCCGCCAGGCTGTCGGAGCTCCAGCCGTTGTCCGGACTGAGTTTGTCCATGACCTGCACGCCGGCCTTGCCTGGCCAGACGTTGATGTAATAAGTGCCCGCAATCAGGTCGTAGTGGCCGGCGGTGCTGTTGACGGCAACGGCGTCATACATCTGATGGACGTAGCTGAAGCCCGGGCGCCACAGTTGACCGCGACCGTCATACTGGTCCACAGCGACGGCGGTCCAGCTGTCTTCGTCGATGTAGAAGGTGCGCTTGGAGTAAATATGGCGCATGCCGGGTTTGAGAGTCGCCTCTACCACCCACACGCGGTGCCGCTCCCAGCGCACCAGGTCCGGATTGATGAACTTCGAGCCGAACACCTGCTCGGGATTCTCGGCGTAGGCGAAGCGGTAGGCGTTGTACGGTACGTACATCTCCTTCTTGCCGACCAGCTTCCAATCGAAGCGATCCATCCGGCCGTTGAACAGGTTAATGTCGTCGATAGTGGACATGCCCGAGGTACTGGCGTTCGGTGTGTCGTAGGCCAAGTCGGGTGCCAGGCGCACACGGCGTTGTCCAGGCAGGTACTGATAGGCCTTGCGCCCCCGCTCGGTGGCGGTGTAGTCGAAGGTCATCACCGCTTCGCCAGCACGGCGAGCCGGGCCGCTGTAGTTGGCACGGGCACGGGTAAGCAGAATGTCGTCGCCATTTTTCGACGTATCGTAGTAAGGCATCTCGTAGGTCCAGCGACCCAACGTGGACGTGACCAGTTTGCCCGCCGCATCCACGTTGTAGGCGCCGTACTTGGGCGCGATCCAGGCCAGGCCCTGGTAGCGTGCCAAGTGGTTGAACATCACTTCGGTGCCGGTCTTGGGAATCGGGAACGGCACGCCGGCGTGGGCGCCTTGCAGCGTCTCGTTATTGTTGGTCAGCGTGGCGCTGGTGGCGTTTTTCAACGTGTTGTCGTTGACGAACTGCGGATAAGCTACGGTGCGATGCGTGGGATAAACGTCGACGCGGAAATCCGGCAGCTTCTTGATCAGTGCCTTGGTGCCTTCGGTGAGCTTGTCGCCGTAGGTGTCCACGTTGCTGGCGTTGATCGAGAATTGCGGTTTTTCATTGGCGAAGGGATCGGGGCGAACGCCCGTGGCTTTGTCAAAACCGGCAGGCGCGGTCTTCAGCCCGCCGGTATAGGCCGGAATGGAGCCATCGGCATTACCAGCCATCTCGGCCCCCACGGATGTCAACGTGGTGCCCAATTGCTTTGCTTCCTGTTCCGATACTGCTGCATGGAGCACGCCTGCGTGCGCGGCCAGCAGGCCGAGCGCAATCAGGGTTCTTGTCAGTTTAATCATGTCTCCAACCTCTAGGATGATGGTTTGAGCGCCTTCTCAAGCACGCCCTGCCCTTCAAGGAACTGCGAAAAATCGTCCCGTCCCGGCAGTGTTTTTTTAACCAACACCCCCCTGTCTCCGCCCCCCCCTTATTGGCGCACAATGGGAGGGGCAGGCCTGCCACCCGGCTGAAAACGCAAACGCCACGCGGCATCGGAATGCGCGTGGCGTTTTTCACAGCATGGTTGCTGGCGTTATGGCTCAGGCGAATACCCGAAGAATGGTCTCGGCGACACAAGCCGGTTTGGTAGCCCCCTCGATCTCCACCGTCATCTCGTAAGTCACCTGGGCACCGTTGCCGTCCAACGGCTCGAAGGACAGCACCTTGAAATGCCCACGCAAGCGACTGTCCACGGGCACCGGCTGCACGAAGCGCACCTTGTTCATGCCGTAGTTCACGCCCATCTTCACGTTGCGCAATTCGAACGCGTTGGTCATGAAGGTTGGCAACAGGCTCAGGGTCAGAAAACCATGAGCGATCGTTTTGCCAAAGGGTCCCTGGGCGGCGCGTTCGGGGTCGGTGTGGATCCACTGGTGATCGCCGGTGGCTTCGGCAAAGGTATTGATGCGTTGCTGGTCGATGGTCACCCAGTCGCTGGTGCCCACGACCTCGCCCACCAGGCCTTGAAGTTCTGCCAGGGTTTCGTAGCTTTTCATTGTTGTTGTGTTCTCGAGTGTTTGTTGGGTGGTCAAACAGGCGCGATGCTCTGCCTGGAAAGCGGCTTGTAGTGCGGCTGCGCAGGCGGCCTCATGACTGTCACTGCTGCCCAGCAACAGGTCAGCGACGATGGCCCGTTTGTAGTAGTGCCCGACCAGGTATTCCTCAGTCATGCCGATACCGCCATGCAACTGGATGCCCTGTCCGCAGACGGATTTCGCCGCGCGGCAGATGAGCATCTTGCAGCCCGACAACGTCTTGTCACGGGTGGCTTCGTCATCGTTGGCCATCGATGCCAGGGCAACGTGCAGGCTCGAACGCGCCAGCTCCAGCTCCGCGGCCATGTCGGCCATGCGGTGCTGCAAGGCCTGGAACGTACCGATGGGCACGCCGAATTGCTGGCGAACCTTGAGGTAGTCGGCCGTGACTTCGAGGGTTTTCTCCATGCCGCCGATCAGCTCCGCGCACAGGGCGACGATGCCGTTGGCCAGGCCCTGGCGTAATCCCGACAAGCCCTGCCCCGCTTCCCCCAGCAAGGCATCGAAACCCACTTCGACGCCGTCGAAATGCAATTCCTGCACCCAGGTACCGTCGTGCAAGGGCAGTGTCTGGCAGGTCAGGCCCGGGCGATCCGCGTCGATGAGCAGCAGGCTGATGCCGGGTGTCTGCGGGATCTGCGCGGAAACGATGAAGGCTTTTGCACCGACGGCGCCGAGTACCAGGCTCTTGCTCCCGGTCAGGCGAAAGCCGTCGCCCTGGCGTTCGGCCTGCAACGTGACCGGCAACGGCATGCCCCGTGAACCCGCCTCGCTATAGGCCAGGGCGATGCGGTACGTGCCATCGGCCAGTTGCGGCAGCAGCCGCGATTTTTGTTCCTCGGTGCCCGCCGCCAACAGGGTCTGGGCTGCCAGCACGCCGCAGGCCATGAAAGGCTCCAGCACCAGTGCGCGCCCCAGTTCCTGAGCAATGATCACGGTGTCCACCAGCGATCCGCCCAACCCGCCGTACGCTTCCGGCAAAGCCGCCATCAGCCAGCCGTTGGCGGCAAAGAGGCCCCAGTTGTCGGCACTACCGTTCTTGCCCGCGTTGAGCAGCGCCGTTCGCGCCTCGAAGCTGTAGGCCTTGTCTACATAACGTCGCAGGCTGTCCTGCAACAGTTGTTGTTCCGAAGTGAATTCGAAATCCATACCGGTTTCCTGATCTCAGAGTTGGAACAGCATCTTGGCGATAATGCCGCGCTGCACTTCGCTGGTGCCGCCATAAATGGTCGAGGCCCGGCGCAGGAACATGTCATGGCTGATCCCCCTGGCCAGCGCTTGCTGCGGGAACGGCTGCCCGGGATCGGCCTCATGGGGATGCGGATAGGCAATCGCGCCGTAGTCGCCCAGCGCCTCGATCTGCGTCTCGGTCATGCGTTGCTGCAACTCGGTGGCGCGAATCTTGAGTATCGAGCCCAGGGCATGCGACGCCGGATTGTGCTGCTGCTCAAGGCGCGCGACGCGCTGCACCAGCATTTCAATGGCTTGCAGTTCCGCCTCCAGCCGCGCCAGTTTCAACGCGAACGCCGGGCGTTCGAAAAGCTGCTGGTCCCCTACCTGCAACGTCGAGCCAATCCGTTTCAATTCACGCAGGTAGCGCTTGAGCTCGGGCAGGTCGGCGGCGGTCGCGTGTTCGTTATTGAGCAGGAATTTGGTGATGGTCCAGCCCTGCCCTTCGGCGCCGATCAGGTTGCCGACCGGCACGCGCACGTTGTCGAAGAAGGTTTCATTGAGGTGATGCGCATCGTCGATGCTGCGAATCGGCCGCACGGTGATGCCCGGCGTCTTCATGTCCACCAGCAGGAAGCTGATGCCGGCCTGCTTCTTCACGTCCGGGTTGGTGCGCACCAACAGGAAGATCCAGTCGGCGTGGTGGGCATAGCTGGTCCAGGTTTTCTGGCCGTTGATCACATAGCAGTCGCCATCCCGCTCGGCGCGGGTGCGCAGCGAGGCCAGGTCGGAGCCGGCGCCGGGCTCCGAAAAGCCCTGGCACCACAACCGCTCGCCGTTGAAAACCGCCGGCAAATGCTCGGCCTTCTGTTCCGGCGTGGCAAATGCATTGAGCACCGGCCCGAGCATCTTGTGCACGAAGCCATCCTGGGTCGGCGTGCCCGCCGCGCTGCATTCGTCATCGAATATCAGGACCTGCGGCACCGACCAACCAGTGCCGCCGTGCTCCTTCGGCCAATAAGGCGCGCCCCAGCCACGCTGATTGAGGAGCTTTTGCCAGCGCATGATCTGCTCGCGTGGCGAGCGGGCGCAGCGCTGTTGCCCCTTCAGGTCTGCCGGCACCTGGTCCCGCAGGAACTGGCGGACTTCCTCGCGGAAGGCCTCGAGGCTGGCATCAGGTCGAAAATCCATAGAGTGTCCCCTGTCAGTCTTTGCGGTACAGGGTGACGACGCAGGCGCCACCAATGCCGACGTTGTGTTGCAGGGCGATGCGCGCACCTTCTACCTGTCGCTGCTCGGCGCGACCACGCAACTGCTGGACCAGCTCGGTGCATTGCGCCAGGCCTGTCGCTCCGATGGGGTGACCCTTGGAAAGCAGGCCGCCGGACGGGTTGACCACGTAGCGACCGCCATAGGTGTTGTCGCCATCGTCGACGAATTTCTGCGCCCCGCCTTCCGGGCACAGGCCCAGGGATTCGTAGGTCAGCAGCTCGTTCTGGGCGAAGCAGTCATGCAGCTCCACCACGTGCACGTCCTCGGCACCGATACCGGCCATTTCATAGGCTTTCTGCGCCGCGGCCCGGGACATCGAGTAACCGGCCACGTCACGCATATCGCCCGACTTGAAGGTTTCCGCGCCATCGGTGGTCAGGGCCTGACCGGCGATCGACACGCTGCGGTCCAGGCCATGCTTCTTCGCATAGGCTTCGCTGCACAGCACCACCGCGGCGGCACCGCAGGTTGGCGGGCAGGCCATCAGGCGGGTCATGACGCCAGGCCACATCACTTGATCGGCCATCACCTCTTCAGTGGTGACCACTTTGCGGAACACCGCTTTCGGGTTGTTCACGGCGTGGCGGCTGGCCTTGGCGCGAATCTTGGCGAAGGTTTCCAGTGGCGTGCCGAAGCGATTCATGTGCTCGACCCCGGCGCTGCCGAAGATGCGCAGTGCCGCCGGAATCTGGGCCGCACCGGGGATCGCTTCGTCGCATTGATCGAGGAACAGCTCCAGCGGGCTCGGACGGTCCGGGAACGCACTGGGGATGGCCCCGGGCACCATCTGCTCGAAGCCGAACGCCAGGACGATGTCCACCATGCCGCTGGCGATGGCCTGGTTGGCCAGGAACAGCGCCGACGAGCCACTGGCGCAGTTGTTGTTGACGTTCAACACCGGGATGCCCGTCATGCCGACGTTGTAGAGCACGCGCTGGCCGCAGGTGGAATCGCCGAAGATATAACTGGCAAATGCCTGCTGGACCGACTCGTAGCCAACCCCGGCATCCGCCAGCGCCAGGCGCACGGCCTGCTCGCCCATGACCGCATAGGTCTCGCTCTGGCCAGGTTTCACGAAGGGGATCATACCTACACCCGCGACGACGACTTTGTGCATCATGTCTTACTCCTCAGCATTGGATGGCCTGCCGGATTCCCGTGATTGTCCGGCGGATCGTCCGGACGGCAGGCTTTGAGTCTCAAGGATAGGCAGGCTCGCAGGCTTGCCTCCCCTCCCCATTTGGAGGTTCATGGCTGTGGCAGCACAGCCCCCAGGTAGGGCAACCCTTCCTTGCCGAGAAAGCGGCGCACGGCTTCGGCATGGTATCGACTGGCCCCGCACAGGGATTGAGCGCAGGCTTCGAACTGGGTCATGGCAGCGCGGTCGGTCTCGAACGATCGGTTCAGCAGGGTCTTGGCCAATCCTAGCGCATCCGGCGGCGCATCATCGAACTGGCGGGCGAACTGCAGGGCGCTCTCCAGCAACTGCTCCTGGGGAATGACGGCCTGGGCGAGGCCGAGGGTCAGGGCCTGTTGCGCATCCACCGGCCGGGCGCAAAACACCAGCTCCTTGGCCTTCGCCAGCCCCACCAGACGCGGCAACACATAAAGCATCGACAGGTCCGGCACCAGGCCCAGGCTCAGGAACGTCGGCAACAGCCGGACCCGTGGCGTGACGAACATGAAGTCGGCGGCCAGGGCCAGGGAAAAACCGGCCCCCACGGCGGCGCCATCGACGGCCGCGATCACCGGTTTTTGCAGGTCCACCAGACTGGCGAACCACTCATGGAAACCCAGGACCAGTTTGCGCCCGGCAAACGTGGCGTCCTCGCCCGGCTCCAGGCTGCCCAGGTCGAAACCGGAACAGAATGCCCCGCCCGCACCGGTCAGAACGATGGAACGAACCTCGCGGTCGTCCCGTGCCTTGATCAGGGCGGCCGGCAAGGCTGCGTTGATGGCCGCCTCGAACGCATTCTTTTTCTGTGGCCGGTTCAGGGTGATCAGCGCGGTCTTGCCGATCCTTTCATAAAGCACTGCACTGTCAGTCACGTTCAATGGCTCCTGATATGGCATCGGCCGGGGCATGCCCGGCCGTGCTTGGGGTTCGGATTGTCCAGCGGGAAAACGCTGCACGGTCAAAGGTTGCGAGCGATGATCACCTTCTGGATGTGGCTGGTGCCTTCGTAGATCTTGGTCACCCGCACGTCGCGGCAATAGCGTTCCACCGGGAAGTCGCTCAAGTAGCCGTAGCCGCCATGGATCTGCAGCGCTTCGGAGCAGACCTTCTCGGCCATTTCGCTGGCGAACAGCTTGGCGATGGACGCTTCCTTGGTGCAGGGCACGCCGGCGTAATGCAGGCGCGCAGCGTGCAACATGTAATTTTGAGCGACTTCAAATTGCGTGGCCATGTCGGCCAGGTCGAAGGCCACGCCTTGCAGCTTGATGATCGGCGCACCGTAGGCTTCACGCTCGTGCGCGTATTTCACCGCGGCCTCCAGCGCGGCACGGGCGGCGCCCACGGCCACCGCGGCAATGCCGATGCGACCTTCGGACAAGGTCGCCATCAAGCGCTTGTAGGCGGTGCCTTCCTCGGCCAGCAGGTTGTGCGCCGGTACGCGGCAGTTATCCAGTTGAATCGCCGCCACATGGGCAGAGCGCTGCCCCATCTTGCTTTCAACGCGCGTCACGATGTAGCCAGGCTCACGCGGGTCGATGATGAACATGCTCGGGCCTTTGCGGCCTTCCGGCGTTTCGGTGGTGGCCGCAATGGCAAACGCGATGCCCGCTTCACTGCCGTTGGAGATGAATTGCTTGCTGCCGTTGAGTACGTAATCGTTGCCGTCGCGGCGCGCCGTGGTACGGAATGCGGCGGTATCGGAACCGGCCTGGGGTTCGGTCAGCAGGCCGGCGGCAATCAGCTCTCCGCTGATCATGCCGGCCAGGTACTGGTGCTTCTGCGCCTCGGTTCCGAAGCGATGGAGCATGTCGGCCATGCCGTTATGCACGTGCAGAATGGTGGCGAAGCCGGCATCCGCGGCCGCGAACTCCTCGATGCACAGGCAGTACTCCGCAAAGGTCATGCCCGCACCGCCGGCTTCCTCCGGCACCTGCATGCCCAGGAAGCCGAGGTCGGCCACTGCCTTGAGTTCCGCATGCGGCCAGGCGCCCGTGCGGTCGCGTTCGGCCGCCGTAGCGCCGACGACTTCTTGCGCCACCTTGCGGGCAGCGTCGCGAATCATGATTTCCTGCTCGCTCAGGAATGCTGCAGATGTATCGCTCATGGTCTTCCTCTTGAACCGGGTCGGGTAGTCGATGCTGACCTGAGCATGCCGGTTGGCTGTCGGCGTGCGCGCCTCCCGTCTCGGGAGGGTGCGCACGCCGCGTCCGACATCCGGCTACTTGAGCATTCCCTGCTGGCGAGCCAGGGAAATCGCCGCATAGCGGCTCGACACCCCCAACTTGGCGAGGATGTTCTTCACGTTCCACTTCACGGTGCCGAAGGTGATGTTCAGCGTCAGGGCAATGCGCTTGTTCGACATGGCCTGAGCGACCAATCCGAGGATCTCCAGCTCACGGGGCGTCAGGCTGACCCGTGGCCCCTCGGCCAGACTGCGGGGCGCGCTGACCACCGGCAGGGATTCAGCGGCCGGCGTTGCACGGCCGAGCAGCGCTTCAAGGTACTCGACAGCGGCGCCTTCCCGAACGATCTCCTCTTGCCGTTCCCTCAGTAGCGCAAGCACGGCCGGGCCTTCATCGAGCAGGGTACGAACCAGGCCCATTCTGGCGCCCTCTTCCACCGCTTGCTGCAGGTTCGCCAAGGCTTCGTCGGTTTGATCGAGCATGTCGTGTGCCAGCGCATTGAGCAGGCGCAACCGAACCAGTGTCCGTCCACGGGCCGACTGTTCGAGGTAGGCGACGACGCTCCGCAACTGTTCCAGGGCGCGGTCCGGGTCGCGGGCTGCCAGTGCCATTCGCGCCCGGGACATCGCCGCCTGGCAGTTGATCTCTTCACGGGATTCGGCGTGCGGACGCTGATCGGCCTCCAGGGTGGTCAGTCGCGTCATCAACTCGGCGGCGCGACGGTTTTCACCCTGCTGAATCAGTACGCGCACTTGCTCGGCCAGCATCATGGCCAGCAACCGGTCCAGGCCCAGGATGTGAAAATGCGCGCTCTGGGCCTCGAGGAAATTCAAGGCCGTCTGGGCTGACTCGCGCTGCAAGGTGATGCGTGCGCGACAAAGGGAAGCCCGCCCCATCACTTCCGGCATGGACGAACGCAAGATTCCGCTTCGATTGGCCAGCACACGCAAGGCGTCATCGAGCAAATCCAGTTCGTAGTAAGCGTCGCAGAGTGTGGCGGCGCACAGATTGGCTGAAACCGAGTCACGCCCATACGCTTGCTCGGCACGGGCGGTCACGCTTGCCCCGATGCTTTGTGCCTGCCGGGCATTGCCTTCCCTGAGACTGGTCAACGCCCTGGTGCTTTCGAAGACCATGGCCATGTCATTGTCGCGGTGCTGAAGGTCGATCGGAAACTGTTCATGCAGTCTGCGCGCGTCATCCGGACGTCCCACCGACAGATAGGCGGTGGCCAGGCCCGACAGGCTGATGTAGCGCAGCGAGCGGTTCTCAAGGGGCGTTTGCAGGGTAGGCTCCAACAGACCGATCACCCGCCGCGGCTGATCCAGTGTCAGGGCAATGGCCGCATCGGCCAGCACCAGTTTCGAGGAAATCGCCGGGTTGCGTGACGCCTCGCTGCGGCGAATCTGCTCGAGCCAGCGCTGGGCCTTTTCCGGCCGGGCGGTAAAGGCGTAGGTCAGGCAACCCATGATGAACAGCTGCGGATGGGCGAACAGGATGTCCTGGGGCAAGCGTTCGAGCAGGTGCAGCATCGGGCTGATGTAGGCCATGCTCCAGGTGCTGGACGCCGCGTGTTCCATGGCTTTGACCGCATAATCGCGGTCACCGCCCAGATTGGCATGGCGCACCGCCTCCACCAGGTAATCGTGCTCGGCGAACCACTGGCTGGCGTGTCGATGGAGCGCCTGGACCACCGCCTCGCCACGGGTCGCCAGGCGCTGGGTGAGAAACTCGCCGAACAGTGGGTGGAAGCGGTACCAGGGCGTGCTGTCGTCCGATTCGATGCGATGGATCAGCAGATTCTCGTCCTCGGCCCGCTTGATCATGTCCTGCACATGGGGGCTGCCGGTGACGAACTCGCCGACCTCGGCATTGAAGCGCCGCAGGATCGAGACTTTCTCCATGAACTCCAGCAACTCGGACGGCAGGCAGGCCACCACGTCTTCGGTCAGGTAAGCCTGCAGATCCGCCGAGTTGCGCAGGATCGAGCGCAGTTGCGTGCGCCGGGTCGGACGGACGCGCAACATGGTAGCGATAGGCTGCAGGCTGGCCGGCCAGCCGTTGGTCAAGTCATGGATCAGTCGCTCTTCGTCTGCCGTGAGCGTCAGGGGGGTGAGGTTATGTTTGAAAAACGCCTGGGTTTCGTCAACGTCGAAAGGCAATTCGGCAGTTTCGATCTCGGTGACGTGCCCCTGCATGCGCAAGCGCCCCAGACTGATGGGTGGCGTGGTACGTGAGGCCATGGCGATGTGCAGATTGGCCGGGCAATGGTCCAGCAATTTCTGCATCAAGCGGTGGGCGGTCGGCGACTCGACATGCTGGAAATCGTCGAGCAACAGGTGCAGTTCCCGGTCGATGGCCTGTGCGGCGTGGGTGATCAGGGCGATCAAGGCATTGATCGATTGTTCGCTGCCATCGCTGTTCAGCCAATCCTGTTCAATGGCGATACCCAGACGCTGCAAGGCCGTCAGCAGGTAGGACAGGAAGCTGGCGAACTGCCGGTCGTCCTGGCTGAACGAGACCCAGGCCACGTCCAGCCCCGCTTTCATCAATTCCAGGCGCCACTGGGCGAGCAAAATCGTTTTGCCGAACCCCGCCCCGCCGGTAATCAGGGTTGCACTGCAATGCTGGGATTCGCGCAAGCGTCCAAGCAGGTGGGCACGCGGGATATGCCGGGCATTCAGGCGCGGCGGCGAGAACTTGGTGGCGACCAGCAGATCACCGGCGTTGATGACATTTGTATGCATTATTGAATCTCCGCCCTGGGCTTATTGCCTTGATGTGACGCCCATCCTGCAACAGACGAAGGGGTGCTCGCCCCGTCCGCAAGGGGGGGGGATAGGGTCTGAAGACTTGCGTACTTTTCAATCCGGACAGAAACGTCAATTGCATGAGATCGAGGATTGGAGATGAGCGAGTCCGTTTCTTTTGAAATCAAGGGCCAGGTGGGCTGGATCACCCTGACCCGTCCGAAAGCCATGAACGCCCTGAACCGTGAAATGCTGGAGGCCATGACCGCCCGCCTGAACGCCTGGGAACACGACGACCAGGTTCGTGTGGTGGCCCTGACCGCTACCGGCCCGGCGTTCTGCGCCGGTGCGGACCTCAAGGCCGGCGGCACCCCGCAGCCCGGTGAGAAAGACCTGCTGGACACCATCGTCAGTTTCTTCGATGCGCTGCGTGTGTTTCCCAAGCCGGTGATCGCCGCAGTCAACGGCCTGGCCCTGGCCGGCGGCCTGGAAACCGTGCTGTGCTGTGATCTGGTGATCGCCGCCCAAAGCGCGCGCTTCGGCGATGCCCACTCCAACTTTGGCGTGTTCCCCGGCGGCGGTGGCGCGGCTGTATTGCCGCGCAAGATTCCGCAGAACATCGCCAAGTACATGCTGTTCACCGGTGACGCCCTGCCCGCCCAGGACATGAAGAACTATGGCCTGGTCAGTGAAGTGGTGGCCGATGGCGAATTGGTCGAGCGCGTCCAGGCCCTGGGCGACAAGCTCGCCGGAAAAAGCCCTCTGGTGCTGCGCAAGATGAAGAAAGTGGCCGATGAAGCCGCCGACAAGTCCCGCGCCGATGCCCTGCGCCAGGAACTGCTGGAATTGCGCAACCACCAGCGTTCCTACGACATGGCCGAGGGCGTGCGCGCCTTCGCCGAAAAACGCAAACCGGATTTCAAGGGGTACTGATTCGCGTCAGTTGAGCCTGATCCCTGTGGGAGCGAGCCTGCTCGCGAAAGCGGTGGGTCAGTCACATTGATGTTGAAT
>NZ_JABFMU010000009.1:0-38637 GCF_013359695.1 Pseudomonas sp. C2B4
CAAACTCTCGATTCAAGATGTTCGGAATATCCGGCCGCTCGACCGTCGCTTGTTTATAGGCATGTGAGCCGGGTTGTTTGCTGACTAACTCCAGTTCCCGCATTAGGCCACGCACCTTGAACCGCCCGATTTGCTCGCCATCTTCCTGCATCATCGACACGATGCTGCGACTACCGGCGGCGCTTCGACTTTGCGTAAACAGTTCATTGACCCGACTGCGCAACCGAAGCCGCTCAACGTCCGGAGTTCGGCGTCTGAGGCGGTGGGCGTAGTAACACGAGCGAGTAATGTCAAAGACCGTGCAAAGCCAATCGACCGGCTCCTGGGCGCTTAACTGATCAATCAGCGTGTGCGCTCGTGCTCTTCCGACATCAAGAGCGCGGTAGCCTTTTTTAAAATGGATTTCTCCCGCTCAAGTCGAGCGATTCGAGCTTCCAGTTCCTGGATTTTTTGCTGTTCAGGCGTCAACGCCTTGCTCTGCGGAGTAACACCGGTGCGCTCCTGCTGGAGCTGATTAACCCAGCGGCGCAACGCGGACTCGACCACCCCGAGCGAGCGGCAGGCCTCGATATGGCTGTAGCCTTGATCGAGCACGAGGCCTGCGGCCTCGCGTTTGAATTCAGCGGAAAAGGAACGACGTTGCTTGGTCATCAGACACCTCTATCTGGCGAGCATTCTCGCCTAAATGGGTGTCCGGTTTCATTAGACCACTACAAGGTCTTCCTTTTTAGGTTTGGCGCGTAGATACGTAAGGCTCAAAATTTGAAAGCGCCTTAGGATCGGTCAAAAGCTTGCCGCACCTCCACGCTGTCGACTTCTTTGACCGACGCGGTGATGTTCAAAAGATTCGAACGCGCATCAACACGTGAAGTTTATCTCGGTTACAGCCCTCAAGGGACCTGGTTCTCCTCACCATAATAACCCTCTCCTTTCGCGCGCTCATTCTTCCAGTACTGGATAAGCTCGTCGACGCTCTCAACATTATGCGATTCGAGTTCCCCAAAATCGGATTGTCGCCACTCATCGAAGGTTTGCTCTAGGAGGGTGGTCGCAACCTCTTCATAGGGCATGCGAGGATCGATCAACTCCTCATGGCCCTGGCCGCCACTCAGCCACTCGCTAGAACTGTACCCACTGGGCAAATTGCAAAAGCGCCACCATCCACGATATGTCGCGGCAGATCGACGAACCGAATCGGCGCGAAAATTCGTCTCATCCATTTCTGACCAAATGCCCTTTTGAATCATGGAATCGCGGTCTGCATCGCGATCCAGAAAAAACATTTCATGCATTTGAGGATCACTATTGGCCCAATCATAAAATTCGCAGTCGATGCCTGACTGCCCCCAGCGTAAAACCGTGCGCACCACTGCCGCCTTCGTCGAGCCAAATACCCATTCGTACTCGTGTAAAAAAGTAGGCTGATCGGAGAGTTTTCCCTCACAGGCGAAGGCAAATTTTTCCCGATACTTAAACCAAAATTCATCCAGCTCATCGAGTGTTCGCAGGCGGACAAAAAGCGCTCCGCCTGCAAGCAACACGCGCTCTGGTAACTCGATGAAAGCGGGTAACCGTGGTGAATTCGTTTTCATAGACGTATCAATCTCGCTAACACAATGCCTGCTTCCGCTTGGCTTGCTCCCTTTACAGCCACTGTCGACGCGACAAACGCCCCAAACAGAGCGAAGTTTTTTGTCGAAGCCGTGCAAGAGAGAGGTAAATGTGCCGTAACTCAGGAAACTCATCGGCTTTTGACTGTGGCCGGGCGTCAGTAAAGCTTCCCTCTCAATTTGGTTGACCCTCAGCCTCCAGTGCACCGAAGGTCTTATCAACACTCACAATGAACATCCTACAAAGAACGAAATGCCAGGCAAACGTGGCCTTTCGCAGTGGCGGATTGAGGATCTGTTTAACGAAAATTCGAAAAGGTGGATGGCAACAGCCGATTCCAGTTGCTTGAAGATGCACCTCCTCTCAGAAGAAAAATCAGGCAGAGAAGCCGGTTTATACTGTGCGCAGTATAGAACAAAAATGCTTTGACCGGCCTTATCGTTCCTTTTGCGAGAAGTATTCATGCGATTGGAACTCAAGCGGGCCATTGGCACCTCCATCAAGTCATATCGACTCAAGAGAGACATTTCGCAGGAAAGCTTAGGTCCGAGCCAACCCTACATAAGCAACCTTGAAGCAGGAAGAGGCAGTGCGTCGCTAGACAAAATCGAGCAGATGGCAGATGTTCTCGGAGTTCATCCGATAAGCATAATTGTTGCTGGCTACCTCACATCAAATGAGGATGCCGACAAGGACCAGTTGTTTGAAAGGATCCGAAATGAGCTGGCCGAAATAGGGCTCTAGCTGATCTCAGTTACTCGGAGCCGCTATATTCGACTGGTTTTCCTCCGGGACATTTATTGGATGCCGCAGTGAAGATCATCCCAAGCGTTCAACCGTTACCCTGGTAGTCACCGCCTTGGATCTGCTCGGCCGGTTCGATGAGCGCACGCCCTTGATTGCATACGCTGTCAATCGCACGGTCAACTTTGAACCACTCGAAGGTCTCCGAAGATTTGCGATGTAGCAGCACCATCTGTTCTGCGCGGGTGTCGTAGGATCCAACCATTACTGGGCCAGTTTTTCCGACATTGCCACGGATCGGCGGTCGTGGATGTCAACCATTCCCGGCGGCGCTGTTAGCGGTAATGATGCCGAATCCGTCGTGCTCACCTGTCTCAAACTCGGCAGTTGGATACCAGCTGAAGCAGCACATTTGTATGACCCGTTGAGTCACGGCGGCTTCTGCCATCTCATTTGCCTTGCTCTGACCATCTCTACGGGAGCGCGGTTGCCCTAAACACAAAGATAAGATATCAACGAGAAGCTGAGAGGCTGCGCCATGTACTCAAAAATCCTCAGCGACGGCTCAGTGAATGTAAAGCGGTAAGCTAGGAGCAGATTGGTACCATGACTGTCATAGAGCAAGCTGTAGACCTACTACAGAAAGCCAAGAAGGTGGTCTTTTTCACTGGCGCTGGTATCTCCGCCGATAGTGGTATCCCCACGTATCGCGAAAAACTTTCTGGAATCTGGACAGGGTTCGATCCGAGGGATTTAGAGACGGCCAAGGCCTTTCGGGACAACCCTACACTGGTATGGGGATGGTATATGTGGCGGAGGCTCCGAGTAGCTCAGGCAGAGCCAAATGCTGCGCATCTTGCAATCCCTCGCATCGCTAACCCACAGCGCCAGGTTTCTGTTATCACCCAGAATATTGATGACCTCCATGAGCGAGCAGGCTCTTTAAATGTGGTGCATTTGCATGGCAGTTTGGCAATGCCCAAGTGCTTCGCCTGCCATCGGCCTGCGGTTGTGTCACCAGATCAATCAGCTATACCGGATGAGGGTGCCCTGATCGAGCCTCCTAGGTGTCAGCGGTGTAATGGCAAGATGCGTCCTGCGGTGGTCTGGTACGGAGAGGATTTGCCGCCCCAGGCTTGGAAAACTGCGGTGCAGTTGGTGAAAGATTGCGATCTGCTGGTCTCAGTCGGCACCTCCGGGATCGTCATGCCTGCCGCAGGCCTTCCCGATCTTGCGTTGGCGTCTGGAGCTTCGGTCATTCATGTGAACAAGGTCGACGTTGCAATGGGTGAACCGAAGGAGTTCATGCTGATGGGGGCTGCCGCCGAAGTACTGTCGATGCTGCTCGAAAGGATAGAGGCGGGTAAGACCAGGAAGCTTGAGCTTTGAAGCTGCGTTTCGAACACGTGTTTCTGATCTGCCCATTAGACCGCTACAGGCGGACGCTTACGACGCAGGTTTATAGGGAATTATAGAGCGATTATAGAGCGACTATAGAACGACTATAGGTGACCGAATCTGGTCGCCTTGTATTGGACTGACGACCTCAACGCGTGGAGGCTTAAATGACGATGCCATTTGAACGGAGCAGGTCCGTCGCACAAACTCATGCGTTCCTGACGGAACTTGCTCGCGACACAGAAGTGCCCGAACGCGTTAGACAAAACGCTTATTTCCTTTTACGCCACTTTCCTACTAAGCACGATGTGCTGCAGGCTGGGCGTATTGAAGAGCAAGCGAAAAAAGTGGGGATAGGTACATTCGGCCCCGTTTTTTGCTCCTCAACTGAAGACTGGTAGGTGCCCATCACGACCGGTTGAATCTACAACCCATAGCTGCCGTTCATGGAGGGCAGTTGACGGCCAAAAGCGGTCATCGAGTACCTTAGAAATTTAGGACGCTTTAGGCTGCCACAAGCTTGTGATGGCAAAAGCGAAGTCGGTGTCGGAGGCGTGGATCACAGCATGACATCAGCGGAATCAGCTGCAATTCCGCTGGTGCAAGTCAATTAAGGGCTAACAATGACCTTGATGTCCGAGCCCGAGATGCTCTTGATGTATGAGTAGCTCGTTCCCAAGACGGCCAACTGCTCCTTCGACACCTTCTTCGCTGATATCGCGGGTTGGACGATCACAAATTTGAAAATCAGCTCATGGTCGTGGCATTTGTTGCGCAGTATCTCCAGCTGCTGAGGCGTGCCTTTCAGGATTCTGTCGAAGTCCTTCAGCAGTGATTGCTGGTAGCGATCCATCAGTCGGTTGAAGAACTTATCGCCCGTGTACAGCCATTTCACCGATCTCGACGCCTGACCGCATACCTCATAGACGTCGGCGACCCGCGCCCCAGGCGCGGCCACGCCATCCGTCATAGGGCAGAATTTGCAGTGGTAAAGGTCGACGTAGATGGCGTCCTTATTTTCCCTAATTGCCACCAGATCAGCAATTTCGCCTTTGCCGTCATCGTTGAAGACGATGGAGTAGTCATCAGCGATCTTGTCAAAGGTGAAGCCTTGTACTGAGTCCTTACGTCGCTCTGCACGCATGGACTCCTGATGGATTTTCGTCGTTCCCCAATCCCAGGGTTCGAGCAAACCGGCAGGCAGTTTTACATCCATGCTGTTGAGCGAGTACTGACGGTAGTTGCCTTGCACCATGGAACCGTCGACCTTGAGCAATACAAGCGGCTCTGCATCCAGGTAGGAGTCCAGTGGCATTTCGTGAGGGTAAAGGATCTTCACACCTGGGCAGGAGGTCTTGTATCCATCCTCCAACAACTTGATGGCGATGCTAGTGAGGCGACGCTCCTTTCCATCGTTGTCCGCGACCAAGACGGGGATCTCCAGCGTCCGCGCGCCACTGTACTCAGGCTTACCAAGCTCAACGTCGAGAAGGTTGAAAGTCTCTCCCTGAATATACAGCGAGATCCTTTGCTCGTTTTCGATCGCGATCGACACAGGCCAGTCCGCGTAGAACAGGCCTTCTGGCCATCTGTCCTTGATTTGGTCAACACGCATGACATTTTTGAGTACGTCAGCAGGGTCGATGGTGTTGTCGTTGAGTTTGACTGACATGCGTTTGCACCAATCGACCCAGTAGTTGATCGGAGAGGAGTTCATCTCCCAGATCTTGCCCTTATGCGAGCAGCCTATGGTGGTTCGTTCTCCATCCTCAAAACCGGTGGCGAAGATGTTGGACTTTGTCGCATTGCCCTTCTCGATGTCGCTGATCACTTGGTTGATATCGCGGCCCACGTGCATCGTGAACCGCAGGTCTTTCCGGGCGCGGGACAGGCCAACGTTCTGTAGCTTCATCAGCTTAATGTCGTGGAGCGTACGGAAGGTCGGTTCACCATTGATGCGACGAGAGTCTTTGGCCACTAGGTTGAGAAAGCGAGTCGCCTGGGTGTCGTCACCCGACGTGTGAATGAATAGGGTTTTCTGCGCCTTGTTGTAGAAAGCGATGTACAGATTCCAGTTGGTATCGACGATCTCTTCGGTCTGAGCCCACCCAACCAGCGTCTCTCGCCGAGTCACGGCAATGACGGTATCGGCCTGATCATTGATCGAGATGTACTGCAGCGTTTCTCTGCGCCCATCCAGACCCTGCGCTCGCTGCGGTGTCCAGTCTTTGGGAGAGACGTGGTACGCCACGGCGCTGATTTTGGGGGTCGGGTTCAGCCCAAAAATCACCTGGGCATCGTCACCGTCAGCAAACTGCTCGTTGAAGTCCGCTTTCTCAATCTCCCGGCCGATCTTTTGCTCGCTCACGTTGCGAATGACTGCACCCCAGTCAGCACTCTCCTTATAGAGGTCGGCCATCTGGTGGTCGGTCTTCTGGTTAGCAATGTTCGCCACGAACTTGGCATCACCAAGAGAGGCATCAACCCTCGTCAGCCGGCCAATGAACTGGAGCGTCACCGCAGGGCTTTGGTGTTGATCATGAATGGCGGCGATTTTGAGCTCGGGCATATCGAAGCCTTCGCCAAGCATGTCGACGCAGACGATGATCCGGTGCTTCTTCTTGACGATCTCAGCCATCACCCTGGATTGGTTCGGCACATTGCTGTGAATCAGGACTGGCGTCAGGTCGGCGTGCTGCTTGTAAATCTCAAACAGATCTGTCGCCCGCTTGTGCGACTTGGCCCGCACCATCATCAAATGGTTGTACCCGGCCTTGAGGTCAGCCCTGAGTAGCTCAACAGCCTTGTCTGCGATGGCCTGATCAGAAAGCTTGAGGTTGTATTCTCGTACCGGATGGAACTCGATGCCTTTGAAATAGCCATCAAGCTGCGCATCCCGGAGCGGATAGTTGTAGATGATCTTGCCGGCCAGAGCCAGACCATCCTCTCGGAATGGCGTCGCTGTGAACTGAATACAAGGTTTGCCCCTGAAGGCGGTTTTGATTCGGTTCCAACTGGCTGCCACGACATGGTGAGCTTCATCGATCATCAGGTGGCTGCACATGTTCACCAGCACGCCCAAGGCGGCGTCTTCGAATAGCAGCAGGGCCTGGGGAGTGGCCACAATGATGTTGGCAGTAGCCAATTCTGCAACCTGCGCCTCAGACAGCTTAGAATCGATGGCTGCAACAATGGGATTGCGTGCCGTGTCCGATACTGCCCCCACGGTACGGAGCGTCTTCATCTCTGTGCATTTGCCCACCAACTGCGTCCTGAGAGCGTCCGAGGGAACCAGGATCAAGCTTCTGGCCATCCTCGCAGCGAGGATCAGCGCGAGCATGGTGTCGGTCTTCCCTGTACCCGTCGGCATGACCACCGTGGCGGTCGAGGAGGGGTCAACCACCAGGTGCCCCAGGGTGGCATAAAGCGCAGCCAGTTGCGGCTTTCTCAGCCCGGGTGCGTTCGTCTTGGGATCGTCGAGACTGAAATTGAAGAGATGGTTTTGCCAGCTCTGGTACACATCCGAATGCGTTACTACTACATCGTCCATGGCGATTACCTGAGAGCAGAAATAACTTCTAGAATAAGGTGGCGATATGGTAGCACGCCTCCTATTGCTTGCATGACCTTAACCACTTAGACATAAGGACAATACCAGTCGAGCCCCGCGCAGCATTGCCGAACTGTCGTGCCCGCTTTTGGCCGTTTTCTGCCTGTCACGAAGGGCCGCATTCAACTGTGGATTCAACCGGTCGATGCAACAGATTGGCTAAATCGTTCAGCGGGCGTTTCGTAGTTTAGTGTTTTTCGAGGGCGGCTATTTAGCTGCCTTGCTACTTCATTGAGCGTGGCTTGCGAGTGCTCCGCCAGGTCGGTTCCTTTCGGGAAGTACTGCCTTAACAGCCCGTTGGTGTTCTCATTCGTTCCCCGTTGCCAGGGACGATGAGGGTCGCAGAAGTAGACCTTGATGTCGGTAGCCACCGTAAAACGCTTATGGTCGACCATCTCTTTGCCGCGATCCCACGTCAGCGATTGGTAGAGTTCCTCGTGGTGTTCTTGGGCGCGGTCGCTGCCGGAGGACTCAGCGCGGTTGCAGGAGGGATGAAACTGCCAAATAGCGCAGGAGGGTGACGGAGCAGGAGGCCCAGCGGGACATCAGCCATTACCTGATGCATCGCTACAACTGGATCAGGCCGCATCAATTCAATGAAGGGCTACTCCCCCGCGGTGGCCGAAGCAAAACTTAACCTACTGTCCGGGATGGGTTGACTACTACAAGCTAGATTTCCCAACTTGGTCCAGATATTTCCCCCGACGACTACAATTAGTCTTGCGCAGTCCACTACGGCCTTTCTAAGTGGCATCCAACGCTCAACCTCGCTCAGGAGATCAGTTGATGTCTGCCCTCATTTCCCAACTCAACACGGTTTGGGCACCACGCCTGCTTAGTGTCCTGCGGATCATTACGGCCTTCCTGTTCCTCCAACACGGTACCGCCAAGTTATTTGGATTTCCGCATGTCGCTTTTTTCGATGAGTTGAGCCTGTTTTCCCTGATCGGCTTTGCCGGAGTGCTGGAAGTGGTTGGCGGACTGCTGCTAGTGCTCGGCCTTTTCACGCGCCCGGTGGCCTTTATCCTGTCCGGAGAAATGGCTTTCGCCTATTTCATCGGGCACGCCCCCAAAGGGCTGTTCCCGCTGCTGAATAACGGTGAGCCGGCGATCCTGTTCTGCTTCATTTTTCTATACTTGGTTGCGGCCGGTGGTGGCGCCTGGAGTCTTGACCGTCGCCTGTGCCGAGGAAAACCTGGCTGCGATTGGGTCTAGGCCAGCCGTGGCAACCGTCGCGGAACTGGATGCCTTTTCCTGCGGGTTCCTCTTGGGGCGTCAGTGCCTGGATGTACGAATGCCTGTGGGGAGCTAGTCAGAAATCTTCAAAAACTGCTCGGCTTATAAGCTTGTTTACCGTTGTTGAGGCAAAAATCAGCAACTCACCCTGGGTCAATTTTCCATCTGCACCAACACCACCTCTAAAGCTTACGTGCATATAAGGAGGATTTCGCACGAACCCATGCTAATCCCCAACTCCTGGAGGCGATGCGCAATGCAAAACCGCATCAACACGAAGGCAAGGCTCGCGTTTGTGGCGTTCCTGCTTATCTCGATTGTCATCGGGGCGATCTGGTATTTCTTTTCATTAAGCCAATACACAACCTATCAGATCTATACCCAAGAGTCGGTCTCTGGCCTCATGATCGATGCCCCGATTGAGTTCCACGGCGTAGATGTGGGAAAGGTGAAAAGCATCAGACTGGTCAATCCGCATTCAGTGGCCATCGTGTTGAATATCGACAAGACTGTCCCAGTTAGTTCGACCAGTGTGGCGACGATTACCTCCAGAGGACTAGCAACACGAGGATTTACCGGCTACGTATACATTGCTCTCGAAGACGTCGGCACCAATTCGGTACCACTGACCGCATGGCCGGGCGAGCCTTATCCGATCATTCCGACGGCACCCTCGAAAATCGTGACGCTCGATACGTCGATAAATCAGGTAAACGAAAATTTCCAGGCACTGGCCCAAGTGCTGAAATCGCTATTCGACGAGAAGACTATTGTGTCGCTGAAGCAATCAGCCGACAACATGCAGCAAGTCACCAAGGCACTGGCTGAAAATACCAAGAAGCTGGACGCTATCGTTGCCAATATCGAGCGCGCCAGTCATGGATTTGAACCGCTCCTGAAATTGAGCCATGACACCGTGAGAGCGCTCCAGGTGCAAATCTTGCCGGAAACGCACAAGGCCTTGTCCGACCTTGAAAATCTGTCCAGTTCCTTCTCTACTCAACTCTTGCCGGAAGCGCACAAGGCCCTGTCCGACCTTGAAAATCTGACCAGTTCCCTCTCTACGGTAACGGCCAAGATCAATCGAGACCCCTCAATCCTGATTCGTGGTTCCGCGCCACCGCCACCCGGACCGGGGGAAAAAAAATGAAATTTCCCATAGGCAGGGCGGCTCTCATCGCATTATGCGTCGTCTTGCTATCGGGCTGCGCCTTGCTCTCCCCGGCCAAGATTGATACGAAGAAATATGTGCTGAACTCCATCCCGCTCAATCTACCCAGCGAACAGACCCACTCCGCGACCCTTCTGGTCTTGCCCCCCGAGACTGAGCCTATCTATGCCATAACGCAGATGGCCTATACGACAAAGGCTTATGAAATCGCATATTTCAGCCAGAACGAATGGGGGGCAACGCCATCGCAGATGATTCAACCTTTAATCGTCGAGACACTTCGGCAAACCCACCATTTCAGCGAGGTTCTACCGTCCCCTCACTTCGGCCGCCACACTTTTGCGCTTCGCAGCGAAATCCTGGAGCTTAAGCAGGACTTCACTTCGGACCCCGCGATGCTGCAACTCGCGATGCGCTTCTATCTGAGCCGCGAGGCAACGAATCAAGTTATCGCTACCAAGGAATTGTCGGTTCGGGAACCCATGCGGGAAAGGACCCCCTATGCGGGAGTCGTGGCGGCCAATGAGGCCACGGGAAAGCTATTGCGGGAATTAGCCAAATTTGTAGTCGAGAAAGCACATTAAGGCAGCATTCTGCGCAAGGTATCGTCCTTGAAAACAAAGTGATGCCACAGTGCCGCACTCATATGAATCAATATGAAAAAACAGAGCGTGTAACCCAACCATTTGTGAATGTCGATGAATCGCTGTAACAGATAGCCGTCGTAACGAATCAAATCAGGCAGCGTATATAGACCAAAGAGCGATACTGGAATGCCAGCGGCGGAAGACATGAGCCATCCAGTCATCGGCAAGGTGAACATCAGTGCATAAAAGGAAAGATGGACAAATTGAGCGGCGATTTTTTGCCAGTCAGGCAGGTGTGCAGCCAGTTGCGGCAGTATTTGAGTTAAACGCCATGCCAAACGCGGTGCGAGTAGCATTAGCACCAATATGCCGAACGCCTTATGGTAGAAAATCAGGTAGATCTTTTCCGTATTAAAACCGACATCAGGAAGCGTGACCATGTAGAGACCCAATATTACAAGGCCAATAACAAGAAGAGCCATCGACCAGTGGAACAGGATCGCGATCACTCCATAACTTTCCTCGGTGTTCTCGATCGGCGACATCGCTCGTGCTCCGTTCATCAAGTGCCCTACCGGCGCAAGGCTAACCCAATTTCATCTCTCGTCATCAAGCAGTTGGACAGTATTTCCACTTGCTATATCCCGGCCTCTCAGCAGGTATCCGGCCCGGCCTTGGTTTGATAGCGGCAACGTGAGTTAGGTTTTATGCACCTTTCCACAGCGATTCGCGCTGTTCTCAAGGCGCTGTGCTGTGCGGTATGAAGTGGGTTTGCGCCTCTGGGCTTGTGCAGGGAGAGTCGTCCATGCACCTGCGGCGTACTACCATTGACTAAACCGGTCCGCTACCAAGTCTCTGCAAGCGGCGCGAAGATACCGGGTGTGACCAGTCGCCAGGTCGTACCTGATTGGTGAGATATCCCCCGAGGTACTCGCTGGGGCCCTGGCGATTCTGCGCGAGAGAGGCATCAGCCATGTTGCGCCACAAGTACCTCCCCCTGTTGCTCGCCCTTGTCAGCTCACTGCTCGTCTCGGTTACGCAGGCGGAGGAGTTGCCAGCGCCCATCAAAGCGTTTGAGGCTCGCGGAGCCACCATCGTGGGCGAGTTCGCGGCACCCGGTGGTCTGCGAGGCTATGCCGCGCGCTATAACGGGCAAGGGCTGGCTCTGTACCTCATGGCCGATGGCCGGCACGTCCTGATTGGCACCCTGTTCGATGCCCAGGGTGAGGATCTGACGGGTGCACCGCTGGAGCGTCTGATCTACGAACCGATGGCCAAGGAGGTGTGGGCACGTCTGGAAAAGAGCACCTGGATTGCCGATGGGCGCAAAGATGCCCCACGCATCGTCTACATGTTCGATGATCCGAACTGTCCCTACTGCAATAAGTTCTGGCACAAGGCGCGCCCGTGGGTTGAGTCCGGCAAGGTTCAGTTGCGCCACATCATGGTGGGCCTGCTCAGTCCCGACAGTGCCGGCAAGTCCGCGGCGCTGTTGACGGACAAGCAACCAGAAGCCGCGCTGAAACAGCATGAGGTGGCCGGTGGCGGGAGCTTACTCAAAGCTCTTGAAACGGTGCCCAGCAATGTTCAGGAGCAACTCGACGCCAATCTTGCGCTGATGACTGGGCTGGGCAGCGAGGCAACGCCCACGATCGTCTATCGCGATTCAAAGGGCCGCCTGCAAATGCAGAAAGGCTTACAACCAGCTCAGGTCATGTCGGAGCTTCTGGGGCCGGAATAAACCCCAGCCGGGGTTGACCTTCCTATCAGGGGAGGCTACAGAATTCGGAAAAAATCGTACGGTAAGCCCCAGGCTGTCAAGTTTAGGTCATAGAAGTTGAAAGCGAGCCGTCAGGAAATGCAGAAACAACCCTATTCTGACACTGCGCCAGTGCCCCACCTGACGCCCGTTTGAGGTGTACTTCAACTGGACACAAGCTATATCCATTGAGGCTTACAACTGTATCGCGCGGCTTAACGTACAAAAATCTCCGACTTTGTGAGATTCCCATCTACGAAATTAAATAAATCGTACATTAACGGGCGATTGGAAGAATTTGCGGCTAATTTTAGATGCCTATTCTGTTCAAAATTAAGGGGGACGCATGGCTAACTACACGGTTACCGTACTCAACTGCAACAGTATTGACCGCGCAGATGTAGTTATTTCTGAGGGGGCGCTAAATATCAAATTTGGGCCAAACGGCCTTGGAAAAAGCACTATTGCGAAAGCTATCATCAGCCATATTCGTGCTGACGGCTCTCTCCAGGAGTTAATCCCTTTCAAGCACCGCGGCAAGCCTGATATGCCAGCCCCGGAGGTTCGGGGAGTGGACCAACTTAGGAAAGTCCTCGTTTTTGACGACAATTATGTGCAGCAATTCGTCTTTCAAAAAGATGAGATTGTGAAAAATAGTTTCGAGATTTTCATCAGAACGCCGGAATATCTGGCGGAGATGGCCGATATCGATACGCTGCTCTCGGGTATCCGAAAAGCGTTTTCCGACAATGCTGAAATCGGGCAAGTCGTAACCGACCTGAAAGAATTACGGGAGGCCTTCGGAAAATCCAAGACAGGAGCCATTCCCAAGACAAGCAAGATTCACAAGGCATTCGGAACTGGCAATAAGCTGGAAAACATTCCTGATGTCCTGCAACCATTTTCGACGTTTATTAAAAGTCAGGAACCCGCCAAATGGATCGCATGGCAGGTAAAAGGCAATGAATTTCTACAATTAGCAGATAGCTGCCCCTACTGTTCAATAGCGCTGACTAGCGCAGAACAGAAGGACACAGCCTTGGCCGTCGAAAAAGAGTATGACTCCAACACCGTCGGGCACATTAACCTCCTTCGAGGAATCATCGACAGGCTGGGAAAATATTTCAGCGAGAAGTGCCGGGAGAATCTAGAGAATGTGACAAAGGCAAAGGTTGAATTGCAGGCGGAGGAGCAAAGTTTCCTGACGGGCCTCAAAGCGGACATTGATGCATTGATCAACAAGCTGGAGGGGTTGCGAACTATATCTTTCTTCTCTCTGCGCGATTTCGAAGAAGTTGGCGACCAACTGACACCGTTGAAAATTGAGCTCAATTTGATCGACAAGCTTGACTCCGAGGAGACGCGCAAGACCGTTGACCCTATCAACCTTCAGCTCGACGACTTGATTGGGAAAGTTGGTAGCCTCAAAGGGAAAATCAATCGACACAAAGCGAAAATTAAAAAAAGCATCGAGGACAACCAGAACAGTATCAATGGTTTCCTGAAGTCTGCGGGCTACAAGTACGTTGTTGAAATCGTAGCCGAACCAGAATCCTACAAAATGAAGCTAATCCACAAAGACCAGGTGAATTACATAGAGACGGCCTCACGTCATCTGAGCTACGGCGAAAAAAACGCATTTGCGCTTGTACTATTCATGCACCAGGTCCTTAGCGAAAAACCGGATTTGGTCGTATTGGATGATCCGATCTCATCTTTCGACAAGAACAAGAAATTTGCGATCCTCCAGGAGCTATTCCGGGGTAAGGCCAGTCTGCGCGGCATAACCACGCTGATGCTCACCCACGACATCGAACCCGCGATTGATGTCATAAAAAGCACCAACGCCATATTCAAAGCCGCCGAACCATCTGCTTGCTTCTTATCTTCGCGCGTCGGGGTTGTAACGGAGGTTCCGATCGAGAGGAACGATATCCAGACCTTCGCCAAAATCTGCAAAGTTAATATCGAGGCACTTACCGACACCCTCCTGAAGACAATCTACCTGCGACGACACTTCGAGCTGCTGGACGACGCAGGCCTGGAATACAACCTGCTTGCTAGCCTCTTCAAGGGAAGGGATACACCGACAATTCAGTCAGGGTCTTCTATTCGGGACATGACGGCTGCCGAACAGGCAGATGCCGAGTCATTAATCCGCGACAAGCATATCGCCGACTTTAATTACATTGCCCTGGTGGCTGAGGTGAAGGACGTGGAGGCCATCAAGGCTAAGTTTTACGCGACCGCTGTGGGTTATGAAAAAATCCAGCTGTTCCGGCTCATCAATGATGAGCACGACGACAGCGTCATCCGCAAATTCATCAACGAGTCCTATCACATCGAGAATGAATACGTGATGCAGCTCAACCCGCATAAATTCGAGAGCATTCCGGAATATGTCATCGAGGAGTGTGTCGCGCTGCTTACGCCTGCTCCCATCGTTGCGTAAGTCAGTACCAGATCAACAGCTCGGCACGGATCTGCATTAATCCTTACTGACACTTTGGGGGCTTTTTGACCTGGACGCACGCATGGCCAGCGCCTGGTCAACACAAACAAGCCCCCGGCCGGCTGGATTACCGATCAACGATCGCTTAACACTTTCTATGACCTAAACTTGACAGCCTGGGGCTTACCGTACGATTTTTTCCGAATTCTGTGGTTTCCCCTATCATGTCAAGGTCGAAGCTGCATGTGCGGCAAGAGATGCCGCTTTAACATGAGAGGCCCGTTATGTTCGTCTTGGAAGTTTCCGGTATCGGTTGAGTCGTAGTCAGGTCGCTCTTACGTCGTTCAAACGACCCGATCCATGCTTCAGGACTTAGTTTTGGTGCCATCCCCCACGGCATATCGAAGGGCTATTCGGCTTTCGGCGGCTTGTAGCTGATCCCGTTCGGGCCAGCACCGACCTTGTGTGTGCCGACGACCTTGCGGCTCTTCGTATCAATTACGGATACGGTGCCCGCTTCAATATTGCTGACAAACACATAAGCGCCATCTGTGCTGATGGCCACACCATGGGCGCCCCGGCCGGTGGTCACGGTGCCAATGCTTCTGCGCGTTTGGGGATCGACGATGGAGACTCGATCGTCCGGGTTCTGGTCACTGCCTTGGTTCGCGACATAGACCTGGCGGCTGTCAACGGTGGCCATCATCTGGATCGGCGTACGGCCCACATCAACCTTGCCGATCACCTCGCGCCTGGCTGTGTCGATGATGCCAAGTTGGTTCGCGGCGCTGAGCGACACGAACGCCAGGTGGCCGTCGGGGGCAAAGCCCACTTGGACAGGACCTTTACCCACTGGAATTTGCGCAGTCTCCTTGAGTGTGGCGACGTCGATAAGCGATACACTATCGCTGCGCATATTGGCGACGTAGAGTGTTTGGCCATCGGGGCTCAAGCGCAGCCCATGGGGATAGCGCCCAGTCGGAATGCCAGGTAGTTCGACCAGCTGTTTGAGGTCGAAGACCCGCACCCGATTGGCGGCGGAATCGGTAACAAAGGCGCGCTGCCCAGTGGCGTCGGTGACCACATGAGCCGGGTGATCGCCTGCCGGCAGGCTGAACTGCGGTCTATCCAGAGCGGTGGTACTGAATACCAGCAACTGTCCACTGGCCTTTTCACCACTCGAATGTCCGGCATGTCCGGATATCCCAACAACCAAAAGCAAGCTGCCGTCGGGTGAAACCTGCACGTTGTGCGGGGAAATCGGTAAGGCGACCGTGCTGATCACACCGGTATCGAGGTCCACCTGGCTAATGGACGCCGCCCGCTCGTTGGCGGTGTAGACGCTGCCAGTCGGGCTTGCCAGGGCAAGGCCCAGGTGTGCCCCTAGGGATATACTTAAGGCCAGAGAGGTAAACCGCTTAGCGTTCATGTTGGTGTCTCCAACGAAGGACATGGTATTGAGCCAGGCAGGCCTAAACCGATGCTCAAGCTAAGCGCCAATCGCGAAGTAGTTTGTTGATCGCGGTCAACGATCTCTACCAGGCTCGATACTGAGTGATTGAACGCGAAAAATTTTCCAGAGGAGTACCGCTAGCTAGCCGATCCTGCCGAGGACCGGAAATATCTCCAGCAACCACCAGGCAAAGCCGGTCAATTGGCCGGTCACCATGGCGCCCCCCATGAGAATCAGAATGACACCAGCGCCTATGTGGATGGACCGGCTCCAACGGCGAAGACGCTTCATCTGGGCCAGAAAATGGTTGGTGAACCAGGCCGTCAGCAGGAATGGGAGACCCAGGCCGAGCGAGTAGGTCGACAGCAATGCAACGCCACTGGCGCCCGTACGGCCGGTGGCAGCGCTCAGCGTCAGGATGCTGCCCAGAATGGGGCCGATACAGGGCGTCCAGCCAAAGGCGAAGGCCATACCCAACACATAGGCGGCCAGCGGTCCGCCGGTGGACTTGAACTGGTGGACGAAGCGCACGTCCATATTCAGCCAACGCGGGTTGATCAGACCGGTGATGAACAGGCCGAAGGCAATCACGATGATGCCGCCAATCAGGTTGGTCTCCTGCCGATAGGCAATCAGCAGCCGGCTGATGGCAGTAGCGCTGGCCCCCAGCGCAATGAAGATGGTGGAAAAGCCCAGCACGAAGCTCAGGCTCATGCCGATCACGGCAAGTCGCTCCCGGTGGCTTTCTAGGACTTGCAGTTCATCCACCGAGCGGCCGGCGATGAAGGACATATAGCCTGGTACCAAGGGCAGCACACAGGGCGACAGGAACGAGATCATGCCCGCTGCAAACGCGCTGAGGATGCCGATGTCGCTAAGGTTCATAGCAGACTATTTCCTCGCTGTGGAGGCCATTACTTCCTGCACAAACTCAATGACCTGCGGGCTGTCCCACTCGGCCGCACCGGCTTTGCGGCCAATTTCCCGCCCTTCGCGGTCCAGCAGCAGGGTGGCCGGCAAGCCGAAGGCGCCGAGACTTTGGATGGCTTGCATCTGCTCGTCGAGGTAGATTTGGAGGTGCTGGATACCGATCTCCCGGTAAAAGTCCCGTACCACCTGCAGTCCGCCTTGATCGAGCGAGAGGGCTACCATATGGAAGTCGTTGCCGCCCAGTTTTGCCTGGAGGCGATCCAAGGTCGGCATCTCCTGACGGCAAGGGACGCACCAGGTGGCCCAGAGGTTGAGCAGAACCACCTTACCCCGGAAGTCAGCCAAGCTTCGTGGTTTTCCCTCTCCATCGACGAAACTCACATTGTCTACCGGTTTGGGCTCGGACCAGACGATCAACCCCGCCCGAGTGCTGGTTTCAGCAGTTGGCTCGGCGCCGAACGAGAGGCGAGCCCCGGCCAAAGGCAAGAGTAGGCACAGTGGCAGCCAGCAGGTCCGTAAATACCAGGACTGCCCAGTGCAGCCTGAGGCCCGGTGCGTGGCGCGGGGTAAAGCGCAGGTCATGGCACACCTCACGAGCAACTGTTGCTTTAAACTGTCGAAGCGGCGCTGGCTGGCCACAATTACCGGGGAGGCAAGGCTGCCATTGGGATTATAGCAGTGCCTAACCGCCGTTCATGTGGCCCCTTGCCATTCCTCGTCGCGGACCTCATTAATCGGCTCCTTGGGCAAGGGAGGCTGATATGGCACTGTTGGATGAGCCGGCGGGTTTCAAATACTGCACCTGACGGTCAAGAAGCGAATGCGTGCGACGCTGCTGGCTATTCGAGAGGAGTTGAAGCGCCGACGTCATGACCCCATCCGGGCTAAAGGGCAATGGCTCACTTGGGTGGTGTGTGGTTACTTCAATTACCACGCGGTGCCAAGAAACTTGAAGCTGTTGAGTGGCTTCAGGAAGGCCATATGCCGATATTGGCGTCAGGCTCTCGGCGACGCAGTCAGCGAAATCGGCTGCAATGGTCTCGCTTCGGGTTGCTCACAGATCACTACATACCGAGCCCAAAGAATGCACACCCGTATCCTGAGGATCGCTTCGCGTCACGCACCCGAGGCAGGAGCCGTATGCGGTAGTTCCGCACGTACGGATCTGTGCGGGGGGGGTGGCAAGCGCAGCAAAAGTGTTGTGGATAGGAAGCACAGCAGGCTGATGCGCTGTTGCTGTTTTGATACAACAACTGCACACATCAGATGCAGGACGCTTGACCCAACACTCACAAACTGAATTTTGGCCTATCCCTTGGAGCGCTCAGTCTCAGGAGTTATTCCAACGTTTGCCCCGCCTGTGCAATGGCTTTCCAGGTCTTGCCTTCGTCTTGCGAGAGATAGACGTCACGCTTGAGGGTCGCCATAGCCCACTCCTGAGCATTAGTCGGACTCTGCGCCAAGTAAGCGACGGCATCCTGATTGAGGGGGGGCAAACCGAGGGCGCGGATCTCGTGGGTCTTCAGGTCCAAGATCGAGAGCTGCGGTACCTTGTTAAAACTGCCGAACCATAAGTTCTTTCCGTCGATGCTGAAGCTGACGCTTAGAACCTGAACGTTTTGGAGAACAGGTTGGAAGTGCTCGCCGGCATCGCTCGATAAGAACAGGCCGCTGCTCGTCGCCACGGCAACTGTTTTGCTGTCAGTGGGATGCACCGCCAAGGCACTCGGCTCTGGCCCCATCCCTTGCGCCGATGCATGCTGCCAAGTGGCTCCGTCATTCAGGCTGTAGTACAAGCCCGCAGAAGTCATTTTCGAATTCGGGTGCGTGTTGTAAACGTAAATAGCCCCGCTGTCGAAACCGCTGGCTAACAGATGAAAGTCCGACTCTCCTTGAAGCCCGAGCTGCTGCCAGGTGCTTCCGCCGTCACTGCTCTTGATTAGCCCGAGAGGATTGACCAGTTCACTGCCACTGGCGGGATGACCGCTGCTATAGATCGCCTGACGGCCGGCAGAAAAGCCCATGTAATCGTGTTCAGGCCCAGGTGCCTTGCTCCAGTGTCCATCACGGTATATTGCCAGCCCATTATGACTGGGGATGGAAAGCTGCTGCCCATCCTGGCTGAAAGCGAGCCCGTGAACATGCATCAAGGTAACCGTCGTCGCGGCACCGGCAGCCAGGTGGGTGAGCCCCATCAACAATCCAATCGATACCGCCCGGCGTAGACGCTCTCCCAGATCCATAGTCCATTCTCCAATCGTGACTGAGCCCTTTCCAGTGAATATCTGGCTAACGGCCAACCTCATCTGCGGATGAGCCACCGCAGATGAAATTAAAAGGGTGCCTAACGTCGACACCCAAAGCCTGGCTCTCAACCAAAGGGGAACATAGAGCTGAGGCAATACAACTGTAGCTCACAGCCCCGTGATTGTTTTCAGCATCCACAAATCCCGTGGCAGTCAAAATAAATTGTGCTGATTATGGTGGAGCAATTACATACCGCGCACTACCGCTTGACCTTCCCTCAATGACAAGGTGCAGCTTTACAGTTGAGAGGTACTTCAGACGTTGGCCGAGTCGCATCTGGCCAGCATTGCGATGACTCTGAGCAACCATCTGGGCCCGCTCTGAATGATGCCCCTCTCGACTTACCCGATAGGAAAGCATCATGACTCGTAATAAACCCTCAATGGTTCAGCTCGGCATCGGTGCAGCCATTATCCTGGCGGCTGCCTATGTTTTGTTTCCCGCTTTTCAAGCTTGGATCGCGGCGAATGCGCTGATCTTTCTGGTGCTGCTGTGTCCGCTGTCGATGGTGTTTTGTATGAGTAACATGCACAAGAATCCGCCAACGACCGATGACACACAGAAGATCAATCCAACCAAGCGTGATCCAGACGATATGCCGTGAGCGGTAACTTTTTCCATGGCTGAGCGAGTTGGGCTTGGCTGTTCAGCGATTCCTTGTACCCGAGGAAGTGCCTATTGATCCTCAAACCCTAACCAAAGGGCTCTTTCTGACTGATTTATAATTGTCCGGTTCATTACTAACGACTAGACTCCCCCGCATGAAACGCTACCTGCGGTGCTGTCTCATTTTCCTGATTAGCTTGGCGCTTCCCCTCAGCGGGATGGCGGGCATTCAGGCTCCGACAGAACCGTGCCCAATGAAAATGGCGGGCATGGCGATGATGGACGACATGGGCATGGACTGCTGTAACGACATGAAAAGTCCCTCCGAGCACGGCAAACCCTGCAAGCCAGGTCAGGAATGCAAGACCGGCGGCATGCTGCAAATATCGACCATCAAGCCTCCTGTTACCTTATCCAGCCCCGTAGTGCTTTCCCTCTCTAGCGATTTCCTGCCTACACTGACCCCGTCCGGGGTATGGCGACCGCCCCGCGCCTGATTCCTGTACCACACTGAGTTCTCATCCTGCCTTGGCGGGAGGGCATTTCTGCGTGCATGTCTACAAGGCGCGCAGTGGACCATCACAGGAATCGTGAGCATGAACTTCCTACGTTATTGCGCAGGCTGGCCCGTCGTGGCTGCCTTGGCGACAAGCGTACTGGCATTGCCGAGCGTCGCCGCCCCGCTGACCCTCGATGAAGCCTTGCGGTTGGCCGACAACAACGCTCCATCACTGACGGCCCAAGCAGCCAAACTGCAAGCCGCCAGCAGCGCCGCCATTCCCGCCGGCGAGCTACCCGATCCGAAGTTACTGCTGGGCGTACAGAACTATCCCATTGGTGGCCCGGATCGCTGGAGCATTGATCAGGACTTCATGACCATGCAGATGGTTGGGGTCATGCAAGAGGTGCCCAATCGCGACAAACGCCGAGCGCGTATCGAGGTCGCTGAAGCGGCCGTTGATCGAGCCGCAGCTGAAAGTCGCGTTGAACATCTGAAGGTCCGCCAGGCCACGGCACTGGCCTGGATCAGCAGCTATTCCGTCGAGCGTAAAGAGGCGCTGTTCCAGGACTTTTACAAAGAAAATCGTCTGTTGAGCGATACCGTGCGCGCCCAAATCGCCGGCGGTCGGGCCCAGCCTGTTGATGCGGTCACGCCGAAACAAGAGGCAGCGCAACTAGCGGAACAACAGGACGATCTGATCCGCCAGCGGGCGCAGGCCCGAGCGGCCCTCAAGCGCTGGATTGGCGTTGCTGCCAATGACCAGCCCGTAGGCCGTCTGCCCGAATGGCCCGTCGATACCTCAAGCTACGCGCATAAGTTGCAACACCACCCTGAACTGGCAGCGTTTGCACCAATGACCCGCGAGGCCGAAGCCAAGGTGCGTGAAGCCGAGTCGGAAAAGCAGTCCGACTGGAGCTGGGAGCTTGATTACCAGCGACGCGGACGGGAGTTCGGCGACATGGTCAGCGTGCAATTCACCTTCGACCTGCCGCTGTTCCCCGGCTCGCGACAAAACCCCAAGATCGCCGCCAAACACGCCGAGCTGAATCAACTGGAAGCCGAGCGCGAAGCCCTTACACGCGAGCATACCGAGCAACTGGAGGCGGATCTGGCCGACTACGAGCGTCTGAACCGTGCTGTGAGTCGCAGCCAGGACAGCCTGGTCCCCCTGGCCAAGGAAAAGGTCGGACTGAGCATGGCCAGCTACCGTGCCGGGAAAGGCGACATCGCAGCTGTTATCGCGGCCCGGCGTGAACTCATCGCAGCCCGACTCAAACAAATCGACGTCGAAGAGCAGCGAGCGCTGACCAACGCGCGCTTGTATTTCAACTATGGGGACACCAGCCAATGAGCACTCGAATCTGGAAAACGGCTGTGTTGACTGGCTTATCGGTCGCCCTAGGGGTTGCAGGCGGCTACTGGTTCGCTCAGCAGCGTATGAGCGCAACGCCTGGTGCGCTCGCCGAGCAGAGTCCCAAGACGCAAGACGAACGCAAGGTGCTGTATTGGTACGACCCGATGGTCCCGCAGCAGAAGTTCGATAAACCGGGCAAATCGCCCTTTATGGACATGCAGCTTGTACCGCAATACGCGGATGGCGCGACCAGCGGTGCCGCCATCAGCATCGACCCGGGTCTGACACAGAATCTGGGACTGCGCCTGGCGACCGTCACCCGTGGGGCACTTACCTCAAGCCTGGAGGTGACAGGTGTGCTGGCCTTCAACGAGCGGGACGTTGCCGTGATCCAGGCGCGTACCGCCGGTTTTGTCGAGCGGGTTTATGCCCGTGCTGCCGGCGATGTGCTCAAGGCCAATGCACCATTGGCGGATATCCTGGTACCGGAGTGGGCTGCTGCTCAGGAAGAATTCCTCGCACTTAAACGTAATGGCGATGCCGACTTGTTGGTGGCGGCCCGCCAACGGTTGCGCCTCACCGGGATGCCAACGGCACTGATTACCCAAGTGGAACGCAGCGGCAAGACTCAGCCGTACCTGACCCTCACCAGCCCCATTAGTGGTGTGCTGCAAGAGTTGGATGTCCGTACGGGTATGACCGTGGCGGCCGGCGAGACGCTGGCTCGCGTCAATGGCTTGAGTAGTGTCTGGCTGGCAGTGGCGGTTCCAGAGTCGGAAACTGGATCGATCGTTGTCGGGCAAACGGTCGAAGCACGCCTGCCAGCCTTCCCGGGGACTGTACTCAAGGGCACGGTCAGCGCAATCCTGCCCGAGGCCAACCCGGACAGCCGCACCGTTCGCGTACGCGTCGAGCTGCCCAACCCTGACGAGCGTCTCAGACCCGGATTGACGGCGCAGGTGCGCCTGAACCACACGACCGACCAAAGTGCGTTGTGGGTGCCTAGCGAGGCGGTTATTCACACCGGCCGGCGCACGCTTGTGATGCTCGCTGAGGATGCGGGTCGCTACCGTCCGGTAGAGGTGCAACTCGGGCAGGAAAACGGCGGCAAAACGGCAGTACTGCAAGGCCTGCAAGAAGGTCAACAGGTGGTCAGCTCCGGCCAGTTCCTGCTCGACTCCGAGGCCAGCCTCAAGGGCATCGTCGCCAGCACGCTGAAAATTCCAGCACCTACCACCGTAGCCCCGGCCCTTCATGAGTCGGAGGGGCAAGTCCTGCAGATCAATAGCAAAGACGTCACACTCGCCCACGGTCCCTTCAAGACATTGGGTATGCCCGGCATGACCATGACCTTTCCGTTAGCCGACCCTGCGCTCATGCAGGGGCTCAAGTCGGGTGACAAGGTTCGTGTATCAGTCAGCCAAACCAATGATGGTTTGCGCGTTGAGCGCCTGGAAAAACTAGGGGGCCAGCCATGATCGCGGCCCTGATTCGCTGGTCAGTCGCCAACCGCTTTTTGGTACTGCTGGCGACGCTGTTCGTCACGGCCTGGGGCGTTTGGTCGGTGCAGAGCACCCCCATCGATGCGCTGCCGGATCTGTCCGATGTGCAGGTTATCATTCGCACCCCGTATCCAGGCCAGGCACCGCAGATCGTCGAGAATCAGGTGACCTACCCGTTGGCCACCACCATGCTCTCGGTACCGGGAGCGAAAACCGTGCGCGGCTATTCCTTTTTCGGCGACAGCTTCGTGTACGTGCTGTTCGAAAACGGTACCGATATGTATTGGGCCCGCTCGCGAGTACTGGAGTACCTGAGCCAGATCCAAAGTCGCCTGCCCGCAAGTGCCAAACCGGCGTTGGGGCCAGATGCGACGGGGGTGGGCTGGATTTATCAGTACGCCCTGGTGGATCGCACGGGTGGACACGATCTGGCGCAGCTACGCGCGCTGCAGGACTGGTTTCTCAAGTTCGAGCTCAAGACCCTGCCCAATGTTGCGGAAGTGGCCACCGTGGGCGGCATGGTCAAGCAGTATCAGGTGCAGCTCGATCCGCTCAAACTGGCCAGCCAAGGCATCACCCAGGCGCAGGTCACCGAGGCGATTGGCAAGGCCAACCAGGAAACCGGTGGTGCGGTGCTGGAGATGGCGGAGACTGAGTTCATCGTGCGCGCTTCCGGTTACCTGAAGACCCTCAATGACTTTCGTGCAATCCCGCTCAAGCTCGGTGCCGGTGGCGTGCCAGTGACCCTTGGCGATGTGGCCACGATCCAGCTGGGGCCGGAGATGCGTCGTGGCATCACCGAACTCGACGGTGAGGGTGAAACCGTCGGCGGCGTGGTGATTCTGCGCAGCGGCAAGAATGCCAGCGAGACCATCGCAGCAGTCAAAACCAAGCTCGACGAGTTGAAGAAAAGCCTGCCGGCTGGGGTGGAAATCGTCACCACCTACGATCGCAGCAAGCTGATCGACCGCGCCGTGGAAAACCTCAGTCACAAGCTGCTCGAAGAGTTCATCGTCGTCGCCTTGGTCTGCGGGATATTTCTTTGGCATCTGCGCTCATCCCTGGTGGCCATTATCTCGCTGCCGGTCGGGGTACTGATGGCCTTCATCGTCATGCGCTACCAGGGAATTAACGCCAACATCATGTCCCTCGGTGGGATTGCCATCGCCATCGGCGCCATGGTCGATGCCGCGGTGGTGATGATCGAGAACGCTCACAAGAAGATCGAGGCCTGGCACGTGGCCCACCCCGGGGAAGAGCTCAAGGGCGAACATCACTGGCATGTAATGACCGAAGCGGCGGCCGAGGTGGGTCCGGCACTGTTCTTCTGCCTGTTGATCATCACGCTGTCGTTCATCCCGGTGTTCACTTTGGAGGCGCAAGAGGGACGGCTGTTCGGTCCGCTGGCTTTCACCAAGACCTATGCCATGGCCGCGGCGGCCGCGTTGTCGGTGACCCTGGTGCCTGTATTGATGGGTTACTGGATTCGTGGACGGATTCCCAATGAGGAACAGAACCCGCTGAACCGCTGGCTGATCAGGCTCTATCAACCCGCCCTGGACGCGGTGCTGCGTCGACCCAAAGTCACCATGCTGGCCGCACTGCTGGTGTTCCTCAGCGCGCTATGGCCCATGTCCCGATTAGGGGGCGAGTTCCTGCCGCCGCTGGATGAGGGCGACCTGCTCTACATGCCTTCGGCTCTGCCAGGGTTGTCGGCGCAGAAAGCCGCGCAGCTGCTGCAACAGACTGACCGCCTGATCAAGACTGTCCCCGAAGTCGAACATGTCTTCGGCAAGGCTGGCCGCGCCGAAACCGCCACCGACCCGGCGCCACTGGAGATGTTCGAGACCACCATTCAGTTCAAGCCGCGTGAGCAATGGCGACCCGGCCTGACCCAGGAGAAGCTGGTGGAAGAACTGGATCGGGTGGTCCGCGTGCCGGGGTTGACCAATATCTGGATCCCGCCGATTCGCAACCGCATCGACATGCTCGCCACCGGGATCAAGAGCCCGATCGGCGTGAAAATTGCCGGTAGCAACCTGACGGACATCGACGCGGCCACTCAGGCGGTCGAGCGCGTGGCCAAGGACGTGCCTGGGGTCAGTTCGGCCCTGGCCGAACGCCTGACCGGGGGACGCTATATCGACGTCGATATCGACCGCAAAACTGCTGCTCGCTATGGGTTGAATATCGATGACGTGCAGTCCATCGTCGCCGGCGCCATCGGCGGTGAAAATGTCGGGGAAACCATTGAGGGGCTGGCACGCTTCCCGATCAATGTGCGATATCCGCGTGAGTGGCGTGATTCGCTCGGCGCCCTGGAGCAATTACCAATCTACACCCCACTGGGCAGCCAGATCACCTTGGGCACGGTGGCGAAGATCAAGGTCAGCGACGGCCCGCCGATGCTCAAGAGCGAGAACGCGAGGCCTTCCGGCTGGGTGTACATCGATGTACGCGGGCGGGATATAGCCTCGGTGGTCGCCGACCTGCGCCGGGTCGTCAGTGAGCAGGTCAAGTTGCAGCCAGGCATGAGCCTGAGCTACTCGGGGCAGTTCGAATTTCTTGAACGAGCCAATGCACGGCTCAAGCTGGTGGTGCCGGCCACGCTGCTGATCATTTTCATCCTGCTCTACTTGACCTTTGCTCGCTTCGACGAGGCCTTGCTGATCATGGCCACGTTGCCATTCGCTCTCACCGGCGGAGCGTGGTTCCTCTATCTGCTGGGCTTCAACTTGTCGGTGGCCACCGGTGTCGGCTTTATCGCCCTGGCCGGTGTATCAGCTGAATTTGGGGTGATCATGCTGCTCTACCTGAAGAACGCCTGGGCCGAACGTGAAGACCTTGGTGACAGCACCGAGCGCGGGCTGGTCGCCGCGATTCGCGAAGGTGCAGTGCTGCGCGTTCGACCCAAGGCGATGACTGTCGCCGTGATCATCGCCGGCCTATTGCCGATACTCTGGGGTAGTGGCACCGGTAGCGAAGTCATGAGTCGCATCGCCGCGCCGATGGTCGGCGGCATGGTCACTGCTCCCTTGTTATCCCTGTTCGTTATTCCGGCGGCCTACCGTTTGATGCGTCGTCGGCACCTTCCCGTTGTATCCACCAACCCTCAAGGAAAAGTCGTATGAAACTGACCCTGATCGCTGTTGCAAGCACCGTTGTCGCACTGTCTCTTTCCGCCCAGGCAGAGAACATGCCGGGTATGAAGATGGACGCTATGCCCATGGAAGGCATGCAGATGAAGCAGGAGACCAAGCAGGCTCCAGTGGCCAAAGCGGAGGGCACGATCAAGGCCATCGACACCACGAAACATACAGTGACTATCGCCCATGGCGCCGTACCGGCTGTGCAGTGGCCAGCCATGACCATGGCATTCAACGCTACAACCAAACAACTGGCAGGCCTGAAGGCTGGGGATCAAGTAGCGTTTGAGTTTCGTGCCGAGGGCATGGGGGCCACCATCGTGTCGATCAAGACGCTCAAGTAACAATGGCATGGGTGGCTGGTTCGACCTTCGCAAGCTGATACCGGACCAGCTATCCACCATTCATGGCGGACCACACCATAGACGCCCTGTGTTACCAGCTTCCCTTCCAGACCTGTGCGGTAAACCTGCACTCCTCCAGTCACGTCAACTGTGTGGAACAACAAAACGGTAGGAGCCCCCGGAAGCAATGAGCACCATGATTAGCCCCCCAGTGCCCGTAGTGTATGGTGAAGTCACTCATGGCCGGATGAATTCTTAGACTGCTGCAGTGAAATGGCATCTCATGCTTGAAAGCCTAGGGAATCGGGATGGCGACTCTCCAAAAGCGCCACCTCCCAAGGAGCAACAGCCCATATCGCCCGGGGCGGGAAACAGAGACGGCAGACGTGAACCAGACTGCTATTGGGCCTTGCTATCGCCCTTCGGAGGCTCAGTGCCCATGTGTTGGTTCATGTTCTCCATCATGGCATTGCAGTTTTTCATCATCTTGGACATCTCCTGCATGTCCATCATCGGCATATGGTTGCCGTCCATTATGTGCATGTCCTCACCCTTTTCAGTCTCGGAACTGCCTTGGGCGGGGGCTTTGGTCTGTTCGGCAAATCCCGTGGCAACAGCTCCAAGGGCTATGAAGGTAGCAAGGGCGGTGTGGGTAATGGCGTTGCGCATGGCGGCTCTCCTCATCTACTACCTTGGTTTCTGGCAGGTGCCGGCAAGAGACTGCTGATTTGCCAGAAGGTAAGGACAGTGGCAGCTGTAGAGGGGCGTACGTAGGTTACGATTAACCAATGACCGCCCCTTTTATTATTCTGGACCTTGCCGCTGGGGTAAGGTCAAGCGTCGTTGTGCTCATGCCCAGCTCAATAGCAATGAGCCGTTAAGCTGAAGCACCCAACACTGGCTACTTTCTCAGTCGCCTCGGTGTTCAACTTGGTGCGACGCGGTAACCATTTTACCCTCGAGGGCCCTTGTGACAAACCTACTTAATCTGTGACAAAGCTAGATATCTTGCGACAAACCTAACTGTTTAGAGACACCATATCCATCTCTGGGCTCAAGGTTCCAAGCCAAGCGACAAGGCACACTATGATTATTGCCACTGAGAACTCCAGGGCCATACTGCGCCGCAAAGCATTAATGGCACCAGTGTACTCTCCGCTCTGGATCGATCGCGCTAAAAGTGGGCTCAAGTGAAAACGGTTCATCGTGGCTAATACGAGCATCGCTGCAAATAGTAAAATTTTCAAACAAAGCAGCACGCCATAAGTGCTAAACACCACACCATCGAATGTTGGGCCTACAATGAACAGATAATTCACTACGCCGGAGATACCTAGGCTCACTACGATCAATGCACCCGCTGACTCAAAGCCGGTAAGCACTCGAGAGAGAATTCGCACCTCTTGTTCGCCATTCAGTATCTTCGTACGCAGCAATAAAGCGAATGCCGCCAGGGCGCCGAGCCAGCCTCCTGCTGCCAACAGGTGGAAGATGTCGCTGGCGAAATGCATGTAACGCTTATTGCCTTCGTCCATAGCGCCATGCCCAGTCCAAGCGAGGGTGGCTAACGCGACGGCACCGCACAAGGTAACTACCCACAAACTGAGGGTCGGAAAGCGTTTGTTTAGCGTCAAGCTGATACCCGCTAAAACAAGGGCAGCTATGCGGACCATCCACATGAGCCCGACATCGGTCCCCATAAGCACCATTTCGAAGATATGGCGCTGAAGCTCCATAAATTCGGAAACACCACTCATTGCCTTGGCAAGTAACAACATGGCCGCGAGTGACAGAAGTACGCCAACAACGACTGTGCCGAAAACTAGCGACTCAAAGTTCAAGACGGCGCCGGATATTCGCTCTTTTCCCCTGAGGCTGTACAAACCAAAAATGGCCAATCCGAACAACAGCATGAGGTCCATGTAAAGAACGAAGCGAACGGCGATATTGATTGAGTCGCTCATGGATCATTTCACTTTAAAAACAAGGTTGCCTGTTACTGGGTGAGTGTCTGAAGAGACTGCCCGCCATTCAACCTTGTAGGTACCAGTGGTGAGTGGAGCGGAGGGAGTGATGACCATCGTTTTCGGATCGTCGCTGCCGGAGACACCCGCTTTAACAGCCATTGGAGAGTTTGGCATGCCCGGCATGTCGGTCATGATCAACTTCGCACCGGAGAACTGGGTCGCGAGGTTTTCCGAGAAATGCAGTTCAATTTTGGAAGGTGCTGCGGAGGTCGAACCTTCCGAAGGGGTAGCGGACACGAGCTTTGGATGTGCTTGGGCCATAGCGCTCAATAGCAAACCAGCGGTAAGTGCAGCAGCTACGGTAGTAGTTTTAAAGAAAGACATGCAGGGCTCCTCACAGCAGAAGCTGTTGGTTTGAGGTTTGGTGGGGAAGTTCTAGTTTTTATTTCTCGATGCTGGTTAAAACCACTGGCAAATACCAAGCGAATACCGCGTCCTGATATGCACTGAACCCAGGTAATGGATCAAGGTAACCACGTCATTGAGCCAGGACACGATGCCACATGACCGCCGACGGTTCGATTACAATTCAGTAAGCTTCGCGGCTGCTCTCTGGTCCAACGCTGAGGGCAGGCAATGCGGTTTTTCACGTGCACGATCAGGGTTTCGTTGACTTTCTGACGGAGCTCTCAGCCCCTAGACGGCTCACTCCTTCTAGGAGAAGCAAGGGGGGGCAATCTTTGTTCCAATGAGGCGTTTTGCTTACCTGTGGTGAGTGCCTATGTCCTCTACCTATGCGTTTCCGGATTTACGCATGTTCCAGTCCGGAGCTAGGGAGCTCCATATGAAACGAGGTTTCCCCATTGAATGAAGTGCACCAGATCCTGCCTTCATGAGCTTCGATAATGGACCGGGTTATGGCTAATCCCAGCCCTGCGTTACTTGGACTTCCTTCGCGCCGTGCGGGGTCAGCGCGATAGAATCGATCGAAGAGCTTTTCAAGGTGCTCGGGGGCAATGGTCTCCCCTGGGTTTTCCACCGTCACGATTGCTTTCTTCAGATCCTGGCGGATATCCACGCTGATGGTTTGTCCCTCCGGGGTATAGCGCAGGGCATTCGAAAGCAGGTTCGAGATGGCTCTGTGCAGCATCAGCACATCGCCTCGGACACTGCCTCGGCCTGAAACCGTGAGGCTGATACCGCGCTCGTCGGCTAGCAGGCGGTAGTACTCCAGCAACTTTTCCACTACCTCCAATAGGTCTATTGGTTTGTCCTCATGCGTCATCAGACCATTGTCAGATTTCGCCAGAAAAAGCATGTCATCGATCATTCGCGCCATACGCTTCAAGTCATCGAGATTTGAGTACAGATTGTCTTCATAGTCCTCGATGTCCCGTTTTCTGGAGAGGACCACTTCCGTATGAGTCATCAGATTGCTGACCGGTGTACGCAGTTCGTGAGCAATGTCCGCAGAAAAATTTGATAGCCGGACAAAAGCATCATCCAGTCGGGACAACATCGCGTTGAACGAAGAGACCAATTGTTGAAGCTCTTTGGGAACGGGCGCTAATGGAATGCGCTCTTTGAGTGATTTAGCCGACATCGAAGCCGCGACCCTGGTCACCTGATGAATTGGACGCATACCACTGCTTGCAACCATCCATCCCAACCCCGCACTGACGAGCGCACTGATTACCAAGCCTATCCAGAACCAGCGCTGAAGCGTCGTGAAGAAGGACATATGCTGAGTGACATCAAAGATCAAGATGACCGTAAATGGCTTCTCCTGGCCTGTAACCATCGCTTCCGCCGTCATCCCGCGGAACATTTGCTCCTGTTCCTGCCACTCCCACACATTGCTGTTTGACGTCGTGCGAAACTGTTGTGGAACGTTGATTGGTCTTGGATCAGCGAAAAGCAGCGTTCCTTCACTGTCCAGGATGATGGCTGTCAAATCACGGTGGGCCCCGAGCAAAGCCTGTAACTCGGGCTTTATCTCGTTGAATTGATCGACGCTGGTCAGATCTCCCAGGATTCGCTGAGTGGATTCGAGCTTTTCGGTCAGGGCCTGCTGATCCAGCATTTTGAAATGATGCTGGCTGAGGTGGTTGAAGCTGAGCCCGGCGACAGTGAGGACGGCCGTCACCGCAAGCATGAACATCAGGCTCATGCGCGTCGTTAGGGATAGACGGTTCATTCCGAGTCTGAATCCGGTGAGTCGATCATATAGCCCATACCACGTGCGGTGTGGATCAGCTTGACTTCAAAGTCGTCATCAATCTTCGCCCTGAGCCTTCTAACCGCGACCTCGATCACGTTGGTATCGCTGTCGAAGTTCATGTCCCAGACTTGCGAGGCGATGAGCGATTTTGGCAGCACTTCGCCCCGGCGGCGGAGCAGCAACTCCAATAGCGCAAATTCCTTGGCCGTAAGGTCTATGCGTTTACCTCCTCGAATGGCCCTGCGCTTGAGCAGGTCGACTTCAAGATCAGCCAGTTTCATGCTGGGTAGAGCGGGAGCACTATTGCCGCGACGCAACAGCGTTCTGACCCGAGCCAGCAATTCAGAAAATGCGAAGGGTTTGATCAGGTAATCATCAGCGCCGGCTTCAAGTCCCTTGACCCGATCTTCAACGCGGTCGCGGGCGGTCAGGAAAAGCACGGGGACATCTTTGCCGGAGGCGCGGACCTTCCGGAGTACTTCCCACCCGTCCATACCCGGCATCATGACGTCCAGAATCAGCAGGTCATACGCTTCGCTCAAGGCATGTTGAAGAGCCTCGGTACCATTGGTATAGCGATCCACGTTGAAGCCCGCCTCAGTGAGGCCTTGCTGCAAATAGATACCTATCTTTGGCTCGTCTTCCGCAACCAAAAGTCTCATGGGGGTGGCTCTCAAGTGATGATAGGTGTGAGTTTGCAACGAATCCGTCCAGCCAACCAGCAACTGACAGAAATGTAATATTGGGCTCAGGTAGATGTCAGCGAGCGTTGTCTAGGGTTCGAGCATGAGCACTTTGAAGTGTTCATCCGCCTCTCCAGTGAGCAAGGTCCTGTCGAGCCGGACAACATTCCTACGAAGGAGCGACCCAATGAACTACCTCAAAACCTTGTTTTTGGCTGGCTCAATTCTGCTCTCGGCCTCGGTCTGGGCTGAAGGGGGTGGAGACCGAGTGATCGACCGCATAAGCACTATGCGAGACAAAGCCGAAGCCGTCCTGGTTCAGGCGGAAAAAGCCCCTGCTGGAAAGCGTGATGCGCACATGGCAGAGCACATAAAAATGCTCGGAGAAATTTTGGGCCAGCTGCATCAGGACCACCCCGATGCAGCAATGACACCCGTGCAGCACCTCGCCTGGATGGAAAAGCACGACAAAGTCGTTGATGACGTTTTGAACCAAATGCAACGTGAACACAAACTCATGGTTTCAGAAAGTCAGTAATAGCGGCTCTATCTTGAAGCTTTACGCATTCAATCTAGATGAAATGGCGTTGTTTAGGCCCCGTACTTTATTTCAGAAAACTGACAGAAATGTAGTGTTCAGGTCAGTTAGCTGGCAGCTCCGTTTCCTTAACATAGCCAGCGCCTACTCATTCTCGTTCTTGAGGTCGTTATGAAAGCTAAATTTGCCACACCGCTGATTGCTGTAATGGTTCTGCTCCTGGGAACTTCAGCCATGGCCAGCGTGGGCCATGGAAAAGATGACACTGGCCAACTGGGAGCGGCCGCCGACGTGAATCGCACCATTGAAGTGAGGATGGGCGACATCTTCTTCGAACCCCAAAACATCAGTGTCAAACCAGAAGAGACGGTTCGATTTGTCCTGCGCAATGAGGGCTCGCTGCTGCATGAGTTCAACATTGGTAAAGCTGCTGCCCATGCCGCCCACCAAAAAGAAATGGCAACCATGTTTCAAAACGGCACCCTTACTCCCAGTGGGCACGGGCAAGCAATGGCCGACATGGAGCACGGCAGCGGGGGTATGAAAATGGTTGGTATGGAACACAACGACCCGAACAGCGTTCTGATCGAGCCAGGCGCAACCAAAGAACTCATTTGGACCTTTTACAAAAGCACCAGTTTGGAGTTCGCCTGCAACGTTCCGGGGCACTACCAGTCGGGAATGGTTGGTCAGTTTGAGGTGAAGTAACAGAGACTTGATCAGTATCAAAGCCTTCAAACGAGCCTTGACTACTCTCAGTTGCAGACGTCGCAGCAACGTTGTCCGGACAATGGAGACCGCACCATGCCTAACCATTCACATGTGTCTGAAAAAGTTCGTTCACCATTTTGGAGAAGTAAGGCCGGCGTGATACTGATTATGCTGGTTGCAATCGGTGCGTTCTACCTGGTTCGGGAACACTTCGGCCATGTTTCGCCGTACCTGCCGTATCTGATTTTGTTGGTCTGTCCTGTGATGCATTTTTTTGGGCACGGCCATGGCGGTCACAGCCGACATGGTCATCCGACAGAGACTCACAAAGATGAGAACGGGAGCTAGTCATGCCCGACGCGACCAGTCATCACGACCATCATCATTCTCACTCTGTAAAATCCCAGAATGGAGGTTTGCGCGACCCGGTGTGCGGCATGGCCGTTACCCCACCGAGTCAGTTCAACGAGCCTTATGAGGGACAGACGTATCAGTTTTGCAGCCTAAAGTGCCGAGAGAAGTTTCGAGCTGAGCCTGGCCGTTATGCAGGTAATTCGTCGAATGCCAAACCTGCTAGCGATCCGAAGCCGGTAAATGAGTCACTGATGGACGCAGAATTCACCTGCCCGATGCATCCGGAGATACGCCAGTCCGGGCCCGGTACCTGCCCAAAGTGCGGCATGGCATTGGAACCGGTCATGCCTGGTCTTGAGGAGGAAGAGAACCCCGAACTCAAGGACTTCACTCGCCGCTTTTGGTGGTCGTTGCCACTCACCCTGATCGTCACCGTACTCGCCATGGCGGGCCACTCGCTGCAACTGGTCCATGGGCCGACACAGAATTGGATCGAGCTCATCCTAGCCACCCCGGTGACCCTATGGGCGGGCTGGCCCTTTTTTGTGAGGGGCATCGACTCTATTCGTCATCGCAGTCCAAACATGTGGACCTTGATTGGCCTAGGCACAGCGGCGGCCTATCTGTACAGCGTCACAGCCACACTATTCCCCCAGAGTTTTCCCGCTACCTTCATGCAAGACGGTCGCATCGGGGTCTACTTCGAAGCCGCAGCGGTGATCATTTCACTGACGTTGCTGGGCCAGGTGCTTGAGCTCAAAGCGCGATCACAAACCTCTGCCGCGATTAAGTCCCTTCTGGGGCTATCACCCAAGACGGCACGCAGGCTCAACGCCGACGGCCGAGAGGAAGATATTCCCCTGACACATGTGCACAAGGGGGATCACCTGCGGGTAAGGCCGGGGGAAAAGGTTCCCGTTGATGGCTCCGTCCTGGAGGGTGAAAGCGCGGTCGACGAGTCGATGCTAACGGGTGAACCCGTGCCGGTGATGAAGAGGATCGGAGATAGCCTGATCGGGGCTACGCTCAATACCCATGGCAGCCTGGTGATGGAAGCGCAGAAGGTGGGTGCTGAGACCGTGTTGTCGCAGATCGTACAGATGGTTGCCCGTGCCCAGCGCTCCAAAGCGCCCATGCAACGCATGGCCGATGCCATCGCCGGCTATTTCGTGATGGGCGTCATCACCGTGGCCATCCTGACTCTTGTGGGGTGGGGGCTCTTCGGTCCTGAACCCAGTTGGGTCTTCGGTCTGATCAATGCGGTCGCCGTGCTGATCATTGCCTGCCCCTGTGCGTTGGGGTTGGCAACGCCGATGTCGATCATGGTTGCCACAGGTAAAGCGGCCAGCATGGGTGTGCTGTTCAGAGATGCCAGCGCGATCGAGAACCTTTGCAAAATCGACACGCTGATCGTTGATAAAACAGGAACCCTGACGGAGGGACGCCCGGAATTTCACAGCGTGGAGGCCACACAGAAGTTCACCGCCAATGAAGTCCTTCAACTGGCCGCCAGCCTCGATCAGGGCAGTGAGCATCCCCTGGCTCACGCAATCGTTGATCACGCCCGAGCTGAAAACCTTGTACTGACCAAGCCTGAATCGTTCGAGTCCGGATCTGGGATTGGCGTCAGCGGAATGGTGAGCGGTAAGAGAGTCCAACTGGGTAACACGGCCTTGATGGCAGATGCCGGTGTGGATATCAGCCCCCTGAGAAACTGTGCAGAGCAGTTACGGCTTGAGGGAATCAGCATCATCTACGTTGCTATCGACGGATTATTGGCAGGGTTGCTGGCAGTGTCAGACCCAATCAAACCAACCTCCAAAGAGGCTGTCACCACGCTCAAGGCCGACGATGTGAAAATCATCATGGCTACTGGTGATGGTCTTACTACGGCCCGTGCAGTAGCCAAAGAGATGGGCATCGAGGAGGTGCACGGTGAAGTAAAACCTCAGGACAAAGAGCGTCTAGTCGCAGACCTTCAGCAATACGGTCGCCGGGTTGCCATGGCTGGCGACGGTATCAATGATGCGCCGGCTCTGGCACGAGCAGATGTGGGTATCGCAATGGGGACGGGGACAGATGTCGCGATGAACAGCGCACAGCTTACCTTGGTAAAAGGCGACTTGATGGGGATTCTTCGGGCGAGAGCCCTTTCTGTCGCGACAGTAAAAAACATGCGGCAGAATTTGGCTTTCGCGTTTCTCTACAACTCAATGGGCATTCCGCTCGCCGCAGGCCTTCTTTACCCAATGACTGGACATCTGTTATCACCGATAGTCGCGGCCATCGCCATGAGTGTGAGCTCTGCATCCGTCGTCCTCAATGCATTGAGGCTGAGGAACATACATATAAAGTGAAGTCACGGCACAGCTGAAGGTGCCGCGCAGACAAAGGTCAAATTCCAGCGGACCAGCGTCGATCTTGCTGTTGAACGTAACCCTTCCCAATAGGGCTACTTTCAACATGCCAGGTCGGATATTCAACAATCTAAAACCCCGGGGCCAAGTCATGATCTCCAGACGATTGACTAGACTGACGTGAGCAGTTCGTTGACGACGAACGGAGGGAGTCATGCTTGATTACTTCGCTTTAGGCCTCTTAATTTTTGTCGGGTTAGTCTTGTTTTACGGAATCCTCGTGCTGCATGACATCCCCTATAACATCGCCGTGAGCCGCAATCACCCTCATCAGGACGCGATCCATGTGACCGGTTGGGTCAGCATGTTCACCCTGCATGCGATCTGGCCGTTCCTGTGGATCTGGGCAATGTTGTACAAGGAAGATCGAGGGTGGGGCTTCAGCGATGGAAAGTCGCCGCAAAGCCATGTCGTTCACCTAGAGCACCAGGTGGCCGAATTGCAACAGCGCATCGAGCGGCTGGAAGATGCAGCGGCGTCGCCACCAGCATCAGCGATGACTAACTCAGGTGAGGGCAGCTGAACTCTACCCACTCGCCGCAGGCCTCCTGTACCCACAGACCGGACATCTTTGATCACCGATGAGGTCAACTTTAGGGTGCTCACGCTGCTCATTTTCTTGCACATCCGGAGCTCATTTCAGATAGGAGCGCAGGGTCGAAATGGATTCCCCTGTCGTCGAAGAGGTCCGGGACGTCATTCCCGCCAGCCCGATCTGCGTGCACATCAGCGACCTTCATGTGGGGCGCGTAGGTAAAGGGAAATATGCCTACATCCTGAGTTTGACGACGGACCAAAATGCACCGCCCGCTTACTTCAAGGATCTCTTTTCAGTGCATGAGGAGTTGGTTCGCATCACCGTTGAACTTAGCCCTTCCCAATAAGCCTGCTTCAACAGTTCAAGTCGGATATTCAGCACACTTCCACGGATTAGCGAGCACGACTCCCAGCAGGGGGAATTTGTGCGACCAATTATTAGCCGAGCATGAACTGAAGCATCAAAGCGCTATCGTTTTTGAGCAATTGGGAGCGGCCTGCTCTCGTTTGTTCTTTCAAAATATCGTCAGAAAATCAAAACCTTACAGAACTGTAATTTTCACCTAAGGTTCCTGACAGGGGGAGAGTCTTAAAGTTACATCGAGCTTTGAGCTCACTCCCCCCGCGAATCATCTCTTGATGTGGGTTCAACGGGTTAAGCAAATTTTATTCGAGGATACCCCCAATGAAATCCATGAAAGCACTGTTGATCATTGCCGCTTTGACCGTCTCCTCTCTGGCTATGGCCTCAGGCGGTGGTGACCGGACATTCGCTCGTATGGAAGCAGCAAAGAAGAACGCAATGGAAGCGTACCAAGCTACCCAAAAGCGAGCCGATCAAGCACCTGTAGCTCAGAGCAACGTCAAGGCTGTCAACCAAGCCAAATACTGAGCGAATTGATGCGATCCCAAGCTGACAGAAATGTAATCACTTCGGTGGTTAAAGTGTGGCAATTTCAGCGCTCGCCTGCCGTATGAATTTTGTCATTTGCGGCGGCGGGCAAGGCTCATCTGGATTCGCGACGAACTCCTGAGAGCACGCCCCTAACCGATAAGCACAACGCTCAGTGTGTTTCGCACGGTTTCCCTTTTGACTGATTGGATATAAACGGCATGCATTCCAAAACCTCTAGGCGGACCTTCGTCAAAGGCCTGGCCGCTGGTGGCATTCTCGGCGGTCTTGGTCTGTGGCGCACTCCTGTATGGGCCGTAACCAGCCCGGGTCTGCCGAGTGTTCTCACCGGTAACGAATTTGACCTGTTCATTGGCGAAACCCCCGTGAACATCACCGGTTCGCCGCGTACCGCCATGACCATCAATGGCACTTTGCCGGGGCCTCTGCTGCGGTGGCGTGAAGGGGATACAGTCACACTGCGGGTGAAGAACCGCCTGGATCAGGACACCTCCATCCATTGGCACGGGATCATCCTGCCGGCCAATATGGATGGCGTGCCGGGCTTGAGCTTTCACGGCATCGCGCCCGATGGCATGTATGAGTACAAATTTAAGGTGCATCAGAACGGCACCTACTGGTATCACAGTCACTCGGGCATGCAGGAACAGGTCGGTGTCTATGGGCCGATCGTGATCGATGCCAAAGAGCCTGAGCCTTTCCAATACGACCGCGATTACGTGGTGATGTTGTCTGACTGGACCGATGAAGATCCCGGCCGAGTCATGGCCAAGCTCAAGAAGCAGTCGGACTACTACAACCACCACAAACGGACCGTAGGCGACTTCATCGACGATGTGAGCCAGAAGGGTTGGTCCGCTGCAGTGGCGGATCGGAAAATGTGGGCCGAAATGAAAATGAACCCCACCGATCTCGCCGACGTCAGTGGGGATACCTACACCTATCTCATGAACGGCCAGGCCCCTAATGGCAATTGGACCGGGATTTTCAAACCGGGGGAAAAACTTCGCCTGCGCTTCATTAACGGCTCAGCCATGAGCTACTTCGACGTCCGTATTCCAGGCTTGAAAATGACCGTCGTGGCGGCCGACGGCCAGCACGTCAAACCGGTCAGCGTCGATGAGTTTCGCATTGCCGTGGCGGAAACCTATGACGTGATCGTCGAACCTGCCAGCGCAGAGGCTTACACCATTTTCGCCCAGTCCATGGATCGCACCGGCTATGCCCGCGGCACCTTGGCCCTGCGTGAGGGGCTGAGCGCACCAGTACCGGCAACTGATCCGCGCCCGCTTTTGACCATGGATGACATGGGGATGGGGGGGATGGACCATGGCAGCATGGCCGGTATGGACCACAGCGCCATGAAGCAAGGTGACATGTCCGGTATGGCCGGCATGGATCACAGCAAGATGGCCAGCATGGACCAAGGTGACATGTCTGGCATGGCCAGTATGGATCACAGCAAGATGACTGGCATGGACCAGGCCGGGATGGCCGGGATGGCCGGCATGGACCACAGCAAGATGGCCGGTATGGACCAGGGCGGTATGTCCGGCATGGCCGGCATGGACCACAGCAAGATGG
>NZ_JABFMU010000009.1:38734-140536 GCF_013359695.1 Pseudomonas sp. C2B4
AGGGCGGTATGTCCGGCATGGCCGGCATGGACCACAGCAAGATGGCTGGTATGGACCAGGGCGGTATGTCCGGCATGGCCGGCATGGACCACAGCAAGATGGCTGGTATGGACCATGGTGACATGTCAGGAATGGCTGGCATGGGTGGAATGGATGGCATGGAGATGCAGTCGCACCCAGCCTCCGAGACCAATAACCCATTGGTCGATATGCAAGCCATGAGCACTACGCCGAAGCTTAACGACCCGGGTATTGGCCTACGGAACAACGGCCGTCGCGTGCTCACTTACGCGGATCTGAAGAGCACTTTCCAGGACCCTGATGGCCGCGAGCCCAATCGGACGATCGAGTTGCACCTGACTGGCCATATGGAGAAGTTTTCCTGGTCATTCAATGGCATCAAATTCTCCGACGCCGAGCCATTGCGCCTCAAGTATGGCGAGCGCCTGCGCATCACGCTGGTGAACGACACCATGATGACCCACCCCATCCACCTCCACGGCATGTGGAGCGACCTCGAGGATGAGCACGGAAAATTCATGGTGCGCAAACACACGATCGACATGCCACCCGGTACCAAACGCAGCTATCGCGTCACCGCCGATGCCCTGGGACGCTGGGCCTATCACTGCCACCTGCTGTTTCACATGGAAATGGGCATGTTCCGTGAAGTACGGGTTGATGAGTAAGGGAAACGGATTATGAGCAGATATCTGAATCGTCAGTCATTGATTGGTTGCGCCCTTGCCATCGGCATATTGAGTGGAGTGCCCTTGGTACAAGCTGGGGAAGGCAATGCCGAGCACGCTCACGCTGCTGCCGACACAGACAAGTCAGCAACAAAGCATAAGACCAAGACAAGTGAGTCCAAGTCTGATCACGGTTCTATGGACCATGGAACGATGGACCACAGCAAAATGAATCACGAGTCGATGGATCATGACTCAAACACTAAAAAAGCGGATTGAGACCATGACCCTTAAGCTTTTACGTCCGACCCTGATGGCGTTGACGGTTTCAGTCAGCTCTGTGTTTGTTGGTATCGCTACCGCGGCTGAAGAGATGGATCACTCCAAGATGGATCATGGTTCGATGGGAGCCATGGACCATAGCAGCATGGGGGCGATGGATCACGGCAATATGAACATGGACCAAGGCCAAATGGAGGGCATGGATCACAGCACCATGAATATGGATGCTGGGGCAACCACCATGAGTCGGACGCCCATTCCTGTATTGACCGATGCTGATCGTAAGGCCGCCTTTCCGCCTGTCGCAGGTCATGGCGTTCATGACAAGAAACTCAACTCTTTCGTCCTCCTGGATAAATTTGAATATCAAGACGCGGATAACGGCAGCGCTCTGAGTTGGGATGCCAAAGGTTGGATCGGAGGCGACGTCGATCGTTTGTGGCTACGCTCGGAAGGTGAGCGTACTAATGGTGTGACGGAAGATGCCGAACTCCAGGCGCTGTGGGGCCATTCCATCGGTCCATGGTGGGATGTTGTCACCGGTGTGCGCCAGGACTTCAAACCCGGTTCACCGCAGACGTGGGGGGCTGTTGGGATCCAGGGCATGGCCCTCTACAACTTCGAAACTGAAGCAACCGCTTTCATAGGCGAGAACGGCCAGACCGCCGCTCGACTAGAAGGTGATTACGACATTCTGCTCACCAACCGCTTAATCTTGCAGCCGACCGCCGAAGTGAACTTCTACGGGAAAAACGACCCACAGCGCGGCATTGGCTCTGGATTAGCCAATACCGAAGTGGGCTTGCGGTTGCGCTATGAGATTGTTCGTGAGTTTGCCCCTTATATCGGGGTTACCTGGAATCGCTCCTACGGCAAGACCGCCGACCTGGCCAGCGATGAAGGGGAAGATACCAACGAGGCTCGCTTTGTAGCCGGTATTCGCATGTGGTTCTAAGGGGCCGACATGAAAAGAACAATAAAAACGTTGACTGCTGCCAGTGTGGTCGCCGCCATTGTAGGCGCCGGTGTCGTGTATTTCGGGGTGTTTAATGTGGGCGCCGATGACCCCCATTCGCAGGCCGTGCACTCCCTACTCTCAACCGCTCGGGATCGATCAATCGAAGTACGCTCCCGAGACATTGAAGTCCCCGACCTGACAGACGAAGCGCTCATTCGTGCAGGTGCTGGCAACTACAATGCTATGTGCATTGGTTGCCACTTGGCTCCAGAGCTCGCGCAAACCGAGTTGAGTAAGAGCCTCTATCCGGCACCTCCCAACTTGTCGAAGCTTGGTGTCGATGGAAACCCAGCAGCAGCGTTCTGGATCATCAAGCACGGTATCAAGTCCACGGGCATGCCTGCCTGGGGTAAAAGCATGTCCGATCCCTATATTTGGGGAATGGTTGCTTTTCTTCAGCAGCTTCCGGGTATGGATGCTCAGGAATACAGAGCGTTAGCCGCGAGCAGCGGTGGCCATCAGCACGGTGGGGGTGAGTCCATGATGCATAACCATGAAGGTCAGCATGATGGTCAAGAAGAAGCGACTTCTTCACATCACCATGATGCAGGCGGAGCTGAAGAGCTCGCCGAAGCTGACGTTCACCACGGCGACACAATTGGCGCCCATGCACATGGTGATGTAACACCTTCTCGGGATGATGGTGTCGAACACGCCCATCCTGACGGTGTGGGGGCTTCACATGACGCTCCTGCAACATCAGCCGCTCAGCCAAAGACTCATACCCATGCCGATGGTAAGGAGCACACTCATGCGCAATAATTTTCGTCGTTCCGGCCGGGCACTTCGCCTCGCGACATTTGCGGTTCTGTTTATCGGCTCGGCTGCCCACGCTGCTGAACCTCTGACGATTGATGTCTATCGAGAGCTTTACTGCGGATGCTGCAAGAAGTGGATTAAGCACCTTGAAGCGAACGGCTTCACCGTCATTGATCATGTAGAAACAAACATAAACATGAGCGCGGTCAAGCAGGAGCTGGGCGTCGCTCCGCGTCTCTCGTCCTGCCACACTGCGGTGATCAATGGGAAATTTGTTGAAGGCCACGTGCCTGCCGAGCAAATAGTCGAGTTGACTAAGCGCACCGACCTTCTCGGGATTGCTGTCCCCGGCATGCCGGCAGGCTCGCCTGGGATGGAGGGCGAGGGACCGGAGGAAGTCTACCAAGTCATCGGCCTGACCAAAGCAGGTACTGATGAAGTACTCGCCGAGTACCCAGCACACTAGTTTTCAAACTGCCCGTCATCCTTGCATGGTTACTGCTCGTGACCATGCAAGTGAAGCGAACCCTTACCCAAGAACGCAGAACGCTGTGTGATGGAAAGCATGAGCAAGCGTAAGGGCGCATGCCGAATGTCCGATTCTGGCCGGAACGTCCGCTTGTGGCCGTTTTCTGCCTGTCGCCAACGTCAGCTTTGGGTCTTTCTCTGCCGGTCATGCACACAGCGAAATGGTCAAATTCGATGCAAATGATTGGTCAGGTCGAATGCAAAATGGGTGGGAAAGTCAGTGCGATTACCATCTAGATGCTGAGATCGTATCTGCGCGCGGTTGACCTAGCGTGCTAATCAATACAGCCAGGGAGTGTTTTCTTCGCGAGATGCTGGACAATGCATATGGCTTATCGATCAGTTCCTCAAGGATGCGGAAAAGCCGCATCCCGAGTACAAGCGAACCTGGCATTAGACCAAGTCAATTTCATGCTGGCTAGAAGTTAAAGCTTCAGTGACTCCCTGCGATGATGGTATTGCCCAGGTAGGTCGAATCGACTGTAGAGCAAGTCCAGCATCCTTTGCCTTGGATGCTTGCCGGCTGTTGAACGAGCCAATCGCGAAGACTCTCGCCATGCACAGGAGGCAAACGGTCGTTAAGCCGTCTCAATGTCCGGTGTCGCAGGCATCGTCTGACGTGCCAGTCGATATAGACGTCCCATACTTGCCTCTTGAGCGTTTCCTGCAAGGCCTAGGCGAGCGGTGCATCCTGGTGGCTATGGCTCAGGAAAGCGGTAGGTTGAACGAGTTATCGGTGCAACGTGGCACAGCTCGATGGCCAGAGGCTGGGCGGATGAAAACCAATGGGACGGGAAGACTAGATACGACCAGATCTGCCGCTACGCTGCCCGCTCACAGCTTCGGCATTGGATCGCCCTTGATGACGATGTACAAGGATGGGCAGAGGGTTCGGCTCAACAGCTCATTGCCTGCGTACCTGATTTTGGACTCGGCTCCCCCCAGACCCAAGCGGAGCTTCAAAGACGTCTGGAGGAAATGTGCTCACCCCATGGGTAATGAGCGCCGGGTAAAGGAGAGAGCGTGAAGCTATCGTCGATGCGATGCAGGTACCAGCAAGGGCATGTGTTGGCGCCAAAACCCTATAGCCTATGCTGCATGCATTAACTCAAATGGCGGTTACGAAAGTCGTCCAGCCCTGTCACGTTACCTCGCTGCTCGCTTGCTTGCTCAATGAGCTGTTGCTGCAGCATGTAGTTCTCATGGACCAGCGACACAATCTTGCTGAGGGCTAGCTCATAATCCTTCCGGAGACTCGTAATCTGCCCATGTGCGGCCTTCTTAAGCGACTTTTGCTTTTCAACCTCCTGGGCAGCGCTTGGCTTTATTTGCGCGCTCTGATTGGCGGCAGCGGCTTCGATCTCAGCGATCAGCTCCGCGTTTTCAGCGCGACTTTTTTTGATGGAGCCGCGCTTACGGCCAGCTTCAAGAGCCACAGTATCCTTGTTGATCGCAGAGCCCTTCGGGACAATCTGTGGCCTCCCATTCATTAACCGATGCAGCGCCGCCCGGTAGTTTTCAAGCGCACTCATGTCATCGCCTCCATTTTTTCCAGCAGCCCCCGATTCTCCAGCTTTTCGTAAATCGCATTGATTTCAGATTCAATCTGTTTGTACTGAGGATTCCTCGGCACGAACAGGGATTGTCCACGCTTCAGATTGTTCACGCCACGCTTGATATTCTTCAGGCTGCGGTCTTCATCGAGAAGGGATTTATCGCAGTCGAGACAGACGAATATGCTGGTGAAGGAAATTTTGTCGCAAGGTTCGAGATTCGTGCAGCCGCCCAGCGGGCTGGGCTTATAAACCATTTCGCCTCGCACGAACTTCTTTTGTGTGAAAGCGCGATCCGTTGTGATGATCAACGGCTTACCCTGATCTCGGGACACTTGAATGCGATGTCCCTCGCCACCCCAAAGCCGGCTCGTGCTGTTGATAACATCTTCCTCGTAGTTGAGAAATTGTGCTTTGCGGCGCTCGTGCTCCAATTCATCCAGCCAACGCTGCGATTCTTCGCTTTGGAGGAAATTTGTGGCAAATGCACTGCCCCTACGATAGTACGAGGCCATAACCTCTGTCAGGTGCTTAAATTGCAGCCCCAACGAACCCACGGAAACCATTCCAGAGCGCGCTGAATAGACTGCGAGGGAACGCCTGCACTGGTGAGTTGCCAAAGGCCAAAATTGACCCACTTTAACGTCAGGATCGGTCCGCCAATCCCGAAAACCATCAAACTGCTCCAACTCACGAATATCTGATTCCTGAACCACCAACCCGGGCCATCGGCTTGTTATTCGATCTATCTGGTCTTTACTAGTCATTCTTGTAACAGGAGCACCCTTAAATGCCTGGTGAGGGGCGCCGCACTTTTTTCGCGCCGCGAAGAGTGGATACTGGCTCAAGTCGGATTCATCATGTTCGAACAACAGCGCAGCAATCTGTCCAGCGGTCCGGGCCGCGATCACGCCTTTCTCGACAATGGGCGCTGTGACCCAGAATGTTTCAGTATGATTCTGGCCTGCAATCTTCGACGTATAGCCGCGCAATATACTAATAATGGCGCCGCCCGCGCTTATCGTAGTATATGTGTCGGCAGGTAGGTGCCGGGCTTCATTTTCGCGCATGCCGGAGAACAAATGAATCCAGTATTTCGCAGCCTGTTGAATTTCACCAAGATAGGCGTTGAGTTGTATCCAGCTCGTAATAGATAATTTCTCAAAAACCGAACCAAGTCCGTTCTGGGCGACTGCGTCGCGCCATGCAATGCTATTTTTGTAGTCGCGTGCACGAGTTACGGAGAGACCGAATTTTGGGTTTTCTTTCCTCCGCCGGTAAAGCCCCATTATCGCTTCGCCGTTGGTATTGAAGGCATCTAACTCAGCATTGAGTGCAGTTATGATCTCAGCGTAGAGGCGCGATGGAATAAGCTTGGTTTGTTGTGGGTCATTTTTTTGTAGTTTTGGATGTTTGTCGTACATATCTTGCATACGTTTAACAATGGTGTAGCTCGATGGCGCAAACTCAAAGTTCGGGTGAGCTATCCTTAGATCAAAGACTTCTTTTATAAGATTAAGCATGCTGCGCATTTGATTTTGGCCTAACTCGGAAAAGCCTCGCAATAGCAAGCGATTGATGTTTGCTTCTTCGAACAATTGAAGCAGTGAAAGGTCGCTATTGAGCGCTAGGCGCGCTAGCCTGTTAATCTCAGTAATTCCAATGGAATTAGGCTTGCGCGGTACGGGAAACAAATACATCCGCGCCAGTTGAATGCGCTTCATTTCATCGGCAATGACTATTACCAGCGGACTGCTCTTCGAGTTCTCTGCCCAACTATAGAAGTTGTATATGCATCTGCCTTGTGCGCAGTACATTTTCATATTCCAAGAGTCATCTTGGTAGCGCGAAACGATCTCTCCAGTCGCCGTGCGTGAAACAACAAAGCTCCCATCAACGGTAAAGTAGTGCGATGCATCAGCGCAGCTATCAGGCAGCTGGTGAGCTTGATACTGATTGAGTTTGAGATTTGTAAGAATGCTCACGACACGGTTCCTATTGTAACCAATGTATCGAAGTGAATGGCCCAAAATGGGTCGAGCGCACCGCATTCGATCTCATCGCGCACCCGGTTGATAATTGACTCGTAACTTGCATCAATGTCTTGAATGGCCGAGAGCACTTCGTCGATACGATGGACAGTCGGTCCAAATTTGCTTTGCCAATGGTCAGAGGGTTGTTTTGCTTTAATGGCCTGGATTAGATAGCGCAACGACAGCAGGCGACGAAGATCCTCTTCATCTGCGTGAACGGCGTAGTGCGCGCAAAACAAGCAGGATTCCGGGTCAACGCAGGAGGGTGTGGGAGCCCGCGCAGTAAAGCCTTGGGCGTGCTGAGGTTGCGATTCAGGCGGTTTCTCACACGACCCTGTGCATGTAGTAGTTATCTCATCTTTCTTTTTGTCAAGAATACGCACCGGGATTAGCTCTACAGTACGCGTGCGTGTGATGGCGGATTGGTACTGTGCTTCTAGGAAGTGACTGATTTCCGTCGCGTAGTCTTCCAGTGCAGGCCGACTGTAGCTCTGCCGCAAAGTCGCTTCGGTGTTGCTCAGCTTTTCCGCAGTGACTGACATATCGCTACCACTCAACTTCACATATTGATAGCTGACATTTTTTCGCCATTGCGTTGGAGTTACCCAAATTGTTTTGGGTAACGCTCTAGAGAGAAGCCTTTTGAAACCATTTATACTGGAGCCACCCACTGGTGCTACTCCATATCCGTTTGAGACAACAGGAAACACCAAAGTACTGTGTGCGCCATTCAAAACCCACGTCCGTAATTCAAGGTACTTTTTGAATACAGGAGCAAAACGAGCTCCAAACTCCGGCTCAACGGTTTTCCCGCCAGCCCGTGCCTTAGTTCCCGAGAAACGCTGACCTTGTGTGCTGGATACAATTTTTAGTGTGCCGACTGCGAGATTTTGAGCCACTTTGAGATTGCAGCCTGTAGCGGCGATAAATGCCAGCATGCCTGCGACCACAGCATGAGCACCGATTCGAATCCTTAGCCATGAGCGTGAATTATTGTTGTTTTTTTCATGCCGCTGCCTTGTGTCGTCATAGTTGGCTCTCATATTTTGCAGTTCTGCGCTATCACCCATCAAACCGAAGTGTCCTTTTACTTCTTCCCAAGTAGGAAACGTCGGTAACTCAACTAATATGGATGAGGTACTAAATTCTGCGGACTGAGATTTTACGCTATTGAGGTGCAATGAATAGAGATAACAAAGCTCGTCTTTAGGCGATCTGAGATGAAGCGGGAGAGCATCGCCCTTAACCAGGGCGCGATGCGCTTCATCAATGTAGTTGATCAGTACGGCAAATGTCTGTGCTTGAGTGTCGGCATTCGGTAACTTCAAATTTACATGGTTCGCGTGCGTGCTTCTTCGTGGGATATATGTCGCGATGCTGTTGACTTCTGGCTCGCTCAGGTCAGTTGTTGTAATCACTAATTTTCGAGCAGCGGCCTGATAGGACGAAGCAGTAGTTTGTTTAATCGACTGTCCACTGATCCCCGAGCTATTCATTCGATGCAGTAAATATCCGGTATAGTCGCTATAAGCTTGTTTCATAGACTGCATGTCATCAAAAGCGTAGTGGGACTCCTGCGTGTCAATCCAGTCAACAAATATTTTATATGTATCGAAGTCCTTAGCTATTACGGGACGACTATCCCCAGCACTCAATTGCTCTATTAAAGCTTGCGCGAAAGGAGTTCGTGATTTATCGAGGGATGACAGATCTACTGGGCAGCCTATTTTGGTGTGCAGTTGCTTACCCCGACGCGTATAGCAAAGCGATCCGATATCTAAGTATCGCTTGCCGATGTCGGCACCATTATTAATCATCAAGACAGCCAGTTGCGGATGAATTACCTCAACATTTGTATCTTTCGCGTCAATAACTACGACCTGGCGATGAATGAAGTTGCTGCTCACGCAAGTCCACCCGTGTTGGCTGATGTATTGATGTGGCTGAATAGCTGGTTTTCAAATTCATGCTGCACGCTGTTTTTCCACTTCAAGCGAGACTTATACTTCAAGTACTGCATGGTCGTTTCTATATTGGCGTGCCCCATGCGCTGTCTAACGTACTCCACCGCAGCTGTGATATTTTGGTCGCCCATGTGTTGCAATTGGCTTTCGAGCAAGTTCATACCGAATGTGGCGCGTAGGTCATGAAAGGTAAAGTCCTGAAAACTAGGACTATCACAACGAATACGCGGGAAGAGTATCTGTTGGATATGTGTCCGCAAAGCTGCACCATCTTGTATGGCGACGTCACGCGCTCTGTCGATCATTCCCGCGCTTTCGCTAATACGGCTATCTGAGTGATCGAATATTTCCTTTTTGCTGGTGTAATAAGGAACACCACTTTTACTCAAAAATACATAGTTATCCTCAGTGGCTCCGTAATAAGATCGATCGCGACGCTTTCTAGCTTCGTCACTGTCTACATAAATTCGCATATCCTGCACAAGCCAACCAGGGACAAGCAGCGTCATACGTTTGCCGCGCTTCGTATCAATTTGTGAACCAGCGCCTATGGGAAGTCGCAGATAGCCATTGCTGTCAAAGTGGCCTTTAAGGTGCGTAAGTCGTAGGGTTCCGATAGTCTGGACTCTTGCACCTGTAAATAAGGCAAAATAGAACATAAGCTGATATTCGCGAGACGATTTAAGCAGGGCTTTTAATACGCATGATTGTTCGTCAACGGTAAGCGGACGAAGCATTCCGCCATCGTTGATATACTCGCTCTGGCGCTGTTTTTTTTGATTCGGAATAGCTAGGTTGTGCGAATTAACTTTGAGATTTTTCTGGATGCCATAGCTCGACGTTACGCTGATATATTTTTTTATCTCTGTAAACGCAATTCCATAGAGTTTGTCACCGTCAATGAGATTCCAGTTGATTATTCCGCGATAAAAGTTGACCACGGCATTGATTCTGGCGCTGGCTGTGCTTGCAGAAAGTTGCCCATCATTAACAAACTCGATCAGTCGTTGTCGGTAGCGAAATGTGACCTTAAGGCGGTCATTCTTAGGGAAAAACAAATAATCTAGCTTTTCCTCTTCAATAAAACGCAAATAGTCGAGTAGATGATCGGCAATCCCTCGGAATGTTTTTGATTCATAACTGACTTCTTTATGGAGTTTCGTAATTAGGTAAAGGTTTCCGATGGTCCACGGTTCACCGTCGCTCTGAATGAGTACGGGAAAATTTGGTAGGTATCCCTTCTCACCCTCTACGAATTCATAATCCGGCAGGCTGTTCGAAGCCCTGCAATCACCTATTTCTAGGAAGCACAATGTTACAGGCCTGAACTCGGAAATGAGGATTCTCCGTGCGGTTGAGTCGTAGCGCCCTTGCCCGGTTTTGCTTCTAATCTGATTTCTCGCCACGATGACTCATCCGCAAAAATGATCGCTGTATGGGCATACAGTGATTCACTCGGATTATGCTGTCAATAGGGCTACGTTCGGACTATCGTCGAAAATCATCAGCGTCGGCAGGTGCGCCAATGCCCGGGCGACCTTGCCCAGCCCGGCCTTGAAACCGTCGATGCGCGTCTGTTCCAGCGCATAACGCTCGCGTCTTTGCGGCGTCAGCACTGGCGCCTGTGGCGCAATCAAGGTCCAGGGCGTCGGCGACCAGACCAGCAGGTACATGGCCATGACTTCGGCGAAGGTCACCAGATGGTTGTCGGCACTGCTGCTGGTGAAAATCGGCTTGCGCGCACCGCCGAAAAAACGCTCGCGCAGGGTTTCGTTGCTCTCCAGCGCCGGCAACAAATCCGCACGGTGGTAGTAGCTGGCGGGGTGCTCGTAGAGTTTGGCGCTGTCGCTGACCACCGCGCCTTCCAGATGCTCGCCGAACAACCCCAGACGCTCGATCAAGTCATGAATCGCCCGCAGCGTCGGCCCGGCCACATCGTCGGCGTAGACCTGATCGCCGCTCATCATCAGCAGTGCCGGGCGATCACAGGCGTCATGGTCTTGCGCCAACAGCGCATCGACACAGAGCAAGCCATCCGTCGCCGGGTGATGCGGCTTGCGGCAGGAACCGTGGAGCAATTGATCGATCCGTGAGCGCAGGACAAAGTTCGGTGCACGCGCATCGCCGTACAACAGGTGCGGTGCCCAGTCGGCGATGCCGATGCCGTCATCGATCAACAGGTCATATTCGATCCGCTCATCGCAGGGCAGGGCGGTTTCCAGTGACACATCGATCAGGTGCACAAACGCCTGCGTGCCCACCGCAATCACCGTGCATTGCCCGGCATCCAGGCGAATATCGCCCACGTTCTGCAACCGCAGCGTCAGCTCCAGCGCCCGGGTCCCCACCAGCCACAGCACCAACCGCGTGGGTTCCAGCCGTCGCAGCAGCGGGCCGGTCAGCACGGGGGGCAAAACTTGATGAGCGTCGGGCAATGGCAAGGTTACGGACATCCGGGTTCAAGCTCTTGGGGCACAGAGGCGGGCGATGATAGCGCAGGTCATCGCCGCTGCCTGTTAAGCCTTGTGAGCGTTGATGTGTTGAAACTGCTTGATCCGGGCTCGGTAGCGAATGGCAATCACATCCAGCTCCGCGACCGACAGCTTGTTGGCGCGATACACCTGGAACGGCTCATGCCACGACCACTGGCAGCGGTGCGCCGTGGCGCGCAATGGATGCATCAATTGCTCAAGGTCGAAGCCATTCGACCCGCTCTCGGAGTAGGACTCGGGGGTGTTGCCGGCGGTGGCCACCAGCATCACGGGCAGCCCTTCAAGTCGGCGGCCCTCGTTTTCATACGCGATGTAATACATGCGCGTCAGGACGCTGTCTTGCCAGGTCTTGAGCAGCGCCGGCGTCGAATACCACTGCACGGGAAATTGCAGCACCAGCCGTTGCGCTGACAACAGGCGTTGCACCTCCAGCCGGGTGTCCACCTGATCGCTGGGGTAAGTGCCATACAGATCGACGATGTCGATTCCGGGCAGGTCTTTCACCGACTCCAGCAAGGTGCGGTTGGTGCAGGAACGGCCAAGGTCGGGGTGAAAGCACAGAATCAGGGTGGTGTCGGTCATGGCGAACCCGGCATGAGTGAAAGGGAGCCCAAGCGTGCCAGCGTGGTGTAAATTGCTCCAATGGATGGTTTGTCTAGTTAGGTATTGATTCAATGAATCTGCGTTCGGTGGATCTCAACCTGTTGACCGTGCTCGACGCGTTGCTCGACGAAGCCCACGTCTCCCGCGCCGCCGAGCGTGTCGGCTTGTCGCAACCGGCGGCATCCAATGCATTGGAGCGCTGTCGCCACCTGTTCCAGGATCGCCTGCTCGAACGGGTACCGGGCGGGATGCTGCTGACCCCCAAGGCCCAGGCCATGCGCGGGCCGTTGAAACAGATTTTAGGGTCGGTGAGTGATTTGGTGGGCGCTGCCAGTGCCGACCTGGGCACCCTGCGTCAGACCGTGCGGGTGGTGATGGCGGATTTTCCGGCGATCATCGTCGCGCAACCGCTGCACCATCGACTGGCACAACTGGCGCCGGGCATCGACCTGGTGATTCAGCCCTGGCAGGGCGGTGAGGCCGCGCAGGAAAGCCTGAGCCGTGGGCAAAGCGATCTGGCCATGTCCGTGTTCCCCAGCCTCGGCCCCGATTTCACCCGACGCCTGCTGCTGCACGAATATTTCGTGGTGGCGATGCGTCCCGGCCATCCGGCGATCCCGGACTTCGATCTGCACCGCTGGCTGAGTTATCCACATGTGCTGGTGTCGGGGCAGGGCGCCACCTGGGGCCCGCTCGATGAAATGTTGAAGGGCAAAGGCCTGTCGCGACGGGTTGGCATTGTCGTGCCCAGCTTCGTCATGGTGCCGGATCTGCTTATGGGGTCTGACTTGATCTCGCTCTTGCCCAGCCGCTGTTTGTCGATGCCAATGGCCAAAACCCTGCACACCCAGGAGCCGCCGATTGAGGTGGAAGGTTTTCCACTGCACCTGGCCTGGCATAGACGGCGGGATGAAGACGTGGCCGTGCAATGTGTGGCGCGGGCGTTGGAAGAGGTGATTAGCGAGCTACAGTGAACGCGGTACGTCATTGATCAGAAGGGAGCCCACATGAACAGAATCATCCTGCCGGCACTGGCCATTTTCATCGCGGCGCAATCCCCTGCGTACGCCATCAACGACAAGTACCGCCAGCAACTTGACCAGTCCGGCTGCACCCAGGTCAGCGAGACCCAAGGCTGCGATATCCACAAGAGCAAGGCGGAAAACGCCAAGGCCGGGTTCACCAACCCGGCCGCCGAGAGCACAACCACCCAGACGCCTTATGCCGGGCAGTGGGTTGCCAAAAGCGATGCCGGCGCGACCGTCGCCACCATTCGTATCGATGCCAAGGAGCAGGTGTGGGTCAATGGCAAGCGGGTCAACGCCAAGCGCACCGACGGCACACTGCAATTTCGCCAGGGCAAGCTGACCTTCACGATTCAGGGCGATCGGCGGTTGCAGAATGAGGACTATTGGACCGACAGCGATGCCGGGACCAAGGGGCCGATTCAGATCGAGTAGCGTGATCGGGAGTTTGAATATGGGCGTCTTTAGAGTCGGACCATTGCCGCTTAATCGCTGTTCTGCACGCGCACCGATCCGTTGGCCCGCCTTCATATTCCAGAACTTGTGCCAAGCTGATGGGACGCCAATTCGCCGGTCGTTCTGGAGGCCATGACATGACGCACGCCCCTACGTCGCACATCCGTCGAGAGTTCTACAAATCCGTCGGCTTCTACCTTCGACTGGCCTGGCCGATCTTTTCCGCGATGCTGGTCGTCATCGTTACGGTTGGCTTGATCATCAGCTATCTGGAGGGCTGGGACGCGTTTGACGGCATCTATTTTGGCTTCGTGACCGGCTTGACCATTGGTTATGGCGAGCTGGTGCCGAAACTGCCGCTGTCGCGGGTATTGGCGATATTGCTTGGGTTCAATGGTGTGCTGCTGACGGCGATCTTTGCGGCCATCAGTGTGCGGGCGATCGAGACGGCGGTTCGGGTGACGGGGGGAGATAAGTAAGGCGGGCAAACACAACACACCACCCCTGTGGGAGCGAGCCTGCTCGCGAAAGCGGTGTGTCAGCCACATTAATGTCACCTGACACTCCGCATTCGCGAGCAGGCTCGCTCCCACAGGTTTTACACAGTTCTCTACATCAAGCCTCCCACCCCGCCCCGCTGACCGCCTCTTGCGCCAGCGGATGCAAATCCGCCCCCTGATGCTCCGTCTGCCAGGCCAGTAATTCCTTGCGCATGCCCGGCGTCCAGTACATCTGCAGATGGTTACGCACACCGAGCACGGCCTGCTTCTTGTCCGGTTCGCTGGCGAAGTACTGGGCGATCTGGTTGGCCATCTTGATCAGGTTCTCAGTGCTCATCGGCGCACCTCCGCTTTGGCACCTTGACGACGTTCCTTGAGCAAGCGGTGCTGTTCGTCACTGAATTCCTGATAGCGTTTTTGCCATTCGGATGGGTGATAGACGCGGCTGACTTCCACGGCGGTGACCTTGTACTCCGGACAGTTGGTGGCCCAGTCGGAGTTGTCGGTGGTGATCACGTTGGCCCCCGATTCAGGGAAGTGGAAGGTGGTGTACACCACGCCCGGCGCGACCCGTTCGGTGACCTTCGCACGAAGTACGGTCTGGCCGGCACGGCTGCCGATGCCGACCCAATCGCCTTCGTTGATACCACGGCTCTCGGCGTCGGTCGGATGGATTTCCAGGCGGTCTTCGTCATGCCAGGCGACGTTCTCGGTGCGCCGGGTCTGCGCGCCGACGTTGTACTGGCTGAGGATGCGCCCAGTGGTGAGCAGCAGCGGATAACGGCTGTTGACCTTCTCCTCCGTGGGCACATAACCGGTGAGCATGAAGCGCCCCTTGCCCCGCACGAATTGCTCGATGTGCATGGTCGGTGTGCCATCCGGAGCGGCGGCGTTGCACGGCCATTGCAGGCTGCCGTGGCGTTCCAGTTCGGCGTAGCTGACGTTGGTGAAAGTCGGCGTCAGGCGGGCGATTTCATCCATGATTTCCGATGGATGCTTGTAGTTCATCGGGTAGCCCAGGGCATTGGCCAGGGCCACGGTGCCTTCCCAGTCGGCCTTGCCGCCCAGGGGATCCATGACCTTGCGAACCCGCGAGATGCGGCGCTCGGCGTTGGTGAAGGTGCCGTCCTTTTCCAGGAACGAGGCGCCCGGCAGGAACACGTGGGCGAACTTGGCGGTTTCGTTGAGGAAGATGTCCTGTACCACCACGCATTCCATGGCCGACAGGGCCGCGGTCACGTGCTGGGTATTCGGGTCGCTCTGGGCGATGTCTTCGCCCTGGCAGTACAGGCCCTTGAAGCTGCCGGCCAGCGCCGACTCGAACATGTTGGGAATGCGCAGGCCCGGATCGGGTTGCAGGGTGACGTTCCAGGCCTGTTCGAACTCGGTCCGTACCGCCACGTTGGAGATGTGCCGGTAACCGGGCAACTCGTGGGGGAAGGAGCCCATGTCGCAAGAGCCCTGCACGTTGTTCTGCCCGCGCAACGGGTTTACGCCCACGCCTTCGCGGCCAATGTTGCCGGTGGCCATGGCCAGGTTGGCGATGCCCATGACGGCGGTGCTGCCCTGGCTGTGCTCGGTGACGCCCAGGCCGTAGTAGATCGCGGCGTTGCCGCCGGTGGCATACAGGCGAGCGGCGGCGCGAATATCGTCAGCGTCGACCCCGCAGACCGGGGCAAGGGCTTCCGGCGAGTTCTCCGCACGGCTGACAAATTCGCTCCAGCGGGCGAAGTCATTGCCCTCGCAACGGGCGTCGATAAAGGGCTGGTCTTGCAGGTTTTCGGTGATGATCGTGTGGGCCAACGCGTTGAGCATGGCGACGTTGGTGCCGGGGCGCAGGGCCAGGTGATATTCGGCGCGGGCGTGCACCGAATCCACCAGATCAATACGCCGTGGATCGATGACGATCAGCCGTGCGCCTTCACGCAGGCGACGTTTGAGCTGGGAAGCAAACACCGGGTGCGCATCGCTGGGGTTGGCGCCCATCACCAGAATCACGTCAGCCTGCATCACCGAATCGAAACTCTGGGTACCGGCGGACTCGCCCAAGGTTTGTTTCAAGCCATAACCGGTCGGCGAATGGCAGACCCGCGCACAGGTGTCGACGTTGTTGTTGCCGAACGCGGCGCGTACCAGTTTTTGCACCAGATAGGTTTCTTCGTTGGTGCAGCGGCTGGAGGTGATGCCACCGATGGAGTCGCGGCCGTATTTCTGCTGCAAGCGACGGAATTCGCTGGCGGCGTAGGTCACCGCTTCGTCCCAGCTGACTTCCTGCCACGGGTCGTTGATGTGCTGGCGGATCATCGGCTTGGTGATGCGATCCGGGTGGGTGGCGTAGCCCCAGGCAAAGCGGCCCTTGACGCAGGAGTGGCCGTGGTTGGCCTGGCCGTTCTTGTCCGGAACCATGCGCACCAGTTGGTCGCCTTTCATCTCGGCGCGGAACGAGCAGCCCACGCCGCAATAGGCGCAAGTGGTGATCACGCTGCGTTCCGGCTGGCCCAGCTCGACCACGCTTTTTTCCATCAGGGTCGCGGTCGGGCAGGCTTGTACACAGGCGCCGCAGGACACGCATTCCGAGTCGAGGAAGTTCTCGCCACCGGCCGCTGCCACCCGGGATTCGAAACCGCGACCGGTAATAGTCAGGGCAAAGGTGCCCTGGGTTTCTTCACAGGCGCGCACGCAGCGGTTGCAGACGATGCACTTGCTCGGGTCGTAGTCGAAATAAGGGTTGGAGGTGTCTTTCACGTCCTGCAGATGGTTCTCGCCTTCATAGCCGTAGCGCACTTCCCGCAGGCCGACCTGGCCGGCCACGGTTTGCAGCTCGCAGTTGCCGTTGGCCGAGCAGGTCAGGCAGTCCAGCGGGTGATCGGAGATGTACAGCTCCATGACGTTGCGGCGCAGGGTCGCGAGCTTGGGCGTCTGGGTGTGCACCGTCATGCCTTCGGTGACAGGCGTGGTGCAGGACGCGGGGTAGCCACGCATGCCGTCGATCTCCACCAGGCACATGCGGCAGGAGCCGAAGGCTTCCAGGCTGTCGGTGGCGCAGAGCTTGGGAATGGTGGTGCCCATCAGCGCCGCGGCGCGCATCACCGAGGTGCCTTCAGGCACGGTGATGCTGCGGCCGTCGATGTTCAGGGTGATCTGCACATCGCTTTCGCGGGCCGGCGTGCCCAGATCCATATCGGTTTTCGGATCGAATACAGTGATCATTGCTCGGCCTCCGAGGCTTGCAGACCGAAGTCGGCGGGGAAGTACTTGAGGGCGCTGGCGACCGGATAGGAAGTCATGCCGCCCAATGCGCAGAGCGAACCGTATTGCAGCGTGTCGCACAGGTCCTTGAGGATGATCACCTGCTGATCGCGAGCGGCTTGATCCGGCGCGGCGAGCAGGCGGTCGATCACCTCCACGCCACGGGTCGAGCCAATGCGGCACGGCGTGCATTTACCGCAGGATTCCTCGGCGCAGAACTGCAAGGCGAAGCGTGCCATGTGCGCCATGTCGAGGCTGTCGTCAGCCACCACCACGCCACCGTGACCGAGCATCGCGCCGATGGCGGCGAAGGCTTCGTAATCCAGCGGGGTATCGAATTGCGAAGGCGGCACCCAGGCGCCCAGCGGACCGCCCACCTGCGCAGCCTTCAGCGGACGGCCACTGGCGGTACCGCCACCGTAGTCTTCCACCAGCTCGCGCAGAGTCAGGCCAAAGGCCCGTTCCACCAGCCCACCGTGACGGATATTGCCCGCCAGCTGGAAAGGCATGGTGCCCAGGGAGCGGCCCATGCCGTAGTCGCGATAGAACTGCGCGCCCTTGGCCAGAATCAGCGGCACCGAGGCCAGGGTCAGCACGTTGTGCACCAGCGTCGGCTGGCCGAACAGGCCCTGCAACGCAGGGATCGGCGGCTTGGCGCGGACGATCCCACGTTTGCCTTCGAGAGAGTCCAGCAGCGCGGTTTCTTCACCGCAGATGTACGCACCGGCGCCGACCCGCACTTCCATATCGAAAGCCAGACCGCTGCCGCCGACATTGGCGCCTAGGTAACCGGCTTCACGGGCGATGTTGAGCGCCTGGCGCAGGGTGGCCACGGCGTCGGGGTATTCCGAACGCACATAGATGTAGCCGAAGGTGGCGCCGGTGCAGAGCCCGGCAATGGCCATGCCTTCGATCAGCAGGAAGGGGTCGCCTTCCATCAACATGCGGTCGGCGAAAGTGCCGGAGTCGCCTTCGTCGGCGTTACACACGACGTATTTCTGCGCCGCCTGGGTGCCACGCACCGTGCGCCATTTGATCCCGGCGGGGAAGGCCGCGCCGCCACGGCCACGCAGGCCTGAATCGAAGACTGCGGTGGCGGTTTGTTCGCCGCCAATAGCAACGGCTCTTGTCAGGCCTTCGAAACCGCCGTGGGCGCGGTAATCGTCCAGCGACAGCGGCCGGGTGATGCCGGCGCGGGCGAACAGCAGGCGTTGTTGGGATTTCAGGTAAGGCAGTTCTTCCACCAGGCCCAAGGCCAGTGGGTGTGCTGTTGGGCTTTGGAGGGCTTCTAGTACGGACGGTACATCGTCTGCGGTCAGCGGACCGAAGCCGATTCGGCCTTGAGGAGTGTCCACTTCCAGCAACGGCTCCAGCCAGTACAAACCGCGCGAGCTGGTGCGTTGTAGCTCCAGCGGCAGATTAAGTGCTTTGGCCTGAGTGATCAGCGCCGTGGACACCTCATCGGCGCCCACGGCACGGGCCAGCGAATCACAGGGCAAATAAAGAGTCGGCATCACGCGTCCTCCCGGCAAGCATCGAGCAAGGCATCCAGACGCTCTGCACTGAGCCGCGCATGCACCCGGCCATCCAGCTCCAGAGCGGGCGAACAGGCGCAGGCACCCAGGCAATAAACGGGACGCAAACTGATGCTGCCATCGGCGCTGCTGCCGTGGTCATCCAGTTGCAGGCGATCGCGCAACTGCGCGGCCAACTGCTCGGCCCCGCGGCTCTGGCAAGACTCGGCGCGGCACAAACGCAGAATATGGCGGGCCGGCGGCGAGGTACGGAAATCATGGTAAAAACTGATCACCCCGCGAACCTCGGCCTGACTCTGGTTCAGCGCATGGGCAATCTCGGGGATGGCCGCATCGGGGATATAGCCGATGCGCTCCTGAATATCATGAAGAATCGGCAACAGCGCGCCGGGAGTGCCCTTATGGCGCTCCAGCAGAGTGTTGACCACAGACAGGTGCAAACTCTCATCAGGCATTCAGCAATCCTCACGGTCACGGACAAACCTGGTGGTTGTCGGTTGTCCGAAAGTGTCGGCTGCGGCATTCACACCACGTCACGGTATCGTGGCAGGCCGTTGGCCAGGGCACCCTTGGCGGGCATCTTGTTGCGCCCGATGCGATCTGCGTCGCACCTCTACCGGGCATAAAGGGCAGCTTGCCACGCGGCTATTGATTGAACTGCACCAAAGCGACGTGCTCGGTTCTGCCTACGACTCTCCATTAAGTCTAGTTGAGCGGGGCACGGGAGCCTCGGCCAGTGGCTTAATGCCGCTATGGGCTTGTCGTGGTGGATGTATAGCAAGCATTACAGGTGGGAAGAAGCATCAGAACCATGGGCAAATCTACGGAGCAGATGCAGGGGGGGCTGACTCTGCAATCCCGATCGAGTATGAAGTCAGGCACAAGCCGTTCATTTGATAAACAGGGAAAGACCGATGATTGATTTCAACAACAAGGGATTCTTCAAACTCAAGCAAAACGACGAATACGCCGAACGCGTTTCCGCCCTGTTGATCGACGGCGAACACGTCATCGACGCCTACAAATCCATGCGCGACGGCGTGGTGTTCACCAACAAACGCATCATCTCGGTCAACGTCCAGGGCATCACCGGCAGCAAAAAAGACTTCACCTCATTGCCCTACAAAAACATCGTCGCGTACTCGGTCGAAACCTCAGGCACGTTCGACCTGGATTCCGAGCTGGAGATCTACTTCTCATCGTTGGGCAAAGTAAAATTCGAATTCACCGGCAAGACGTCGATGGTGGAAGTTTCGAAGCTGATTTCCCAACATCTGCTTTAACCACCCCCCAACAAAAAGCCCCGGAAACCCCGGGGCCAAACCAAATACCCACCAACACACAAACCCCCTGTAGGAGCGAGCCTGCTCGCGATAACGCCAGCCCAGCCAACACCAATCCCGAATGCAGAACTGCATAAGCAGCCCACCCACCCAAGCCAAACAATGCCAGCCAACTCACCCCAACCCCTGTGGGAGCGGGCTCGCCCGCGATAGCGCCAGCCCAACCAACATCAATCTGAACCAGCCACCAAAATCACAAGCAACCCAACCCCACAGACATCAACAACTACTCTCCAGCCTTCGCCGCCGCCCGCTCGGATACCTGCCCAGAAGCCCGATCCCGAGTCAGCACCTTAACCGCATCATCCACCACCGCCTTACTCATCGCCGTCAAATAATGCGCGGCCCAAGCGTGGTAATCCGTGTCCCTGACATAGGCCGCATCCTTGGTCAGCGCCTTGGCGAGAAACAGAAAATCAGAAGCCATGGCCAATGCATCGTCCAACGGGACATCGCGGGTGACGTGGAATAGAGGTTGATCGGAGCAGTAGATGGCGGGGGTTAAACCGATGGTTTTGAGTTCGGGCTGTTCGGTCATTGGCCACCTCCGAGGAGGGAGAGGCAATGGGGGAGGGTGTTATGCGATTGGGAGTTGCGTAGAGGGAACAGCCAAATTTCAAACGGATTGATACTGCGCATTATCCAACTCCTTGATATGAGGAGCTGCCACGTTCGTTTCCACACGAATGGGTGACAGCTGTGCGCAGGGTGGAAAACCGGGAATCAAGGAAACCGGCACGCCCGAAGACGTCCCACGCACAGCCGCCATAACTCACGCCGCAGGCATAAAAAAAGCGCCGGCAGACGTGATGGGGGCGCTGTTGCGCCTTGAATTACACGGGTTTCCACACCCGGTCGCTGAATTGGCAGCGACGGTAGGAGGGTATCGTGCAGATTTAGATCCTGCAACCTTGGAGGGATTCGATCACAAGCACAGATGGCGAAAAATTTAGTCTGTTCCGATTTCGGTCCGTATCAGCATCATCGAAAAGATGCAGGAATGCATCATAAAGGCATCGCAGACATCCTAGCCTCTTCTCCAAGATAGCGAAGCTATTGTTGCCGATGCCCCGCATTAACCAGCTATTCCCTACGCTAGGAATAAATCTCCTAGCCGAAGGCTGACCCTGACGAGGAAACAGGATTGATGTAACCTACCGTGCTAGCCGGCCTTTTGCCATAAACCTAGTACCCAAGTCACGTGAAGACACCGACACCTCTCTCGCCCGACGATGTTATGAGGGATGCAGCTGAGAAGCTTCGCAGTTGGGAATGCGCCAGCAAGAATAGAACAAGGAAGCTTCGGATGAGCGTTCGAGTGACTGTTTTACAGGCTGACCATGGAGATTGCCTACTGGTCTCTTATCTGGGAGACGGAGGGCCCTTCAACATATTGATTGATGGGGGAACGGTCAATACTTTTAGGCGGCCCAATGGGGCGCCCGGCCCATTGAGGCTAATCCTTGATAATCTTAAAACAAGCGGACAGTCAATTGACCTCTGTGTACTAACTCACATTGACAGCGATCATATTGGTGGAATGAAGCGAGCTTTCGAAACCGATGGGTATCTTGGAACTATTACCAAGAAGCTCTGGTATAACTCATCCGTTCTAATTACTGATGCAGCTGGTGTCCCTGACATTATTGAAAATCATGTCAAGTTTGATAAGGATGAAAATCCGCAAACCAGCTTTCGACAAGCATTTACCCTAGAAAGTAAAATCATGTCGGGAAACTATTGGCATAAAAATTTAATATTGACAGGGCAGAAACATACAGAAGGACCATTCACATTAACAGTGCTCTCTCCTTGTAAAGGCGATATTCTTAAGCTGGCGAACAAATGGCCGAAAGAGTTCATAAGTCCTTATACTTCCGGAAAGCGCAAGGATGTCAATGAGTCCTTTGTAAACTTACTAAGTAAAGATTTATTTGTTGATGATGACGCGCCAGCAAATCGCAGCTCCATTTCATTTCTTTTGGAGCTAGGAAGCTTTAGAGCACTCTTTTTGGCCGACGCACCCGATGATGTGGTGCGACAGTCTCTGACATCCCTGGGATACAGCGATTCTAATAAGATAAAAGTTGATTTCGTTAAGGTATCTCACCATGGAAGCCAGAGCAATACGAGCCAAGAGTTTCTCTCGATGATAGATAACTCGGGGTTCTTTTTTTCCACAAACGGTTTGGTACACCAGCATCCCGACAGACTGACCATAGCCAGGATTCTCAAGCAACATCCACAAGCTAAACTGTATTTCAACTACCAAGAAGTAATAAGCCAGACCTTTAGCTATGCTGAGCTTACCAAATACGCCTCAAACATATCCACAATACAAAGTTTGGATTTTTACCCGTGAATTTCTCACAAGACACGACCGCTTTGCAGTGCGTCAATCAGTACGCAGTAAAGGTTAACGGAGGAAGCGGGGTTTTAGTAAGTTCTCTGCACCCCGACGTAGCATATGTCTTAACTGCTCGGCATGTTGCTGAAAAAAAGCAAGTGGTAGAGAGTTACGACGGCTTGAAGATAAAGGTAAAAAAATGCCTCACATTTCCTGATCGGGGGAAAACCAAAGGCTTAGATTGTGCAATTTTAGTAATTGATCCAGTCGAAGGTTTAAATTATGCACCGGTGACAACATCTGCCATTAGGCCAGGAATGCCTTGCTGGATGATTGGTTATCCTGAAAGTCGGGCTCAGATGGTTGGTAATGCCAAGCAGATCAAAAATCAAGACTGTACCGTAGGCTCTGCAGAGAGCCATAAGTTCATCATAAACGCCACAAATGGCCCTCAGAAAATATATATTAATGGATTTTCTGGTGCGGGTGTTTTTATCGATTCAAATGGGCGGCTCGAGCTTTTAGGGATAGAGTATGGAGTAGATGAGGCGCCGATTGATTATAATGAACAAGCTGGACGTTTAGTTTGCTACACAATGAATCATTTCATACAGCTTTTGGCGGATAAAAAACTCCCGCCACTTGCGCCGGATTATTTAGGGTGTTTCTCCCGCATAAGTAATCTGATTTTTAATCTAAACTTCATAAATAACACAACCCTTGCAGAAGTCCAAGTCTACTTAAATCGAATCTCTCAGAACCTAATCGACAACGGCCTTCCTAAGCCTTTTCAAATGGTGGAAAAATATGGCTCCCATCTCTTGATCCCAAGCACAGATCCTGGGGCAATAATGGATCGAAACCTCTGGGTCGGACTTTTGGAGTTTTACGTAATTTGCAGTGCAATTGATTCCGTGCAATGTCTTGCAAGTGAATACATTGAGGACTCAGCTAAAACTCGAAGATTTTTGTATCACAACTCAAGCCAGAGTTGGCTCGCTAAACTCAGGGAAATATTGGATTTTGCAAACCAAACAATGAGCTCCCACGGTGTAGTTGTTGTAGGCTCGCCAGAAGGTAATCCCTTGATAGAGCCTGACGAAATCCATCTAAGCGACATAATAACCGACATTGCTTCTCCTAACCCTGTTGCACAAAAGCAAGAAATAGATGCTCATACGGTGAGCAAGCTTGAAAGCCTTTCAGTGCACCACCTTACTGCACTTAATAGCAAATGCTTAGTTAAGAATGAGTATCGACTCAGAGGTAAGAGCCAAATCGAATTCGTAAAACTATTTAAGGAGTACTATGGAGAGTTTATTAAGGGCAGACCTTAATCTTCGAAGCTTGGAGGCTGAATTTCCAAACTTCAAATTTTACGCATATGCCTCAAGTGATCAGTCGATTGTTTGCTTTGCATGTTTTAATAGCAATAAGGAAAATATACTATCCAATTGGGAAGGGATACAAGGCATCATAGCCGGAAAATTTCAAGCCACAGATGATCGCGCAAAATGGAATTATTATCTTGCATTTTTCACCCCTGAAAAGTTACCAATAACAGAAATTTATCGCATCCAGAACGACAGATTTTGTAGTCGTAAATTGATATTTGATAAACATGTGTACCCCTTCGATGCTGAGCACATCCAGCAAGTTTTGAGCAGGGATATACTGGGGTCGTCACTTAAACTAGACCTACGACAAATACCAGAACAATTTAACAGTTCTCTGTCCGAAGTATTGACGTCCGTTCCATTGAGCCACAATCCGATAGACAAAGACAAAAGGCGCGCAATTTTAAGTAGCTTGATAGGTGCATAATAGATGAAAATCAAGAACGTTAAGATTCAGGCTTTTCGCGCTTACAATAGCATTGAAAATGGTACTTTCGACTTTTTACTTAACGATGGTGAGCCTGCAAAATTTGTCGCTCTCTATGCGCCTAATGGCTTCGGCAAAAGCTCTTTTTATGATGCTGTAGAATGGGCGCTCACTAAGAGCATAGGTCGATATGTTCGTGCCTCAACCAAAACAAACAACGTGGCGGCAGCAGACAACAGCAAAGACCCGGAGTCTCCTCAATACATTTTACGCAACCACGATGCTCCCCTTGAACTTAAGACATCTGTCAGTGTTCTCACAACTATAAGTAAAAAGCCATTTACGCGAAATCTATCGCCTGCCGTAGATGGAGCAAGAGATTTTTCATTCACTGGAAAAGTCGCCAAGGGGCGAGCAGCATTCAGAGATATATTTTTATCCCAAGAAGGTGTGGATGCCTTCATTCGAGAAAGCAAGCCAGCTGATCGCTATGAACGCTTCATGGATACGTTCTCCGTGGATGCGGAAGACACTCGCAAGAAGCTCTATGCCCTCAGGGCTGAAAATACACAGATGCTGGATGAGATTAGAAATGAGATTTCTAAACTAGAGGAACTGATAGCTAAACCTGTAAATCTTACGGCCTTTGAGCAATATAATTTAGCCGTGAACTCACTAGGTGATGAAGGCCAGTATCTTAAGGTATCAGAAAGCAATTTAAATCAAGCCTCGGAAGGCAATCTCAAGTTTATGATTGCGGAGGTGATTCGACGCTTCGAACGTCTTGCTGAGTTTAAAAACTCGGAAATTGAGTTATTGAAAAATCTCATACTAGACTCCGAAATTGCGTATGACTCAGAAAGAAGCCTGGCTGACTCAGTCGAGACTTACAGCCACCTTTCGATGGCAGTTGCAAAAAGCAGGAGGTGTAAAGAGCTCAGCACGCAAATTGAGAATCAACAAGCTGTACTGACCGACCTAAATTCACAGGTTAGCGAATTGAAACAGCTTGCACAGTCGCTGCCACCCTTTGATGTTGCAACTAAAAGCATTGCAATCTTAGAGCAGAGCCTATCGGAAGAACTACTATCTCTTAAAAATGAAGAGTCCACGCACAAGGTCATCAGTATTGCGCTTGAAAAATTATCTAAGAGTATCACTGACGCAGATACTCTGTTACACCAGTGGAGATCATACCAAGACGCCGCAAAAAATAGTTTTCTGATAATTCAGACAGAGTCTGAGCTAATCCAACAGATCAACCTTAAGATTCAAGATTTAGAGTCGCGACTTTCTGCACTAAACATAAGTGAGCTCGCACTTTCTGAGCGCATCAACAAACTTAGCATCTCTGGTCTAGATCGGCACAATGTCATATCGAACATAACAGGGCTCATCCCCATATCTGAAGACGTATCTATTAGGTTGTCCTCAGCAAATCGAAGAATTGTTCAGCTGGAGGCTCAATTATCTGAAAACGCCTTGGCTTTAAAGGCTGTCAATGATCAGTCCGGGCTATTTGGGCAACTGGTAAACCTTGGGCAAACACTAATTTTAGAACACAAGGGGGCGAATTGCCCCTTGTGCAACCACCCATATGATGATCATGAAAAACTTCTAGCAGCCATTGCTAAGAACGATGCGATCCCTTCTTTACAGAGCTATTTGCAGCAGCAGGCGCAGAGTATTTCCTCTGAGAGAGAAACCACCGTTAACGAAGCTGACGAACTACTTCGGCGTATTCTACAGTTTGTCGATGAAGCCCTGGCCTCTGTACGGCTGACGTTGGCTCAGGTAACAAAAAATAAACTTATAACTAACTCAGAGCTTAATACTCTTCGCTCACAGCAGATCACTGCTACGGGGAAGCTGAATGCAGCTAGAGAATACACTCTGCAAATGGACGAGCCGGCACTTGTTAATCATATAAACTCACAAATAGCTATTATTGAGGAAAATAAGAAAAGCTACGTATCTCTCCGCGAAATTGAAGAGCGGGGGTTTCGTCGATGCTTATCTCTTATCGAGCAATCACAAAAAAATATACAAGAACTCCGTTCATCCGTAGACGCACACAAAGGGCAACCGGCTTATCTATTTGTTGCTCAGTATGCGAGTAAAATAGGACTCCCATTGGGGGCAGGACTTCATGAACACTGCAAAACTAAGCAGGAAGAGTTAATTCAAAAATTAAGTGATGCTGAAACCTTGCTGAACCAAGCACTCACCGAGACCTCCACTCTCCAAAGTTGGATGATTCAATCGAAAATTTGGCTAAAAGATTCGGACGTCGAACAAGCTTATACCGAACTCCATGATTCAAGGGCGACTTGGCTCGGTCTGCAGTCTAATTTTGGAAAAAGATTCTCAGAAATTTTTAATATACCTGCACCTAGCGCTCTAAATATAACTAACGGTCTACTAAATGGAAAAATTTCTGAGTGCTTGGCAGAGTGCGCAACGCTCAGAAAAAAAATAGATACGTGCTCTACATTGCAGGAATTGCTTCCTGTTCTTCTGCCTTATATTGAGCATCTGACACATAAGCGAAACCTCTCACCCTTGATGCTGCTTAAAACACAGCATGAAGCTTTACAGGAGAGGTTGGAAAATGAAATATCCGAGGTCGTATCATATTTAGAATCAAAAATATCTGGCTTTTTCTATAACGACCTCATAAACGAGATTTATAAAAAAATAGATCCACATCCTAATTTCAATACTGTCGAATTTGTTCCTACTTTTTCGCAAGATGAGCGACCTAGCTTGCATATAGTAGTGGTGGATGAGAAAAATAAACGAGTCCCGCCGACTTTGTATTTCAGTGCCGCCCAGCTTAACATCCTAAGTCTCAGTATATTCTTAGCAAAGGCTATTCACGCTACTTACGAGGGTGCTCCAGTCGACGTGATATTCATCGATGATCCGATGCACTCTATGGACTCCATCAATATCCTATCAACCATTGATTTGCTCCGAAACATCAGTCGCCAACTTAATAAGCAGATCATAATCTCTACTCACGATGAGAATTTCTACAAACTACTTCAAAAGAAAATTCCACTTGATAATGGATCTAAATTTTTGAGGCTTGAGTCATACGGCGTAGTCCGCGTCGAGCCAGCGCAACTGTAAAAAGTCTCTTACGAATTCATCATAGCTCGCTTGAGCTATGATGAAATGAGTCGCCCATCGTTTCGTAGGCACCTCCAAGCCTTGTAATGAAGCGCCTTAGGGGATGTCATGAGCAACCAGCGCTTTCCAAACAATTCAGAATCCAGGCGGTCAACCAAGTGACTGAAAAGGCGCTCTTTCTCAGACGTGACTACGCGATTGGGCGTGTCCGCCGTGTAGAATCCCAACTCCCCCAGCCCATGAGCCAATCGCGGACTGCCAAATAAGGAGTAACAACTTGCTTACCCGTCCCGATAAGGAGAAAGGGGATAGATTTATTATTGGTTAAATTTCCGCTTTATATGCCGCCAGCCCGTATTCATTGAATGGCTTTCAGATAATCCCGCAGGGCAATGAGTGGGCCATTCAGCTCCCTAATAGCCTGAATCCCAGCAAACTCCCCCGCCAACTTCCCCAACTCCCGCCCCAACGGCTTATCCACACCCCCAACAGCCTCCAACGCCAACCCTACACACTCATCCACCTTCACCTGAATCCCCTCAACATCCCCCCGGCGCACCAGCAACTCAAACACATCCCGCTGGTAATCACCCATCACCAAATCATCCCGCAAAATCGGGCTTGAACCTTCCGTTTCATAAGCGAGTTTGAGAGAGAAGAGGGCGACGGTTTCCAGTTGCGATTCCATGGGTGAGTCCTTGTGAAAGGGTCAGGCGGGGTGAAGGGTAAAAAAGGTCAAAAGATCGCAGCCTTCGGCAGCTCCTACACGGGACGGTGGGGTGTCAGGTGCTTTTCTATAGGCGAAAAAAAAGGCCTTGCTAAGCAAGACCTTTCTTAATTTTGGTGCCCCGAGGGAGACTCGAACTCCCACTCCTTTCGAAAACGGATTTTGAATCCGCCGCGTCTACCAATTCCGCCATCAGGGCTCAATGGCGGCGAAGTATAGAGAGGTGAATACCGCTGGTCAATCAGGTACATGGAGAATTTTTGATATTTCCGCTAGACTTCCCGGCCCTGCTAGACGAACCCCATCATGCGCGTTGCTGACTTTACTTTCGAGCTTCCTGATTCGCTGATTGCCCGCCATCCTTTGGCCGAGCGTCGCGGTAGTCGCTTGTTGACCCTGGATGGGGTCAGCGGCGCCCTGGCACACCGTCAATTCACTGATTTGCTGGAGCATTTGCGCCCTGGCGATTTGATGGTGTTCAACAATACCCGGGTGATTCCGGCGCGGCTGTTTGGCCAGAAGGCTTCCGGCGGCAAGCTGGAAATCCTGGTGGAGCGGGTGCTGGACAGTCATCGCGTGCTGGCCCATGTGCGTTCCAGCAAGTCGCCCAAGCCTGGGTCGAAGATCCTGATCGATGGCGGTGGCGAGGCCGAGATGCTGGCGCGTCACGATGCGTTGTTCGAGCTGGGGTTTGCCGAAGAAGTCTTGCCGTTGCTCGACCGCGTCGGGCACATGCCGTTGCCTCCTTATATAGACCGCCCGGATGAAGGCGCCGATCGCGAGCGCTATCAGACGGTGTACGCCGAGCGCCTGGGCGCGGTGGCGGCGCCGACGGCGGGGCTGCATTTCGATCAGTCGCTGCTGGAAGCGATTGCCGCCAAGGGCGTCGAGACGGCGTTCGTGACCCTGCACGTTGGCGCGGGCACTTTCCAGCCGGTGCGCGTGGAGAAGATCGAAGACCACCACATGCACAGCGAATGGCTGGAAGTCGGCCAGGACGTGGTGGATGCGGTGGCCGCCTGTCGCGCGCGCGGCGGTCGGGTGGTGGCGGTGGGGACTACCAGCGTGCGTTCCCTGGAAAGCGCCGCCCGCGATGGCGTGCTCAAGCCGTTCAGTGGCGATACCGACATCTTTATCTACCCGGGCCGGCCGTTTCATGTGGTCGATGCCCTGGTCACCAACTTCCATTTGCCCGAATCCACGCTGTTGATGCTGGTTTCGGCGTTCGCCGGTTATCCGGAAACCATGGCCGCCTATAAAGCCGCGGTCGACAACGGATACCGCTTTTTCAGCTACGGTGATGCGATGTTCATCACCCGTAACCCCGCTCCAAGCGGCCCAGAGGAAACAGAATGAGTCGCGAATGTCGCATGTCGTTTGAGCTGCTTGCCACCGATGGCAAGGCTCGTCGTGGTCGCTTGACCTTCCCCCGTGGCACCGTCGAGACCCCGGCCTTCATGCCGGTCGGCACCTATGGCACGGTCAAGGGCATGCTGCCACGGGATATCGAGGCGATTGGCGCTGAAATTATCCTGGGCAACACCTTTCACCTGTGGCTGCGCCCGGGCATGGAAGTGATCAAGAAGCACGGCGACCTGCACGATTTCATGCAGTGGAAAGGCCCGATCCTGACCGACTCCGGCGGTTTTCAGGTGTTCAGCCTGGGCGCCATGCGCAAGATCAAGGAGGAGGGCGTGACCTTCGCTTCCCCGGTCGACGGCGCCAAGGTGTTCATGGGCCCGGAAGAGTCGATGCAGGTCCAGCGTGACCTGGGCTCCGACATCGTGATGATTTTCGACGAATGCACGCCGTACCCGGCCGACGAAGACGTTGCCCGCGTGTCGATGGAGTTGTCGCTGCGTTGGGCCCAGCGCTCGAAAAACGCCCATGCCGACAACACGGCGGCGCTGTTCGGTATCGTTCAGGGCGGCATGCACCAGGATCTGCGCATGCGCTCCCTGGAAGGCCTCGACAAGATCGGCTTCGACGGCCTGGCTATCGGCGGTCTGTCGGTGGGCGAGCCCAAGCATGAAATGATCAAGGTGCTGGATTATCTGCCAGCCCAGATGCCGGCTGACAAACCTCGTTACCTTATGGGCGTTGGCAAACCGGAAGATCTGGTTGAGGGTGTGCGCCGCGGTGTGGACATGTTCGATTGCGTGATGCCAACCCGTAATGCCCGCAATGGGCATCTGTTCATTGACACAGGCGTGATCAAGATCCGTAACGCGTTCCATCGCCATGATGATTCGCCGCTGGATCCGACCTGCGATTGCTATACCTGCCAGAACTTCTCCCGTGCTTATCTGCATCACCTGGACAAGTGCGGCGAAATGCTGGGAAGCATGCTCAATACCATCCATAACTTGCGCCATTATCAAGTGCTTATGGCTGGTTTGCGCGAGGCTATTCAACAGGGTACATTGGCCGCCTTTGTCGATGCCTTCTACGCCAAACGCGGGCTTCCCGTTCCGCCTTTGGACTGAGTTTTCTGACCCCAAGATTCAACATTTGCAACTGGAGTGCTAAATGAGCTTTTTTATCTCTAATGCCATGGCAGACGCTGCAGCACCTGCTGCAGCCCCGATGGGCGGCGGCTTTGAGTGGATTTTCCTGGTCGGCTTCCTGGTCATCTTCTACCTGATGATCTGGCGTCCACAGGCCAAGCGCGCCAAAGAGCAGAAGAACCTGCTGAGCAGCCTGCAGAAAGGCGACGAAGTTGTGACCACCGGCGGTATCGCTGGCAAGATCACCAAAGTGGCTGACGATTTCGTCGTTCTGGAAGTTTCCGACACCGTCGAAATGAAATTCCAGAAGGGCGCCATCGCCGCCACGCTGCCTAAGGGCACGCTGAAAGCGATCTAAGTTTCAACTTCTACTCAATCGACGGGGCGCGCAAGGCGCCCCGCGTCATAAGCGGGCGGCGTGATGCTGAACAAATACCCTCTGTGGAAATACATTCTGATCCTGGCGGTGCTGGCGATCGGTCTGATTTATTCCGCTCCCAATCTTTATCCTGATGACCCGGCCATTCAGGTCAGCGGTGCAAGCACTGCGCTGCAGGTCAATCAGGCAGATCTGGACCGTGTGAGCGCTGCGCTCAAGGAATCCGGGATCGACGTCAAGGCTGCCACCCTGGCTGCCGGCGGCAAGGGCGGTCTGATTCGCCTGGTCAAGGCTGAAGACCAGTTGCCTGCCAAGGACGTTGTGCGCAAGGCGTTGGGTGATGACTACGTCGTCGCGCTGAACCTGGCACAAACCACCCCGCAATGGCTGCGCAGCCTGGCCGCGCACCCGATGAAGCTGGGCCTGGACTTGTCCGGTGGTGTGCACTTCCTGCTTGAAGTGGACATGGACAAAGCCCTGGATGCACGCCTGAAAGTCTACGAAGGCGACGTCAAGAGCCTGTTGCGTAAAGAGAAACTGCGCTATCGCAGCCTGCCGCAACTGGGCGGTGCCATTCAGCTGGGCTTCACCGATGAAGCGACCCGCGAACAGGCCCGTACCATCATTCGCAAGAACTTCAACGATTTCGACATTGTTCCGGCCGACCTCAATGGCCAACCGGTACTGCGTCTGGCGATGACCCCGGCGAAGCTGGCGGAAATCCGCGAATACTCCATCAAGCAGAACTTGACCACGGTACGTAACCGCGTCAACGAGCTGGGTGTTGCTGAACCGATCGTCCAGCGTCAGGGCGCCAACCGTATCGTGGTTGAGCTGCCGGGCGTACAGGACACCGCAGAAGCCAAGCGTATCCTCGGCAAGACGGCCAACCTCGAGTTCCGTCTGGCGGCTGAGCCTGGTGCTTCGAAAGCCACTTCCGAAGAATTCGAGTTCCGTGAAGGCAAGCGTCCTCCTGCGTTGATCGAGCGTGGCCTGATCATCACGGGCGACCAGGTGACTGACGCCAAGGCTGGTTTCGGCGAGCACGGCACGCCAGAAGTGAACATCCGTCTGGACGGTCACGGCGGCGAGCTGATGAGCCGTGCGACCCGTTCGAACGTCGGTCGCAGCATGGCGGTGATCTTCATCGAGCAGCGTCCGGTCACCACTTACACCAAGCAAGTGGTCGACGGCGTCGAGAAAGAAGTGCCGGTGCAGTCGTTTAAAGAAGAGAAGAAGATCATCAGCCTGGCGACCATTCAGTCGCCGCTGGGTGCTCAGTTCCGCATCACCGGCCTGAACGGCCAGGGCGAATCGTCCGAACTGGCGCTGCTGCTGCGTGCCGGTGGTCTGGCGGCGCCGATGTACTTCGCTGAAGAGCGCACCATTGGTCCTAGCCTGGGTGCCGACAACATCGTCAAAGGTGTTGATGCATCCCTGTGGGGCATGTTGTTCGTTTCGCTGTTCATCATTGCCATCTACCGCTTCTTCGGCATCATCGCCACCGTCGCGCTGGCGGTGAACATGGTGCTGCTGCTGGCCCTGATGTCGCTGCTGGGTGCAACGCTGACCCTGCCAGGTATCGCCGGTATCGTGTTGACCATGGGTATGGCGGTCGACGCCAACGTACTGATCTTCTCGCGGATACGTGAAGAGATCGCGGCGGGCATGAGTGTGCAGCGGGCAATCAACGAAGGTTTCGGTCGCGCATTCACCGCGATTCTCGACGCCAACCTGACCACCTTGCTGGTGGGCGGGATCCTGTTTGCCATGGGTACAGGTCCGGTCAAGGGCTTCGCCGTGACCATGTCCCTCGGGGTTCTGACCTCGATGTTCACGGCCATCATGGTCACCCGCGCGATGGTCAACCTGATCTTCGGCGGTCGTGACTTCAAGAAGTTGTGGATTTAAGGGGCTGCCATGTTACGTACAATCAACTTCATGGGCGTTCGCAACTTCGCGTTCGGCGTCACATTGTTCCTCACGGCCCTGGCATTGTTCAGCTGCGCCACCAAAGGCATGAACTGGGGCCTGGACTTCACCGGCGGTACGCTCATCGAGCTGACCTACGAGCGTCCGGCTGATGTGACCAAGGTACGTGAGCAACTGGTTACGGCCGGTTATCACGAAGCCGTGGTACAGAACTTCGGCGCCACCACTGATCTGCTGGTGCGCATGCCTGGCGAAGACCCGCAACTGGGCCACCAGGTGGCTTCGGCGTTGCAGAAGGTCGGCGGCGAAAACCCGGCGACGGTCAAGCGCGTCGAGTTCGTCGGCCCGCAAGTGGGTGAAGAGCTGCGCGACCAGGGCGGCCTCGGCATGCTGATGGCGCTGGGCGGCATCCTGATCTACCTGGCCTTCCGCTTTCAGTGGAAGTTCGCGGTCGGTGCAATCGTTTCGCTGATCCACGACGTGATCGTGACCATCGGTATCCTGTCGTTCTTCCAGATCACCTTCGACCTGACGGTGCTGGCGGCGGTACTGGCGATCATCGGTTATTCGCTCAACGACACCATCGTGGTATTCGACCGGGTTCGTGAGAACTTCCGCGTACTGCGCAAGGCCAGCCTGATCGAGAACATCAACATCTCGACCACCCAGACCCTGCTGCGGACCATCGCGACGTCGGTTTCGACCTTGCTGGCCATTGCCGCGCTGCTGTTCTTCGGTGGCGACAACCTGTACGGCTTCTCCCTGGCGCTGCTGGTGGGTGTTCTGGCGGGTACTTATTCGTCGATCTACATCGCCAACGTGGTGCTGATCTGGCTGAATCTGAGCTCCGAAGACCTGATTCCGGTAGTCAACACCGAGAAGGAAGTCGACGACCGTCCTTGAAGGAAGCTTCCTTCAGCGATGTAGTCCAAAAAGGCGCGAGTTGAACTCGCGCCTTTTTTTATGCTCCAAGGCTGGGAGAAGCGCGGGTTTATCCCGCATTTGATGGTCAGGAGGTTCATGTGAACAAGTCGATGCTGGTTGGTGCTGTTCTGGGTGCTGTCGGTGTGACTGCCGGGGGTGCTGTGGCCACCTACAGCCTGGTTAAAAATAACGGCCCCGAGTATGCGCAAGTACTCGCCGTTGAGCCGGTCAAGACGCAAATCAAGACTCCACGTGAAGTGTGCAAGGATGTAGCTGTCACCCGGCAAGCGCCGGTGAAAGATCAACACCAGATCGCCGGTACCGTGGTAGGTGCGCTGGCGGGTGGTCTGCTGGGTAACCAGATCGGCGGCGGCACCGGCAAGAAAATTGCCACGGTGGCGGGCGCGGTCGGTGGCGGTTATGCCGGCAACAAGGTTCAGGAGGGCATGCAAGAGCGTGACACCTACACCACGACGCAGACCCGTTGTAATACGGTGAATGACATCAGTGACAAGGTCGTGGGCTACGATGTGCGGTACTCGCTGGATGGCAAGGAAGGTAAGGTCCGGATGGATCGCGATCCGGGTAACCAGATTCCTGTGGATAAAGAGGGCAAGTTGATCCTGTCGGAGAATCAGCAGGCTCATTGATCGGCTCAAGACGATTCAAAAAGAAGCACCCTGCGGGGTGCTTTTTTTGTGCCTTAAATACTGATTTGAGGCCTCTGATAGACCCTGTGGGAGCGGGCTTGCCCGCGATAGCGATCTGTCTGGCACATTGATGTTGTGTGTGCCGACGCTATCGCAGGCAAGCCAGCTCCCACAGGGATTTGTGGTGTTTTCGGGGGGGGGGGCAAATTCCAGGCATAAAAAAAGCACCCCGAAGGGTGCTTTTCTCTGTCGCTGGAGGCTTAGCGCTTCAGCGAGGCCGGCAGGTGCGGCTGGATGGCCGTCAGGACTGCCTTGAAGCATTTGGTGTTGCCGGCAACGACGTGGCCTTTTTCAAGGAAGTCGTGACCGCCGGTGAAGTCGCTCACCAGACCGCCTGCTTCCTGGATCAGCAGGGCGCCTGCCGCCATGTCCCACTCGGATAGGCCCGACTCCCAGAACGCATCGAAACGACCGGCGGCCACGTAGGCCAGGTCCAGGCTGGCGGAGCCGGCGCGGCGGATGCCGGCGGTCTGGCCAACCAGGGCGCGGAACATGCCCAGGTAGTTGTCGAGGTTGTCCATCTGGTCGTCACGGAACGGGAAGCCGGTACCCAGCAGGGCGCCGTCCAGGCTGGTGCGGCCGCTGACGCGCAGGCGACGACCGTTCAGTTGAGCGCCGCGACCACGGCTGGCGGTGAATTCTTCCTGGCGAACCGGGTCCAGAACAACAGCGTGTTCCAGGCGACCGCGGTATTTGCAGGCGATGCTGACAGCGAAGTGAGGAATGCCGCGCAGGAAGTTGGTGGTGCCGTCCAGCGGATCGATGATCCACAGGTATTCTTCGCCTTCGATCCCGGTACCGGCGTGCAGACCGGTCTCTTCACCCATGATCGAGTGATTCGGGTAAGCCTTGCGCAGCGCGTCGATGATTTTCTGTTCGGCGGCGCGATCCACCTCGGATACGTAATCCTTGGCGTCTTTTTCGTCGACCTTGATGGTATCCAGGCGCTCGATGGAGCGGAAGATCAATTCACTGGCGCTGCGGGCGGCGCGCAGCGCGATATTCAGCATGGGCTGCATGGATGTGTCACCTAAGGTTGTTAAAGAAAGCCGGGCATTCTATCAGAAAGTTTCTACAGGTGAAGGACGACGTTCGCTTTCATGGCTTAACGGTAGTTTGAGCTGTAAGATTCTGCTCCCCCTATATATGTTCGAGAGCGCCTCCCTTGCTGCAAAACATTCGTGTCGTCCTGGTCAATACCAGCCATCCGGGCAATATCGGCGGGACTGCGCGCGCCATGAAAAACATGGGCCTGTCGCGGTTGGTGCTGGTCGAGCCGCGCCTGTTTCCGCATCACGAGGCTGATGCCCGTGCATCCGGTGCCGGGGACATCCTTGAAAAAGCGCAAGTCGTCGCCACCTTGGAAGATGCCTTGGTCGGCTGCAATCTGGTGCTGGGCACCAGCGCCCGCGACCGTCGGATTCCCTGGCCGCTGCTCGATCCCCGCGAATGCGGTGCGAAAGTGGTCGAGGAAGCCGCGCAGGGCGCCGAGATCGCCTTGGTGTTCGGTCGCGAAGATTCCGGCCTGACCAACGAAGAGCTGCAGCGATGTCACTATCACGTGCACATCCCATCCGACCCTGAGTTCAGCTCGCTGAACCTTGGGGCGGCGGTGCAGGTGTTGAGTTATGAAGTGCGCATGTCCTGGCTGGCGGCCGAAGGTCAGCCGAGCAAGGTCGAAAAGGAAGAAGTGGCATCGGTCAAAAGCGCTGAGCTGGCGACCATGGATGAGCTGGAACGATTCTATGAGCACCTGGAGCAAACCCTGGTGGCCATTGAATTTCTCGATCCGGAAAAGCCACGGCACTTGATGGCGCGCCTGCGCCGGTTGTACGGACGCAGCTCGGTCAGCCGGGCGGAAATGAATATATTGCGTGGCATCCTCACGGAAACCCAAAAAGCGGCCCGTGGTGAGCTTCTTAAGCGGAAGGATTAATGATGTTCGAGCGTTTGCGTGAAGATATCCAGAGTGTTTTCCATCGTGATCCGGCGGCGCGTAATGCTTTTGAAGTCCTGACCTGCTACCCCGGCATGCATGCCATCTGGATCCATCGCCTGTCTTCGATGCTGTGGCGTGCCGACCTGAAATGGCTGGCGCGGCTGGTGTCGAACTTCGGTCGCTGGCTGACCGGGATCGAGATTCATCCGGGCGCCAAGGTCGGTCGGCGTTTCTTCATCGACCATGGCATGGGCATTGTCATCGGTGAAACCGCCGAGATCGGTAATGACGTGACCCTGTATCAGGGTGTGACCCTGGGCGGGACCAGCTGGAACAAAGGCAAGCGTCACCCGACCCTGGGTGATGGTGTGGTGGTTGGGGCGGGCGCGAAGGTGCTCGGTCCGTTCACTGTTGGAGCTGGCGCCAAGGTGGGCTCCAATGCCGTTGTGACCAAAGAAGTGCCGCCGGGCGCCACTGTGGTGGGTATTCCGGGGCGGATCATCGTCAAGCCTGACGAAGAGCAGGACGCCAAGCGCAAGGCCATGGCCGAGAAGATCGGCTTCGATGCTTACGGTGTGACTGAAGACATGCCGGATCCTGTGGCTCGCGCCATCAACCAACTGCTGGATCACCTGCAAGCAGTGGATGGTCGCCTGGAGGGAATGTGCGGGGCGTTGAAGGATCTGGGCAGTAATTACTGTGCGAAAGATCTGCCTGAGCTGCGCGAAGAAGATTTCGCCTGTGTGAAGGACAAGGATCAGAGCCAGGCCAGTTAATGCCTTTATAGGTCGTATTCAGGCAATGGCACAGCGCTAAGCGGTGTGCCATTAAGCCGCAGACCCTGATATCATGCGCCCGCTCTTTGCGGGTAATCCTGACTAAAGTACTAGGTCTTATAGTTGACTTAAATACTCAGGAATTGCATACTCGCCCCATTCCGAACTCCGTGGTAATTGTCCATGCGACTGACTACAAAAGGCCGATACGCCGTGACCGCCATGCTTGATCTGGCGTTGCACGCGCAGCACGGGCCCGTGTCCCTGGCCGATATCTCCGAGCGCCAAGGCATCTCCCTGTCCTACCTCGAACAGCTTTTCGCCAAGCTGCGCCGCAGCAACCTGGTGTCCAGCGTTCGCGGTCCAGGCGGCGGCTACCAGCTGTCACGCGACATGCAGGGTATCCAGGTCGCCCAGGTGATCGATGCGGTGAACGAATCGGTCGATGCCACCAAATGCCAGGGGCAGGGTGATTGCCATCAAGGCGACACCTGCCTGACCCACCACTTGTGGTGCGACCTGAGCCTGCAGATTCACGAATTTCTGAGCGGTATCAGCTTGGCTGACCTTGTGACTCGCCGTGAGGTGCAAGAAGTAGCCCAGCGCCAGGATCAACGCCGTTGCAACAGCAAGGTGCCACGCCTGGACAAGATTGAAGCGTCCGCCGTCGAATGACAGCCACAGAGCTAACGGCGCGCCAGCCAGCCTGATTTAGGAGATAGTCCATGAAATTGCCGATTTACCTTGATTACTCTGCGACTACCCCGGTTGATCCGCGTGTCGCGCAAAAAATGAGTGAATGCCTGCTGGTCGACGGAAACTTCGGTAACCCGGCGTCCCGTTCCCACGTGTTTGGCTGGAAAGCTGAAGAGTCCGTCGAAAACGCCCGTCGTCAGGTGGCCGACCTGGTCAATGCCGATCCGCGTGAAATCGTCTGGACCTCCGGTGCCACCGAATCCGACAACCTGGCAATCAAGGGTGCGGCACATTTCTACGCCACCAAAGGCAAACACCTGATCACCACCAAGATCGAGCACAAGGCTGTCCTGGACACCATGCGCCAACTGGAGCGTGAAGGTTTCGAAGTCACCTACATCGAACCTCGCACCGATGGTCTGGTGACCCCGGAAATGATCGAAGCTGAACTGCGTGACGACACCATCCTGGTGTCGGTCATGCACGTGAACAACGAAATCGGTACCGTCAACGACATCGCCGCCATCGGCGAGCTGCTGCGTTCCAAAGGCATCCTGTTCCACGTCGACGCCGCTCAGTCCACCGGCAAGGTCGAAATCGACCTGCAGAAGCTGAAAGTTGACCTGATGTCGTTCTCCGCTCACAAGACCTACGGTCCTAAAGGCATCGGCGCCCTGTACGTAAGCCGCAAGCCGCGTGTGCGCATCGAAGCGACCATGCACGGTGGCGGTCATGAGCGCGGCATGCGCTCCGGCACCCTGGCGACTCACCAGATCGTCGGCATGGGCGAAGCTTTCCGGGTGGCCAAGGAAGACATGGTTGCCGAGAATGCACGCATCAAAGCCCTGAGCGACCGCTTCTACAAGCAGGTCGAGCACCTGGAAGAGCTGTACGTCAACGGCAGCCTGACCGCCCGCGTTCCGCACAACCTGAACTTGAGCTTCAACTACGTTGAAGGCGAGTCGCTGATCATGGCGCTCAAGGATCTGGCGGTTTCGTCCGGTTCGGCCTGCACCTCGGCATCGCTGGAGCCTTCGTACGTGCTGCGCGCCCTGGGCCGTAACGACGAACTGGCACACAGCTCGATCCGTTTCACCTTCGGCCGCTTCACCACCGAAGAAGAAATCGACTACGCCGCGCAGAAAGTCTGCGAGGCCGTTACCAAGCTGCGCGCTCTGTCGCCGCTGTGGGACATGTACAAAGACGGTGTCGACATTTCGAAAATCGAGTGGGCGGCACACTGATTTCAAGTCGCCGCGAACCAGCCCCGAGGACTCAGGTCCCGGGGCCCAAAGAGCGACTCTCTGATGAGTGAGGATTAAGAACCATGGCTTACAGCGAAAAGGTCATCGACCACTACGAAAACCCGCGCAACGTCGGCAAGATGGACGCGGAAGATCCTGATGTCGGCACCGGCATGGTCGGCGCTCCGGCATGCGGCGACGTGATGCGCCTGCAGATCAAGGTCAACGACGCCGGCATCATCGAAGATGCCAAGTTCAAGACCTATGGCTGCGGTTCCGCCATCGCTTCCAGCTCCCTGGCCACCGAGTGGATGAAGGGCAAGACGCTGGACGAAGCAGAAACCATCAAGAACACCCAGCTGGCTGAAGAACTGGCCCTGCCGCCAGTGAAAATTCACTGCTCCGTGCTCGCTGAAGACGCCATCAAGGCGGCCGTTCGCGACTACAAGCAGAAGAAAGGCTTGATCTGACTTTCAGGATTTGGCGACGAGTAAGGAGTCACCGATGGCTATCAGCATGACAGAAGCGGCTGCTCGACACGTGCGACGCTCCCTCGACGGGCGCGGCAAAGGTGAGGGGATTCGCCTGGGTGTTCGCACCACAGGCTGTTCCGGCCTCGCCTACGTGCTGGAGTTTGTCGACGAGGTGGTTGCAGAGGATCAGGTGTTCGAAAGTCACGGCGAGAAAGTGATCATCGACCCGAAAAGCCTGGCCTACCTGGACGGCACCGAGCTCGATTTCGTCAAGGAAGGGTTGAACGAAGGCTTCAAGTTCAACAACCCCAACGTGCGCGGTGAATGTGGCTGCGGCGAAAGCTTCAACATCTGAGGCTGCTCGTGGGTACTCCTTGTCATTTCGCTTTATTTGAGCTGCAACCGAGTTTCAATCTGGACCTCGATCAGCTGGCTTCGCGCTACCGCGAGTTGGCGCGCAGCGTTCATCCGGACCGCTTTGCTGACGCCTCCGAGCGTGAGCAGCGGCTGGCGCTAGAGCAATCCGCGAGCCTCAACGAGGCCTACCAGACGCTCAAGAGTCCCCCCAAGCGCGCGCGTTACCTGCTCGCCTTGAGTGGTGGCGAGCTGCCGCTGGAGGTCACGGTGCATGATCCGGAATTTCTTCTGCAGCAGATGGAGTTGCGCGAAGAGCTCGAGGATCTGCAGGACAGCGCCGATTTGTCGGGCGTTGCCGCGTTCAAGCGCCGCCTGAGGGCCGCCCAGGATGAACTGAACCAAAGCTTCGCAGCTTGCTGGAACGATGCCGCGCAACGTGAACGGGCCGAACGCCTGATGCGGCGCATGCAGTTCCTCGACAAGCTCACCTACGAAGTGCGCCAGTTAGAAGAGCGCCTCGACGATTAACCCAGTGCCGCTCCGGTCGCACGCCTGATATACAGATAAGTCCTGATAACGATGGCCCTACTGCAGATCGCCGAACCCGGCCAAAGTCCTCAACCGCACCAGCGTCGTCTGGCTGTGGGGATCGACTTGGGCACTACCAATTCGCTGGTCGCTGCATTGCGCAGTGGTCTTTCCGAGCCTCTGGCCGACGCAGAAGGGCGGGTTATCCTGCCGTCTGCCGTGCGCTACCACGCCGATCGCGTCGAAGTGGGCGAGTCGGCCAAGCTGGCTGCCGCCACCGATCCCTTGAACACCGTACTATCGGTCAAGCGCCTGATGGGTCGTGGTCTGTCCGACGTCAAGCAATTGGGTGAGCAGCTGCCGTACCGCTTCGTCGGTGGCGAGTCGCACATGCCGTTCATCGACACGATCCAGGGCCCGAAAAGCCCGGTCGAAGTGTCGGCGGATATCCTCAAGGTCCTGCGCCAACGCGCTGAAGCCACCCTCGGTGGTGAGTTGGTGGGTGCGGTCATCACCGTTCCGGCCTATTTCGATGACGCTCAGCGCCAAGCCACCAAGGATGCGGCCAAACTGGCCGGTCTCAACGTGTTGCGCCTGCTCAACGAGCCGACCGCCGCGGCGGTAGCTTATGGTCTGGACCAGCACGCCGAAGGCCTGGTGGCGATTTATGACTTGGGCGGCGGCACCTTCGATATCTCGATTCTGCGCCTGACCGGCGGCGTTTTCGAAGTATTGGCCACTGGCGGCGACAGCGCCCTGGGCGGCGATGACTTCGATCACGCGATCGCTGGCTGGATCATCGAGAGCGCCGGCTTGTCCGCCGACCTCGATCCGGGTGCGCAACGCAATCTGCTGCAAACCGCTTGCGCGGCCAAAGAGGCGCTGACTAACGCGGCGTCGGTTGAAGTCGCTTATGGCGACTGGAAAGCCGAATTGACCCGCGAAGCCTTCAATGCGCTGATCGAGCCAATGGTTGCCCGCAGTCTGAAGGCCTGCCGTCGTGCCGTTCGTGATTCCGGTGTCGAGCTGGAGGAAGTTCACGCCGTGGTCATGGTCGGCGGTTCGACTCGCGTCCCGCGTGTTCGCGAAGCTGTTGCCGAAGCCTTCGGTCGCCAGCCGCTGACCGAAATCGATCCGGATCAAGTGGTGGCCATCGGTGCCGCGATCCAGGCCGATACCTTGGCCGGCAACAAGCGTGACGGCAGTGAATTGCTGTTGCTTGACGTGATTCCGTTGTCCCTGGGGCTGGAAACCATGGGTGGCCTGATGGAGAAGGTGATTCCACGCAACACCACCATCCCTGTCGCCCGCGCCCAGGACTTCACCACCTATAAAGATGGCCAGTCAGCCATGGCGATCCATGTGCTGCAGGGTGAGCGCGAGCTGATCAGTGACTGCCGCTCCCTGGCGCGTTTCGAATTGCGTGGCATTCCGGCGATGGTCGCCGGCGCCGCGAAGATTCGCGTGACTTTCCAGGTCGATGCCGATGGTCTGCTGAGTGTTTCCGCCCGTGAGTTGGGTTCGGGTGTCGAAGCCAGCATCCAGGTCAAGCCGTCCTACGGTCTGACCGACGGCGAAATCGCCAAGATGCTCAAGGATTCGTTCCAGCACGCCAACGATGACAAGGTTGCCCGCGTGCTGCGTGAGCAGCAGGTCGATGCCCAGCGCCTGATCGAAGCGGTGCAGGCCGCCCTGGAAGCTGACGGCGAGCGTCTGCTGGACGCCGATGAGCGCATGGTCATCGAGCTGCAGGTGCAGGAACTGACCGAACTGATGAAAGGTACCGATGGTTACGCCATCGAGCAGCAGACCAAGCGTCTGTCGCAAGTGACCGATGCCTTTGCTGCCCGCCGCCTGGACTCGACGGTGAAAGCCGCGCTGGCGGGGCGCAACCTGAATGAGATTGAGGAATAACGATGCCGCAGGTCATTTTTCTGCCACACGAAAAGTTTTGCCCGGAAGGCATGGTCGTGGAGGCTGAGACCGGTACGTCCATCCTCGAGCTGGCCCATGAGCACCATATCGAGATGGAAAGTGCCTGTGGCGGTGTCTGCGCCTGCACCACTTGCCACTGCATCATCCGTGAGGGTTTTGACTCGCTGGAAGAGGCCGATGAGCTGGAAGAAGACTATCTTGACAAGGCCTGGGGGCTGGAAGCTCAGTCGCGCCTGGGCTGTCAGGCCAAGGTCGGGACTGAAGACCTGACCGTCGAAATTCCGAAATACTCGCTCAACCACGCAGCCGAAGCGCCGCACTGATTCAAGGAGCTTTCATGAGCCTGAAATGGGTTGATGTGCTGGAAATCGCGATCCAGTTGTCTGAATCCAAGCCGGATGTGGACCCGCGTTACGTGAATTTCGTCGATCTGCACCAGTGGGTGTTGGCATTGCCGGAGTTCAGTGATGATCCGACACGCGGTGGCGAGAAGGTGCTTGAAGCCATTCAGGCCGCCTGGATCGAAGAAGCAGACTGAGTCTGCACCGTACGCAGTTAGGCATTACCCGAGAACCCGCGTATAATTCGCGGGTTTAATTTTTCGTAAATTACCGTTTCTGGAGTTACACCATGGCTGTTCAACGTACTTTCTCCATCATCAAGCCTGACGCCGTTGCTAAAAACGTGATCGGCGAGATCACCACTCGTTTCGAAAAAGCTGGCCTGCGCGTTGTAGCTTCGAAACTGAAGCAACTGTCCAAAGCCGAAGCCGAAGGCTTCTACGCTGAGCACAGCGCTCGTGGTTTCTTCAACGACCTGGTTGCTTTCATGATCTCCGGTCCGGTTGTCGTTCAGGTTCTGGAAGGCGAAAACGCTATCGCTCTGAACCGTGAGCTGATGGGCGCTACCAACCCTAAAGAAGCTGCTGCCGGCACCATCCGCGCTGACTTCGCTGACTCCATCGACGCCAACGCTGTACACGGTTCGGACTCCGAAGCCGCTGCCGCTCGCGAAATCTCGTACTTCTTCGCAGCTACTGAAGTAACCACTCGCTAAGCATTGGCTTAAGAGTGAAGGTGAATCCATGACGACATCGACTGTTAAAACCAACCTGCTGGGGCTCACCCAGCCGGAAATGGAAAAATTCTTCGACTCAATCGGGGAGAAGCGTTTCCGTGCCGGTCAGGTAATGAAATGGATTCACCACTTTGGCGTCGATGATTTCGACGCCATGACGAACGTCAGCAAGGCCTTGCGCGAGAAGCTCAAGGCTGTTGCTGAAGTTCGCGGTCCGGAAGTGGTCAGCGAGGACATCTCCAGCGACGGCACCCGCAAGTGGGTGGTGCGCGTGGCGTCCGGCAGCTGCGTCGAGACCGTGTACATTCCCCAGGGCAAGCGCGGCACCTTGTGCGTTTCGTCCCAGGCAGGCTGTGCCCTGGACTGCAGTTTCTGCTCCACCGGCAAGCAAGGCTTCAATAGCAACCTCACCGCCGCCGAAGTCATCGGCCAGGTGTGGATTGCCAACAAATCCTTTGGCAGCGTCCCGGCAACCGTCGACCGTGCGATCACCAACGTGGTGATGATGGGCATGGGTGAGCCGCTGCTGAACTTCGACAACGTCATTGCCGCCATGCACCTGATGATGGATGACCTGGGCTACGGCATTTCCAAGCGCCGCGTGACCCTCTCCACTTCGGGCGTGGTGCCGATGATCGATGAGCTGTCCAAGCACATCGACGTCTCCCTGGCGTTGTCCCTGCACGCACCGAATGACGCATTGCGTAACCAATTGGTGCCGATCAACAAGAAGTATCCGCTTAAGATGCTCCTCGAGTCGTGCCAGCGCTACATGTCGTCCCTGGGCGAAAAGCGCGTGCTGACCATCGAGTACACCTTGCTCAAGGACGTGAACGACAAGGTCGAGCATGCGGTCGAGATGATCGAGTTGCTCAAGAACATCCCGTGCAAGATCAACCTGATTCCGTTCAACCCGTTCCCGCACTCCGGGTACGAGCGGCCGAGCAACAACGCCATTCGTCGGTTCCAGGATCAGCTTCATCATGCCGGTTTCAACGTCACTGTCCGCACCACCCGTGGTGAAGACATCGACGCCGCTTGTGGTCAACTGGTAGGGCAGGTGCTGGATCGCACCCGTCGCAGCGAACGTTATATCGCCGTGCGCGAACTGAGCGCCGACAACGATATTGCTTCGAGCGCCGCGAATAAGTAATCAAGAGAGGATCTCTATGTCCCTGCGCTTTGCGCTGCTTTTGTTGTTGGCCAGCCTCTGTGCTGGCTGTGTTCTTTCGGGCGATTACAACCCGATGAAGACCAGCAAGGGCAGAGACGAAGCGCGTGAGGCGTATGTGCAATTGGGCATCGGTTATTTGCAGCAGGGCATGACCGAGCGGGCAAAAGTGCCATTGAAGAAAGCGCTGGAACTGGATGATGCCGATCCGGACGCCAACGCGGCGCTCGGGCTGGTGTTCCAGGCCGAGATGGAGCCGGAACTGGCCGACCAGCATTTTCGCAAGGCGCTGTCCTCCCGTCCTGCCGATGCGCGAATCCTCAACAACTACGGCAGTTTTCTTTTCGAGCAAAAACGTTACAAGGAAGCCTACGAGCGCTTTGAACAGGCCGCTGCCGATACCCTGTATCCTGAGCGTTCGCGTGTGTTCGAGAACCTGGGCATGACCGCTTCGATGCTTGGCCAGCGCGACCTGGCCCAGCAGCAACTGGAAAAAGCCCTGCGTTTGAATCGCCAACAACCACGTGCATTGCTGGAAATGGCTGAGTTGTCTTACGAAGACAGGCATTATGTGCCCGCGCGTGACTACTACGATCGTTTTAGCCTGCTCGCCGAGCAAAATGCACGTAGTCTATTGCTCGGCGTTCGGCTGGCAAAAGTGTTTGAAGATCGCGACAAGGCCGCAAGTGCAGGCCTGCAATTAAAACGACTCTATCCCGGTACACCGGAATATCAGCAATACCTGTCGGAGCAATGATGAAAGCGGCGCATCCCGAAGTTGTAGCAGCGAATCGCGTAAACCCCGGTGAGACCTTGCGCCAGGCCCGCGAAAGCAATGGCTGGTCGCTGGCTGAAGTGGCGCTCAAGCTCAACCTCACCGTCAATTCCCTGAGCAATCTGGAAGCCGGCGAGTTCGACAAGCTGCCTGGGCACACCTTTGCTCGCGGCTATATTCGCGCCTACGCCAAGTTGCTCGGCATGGACCAGGCCGTTCTGGTCCAGCAGTTCGATCAATCCACCGGCACCGACTCCCAAGGCAGCAGTGTGCATAGCCTGGGTCGTATCGAAGAGCCGGTCCGGGTTTCCCACACCATCTTGCGCATTGTCAGCCTGTTGTTGCTGGTTGCAGTGATTGGCGGTGGCTTTGTCTGGTGGCAGGATCAGACTTCGCTGCGCACCAAGGACTTGATCAGCCTCAGCCCTGAACACGTTGAAGTCGAAGGCGCCGACGGGACCACCCAGATTCATCCGCTGGACGAGCCGGAAGATCAGGCGGTCGTGGAAGGTCAGGCTGAAAACGCGACTGCATTGGCATTGCCGCAAGCCGAGACTTCGACTGAAACGTCGGATGAAGCTCAAGAGGCTGCACCTGCAGCGGCCCCAGCTCCAGCCGCGCCAACGTCAGCGCCCGCTGCACCGGCGCACAGCACTGCTCCAGTAGTGGTCGCGACACCAGCGACTCCGGCCCCGGTTGTTCCGGTGGTGCCAGCGCCGACTGTGACCGCACCGATTGCTCCGGCCGCTCCAGCACCAGCCACTGCGGCGCCAGCTCCGGCAGCTGCTCCAGTTGCCGGCCAGGGCCAGGTTCAACTGCAATTCACCGCGGATTGCTGGACGCAAGTGACCGACGGCAGCGGCAAGGTGCTGTTCAGTGGTCTCAAGCGTAAAGGCGATAGCCTTTCCGTCAGCGGCAAGCCGCCGTTTGCCGTACGCCTGGGCTTTGCCCGTGGCGCGCAGGTCAGCTACAACGGCCAAGCGGTCGATGTTGCTCCGTTCACCAGTGGCGAGACAGCTCGCCTGAAGTTGGGTCAATAAGTCATGCACGGCGAATCTCCAATCAAACGTCGCGAATCACGCAAGATCTGGGTCGGTAACGTGCCTGTTGGCGGCGATGCGCCTATCGCTGTGCAGAGCATGACCAACAGCGACACCAATGATGTCGCGGCCACCGTGGCGCAAATCAATCGTCTGGAAGCCGCTGGCGTCGATATCGTGCGGGTGTCCGTGCCAGATATGGACGCCGCCGAAGCCTTCGGCAAGATCAAGCAACTGGTCAAGGTGCCATTGGTGGCCGATATCCATTTCGACTACCGTATTGCATTGCGCGTCGCCGAATTGGGTGTCGACTGCCTGCGTATCAACCCGGGCAACATCGGTCGCGAAGACCGCGTTCGCGCCGTGGTCGATGCCGCTCGTGATCGCGGCATTCCAATTCGCATCGGCGTCAACGCCGGTTCCCTGGAAAAAGACCTGCAGAAGAAATACGGCGAGCCGACCCCGGCCGCACTGGTCGAGTCTGCCCTGCGTCACGTCGAGCACCTTGAGCGCCTGAATTTCCAGGACTTCAAGGTCAGCGTGAAAGCCTCCGACGTGTTCATGGCCGTCGAAGCCTATCGCCTGCTGGCCAAGGAAATCGTCCAGCCGCTGCACCTGGGCATCACCGAAGCCGGTGGTTTGCGTTCAGGCACAGTGAAATCCGCGGTGGGCCTCGGTATGCTGCTCGCCGAAGGGATTGGCGATACTATTCGCATCTCGTTGGCGGCCGACCCGGTCGAGGAAGTGAAAGTCGGCTACGACATTCTCAAATCCCTGCACCTGCGTTCCCGTGGCATCAACTTCATCGCCTGCCCGAGCTGCTCGCGGCAGAACTTCGATGTGGTCAAGACCATGAACGAGCTGGAAGGGCGCCTCGAAGACCTGCTGGTGCCGCTGGATGTCGCGGTCATCGGTTGCGTGGTCAACGGGCCGGGCGAAGCCAAGGAAGCCCATATCGGCTTGACCGGCGGCACGCCAAACCTGATTTACATCGACGGCAAGCCGTCGCAGAAACTGACGAATGACAATCTGGTGGATGAGCTTGAACGCTTGATCCGCCAGAAAGCGGCCGAAAAGGTCGAAGCTGACGCTGCCGTTATCGCGCGCGGCTGATCGAACGAATTAAGGAATTTTTGTGAGCAAGTCTCTGCAAGCCATTCGTGGCATGAACGACATCCTGCCCGAACAGACCCCGCTGTGGCGTCATTTCGAAGGCAAAGTTGCGCGCCTGCTGGATAACTACGGTTACAAGCAGATCCGCATGCCGATCGTCGAGTTCACCGAGCTGTTCAAGCGCTCCATCGGTGAAGTGACCGACATCGTCGAAAAAGAGATGTACACCTTCGACGACCGCAACGGCGATTCCCTGACTCTGCGTCCTGAAGGCACGGCGGCCTGTGTGCGCGCGGTGCTTGAGCACGGCATCACGGGTGGTGGCCAGGTGCAGAAGCTCTGGTACATCGGCCCGATGTTCCGCCACGAGCGCCCGCAGAAAGGCCGTTATCGCCAGTTCCACCAGATCGGTGTCGAGGTGTTCAACCTCGACGGTCCGGACATCGATGCCGAGCTGATCGTGCTGACCTGGCGCCTGTGGGGCGAGCTGGGTATCCGTGATGCGGTCAAGCTCGAGCTCAACAGCCTCGGTACCAGCGAGTCCCGCGGCCGTTATCGCGACGCGCTGGTCGAGTTCCTGTCCAAGCATTTGGACAAGCTGGACGAAGACAGCCAGCGTCGCCTGAAGACCAATCCGCTGCGGGTACTGGACACCAAGAACGCCGATACACAGGCGATTTTGGTGGATGCGCCGAAAATGGCCGACTACCTCGACGAAGAGTCCCGCGTGCACTTCGAGGGCCTCAAGGCGCGTCTGGATGCCGCCGGCATTCCTTATGTGATCAACCCGAAACTGGTTCGCGGCCTGGATTACTACAGCAAGACCGTTTTCGAATGGGTCACCGACAAACTGGGCGCCCAGGGCACCGTGTGTGCCGGTGGTCGTTACGACGGTCTGGTCGAGCAGATGGGCGGCAAGCCAACCGCAGGTGTCGGTTTCGCCATGGGCATCGAGCGCCTGGTCCTGCTGCTGGAAACCCTGGAGCAGATCCCGGAAGAGATTTCCCGTCAGGTCGACGTCTACCTCTGTGCCTTCGGCGAAGAAGCCGAGCTGGCCGGCCTGGCCCTGGCCGAGCGTGTGCGTGACCAATTACCCAACCTGCGCCTGCAAGTGAATGCCGGCGCCGGCAGTTTCAAAAGCCAGTTCAAGAAAGCCGACAAGAGCGGTGCGCTGTATGCACTGATCCTCGGTGACGACGAGATGGCCCAGCAAGTGGTAGGTTTCAAACCCCTGCGTGGCCAGGGCGAACAACAAAGCATTGCCTGGGATGCGCTTGCTGCACACCTGGCCACCTGCGTCGTGCAGGGTTGAAGCTGTCATAACAGCCGATTTAGCGATTAAGGAGTATTGGGGTGTCGAGTACCGAAGACGAACAGCTGGCGGATTTGAAGGAATGGTGGTCACGCAACGGCAAGCCCCTGGTCACTGGTGGCCTGTTGGCGCTGGTTATCGTGTTCGGCTGGCAGGCGTTCCAGAAGTATCAGAACAATCAGTCGCAAGGCGCCTCGGTGCTCTATCAGCAATTGCTGGAAACCACGCTGACGCCTGATGGCAAGCCTGATGCGGCACGTGTTTCGGACCTGGCGGCCAAGCTCAACAGCGAGTTCGGCGGCAGCGCCTATGCGCAGTACGGCAGCCTGTTCGTGGCGAAAGTCGCTGTCGACAGCGGCAAGCTGGATGACGCAGCCAACGAGCTGAAAGCCATTGTCGCCAAACCGGCCAACCCGGCACTGGGCGAAATTGCCCGTCAGCGCCTGGCGCAGGTACTGGGTGCGCAGAACAAGGCCGACGAAGCCCTGAAACTGCTGGAAGGCGATGCCGACAAGGCCTTCCTGGCCACTCGCGAAGAACTCAAGGGCGACCTGCTGGTGCAGCTGGGTCGTACCGACGAAGCGCACGCGGCGTATCAAAAAGCCAAGGCGGCACTGTCGGATGAAGCGGCGGTCGGTGGCCTACAAATCAAGCTGGACGACCTGGCCAAAGGGGATGCGTGACGTGATCCGTTGGAAACATGCAGCATTGCTGGCTCTGGCCATTATGGCCGCGGGTTGCAGCAGCAACAGCAAGAAAGAACTGCCACCGGCCGAGTTGACCGATTTCAAGGAAGAAGTGGTTCTGCAAAAACAGTGGAGTCGTTCGATCGGTGACGGTCAGGGCGAAACCTACAACATGCTGGTCCCGGCGATCGATGGCGACACCATCTACGCCGCCGACGTGACCGGCGTGGTGATGGCGCTGGATCGCAGCAACGGCGACGTCAAGTGGAAGAAAGATCTCGAACTGCCTGTTTCCGGTGCCGTTGGCGTCGGTTACGGTCTGCTGACGATCGGTACGATCAAGGGTGAAATCGTAGCCCTGGACGCCATCAACGGCGAAGAGAAATGGCGCGCTCGCGTGTCCAGCGAAGTACTCGCACCACCTGCCAACAACGGTGATGTGATTGTGGTTCAGACCCAGGATGACCGTCTGATCGGTCTGGATGCCGCGACCGGCAACCAGCGCTGGTTGTACGACAGCACGCCTGCCGTACTGACCCTGCGTGGCACCAGTGCTCCGATTGTCACCAACCGCCTCGCGGTGGCTGGCCTGTCGACCGGTAAAGTGGTCGCTCTCGACATTTCCAACGGCGTGCCGGTGTGGGAACAGCGCGTAGCGATTCCACAAGGTCGTTCGGAGCTTGAGCGTGTGGTCGACATCGACGGCGGCCTGCTGCTGTCCGGCGAGACGATTTATGTCGCGAGCTATCAGGGTCGCGTTGCGGCACTGGACCTGCAAAGCGGTCGTCAGCTGTGGCAGCGTGATGCTTCCAGCTACGCCGGTGTTGCACAGGGTTTCGGTAGTGTCTACGTGAGCCTGTCTTCGGGCACCGTTGAAGGCGTCGACGAGCGTTCCACCACGGCACTGTGGAGCAACGATTCGCTGGCGCGCCGTCAACTGTCGGCACCGGAAGTGTTCTCCAGCTACGTTGCAGTCGGTGACATGGAAGGTTACCTGCACCTGCTGAGTCAGGTGGACGGTCGTTTCGTCGGCCGCGAGCGCATCGACAGCGACGGCCTGCGTGCCCGTCCGCTGGTGGTGGGTGACACGATTTATGCATATGGCAACAGCGGCAAACTGGAAGCCCTGACCATTAAGTAACGTCTATGCTTGGGGTTAACCCCAAGCAGCCCCGTAATTACGGGGTTTGCAGCGCCTTAAAGTGCTGCCCCGAGCACCAGCCGCTGCCTAGCAGCGGCTTTTGTATTTTCTGAAATAACGAAGTGGAGAGCCGCATGGTTCCCGTAATCGCCCTGGTGGGCCGACCGAACGTCGGCAAGTCCACCTTGTTCAACCGCCTGACCAGGACTCGCGACGCCATCGTCGGCGACTTGTCCGGTCTGACCCGTGATCGCCAGTACGGTGAGGCCAAGTGGCAAGGGCGTTCCTACATTCTGATCGACACCGGCGGTATCTCCGGTGACGAACACGGTATGGACGAAAAAATGGCCGAGCAGTCGCTGCTGGCCATTGAAGAAGCGGATGTCGTTCTGTTCCTGGTAGATGCCAAGGCCGGTTTTACCGCCGCCGACCAGATGATCGCCGAGCATTTGCGCAAGCGTAACAAGCGCTCCCACGTGGTCGCCAACAAGGTCGACAACATCGACCCTGAAATGGCCCGCGCCGAATTCGCTCCGTTGGGCATGGGCCACGCGATCCCGATCGCCGGCGCCCACGGTCGCGGCATCACCCAGTTGCTGGAAGTGGCGCTGAGTGATTTCCCGAAAGACGAAGACGAGCCGGAAGAGGGCGAGGAAGAGGATGTTGCGGAAGGCGAGGAAGCCAAGCGCATTCCTGGTCCGAGCGAAAAGGATGGGATCAAGATCGCCATCATCGGCCGGCCGAACGTCGGCAAGTCGACCCTGGTGAACCGCATGCTCGGTGAAGACCGGGTGATCGTGTATGACCAGCCGGGTACTACCCGCGACAGTATCTACATCCCGTTCGAGCGTAACGACGAGAAGTACACGCTGATCGACACCGCCGGTGTGCGCAAGCGCGGCAAGATCCACGAAGAAGTCGAAAAGTTCTCCGTGGTCAAAACCTTGCAGGCGATCAAAGACGCCAACGTGGTGATCTTCGTGATGGACGCCCGCGAAGGCGTGGTGGACCACGACCTCAACCTGCTGGGCTTCGCCATTGAGTCGGGTCGTGCGCTGGTCATCGCGATCAACAAGTGGGACGGCATGACGCCGAGCGAGCGCGACTTCGTGAAGGTCGAGCTGCAACGTCGACTGTTCTTCGTTGACTACGCCGATATCCACTTCATCTCGGCCCTGCACGGTACCGGCGTGGGCAACCTCTACGCTTCGGTACAGAACTCGTTCAAGTCCGCGGTCACCCGCTGGCCAACCAACCGCCTGACCCAGATCCTGGAAGACGCGGTCGGTGAGCACGCGCCACCGATGGTCAACAACCGTCGGATCAAGCTGCGTTATGCCCACCTGGGTGGCGCGAACCCGCCGATCATCGTGATTCACGGTAACCAGATCGAGAAGGTGCCGAAGTCTTACGTTCGTTACCTGGAAAACACCTATCGCCGTGTCCTGAAGCTGGTCGGCACACCGATCCGCATCGAGTTCAAGGGCGGCGAGAACCCGTACGAAGGCAACAAGAACTCGCTCACCGACCGCCAGGTCAACAAGAAGCGTCGCTTGATGTCGCACCACAAGAAGGCCGACAAAAAGCGTCGCGACAAGCGCTGATTCAAGGCTTGCCTCACCCTCGTGGGAGCGAGCCTGCTCGCGAATGCAATCTGTCAGTCAACGTTTATCGCGGCTGACACACCGCCTTCGCGAGCAGGCTCGCTCCCACAGGGTAGGTCGAGAAGAAGGGCGCCAATGGCGCCCTTTTTCATGCCTGCGGTTTGGGCTATCCTCGGGCTCTCCCGTGCCGCCGTAGAGCCGGGTGTAGAGCAGGGAATCACCGATGATCACCAGTAAGCTGCCGAATGTCGGCATCACTATTTTCACTCAGATGTCTCAGCTCGCGGCTCAGACCGGCGCGCTCAATCTGTCCCAGGGTTTTCCCGATTTCGCGGCCCCGCAGGCCCTGTGCGATGCGGTCGGCCGGCATATCGCCAGCGGCCATAATCAATACTCGCCAATGACCGGGCTGCCGGTGTTGCGTCAGCAGATCGCGGCGAAGATCGCCCGCAGTTATGGCGCGCAGGTGGATGTGGATACTGAAGTGACGGTCACCCCCGGCGCGACCGAGGCGATTTTCTGTGCCATTCAGGCGGTTATCCACAGCGGTGACGAAGTCATCGTATTTGACCCGGCATACGACAGCTACGAACCTTCGGTAGAGCTGGCCGGTGGTCGTTGCGTGCACGTGCAACTGGGGCTGAACGATTTCAGTATCGACTTCGAGAAGCTTGCTCAGGCACTGAGCCCGCGCACGCGGATGATCATTCTCAACACCCCGCACAACCCTAGTGGTGCGCTGATCAGCCGTGCCGAACTCGATCAGTTGGCAGCGTTGATCCGTGATCGCGACATTTATGTGATCAGCGACGAAGTCTACGAGCACCTGGTGTATGACGGCGTGCCTCACGTCAGCGTGCTGGCCCATGAAGAGCTGTATCAGCGTGCTTTCGTAGTCAGCTCGTTCGGCAAGACCTACCACGTCACCGGCTGGAAAACCGGTTATGTGATCGCACCGCCGGCCCTGACGGCGGAATTACGCAAGGTGCACCAGTACGTCAATTTCTGTGGTGTGACGCCGCTGCAATATGCCTTGGCCGATTTTATGGCCGAGCATCCCGAGCACGTCGAAGAGCTGCCGGGTTTCTATCAGGCCAAGCGTGATCTGTTCTGTGATCTGCTGGCGCCGTCGCGCTTCAGTTTCACCCGGGTGACCGGCACCTATTTCCAGTTGGTCGATTACTCGCAGATCCGCCCGGACCTCAATGATGTCGAGATGGCCCTGTGGATGACTCGCGAGCATGGCGTTGCCAGCATCCCGATCTCGGTGTTCTACCAGACGCCACCGGTCGGCCAGCGCCTGGTGCGGCTGTGTTTTGCCAAACGCGAGGAGACCCTGCGTGAAGCGGCGGAGAAACTATGCGTGATTTGAGTGCGTTGCCGAAGCTGACGGTTGCACTGGTCCAGACGACCCTGGCCTGGCACGACCGGCAGGCTAACCTGGAGCATTTCGAGCCGCTGCTGGAGCAGGCGCGTGGCGCGGATCTGATCATCCTGCCGGAGATGTTCACCACCGGGTTCTCCATGGAGTCCGAGACGCTGGCGGAGGCGGAAAACGGCCCCGCCAGTAAATGGCTGCGGACTCAAGCGGCCAAGCTTGATGCAGTGATCACCGGGAGCGTGATCATTCAGGCCGCCGATGGCAGCCATCGTAATCGTCTGTTGTGGGCGCGGCCGGACGGCGAGGTGCTGCATTACGACAAGCGTCACCTGTTCCGCATGGCCGGCGAACACAACCACTACACCCCCGGCGAGCGTCAGGTGCAGTTCGAACTCAAGGGCTGGCGAGTGCGACCACTGATTTGCTATGACCTGCGCTTCCCGGTGTGGAGCCGCGACGCCCAGGACACGGACCTTCTCCTGTATACCGCCAACTGGCCGGGCGCACGACGCCAGCACTGGAACCGTTTGTTGCCGGCACGGGCGATCGAGAACCTTTGCTACGTCGCGGCGGTGAATCGCATCGGGACTGATGGCAAAGGCTTTGCCTATACCGGTGACAGTCAGGTGCTGGATTTCCAGGGTGAGACATTGCTCAGTGCGGGGGAGGCGGACGGTGTGTTCAAGGTGGTGCTGGATGCGGCGGAATTGGCGGCGTATCGCACAAGGTTTCCGGCGAATCTGGATGCGGATACTTTCGAATTTACCTGAGACTTCCGCTGCCTGAGCGGGCCCCTTCGCGAGCAGGCTCGCTCCCACATTGGAATGCGTTCACCTGTGGGAGCGAGCCTGCTCGCGAAGAGGGCATGATAGGCACTACAAAAAATGACAGGCAAACAAAAAGGCCCCGAGGTTCGCACCCCGGGGCCTTTTGCATTGCAGCGAAGACTTACGCCGCTTTCGCTTCCGGCTGGCTCAGGGAGCGGTTCAGCGCGCTGAACAGGGCCTTGAAGCTGGCGGTGGTGATGTTTTCGTCGATGCCGACGCCGTGTACCGCACGCTCGCCGTTCACACGCAGTTCAATGTAGGCCGCGGCCTTGGCATTGGTGCCTGCGCCGATGGCGTGTTCGTTGTAGTCCATGATCTCCACCGGAATCGGCAGACCCGCGACCAGGGCTTCCAGGGCGCCATTGCCCTTGCCGCGCCAGTGCAGGTTGGTTTCGCCCTGGCCTTTGCTGGCCACTTCCACTTCGACGGCGCTGTGGCCGTTTTCTTCCTGCAGGCGATGGCTGACCAGCGCGTACGGGGTGTTGGCCTGCAAGTACTCGCTGTGCAGCAGGGCATGGATTTGCTGGGCAGTCATTTCCAGGCCCAGACGATCGGTTTCACGCTGCACGACCTGGCTGAATTCGATCTGCATGCGACGCGGCAAGCTGATGCCGTATTCCTGTTCCAGCAGGTAGGCGATGCCGCCCTTGCCCGACTGGCTGTTGACGCGGATGACCGCCTCGTAGCTGCGGCCGATGTCGGCCGGGTCGATCGGCAGGTAAGGCACTTCCCACAGGGCATCGGATTTCTGCTGGGCGAAGCCCTTGCGGATCGCGTCCTGGTGGGAGCCGGAGAACGCAGTGTGAACCAGGTCGCCAACGTATGGGTGGCGTGGGTGAACCTGGATCTGGTTGCACTCTTCGACGACCTTGCGCACGCCGTCGATGTCGGAGAAGTCCAGTTGCGGGTCAAGGCCCTGGGTGTACATGTTCAGGGCTACGGTCACCAGGTCGACGTTACCGGTGCGCTCGCCGTTGCCGAACAGGCAGCCTTCGACACGGTCGGCGCCGGCCATCAGGCCCAGCTCGGTGGCGGCTACGCCAGTGCCACGGTCGTTGTGGGTGTGCAGGCTGATGATCACGCTGTCACGACGGTTGATGTGACGGCCGAACCATTCGATCTGGTCGGCATAGATGTTCGGGGTCGCGCATTCGACGGTGGCCGGCAGGTTGAGGATGATCTTGCGCTCGGGCGTCGGGTTCCAGACTTCGATCACGGCGTCGCAGACTTCCTTGGCGAACTCCAGTTCGGTGGCGCTGAAGGTTTCCGGGGAGTACTGGAAGGTCCACTCGGTTTCCGGCTGCTGGGCGGCATATTTGACGAACAGCTTGGCCGCGTTCACGGCGATTTCCTTGACCCCTGCATAGTCTTGATTGAAGACGATGCGGCGGAAAGAAGGAGAAGTGGCGTTGTACAGGTGAACGATGGCTTTTTTCGCGCCACGCAGGGATTCGAAAGTACGCGCGATCAGATCTTCACGTGCCTGGGTCAATACCTGGATGGTGGTGTCGTCCGGGATATGGCCGTCTTCGATCAGGGTGCGGACGAAGTCGAAATCGGTTTGCGAAGCGGACGGGAAAGAGGCTTCGATTTCTTTCACGCCGACCTGCACCAGGGTTTTCCAGAAGCGCAGCTTCTTGACGGCGTCCATCGGTTCGATCAGCGACTGGTTACCGTCACGCAGGTCGGAGCTGCACCAGATTGGCGCGGCGGTGATGGTTTTCGACGGCCAGGTGCGGTCCGGGATATCGATGGTCGGGAACGCGCGGTATTTCGAAGACGGGTCTTTGAGCATGCTCATCGGGAAATCCTTATTGTGTGGGCCGAAAAAAGGCGGCCTGCCGGTGGATCAAATGTTCTTGGGGAAACGCGTAGGACGAGGCACCAGGATTCAGCCCGGCAGTCGTGCGCTGACAAGGCACAAACTGCGGTGCTGACGGAGCTGAATGAGGGTGTGAGAGGTTTTCATGCCTTCAACCCTAACCGCCGAGGGATAGGATGGCAAGCAGTCGAAAAAAATTGAGAGGAATACTCGCCAGCGTCTGTTTATCGAGATTTTATTGCTCTGTGCGAGCCTGATCTTCAGGTTGTTTGCGCAAGGTTTGAGCGATGCGCAATCGGCGGTTTGAGCGCCGGCTCCTCGCGGCGGGGGCTATTCTTCTTTAAAGCCTCGACTGGCAAGTGGGAGACGGCGATGAACGAGTCCGATTGGAAACAGTATTGCGTATTACGTCCGGTGGCCCATGAGCGGATGTGCACGCGGATCATGACCGACGTCGAAAAAATCGTGCTGGACAAGAATATCGCGCCTTACGAACGGATCGACGCCAGCGAGGAGTTACTGAAGGCTGGGCAAAAAGAGCTGTATTGGGCGTTTGGCGTCTTCAGGTTTTCACGCCATGAGGCTCGGTCGCACTTGCTTGGGTTGTGTGCGCGGGAATTGATCACGGCGGAGGAGTTGACCTGGTTTTCAGTGGAGACTCAGGAGTGGGTCAGGCATTGTCTGGCGGACCGGGAAGTCCATGGAATTCAGGACTTGGAAGCTGAATAGGCGGCGTCAGTGCTGCCGTCTTCGTGAGCAGGCTCGATCCCACAAGGATCACCGAAAACCTGTGGGAGCGGGCTTGCCCGCGAAGAGGCCATCAGCCTCTCCGAAAACCTAAGGCTGAAACGCCCCGATAAAAATCGCCGGATCCACCCGAGCATCATTCAGGCTGACATTCCAGTGCATATGCGGTCCGGTCGCCCGGCCAGTGGCGCCGACCTTGCCAACCACCGCACCTCGAGCCAATTGCTGCCCAACTTTCACATCAATCTTCGACATGTGGCAAAACATGCTGATGAAGCCCTGACCGTGGTCGACGAACACGGTATTACCGTTGAAGAAGTAATTGCCGATCAGGATCACCTTGCCCGTCGCTGGAGTCTTGATCGGCGTACCCGCTGGCACGGCGAAATCAAGGCCCGAGTGAGGATTGCGCTCTTCGCCATTGAAGAAACGACGCACGCCGAACTTGCTCGACAACGGGCCGTTGACCGGTTTGTCCAACAGCAGGTTGCTCGGGGTGTTCGGACTGAATGTGCGGTAGGCGGCGATTTGCTCGGCGAGTTCACGCTCGATGCGCTTGAGATTGTCCGGGTCAGGATTGACCTGCTGGGTGTTTTTCAGGGTGATGCGCTGTTCCGGGTATTTCTTGTTACCGACGGTGAACCCCAGGCTGCGACCGCCGCTGCTGATGGACTGGGCCCCCGGCTTCACCGTCAGCGGCACGCCGACAATCGCCAGCCAGTTGTTCTGTTCTTTGACGACCAATACCGGTTTGCCCTGATAGCTGGCCTTCGGCGCTTGCGCGGCGGCGCCAAGGTCCACCACGGCCACGCCGCCCGGCACGGGTTTGTTCAACAGGCGCGTGATGTAACTGTCGGCGTGGGCGTTGAACGTCAGGCACAACAACAGCAGCGAAGCTAAAAGGCGCGGCATGGATCAATCCAGTAGAGAAAGGGTGACGGGTGTCAGGTGATTGTCTTCGACCCGCACTTGCAGTTCGCCTTCACCCAATTTGGCCTTCAGGCGCTGGCCAGTATGGGTTTGACTGGCGCTGCGGATCGCGTTGCCGCGCTCGTCCAGCAAAATGCTGTAGCCACGACCGAGGGTCGCCAGGGGACTGACCACATGCAGCGTCTGCATCTGGCTTTGCAGTTGCAGGCGACGACTTTTCAAACCCTCGCGCATGGCCCGGGGCAAGCGTTCAGCGAGGCTGTCGAGGCGTTGGCGGAGCATCGCCAGTTGGCGGCCCGGATGCTGGCCGGCGAGACGGGTTTCCAAGCGGATCAGCCGTTCGCGGCGGGTGTTGAGGCTGCGTTCGAAGGCGCGACGCAGGCGCATGTCCAGGTCGTCCAGGCGTTGCGCTTGCTGACGCAGGCGTTCACCAGGATGACGCAGGCGGCGAGAGATGCCCTCCAGGCGCAGCCGATCACGCATCAGGCGGTCGCGCATGCGCATCACCAGTCGGCGATGCAGGCTCTCGACCCGGCGCACCAGATCGCTGGAATCCGGTGCCAGCAGTTCGGCGGCGGCAGAAGGCGTGGGGGCGCGAACGTCGGCGACGAAATCGCTGATCGACACATCGGTTTCATGGCCGACGGCGCTGACGATCGGCGTCACGCAGGCGTCCACGGCGCGGGCCACGGCTTCTTCGTTGAAGCACCAGAGGTCTTCCAGGGAGCCGCCGCCACGGGCCAGGATCAATGCATCGAAACCACGGGCATCTGCCAGTTTCAATGCGCGGACAATCTGCGCGGTGGCTTCGCGACCCTGCACGGCGGTGGGAATCAGCGTCAACTGCACCTGCGGTGCGCGACGGCGGAACACACTGATGATGTCGCGGATGACTGCGCCGGTGGGCGAACTGATGATGCCAATGCGTTGCGGATGCGCCGGCAGCGGAACTTTGCGCTCGGCACTGAACAGGCCTTCGGCGCTGAGCTTTTCCTTCAAGGCATCGAAGGCCAGGCGCAACGCGCCATCGCCGGCCGGCTCCACGGTGTCGAGGATCAGTTGGTAATCGCCGCGTCCTTCGAACAGCGAGACCTTGCCCCGCACCTTGACCGCCAGGCCGTCCTTCAGCGCCTGACGTACCCGTGCGGCGTTCTGCCGGAAGAGTGCGCATCGCACTTGGGCGCCGCTGTCCTTGAGGGTGAAATACACATGGCCGGATGCCGGGCGGGCGAGGTTGGAGATTTCGCCTTCGACCCAGATATTGCTGAACACGTCTTCAAGCAACACCCGCGCACGGCCGTTGAGCTGGCTGACGGTCAGTACTTCGCGGTCCAGGCCGAGTCTTGCAAAGGGATCTTTAATCATGGGACGCAGTTTAAAGGCATTCGATGATCAATCTCCATGAGTCCGCGCAAATCCCTTGTGGGAGCGAGCCTGCTCGCGAAAGCGTAGTGCCGGTCGCTGCAGTGTTGAAGGTTAATCCGTATTCGCGAGCAGGCTCGCTCCCACAGGGGTAAAGTCGTCGGCGGTATTCAAGGAAGATGGGGGAATTGAACGTGCTTGAGTTGTTGAGCCAATGGCCCTTTGGCGCAGTGGACTGGCTGGTGATCGGGGCCGGCATCGCCCTGGCGTACATCGTGTTCGGCATCGCCGGGTTCGGTACGGCATTGGTGGCCGGGCCGATTCTTATCCTGTTCATACCATTGTCGAAAATCGTGCCATTGCTGGTGCTGCTGGATTTCATCGCGGCGTTCGGCAATCTGCTGCCATCGCGAAAGGATGTGGCGAGGCCGGAGCTGTTGCGGCTGCTGCCTTGCATGGCGGTGGGGTGCACTCTGGGGGTGATTTTCCTCCTGAATCTGAAATCCGATTTGTTACTGCTGTTGATGGGGCTGTTTATCAGTGCCTACGCGATTTACAGCCTGTGGATAAAGACCCGGCCGGCGCAACTGTCCTCCGGTTGGGCGTTGCCGATGGGCACCGTGGGCGGGATGTTCGGTGCGTTGTTTGGCAGTGGTGGTTTTTTGTATGCGATCTATCTGAACAGTCGACTACCCAAGGATGAAGCGCGGGCGACCCAAAGCGCGCTGATCAGTTGCAGCACGGTGGTGCGGTTGAGTCTGTTTGCTGTTGCGGGGGTGTACGCCGAGTTGCCTTTGCTGATGCTGGCGCTGTGCTTGCTGCCGGCCATGGCGCTGGGGCTCTGGGTCGGCCGGCGGTTGACCAGGCGTTTATCGCGCGAGGCCTTTGTGCGGTTGGTGACGTGGTTGGTGTTGGCGAGCGGGATTGCGTTGATTGGGCGCTACATGAGCACCTGAGCACCGAGGGTTTCCATCTGATGGGGACTTCTGTGGCGAGGGGATTTATCCCCGTTGGGCTGCGTAGCGGCCCCAAAAGATGGGACTGCTGCGCAGTCCAACGGGGATAAATCCCCTCGCCACAAACCCTCAATAAAAGCGGCCCAATCCAACAGGCTTCAGTCGTTGTACTGACTCAACAACCGCTCAAGCCGCGCGCTGAGGCGGCGTTTGATTTCGGTTTCGATGTGGGGTGCGAAGTCGTCGATCACGTCTTGCATGATCAATTGCGCGGCGGCGCGCAGTTCGCTGTCGAGGTACAGCAAGGCGTCGGCGTTCTTGCTGGCGCTCGGCGCCGGTTCGGCGGCGGGCTTGGGAGGTGTCGGCTCGACGGTCAGCACAGGTTCGCTGACGGTGTCGAACAGCATGGGAATCTGTTCCTGGTCACCGGTTTCGACCGTGTCGGTCAGCAGCGGCGGTTGCAGGTTTTCATCGCCGAGCAATTGGCGGATCGACTCAAGGTCGTCCAGCAGTTGCGCAGGCTTTTGCAGCGGTTTTGGAGTGTCCATCGGAATGCTCAGAGTCGCTGTAAACGGTGATCTTGCAGAGGATAGCCCTGTTCGCGGTAGAAACGGAAACTCTCCCGCGCGGCCTGGCGGATCACCGGGTCCTCGACCACCACTTCCGCCACGCGGGCGAAGCGTTGGGCAAATGCCGGGATCTTCAGGTCGAGGTTGACCAGCAAATCCTGGTGTTGACCGCAGTCATCGCCAACACCCAGCACGATCAAGCTGTCCGGTTCGCTTTCGGCGGGACCGTGGGGCACGAAGCTTTCGCCCTTGAACGCCCACAGGCGTGCATCGAGATCGTCGCGCTGGGCGGCATCGCTGCAGTGCAGGTAGACGCGGTGGCCCATGCGCCAGGCTTTTTCGGTGAGCTTGCAGGCGAAATCCAGGCGTGCCGAAGGATCGGCGCTGGGCAGGATATAAAAGTCGACTTTGGTCATTGCGGTTCCTGAGCCTTGAACGGCGTCGCCCGCAAGCGACGCCGTCCAGGTTCATCGGTTTCAGGCTTTGGCGCGGTCCAGCAGGTATTGGGTCAGCAGGGGAACCGGACGGCCGGTGGCGCCCTTGTCCTTGCCGCCGCTGGTCCAGGCGGTGCCGGCGATGTCCAGGTGCGCCCAGTTCAGGTTCTTGGTGAAGCGCGACAGGAAGCAGGCAGCGGTGATGGTGCCGGCTTTCGGGCCGCCGATGTTGGCGATGTCGGCGAACGGGCTGTCCAACTGCTCCTGGTACTCATCGAACAGCGGCAGTTGCCAGGCGCGGTCGTCGGCAGCCTTGCCGGCGCTCAGCAGTTGACCGATCAGTTCGTCGTTGTTGCCCAGCAGGCCCGACGTGTGGGAGCCCAGTGCAACCACGCAGGCACCGGTCAGGGTGGCGATGTCGATCACCGCTTGCGGCTTGAAGCGCTCGGAGTAGGTCAGGGCGTCGCACAACACCAGGCGGCCTTCGGCGTCGGTGTTGAGGATTTCCACGGTCTGGCCGCTCATGGTAGTGACGATGTCGCCTGGGCGCGAAGCGTTGCCGCTCGGCATGTTCTCGGCGCAGGCCAGGATGCACACCAGGTTGATCGGCAGCTTCAGTTCAAGCACGGCACGCAGCGTACCGAATACGCTGGCGGCACCGCCCATGTCGTACTTCATTTCATCCATGCCGGCACCCGGCTTGAGGCTGATGCCGCCGGTGTCGAAAGTGATGCCCTTGCCGACCAGTGCGTACGGCTTCTCGGATTTCTTGCCTCCGTTGTATTGCATGACGATCAGGCGCGGCGGCTGGGCGCTGCCCTGGCCGACGGCGTAGAACGAGCCCATGCCCAACGCCTTGATCTTCTTCTCGTCGAGGACTTCGACTTTCAGATCCTTGAATTCCTTGTCGAGGTTTTTCGCCTGCTCACCGAGGAAGGTCGGGTGGCAGATGTTTGGCGGCAGGTTACCCAGGTTGCGGGTGAAGGTCATGCCGTTGGCGATGGCGGTGGCGTGGGTCACGGCGCGTTGCACTTCAGCCTGGGCAGCCTTGATGGTCAGCAGGGTGATTTTCTTCAGGGCACGCGGTTCGGCTTTCTGGCTTTTGAACTGGTCGAACTGATATTCGCCATCCACCAGGGTTTCGGCCAGCAGGCGGGTCTTGCCATAGCTGTCGCGGCCCTTGACCACGATTTCGTCCAGGGCCAGTACCGCATCGCTGCCGCCCAGGCCTTTCAGGGTGTTGAGTACGCCGGCGACGATTTTGCGGAATGGACGGTCGCCCAGTTCTTCGTCCTTGCCAACACCGACCAGCAGCACGCGTTCGGCTTTCAGGTTCGGCAGGCTGTGCAGCAACAGGTTCTGGCCCACTTTGCCGGCCAGGTCACCGCGCTTGAGAACAGCGCTGATGGCGCCACCGCTGAGTTCGTCGAGTTGTTTGGCGGCAGCACCTAGCTTGCGGCCTTCGCCGACGGCGACCACTAGCGTGGCGGTCTTCAACGTTTCCGGGTTAACGCTTTTTACAACCAGTTCCATGTCCGGGTCCCTGAATTGATGGTCAACTCGCAAGCGCTCGACAGTGTTCTGCGTCGCTTGCTTTATAAATAGAGGCGCCAATACCGATCGGCGACGAAGGCCGCAGTTTGAACCTCGCTACCGGCGCCTGACAACCCTCGGGCGTACGATTGTAGGAGCGAGCCTGCTTGCGAAGAACCCGAGACCGCCGCGGGGTTTCAGGCTTTGCGCGTTATCGTTGACGACCATCGCGAGCGAGCTCGCTCCTACAGGCGTTTCCATGCATTGCGCAGTGACAGGCGGACGCAATCACAGGATAATGCGCCATCTTTTTCGGCAGCCCTGCCTTGCGGGCTGTCTGATGTGCTTGCTTGTTTGGCCGCCTTAGCCTGACAACCCTGGAGTGTCTGGTTTGATCGTCTTCCGTTATCTATCCCGCGAAGTCCTGTTGACCTTGAGCGCCGTCAGTGCCGTGTTGCTGGTCATCATCATGAGCGGACGTTTCATCAAGTACCTCGCGCAAGCAGCCTCGGGCCAACTGGATCCGGGTTCGCTGTTCCTGATCATGGGCTTTCGCCTGCCGGGCTTCCTGCAACTGATCCTGCCTCTGGGCCTGTTTCTCGGGATCCTGCTGGCCTACGGTCGCCTGTACCTCGAAAGTGAAATGACCGTGCTCTCGGCCACTGGCATGAGTCAGCAACGCCTGTTTCGCATGACGCTGTTCCCGGCCACACTGGTTGCACTGGTGGTTGCATGGTTGAGCCTGAGCCTGGCGCCACAAGGTGCCAATCAATTCCAGCTGCTGCTGAACAAGCAGGATGCCCTGACCGAGTTCGATACCCTGGAGCCAGGTCGTTTCCAGGCGCTGCGCGACGGTACCCGGGTGACGTATACCGAGCAGTTGTCGGATGACCGCATCAATCTGGGGGGCGTGTTCATTTCGCAAAAGAACGTCAGTTCCGACAAGAAAGACCGCGGGATCTCTGTGCTGGTGGCAGAAAAGGGTCGTCAGGAAATTCGCCCTGACGGCAATCGCTACCTGATTCTCGACAACGGCTACCGTTATGACGGCAATCCGGGGCAAGCCGATTACCGGGCGATCAAGTACGAAGAATACGGCGTACTGCTGCCCAAACCCGATGTCAGTGATGAGGTGACCGATCGCGATGCCATGACCACCGCGTCCTTGCTGGGCAGCGATGACATCCGTTCCCGTACCGAGCTGCAATGGCGACTGTCTCTGCCGCTGCTGGTGTTCATCGTGACCTTGATGGCGGTGCCGCTGTCGCGGGTCAATCCGCGCCAGGGCCGTTTCCTCAAGCTGCTGCCGGCGATTCTTCTGTATATGGCTTACCTGACCATCCTGATTGCCGCTCGCGGCGCCCTCGAAAAGGGCAAGATTCCGCCGGCGCTGGGTCTGTGGTGGGTACACGGGATCTTCCTGGTCATTGGACTGGGCTTGCTCTACTGGGAACCGTTGCGCTTGAAGATGGCGAGTCGCCGCAGCGCGCTGGAGGTGGCCCGTGGTTAAGCTCGACCGCTACATCGGTAGCAGTGTGTTCATGGCGATCCTGGCGGTGCTGGGGATTATTCTCGGCCTGGCGACCTTGTTCGCGTTTATCGACGAGATGGGCGAAGTCAGCGATACCTACACCCTGGTCGATATCCTGAGTTACGTCTTGCTGACCGCGCCGCGCCGGCTGTACGACATGCTGCCCATGGCGGCGCTGATCGGTTGCCTGATCGGTCTCGGCAGCCTGGCTAGCAACAGCGAGCTGACCATCATGCGTGCAGCCGGGGTATCGGTCGGGCGGATCGTCTGGGCGGTGATGAAGCCGATGCTGGTGCTGATGGTGGTGGGGGTGTTGATCGGCGAGTACGTCGCGCCGGCTACGGAAAGCATCGCCCAGGCCAACCGTTCGCTGGCCCAGGGCAGTGGCGATGCGCAAAGCGCCAAGCACGGCCTGTGGCACCGTCAGGGCGACGAGTTCATTCACGTCAACTCCGTGCAACCCAACGGTTTGTTGTACGGCGTGACCCGTTATCGCTTCGATGATCAGCGGCACATGCTGTCGTCGAGCTTCGCCAAGCGTGCAGAGTTCGACAAGGATCACTGGCAGTTGAGCGATGTCACGACCACGGTGTTCCATGAAAAGAGCACCGAAGTGGTCAGCGCTCCGGTCGAGCGCTGGGACGTGGCGTTGAGCCCGCAATTGCTGAGTACGGTGGTCATGGCGCCTGAGTCACTGTCGATCAGTGGCCTGTGGGGGTACATCCACTACCTGGCGGACCAGGGATTGAACAATGGCCGTTACTGGCTGGCATTTTGGGTCAAGGTGTTGCAGCCGCTGGTCACCGCTGCCCTGGTGCTGATGGCGATTTCCTTCATCTTTGGCCCACTGCGCTCCGTGACCCTCGGTCAGCGGGTATTTACCGGTGTGCTGGTGGGGTTCACCTTCCGCATCGCCCAGGATTTGCTCGGGCCTTCGAGCCTGGTGTTCGGTTTCTCGCCGCTGTTTGCGGTCCTGGTGCCGGCCAGTGTTTGTGCCCTGGCCGGCCTCTGGTTGTTGCGTCGCGCCGGTTGAGGGCGGGGTTTTCCCGGTTTTTCGAGTCAAAAAAACGCCCCTGTCGCAAGACCGGGGCGTTTTTGTACGTGCCGTCTGACCTGCGAACGTGACGCTTGCGCCGTGGATCAGGTACAATTCCCGGCTATTTTTCGGCGGGCTATGCCTGCAGCCTTTTTGAGTGTTGATCCGTGAGTGATTTGAGTCATATCCGCAATTTCTCCATCATCGCCCACATTGACCATGGCAAGTCGACGCTGGCCGATCGTTTCATCCAGATGTGCGGCGGCCTGGCCGAGCGTGAAATGGAAGCCCAGGTACTGGACTCCATGGACCTTGAGCGTGAGCGCGGGATCACCATCAAGGCTCACAGCGTTACTCTCTATTACAAAGCCAAAGACGGTATCAACTACCAGCTCAACTTCATTGATACCCCCGGCCACGTTGACTTTACCTACGAAGTCAGCCGCTCGCTGGCGGCCTGTGAAGGTGCGCTTCTGGTGGTCGATGCCGGTCAGGGCGTGGAAGCACAGTCGGTTGCCAACTGCTACACGGCGATCGAGCAGGGCCTGGAAGTGATGCCGGTACTGAACAAGATCGACCTGCCGCAGGCCGATCCGGACCGCGTCAAGGAAGAAATCGAAAAAATCATCGGCATCGATGCCACCGACGCGGTCACTTGCTCTGCCAAGACCGGTCTGGGCGTCGATGAAGTGCTCGAGCGCCTGGTGACCACCATTCCGGCGCCGACCGGTAACATCGAAGATCCGCTGCAAGCGTTGATCATCGACTCCTGGTTCGACAACTACCTGGGCGTTGTGTCCCTGGTGCGTGTGCGCCACGGTCGCGTGAAGAAGGGCGACAAGATCCTGGTCAAGTCCACCGGCAAGATCCACCTGGTGGACAGCGTCGGTGTCTTCAACCCGAAACACACCCCTACCGCCGACCTGAAGGCCGGTGAAGTGGGCTTCATCATCGCCAGCATCAAGGACATTCACGGTGCGCCAGTGGGCGATACCCTGACCTTGAGCGCGACGCCGGACGTCGACGTGCTGCCGGGGTTCAAGCGCATCCAGCCGCAGGTTTACGCCGGCCTGTTCCCGGTCAGCTCCGACGACTTCGAAGACTTCCGCGAGGCGCTGCAAAAGCTCACCCTCAACGACTCGTCGCTGCAATACACGCCGGAAAGCTCCGACGCTCTGGGCTTCGGCTTCCGATGCGGCTTCCTCGGCATGCTGCACATGGAAATCATCCAGGAGCGCCTGGAGCGCGAATACAACCTGGACCTGATCACCACGGCGCCGACGGTAATCTTCGAATTGCTGCTCAAGACCGGTGAGACGATCTACGTCGATAACCCGTCCAAGCTGCCGGACCTGTCGGCCATCGAAGACATGCGCGAGCCGATCGTGCGCGCCAATATCCTTGTGCCGCAAGAGCACCTGGGTAACGTCATTACCCTGTGCATCGAAAAACGTGGCGTACAGGTCGATATGCTGTTCCTCGGCTCCCAGGTACAAGTGACCTATGACCTGCCGATGAACGAAGTGGTGCTGGACTTCTTTGATCGCCTGAAATCCACCAGTCGCGGCTATGCTTCTCTGGACTACCATTTCGATCGTTACCAATCGGCTAGCCTGGTGAAACTGGACGTGCTGATCAACGGTGACAAGGTCGACGCCCTGGCGCTGATCGTTCACCGTGACAACTCGCACTACAAAGGTCGCCAGTTGACCGAGAAGATGAAAGACCTGATTCCGCGGCAGATGTTCGACGTGGCAATCCAGGCCGCCATTGGCGGTCAGATTGTGGCGCGTACAACCGTCAAGGCACTCAGAAAGAACGTATTGGCCAAATGCTACGGCGGTGACGTCAGCCGTAAGAAAAAGCTGCTGGAAAAGCAAAAGGCCGGTAAAAAACGCATGAAACAGGTCGGTAACGTGGAAATTCCACAAGAAGCCTTCCTTGCCGTGCTCAGGTTGGATAGTTAGGTCCTATGTCACTAAATTTCCCGCTGTTGCTGGTCATCGCCGTGTTCGTCTGCGGCCTGTTGGCGTTGCTTGATGTGCTGTTCCTGGCGCCGCGTCGGCGGGCCGCCATTGCCTCCTATGAGGGCAGCGTCAGCCAGCCCGATATGGTGGTGGTCGAAAAGCTGAACAAGGAGCCGCTGCTTGTCGAGTACGGCAAGTCGTTCTTCCCGGTGCTGTTCATCGTGCTGGTGCTGCGTTCGTTTCTGGTGGAGCCGTTCCAGATCCCGTCCGGCTCGATGAAACCGACCCTGGATGTTGGCGACTTCATTCTGGTGAGCAAGTTTTCCTACGGAATCCGCTTGCCGGTGATCGACAAGAAGATCATCGAGGTTGGTGAGCCACAACGCGGCGATGTGATGGTGTTCCGTTATCCGAGCGACCCGAACGTCAACTACATCAAGCGTGTCGTTGGCCTGCCGGGCGATCAGGTTCGTTACACCGCCGACAAGCGCCTGTTCGTCAACGGTGAGTCGATCGCCGAGCAACTGGTCGGTTCCGAGCCGGGCACATTGGGCAGCGCCGAGCTCTACAAGGAAAAACTCGGTGTCGCCGAGCACCTGATCCGCAAGGAAATGAGTCGCTACCGCGCCACGCCGGACCGTACCTGGACCGTGCCAGCCGGGCACTACTTCATGATGGGCGACAACCGCGACAACTCGAACGACAGTCGCTACTGGGATGATCCGAGCATTCCCAAGGATCTGCTGGGCATGGTTCCCGACAAGAATATCGTCGGCAAGGCCTTTGCAGTCTGGATGAGCTGGCCGGAACCCAAACTCAGTCACCTGCCGAATTTCTCGCGGGTTGGCCTGATCCAGTAATCAAACACGGCGCTGTTGAACACAGCGCCGAATGCATTTCTGGAGCCGGTACATTGGGCACCAGAAGCATGAAGCCAACGATATTCAGGACGTTATTTTTGAACACAGCGTTAATTGTCCCAAGCCTGCGCCAACTTCCGGCGATGGCGGTGGAATCCAACCACGAACTCAGCGTGGGTAAACCGTGAGCGTCTCCTTAAGCCGTCTCGAGCGTCAGCTCGGCTACACCTTCAAGGATCAGGAACTGATGGTCCTGGCCCTCACTCACCGCAGTTTTGCCGGGCGTAACAACGAGCGCCTGGAATTCCTCGGTGACGCCATCCTCAACTTCGTCGCCGGCGAGGCGCTGTTCGATCGCTTTCCGTTGGCCCGCGAAGGTCAGTTGTCGCGTTTGCGCGCGCGCCTGGTCAAAGGTGAGACCCTGGCCGTGCTGGCCCGTGGTTTCGATCTGGGCGAATACCTGCGCCTGGGCTCGGGTGAGCTGAAAAGCGGCGGTTTTCGTCGCGAGTCGATTCTGGCCGATGCCCTGGAGGCATTGATTGGTGCAATCTACCTGGACGCCGGCATGGAAGTGGCGCGCGAGCGCGTACTGGCCTGGCTGGCTGGCGAGTTCGAAGGCCTGACACTGGTCGACACCAACAAGGATCCGAAAACCCGCCTGCAGGAATTTCTGCAGTCCCGTGGTTGCGAGCTGCCGCGTTACGAAGTGGTGGATATCCAGGGTGAACCGCATTGCCGGACGTTCTTCGTCGAATGCGAAATCATCTTACTGAATGAAAAAAGCCGAGGTCAGGGTGTGAGTCGTCGTATTGCCGAACAGGTAGCGGCCGCCGCAGCACTGATTGCCCTGGGTGTGGAGAATGGCAATGACTGATACAAACGCAACTCGCTGTGGCTATGTTGCCATCGTCGGCCGTCCGAACGTGGGCAAGTCCACGTTGCTGAACCACATTCTGGGTCAGAAGCTGGCGATCACTTCGCGCAAGCCGCAAACCACCCGCCACAACATGCTCGGCATCAAAACCGAAGGCGACGTGCAGGCGATCTACGTCGACACGCCCGGCATGCACAAGGGTGGCGAGAAGGCCCTCAACCGCTACATGAACAAGACCGCTTCGGCGGCGTTGAAAGACGTCGATGTGGTGATCTTCGTGGTGGACCGCACCAAGTGGACCGAAGAGGACCAGATGGTCCTGGAGCGCGTGCAATACGTGACTGGCCCGCTGATCGTGGCGCTGAACAAGACCGACCGCATCGAGGACAAGGCCGAGCTGATGCCGCACCTGTCCTGGTTGCAGGAACAACTGCCGAACGCGCAGATCATCCCTATTTCGGCTCAGCACGGGCACAACCTCGATGCGCTTGAGCGAGTGATTGCCGAACACCTGCCGGAAAACGATCACTTCTTCCCGGAAGACCAGATCACCGACCGCAGCAGCCGCTTCCTGGCGGCTGAACTGGTGCGTGAAAAAATCATGCGTCAGATGGGCGCCGAGCTGCCTTACCAGATCACCGTCGAAATCGAAGAGTTCAAGCAGCAGGGGAAAACCCTGCACATTCATGCGTTGATCCTCGTCGAACGTGACGGTCAGAAGAAAATCATCATTGGCGACAAGGGCGAGCGCATCAAGCGCATCGGCACCGAAGCGCGCAAGGACATGGAGCTGCTGTTCGACTCCAAGATCATGCTTAACCTGTGGGTGAAGGTTAAGGGTGGCTGGTCCGATGACGAGCGTGCGCTGCGTTCGTTGGGTTACGGCGACCTGTAAGCCAACATCGATCTACTGTGGGAGCGAGCCTGCTCGCGAAGAGGATGTAACATTCAGCATTGATGTTGACTGTCACACCGCTTTCGCGAGCAGGCTCGCTCCCACAGTGGTTTTTGGCTGCTTGTAACACTGCATCTGTCACTGAGAGCTCCATGTCCCAGCCAATCGGCCAACCCGCCTACGTCCTCCACTCCCGCGCCTACCGCGAAAGCAGCGCGTTGGTGGACTTCCTGACACCGCAGGGCCGGTTGCGGGCGGTGCTGCGCAGTGCGCGTGGCAAGGCCGGGACGTTGGCACGGCCGTTTGTACCGCTGGAAGTCGAGTTCCGTGGGCGTGGCGAACTGAAGAATGTCGGGCGCATGGAAAGTGCCGGCGTATCCACCTGGCTCAATGGCGAGGCGCTGTTCAGTGGCCTCTACCTCAATGAGCTATTGATTCGCCTGTTGCCCGCCGAAGACCCTCATCCCGGTGTGTTCGATCATTACGCCGCAACGTTGCTGGCCCTGGCCGAAGGGCGACCGTTGGAACCCTTGCTGCGCTCATTCGAATGGCGTTTGCTCGATGACCTCGGCTACGGCTTTGCCCTCAATGCGGATATTCATGGCGAGCCCATCGCCCCGGACGGTCTCTACCGCTTGCAAGTGGATGCCGGGCTGGAGCGGGTTTATCTGCTGCAGCCGGGGTTGTTCAATGGCGTCGAGCTGTTGGCGATGGCGGAAGCCGACTGGTCCGCACCCGGTGCGTTGTCCGCTGCCAAGCGACTGATGCGTCAGGCGCTGGCCGTTCACTTGGGTGGACGTCCTCTGGTTTCTCGAGAGTTGTTTCGAAAGCCGTAAATTCCCCGTGTATGCTGTGCACCGAACTTTCCCTTCTTCTGGAGCGCTTCCGTGACCACCAGCACCCGCATTCTTCTTGGCGTGAACATCGACCACGTTGCCACCCTGCGTCAGGCCCGGGGCACTCGCTACCCGGACCCGGTCAAGGCGGCACTGGATGCGGAAGAGGCGGGCGCCGACGGCATCACCGTGCACCTGCGTGAAGACCGTCGGCATATCCAGGAACGCGACGTGCTGCTGCTCAAGGACGTGCTGCAAACCCGCATGAACTTTGAAATGGGCGTCACCGAAGAAATGATGGCGTTCGCCGAACGTATCCGTCCGGCGCATATTTGCCTGGTGCCGGAAACCCGCCAGGAGCTGACCACCGAAGGCGGCCTGGACGTGGCTGGGCAGGAGGCGCGGATCAAGGCAGCGGTAGAGCGTCTGTCGAAGATCGGCGCTGAAGTGTCGCTGTTCATCGATGCCGACGAGCGGCAGATCGAAGCCTCTCGCCGTGTCGGCGCGCCAGCCATCGAGCTGCACACCGGTCGTTACGCTGACGCCGAGACGCCGACCGAAGTGGCCGAAGAACTCAAGCGTGTCGCCGATGGCGTGGCATTCGGCCTGGGGCAGGGTCTGATCGTCAATGCCGGTCACGGCCTGCACTATCACAACGTCGAGGCTGTGGCGGCGATCAAGGGCATCAACGAACTGAACATCGGCCACGCGCTGGTGGCTCATGCGTTGTTCGTCGGCTTCAAGTCGGCTGTTTCGGAGATGAAAGCGCTGATTCTGGCGGCTGCGAAAGCTTAAAAGACACACATAAACCACTGTGGGAGCGAGCCTGCTCGCGAAAGCGGGGTATCAGTCGACATCAACTTTGACTGATGCACCGCATTCGCGAGCAGGCTCGCTCCCACAGTTTTGATGGGCCAAGGCTTTAAAGCGGAGCCGGCTCCTGAGCGGGCTTGGTCTTGTCGATCCCCGGCACGTGCAGGTTGCCTTCAGCCACTTGATCGCCTTCAAGCTGCGGCTGCGTGACCCAGGTCAGGATGTCGTAGTAGCGACGGATGTTCGCCACGAAATGCACAGGTTCGCCGCCACGGGCGTAGCCGTAACGGGTTTTGCTGTACCACTTCTTCTCCGATAGGCGTGGCAGGATCTTCTTTACGTCCAGCCACTTGTCCGGATTCAGCCCTTCCTTGGCCGCCAGTTTGCGCGCGTCATCCAGATGGCCGCTGCCGACGTTGTAGGCCGCCAGGGCAAACCAGGTGCGATCCGGTTCCTGGATCGACTCGTCCAGCTGATCCTTCATGTAGGCCAGGTACTTGGCGCCGCCCATGATGCTCTGCTTGGGGTCGAGGCGGTTGGAAACGCCCATGGCCTGCGCGGTGTTCTGGGTCAGCATCATCAGGCCGCGCACGCCGGTCTTGGAGGTCACGGCCGGTTGCCACAGGGATTCCTGATAACCGACGGCTGCCAGCAGGCGCCAGTCGACTTTCTCTTTTTTGGCATACGCCTTGAAGTGCTGTTCGTACTTGGGCAGGCGTTGCTGCAGGTGTTGGGCGAAGGTCGTGGCGCCCATGTAGCCGAGGACGTCGACGTGCCCGTAATAGCGGTCTTTGAGGCGCTGCAAAGTGCCGTTTTTCTTGACCTTGTCGAGGTAATCGTTGATTTCGTTGAGCAGGCTGTTGTCATCGCCCGCCGCCACCGCCCAGCTCTGATTGTTGGCGTCGCCCAGATCGAAGGCTACCCGGATGTTGGTGAAATACACCTGGTTCATCGCGACTTCGTTGGAGTCCACCAGGGTCAGGTCGATCTGACCTTCGTCCACCATGCGCAGGAGGTCGACGACCTCGACCGCGTCGGACTCTTCGTATTCGATGCCGGGAAATTTCTGTTTCAGCTGCGCCAGTTGCTCGGCGTGGGTGCTGCCCTTGAGCACCATGATCTTCTTGCCCACCAGATCCTTCGCGTCGGTAGGACGGGACTGGCCGTTGCGATAGATGACCTGCGGCGTGACTTCCAGATAGGGGTGGGAAAACCGCACCTGCTTCTTGCGTTCTTCGCTGCTGACCAGGCCGGCAGCCGCCAGCACGGGGCCGTTCTGCTTGCCCACCTGATTGAACAGGTCGTCGAGGTTGTCGGCGGTCTCGATCTTCAGTTCGACCCCCAGATCGTCGGCGAAGCGCTTCACCAGCTCGTATTCGAAGCCGGTTTCACCGTTGCGATCCTGAAAGTAGGTGGCGGGGCTGTTTCGGGTGACCACCCGCAGCACACCATCCTCCTTTACGCGCTCGAGGGTGTTGGGTTTATCAACACAGCCACTGAGCACCAGGAAGAGTCCGGTTGCGATCAGCCATTTGGCGTATCGCGGACGCAAAGCCGTTGGGGAAAACATTTGCGCAGTATACGCAAAGGACCACGAGCGCCATATCTCGACAGCAAAGGGCTAGTCTGCTAGAGATCACAAAACCGGTCGAAACCCCGCAGGAATGGGTCTTGTCGGCGTTTTGTCACGGTAAAAATAAGCTGTGTTCCCACACCCCATTAACCTGACTTTCGAGGCAGAAACACAGATCGGCACCCGAGTGCAACCGTGCGTAGCGTTTCGGGTGATGTCGCGAGCTGTTTAGGCTAGAATGCACGGCCTCAAAGCACACCCCTTCCCGAGGCTGTCCCGAAGATGTTGATCCTGCGCGGCGCTCCTGCCCTTTCTGCCTTTCGCCACAGCAAACTCCTTGAGCAACTGAGCCAGAAGGTCCCGGCTGTCAGTGGCTTGTATGCTGAATTCGCTCACTTCGCCGAAGTTACCGGCGTCCTGACCGGCGACGAACAGCAGGTGCTCGCGCGCCTTCTGAAATACGGTCCAAGCGTTCCGGTCCAGGAACCGACCGGTCGTCTGTTCCTGGTGCTGCCACGTTTCGGCACCATCTCGCCCTGGTCGAGCAAGGCCAGCGACATCGCTCGCAATTGCGGCCTGACCAAGATCCAGCGTCTGGAACGCGGTATTGCCTTTTATGTAGCCGGCCAGTTCAGCGACGCTGACGCACAGTTGATCGCCGACGTACTGCACGACCGCATGACCCAGATCGTCCTGGGCAACCTCGAACAAGCCGCCGGCCTGTTCAGCCACGCCGAACCCAAGCCCCTGACCGCCATCGACCTGTTGGGCGGCGGCCGCGCCGCGCTGGAAAAAGCCAACACCGAGCTGGGCCTGGCCCTGGCCGAAGACGAGATCGACTATCTGGTCAACGCCTTCGTCGGCTTGAAGCGCAACCCGCATGACATCGAACTGATGATGTTCGCCCAGGCGAACTCTGAGCACTGCCGTCACAAGATCTTCAACGCCAGTTGGGACATCGACGGCGAGAGCCAGGAAAAAAGCCTGTTCGGCATGATCAAGAACACCTACCAGATGCACAACGAAGGCGTTCTGTCGGCTTACAAGGACAACGCCTCGGTGATCGTCGGTTCCGTGGCCGGTCGCTTCTTCCCGGACCCTGAGACCCGCCAGTACGGCGCGGTGCAGGAGCCGGTACACATCCTGATGAAGGTTGAAACCCACAACCACCCGACCGCCATTGCCCCGTTCCCGGGCGCGTCCACCGGTTCCGGCGGCGAGATCCGTGACGAAGGTGCAACCGGTCGTGGCGCCAAGCCAAAAGCAGGCCTGACCGGTTTCACCGTGTCCAACCTGCAGATCCCGGGTTTCGAACAGCCGTGGGAAGTGCCGTACGGCAAGCCTGAGCGCATCGTTACCGCGCTGGACATCATGATCGAAGGCCCGCTGGGCGGCGCTGCGTTCAACAACGAATTCGGCCGTCCGGCGCTGACCGGTTACTTCCGTACCTTCGAACAATCCATCACCACCCCGCACGGTGATGAAGTTCGCGGTTACCACAAGCCGATCATGCTGGCTGGCGGCATGGGCAACATCCGTGAAGAACACGTCAAGAAAGGCGAGATCGTCGTTGGCTCCAAGCTGATCGTGCTCGGCGGCCCGGCAATGCTGATCGGCCTGGGCGGCGGTGCGGCTTCCTCCATGGCCACCGGCACCAGCTCGGCAGACCTGGACTTCGCTTCGGTACAGCGCGAAAACCCTGAAATGGAACGTCGCTGCCAGGAAGTCATCGACCGTTGCTGGCAGTTGGGTGACAAGAACCCGATCAGCTTCATCCACGACGTGGGTGCGGGCGGTCTGTCCAACGCCTTTCCGGAACTGGTCAACGACGGCGACCGTGGTGGCCGTTTCGAACTGCGCAACATTCCAAACGACGAGCCGGGCATGGCCCCGCACGAAATCTGGAGTAACGAATCCCAGGAGCGTTACGTTCTGGCGGTCGGCCCGGCTGACTTCGAGCGCTTCAAGGCGATCTGCGAACGCGAGCGCTGCCCGTTCGCCGTGGTCGGCGAAGCCACTGCCGAACCGCAACTGACCGTCACCGACAGCCACTTCGGCAACAGCCCTGTGGACATGCCGCTGGAAGTGCTGCTGGGCAAGGCCCCGCGCATGCACCGTTCGGTGGTGCGTGAAGCCGAGCTGGGCGATGACTTCGATCCGTCGACCCTGAACATTGCCGATTGCGTCGAGCGTGTTCTGCATCACCCGGCCGTCGCGAGCAAAAGCTTCCTGATCACCATCGGCGACCGCACCATCACCGGCCTCGTGGCCCGTGACCAAATGGTCGGCCCGTGGCAGGTTCCGGTGGCCGACGTTGCCGTCACCGCCACCAGCTTCGACGTCTACACCGGTGAAGCCATGGCCATGGGCGAGCGTACGCCGCTGGCGCTGCTGGACGCTCCGGCGTCGGGCCGCATGGCCATCGGCGAAACCCTGACCAACATCGCGGCTTCGCGCATCGGCAAGATCTCCGACATCAAGCTGTCGGCGAACTGGATGTCCGCTGCCGGTCACCCGGGTGAAGATGCACGCCTGTACGACACCGTGAAAGCGGTCGGCATGGAATTGTGCCCTGAGCTGGGCATCACCATTCCGGTGGGCAAGGACTCGATGTCCATGGCCACCCGCTGGAACGATGAAGGTGTGGACAAATCCGTCACGTCGCCAATGTCCCTGATCGTGACCGGTTTCGCGCCAGTGACTGACATCCGTCAGACCCTGACCCCGCAACTGCGCATGGACAAGGGCACCACCGACCTGATCCTGATCGACCTCGGTCGTGGCCAGAACCGCATGGGCGCCTCGATCCTGGCACAGGTCCACGGCAAGCTCGGCAAGCAGGCACCGGACGTCGATGACGCCGAAGACCTGAAAGCCTTCTTCGCCGTGATCCAGGGCCTCAACGCCGACGGTCACCTGTTGGCTTACCATGACCGTTCCGACGGTGGTCTGCTGACCTCCGTGGTGGAAATGGCCTTTGCCGGCCACTGCGGTCTGAGCCTGAATCTGGACAGCGTCGCCGCATCCTCGGCGGAAATCGCTGCAATCCTGTTCAACGAAGAACTGGGCGCCGTGATCCAGGTTCGCCAGGACGCCACCCCGGACATCCTCGCGCAGTTCAGCGCGGCCGGTCTGGGCGATTGCGTGTCGGTGATCGGTCAGCCGATCAACAATGGCGAGATCAGCATCACTTTCAATGGCGACACCGTGTTCGAAGGCCAGCGTCGTCTGCTGCAACGTCAGTGGGCTGAAACCAGCTACCAGATCCAGCGTCTGCGCGACAACGCCGATTGCGCCGAACAGGAATTCGACGTGTTGCTGGAAGAAGACAACCCGGGCCTGAGCGTCAAGCTCAGCTACGACGTCAACCAGGACATCGCCGCGCCTTACATCAAGAAAGGCATTCGCCCACAGGTTGCCGTGCTGCGCGAGCAGGGCGTCAACGGTCAGGTGGAAATGGCGGCGGCGTTCGACCGTGCCGGTTTCAACGCGATCGACGTGCACATGAGCGACATTCTGGCCGGCCGTGTCGACCTGAACGAGTTCAAGGGCCTGGTCGCTTGCGGCGGTTTCTCCTACGGCGACGTACTGGGTGCCGGTGAAGGCTGGGCCAAGTCGGCCCTGTTCAACAGCCGTGCCCGCGATGCGTTCCAGGGCTTCTTCGAACGTACCGACAGCTTCACCCTCGGCGTGTGCAACGGTTGCCAGATGATGTCGAACCTGCACGAGTTGATCCCGGGCAGCGAGTTCTGGCCGCACTTCGTGCGTAACCGCTCCGAGCAGTTCGAAGCGCGCGTGGCGATGGTGCAGATCCAGGAGTCGAACTCGATCTTCCTGCAAGGCATGGCCGGTTCGCGTATGCCGATCGCCATCGCACACGGTGAAGGTCACGCCGAATTCGCCAGCGAAGAAGCGTTGCTGGAAGCCGATCTGTCCGGTTGCGTGGCGATGCGTTTCGTCGACAACCACGGCAAGGTCACTGAAAAGTACCCGGCCAACCCGAACGGCTCGCCGCGCGGGATCACCGGTTTGACCAGCCGCGACGGTCGCGTGACCATCATGATGCCGCACCCGGAGCGCGTGTTCCGCGCCGTGCAGAACTCGTGGCGTTCGGAAGACTGGAACGAAGACGCACCTTGGATGCGTATGTTCCGTAATGCTCGCGTCTGGGTGAACTAAGAGCCGTGTACAAGCTCAGCTTTTTCGTTCCCGACAGTCATGTCGACGTGGTCAAAAGTGCCGTATTCGCCGCCGGTGGCGGACGGATCGGTGCTTACGACCACTGTGCGTGGCAAGTGCTGGGGCTTGGCCAATTTCGACCATTGGACGGCAGTCAGCCGTTCATTGGCGAAGCGGGGCAGGTCGAGCAGGTCGAGGAATGGAAGGTTGAGCTGGTCGTGGCCGATGAGTTGATTCGCTCGGTGGTGACGGCTCTGAAACAGAGCCATCCCTACGAGACACCGGCTTATGAGGTGTGGCGGTTGGAGGATTTCTGATCTTCCAGGCTGCTGAAATGAAAAACCCGCTGAAAGTGATTTCAGCGGGTTTTTTAATGCCCCAGGTTTTGTGGTGACAATCAGGGCCTCATCGCTGGCAAGCCAGCTCCCACAGTTTTTTATGTCGTACACAAATGCTGTGTACCTCCGAGAACCCTGTGGGAGCTGGCTTGCCAGCGATGGCGGCCTGCCAGACAGCTCACAACTAAACCTTGGCACTCACCTCACTGCGATTGACCAACGCTTCCAGCGCCTGACTCAAGCTCGCCGCCCTGTCACCCACCAGCAGGTGCCAGATCCCGCCCTCAAGCTGACTCACACCCTGACACCCCAGCGCCTTCAAATCGCATTCCGATAACGCCTTGCCATCGGCCAGTTGCAGGCGAATGCGGGTCAAGGCCACACAGTCCAGTTGCAGCACATTGTCGCCTCCGCCAAGGGCGTGCAGCCATTGTTGTGCTTCAGATGTCGCCACGGTGACGGGTTGCGGCGCGTCGACCACCACAGCCGGGGTGGAGATCAGCGCGCGGCCCAACGCCGGCATCGCCAGGCGAATCTCATCGGCAATGCTGTCGGCCATCGGTCCGACCACTACCTGCAGACTGCCGCCCTTGCCCGGTCGCACCACCGCCATGGCACCCAGTGCTTTCAAGTCCGCATCCGAGGCTTTGTTGCGGTCCACCATGTCCAGTCGCAGGCGCGTGGTGCAGGCGCCGACCGTGATCAGGTTCTCGGCGCCACCCAGTGCCTTGATGTAGGCCCCGGCACGGTCACTCTCGGCCACCACTGCTTTTTCGGCAGCGGCGGTATCTTCCCGCCCCGGCGTCTTCAGGTTGAAGCGACGAATACAGAAATCGAACACCGCGTAGTAAATCACCGCATAGGCCAGGCCGACCGGAACCACCAACCAGCCATTGGTGGATTTGCCCCAGCCCAGAATCATGTCGATGAAACCGCCGGAGAAGGTAAACCCCAGGTGAATGTTCAGCAGGTTGGTCACGGCCATGGACAGGCCGGTCAGCAGCGCATGCAACAAGAACAGCAGCGGCGCGAGGAACATGAAGGCGAATTCGATGGGTTCGGTCACGCCGGTGAGGAACGAGGTCAGGGCCATCGACAGGAAAATCCCGCCCATGATTTTGCGCCGTTCCGGCAGGGCGTTGCGGTACATCGCCAGGCACGCGGCGGGCAGGCCGAAAAGCATCACCGGGAACATGCCGGTCATGAACTGGCCGCCTTTGGGGTCGCCGGCAAAGTAGCGCGACAGGTCACCGGTGACGAGAGCGCCGGTGGTCGGGTCGGTGAAGTTGCCGAACACGAACCACGCCATGTTGTTGAGGATGTGGTGCAGGCCGGTGACGATCAGCAGGCGATTGAAGACGCCAAAGATGAATGCGCCGAAGCTGCCGCTCTCCAGCAACAGGGCGCCGAAGCTGTTGATGCCGTGCTGGATCGGCGGCCAGATCAGGCCGAATACCACCCCCAGGCCGACCGCACTGAAACCGGTAACAATCGGCACGAAACGCCGGCCACCGAAGAATGCCAGGTACTCCGGCAACTTGATGTCCTTGAAGCGGTTGTACAGCGCACCGGCCATCAAGCCGCTGATTATCCCCGCGAGCATGCCCATGTTGATGCTCGCATCCAGCACCTTGAGCGTGGACACCATCACCAGATAGCCAATGGCCCCGGCCAAACCGGCCGTGCCGTTGTTGTCCTTGGCGAAACCGACGGCGATACCGATGGCGAAGATCATCGCCAGGTTGGCGAAAATCACCTGGCCGGCATCGTGGATGATCGCGATGTTCAACAGGTCCGTATCGCCCAGGCGCAGCAGCAGGCCGGCAATCGGCAGGATCGCGATCGGCAGCATCAGTGCGCGACCGAGGCGCTGCAGGCCTTCGATAAAGTATTGGTACATGGCGGTTCTCCCTGGTTGTTCTTGTTGTTCTTTAGCTCAGAGGCCAATGCTGGTGGCAGGCGTGGCGCACCGCCGAGGCGCTGCTCAGCTTGAGCAGGTCCTGGCTGATACGCCGGCATTCGCTGGCGCCGAGGTGGCGTACGCGGTCCTTGATTTCACCGATCTGCACCGGGCTCACCGACAGTTCGCTCACCCCCAGTCCGATCAAAACCGGCGTGGCCAACGGATCGGAGGCCAGCGCCCCGCAAACGCCGACCCAGCGTCCGTGCTGCGCAGCACCGGTGCAGGTCTGGGCGATCAATCGCAGCAACGCCGGGTGCAGGGCATCGACCCGCGAGGCGAGGCCGGCGTGGTCGCGGTCCATGGCCAGGGTGTATTGCGACAAATCGTTGGTGCCGATGGACAGGAAGTCCGCGTGCTCGGCCAACTGTTCGGCCAGCAGTGCGGCGGCCGGTACTTCGATCATGACGCCCAGCTCCGGGCGTTCGCTCAGGCCCAGTTCGGTGCACAAGGCATCGAGGCGCTGGCGGATGTGCAGTAGCTCATCGACTTCGGTGACCATGGGCAACAGGATCCGGCAGCGGGACAACGGTGTGACGTTCAACAGGGCGCGCAACTGCTGGTCGAGCAGTTCCGGGCGCGCCTGGGCCAGGCGAATGCCGCGCAAGCCAAGCACAGGGTTGGCTTCGGCGGGCAGGGGCAGATAGTCGAGTTGCTTGTCGCCGCCCACGTCGATGGTACGGATGATCACCGACTTGTCGCCCATGGCATCGAGGACGGATTGATAGGCGTGGTGTTGCTCCTGTTCGTCTGGCGCGGTATGGCGGTCGACAAACAGGAACTCGGTACGCAGCAGGCCGACGCCGTCCGCGCCGTTGGCCAGGGCATCGGCGGCTTCGACGCTGGAGGCGACATTGGCCGCGACTTCAATGTGCAGGTCATCCAGGGTGTGCGCCGGGGTGTGCGCTTGGGTCTGTTGCTCGTTGCGACGGTGCTGGCGCTGCATTTGCGCCAGGTGCACCTGAGCCAGGCGTTCGGCGCTCGGCATCAGTTCGAGGCGACTGCCGTCGGCGTCCAGCACCACTGCCTGGCCTTGTTCCTGCTCCAGCAGTGATGAGCCGAGCGCGACCATGCACGGCAAGCCTTTACCGCGCGCGAGGATCGCCACGTGGGAGGTCGCGCCCCCTTCGGCCATGCACAACCCGGCGACACCTTGCTGACACAATTGCAGCAGGTCCGAGGGGGTCAACTCGTGCGCGGCGACGATAACACCGGGTGGCAAGTCGTAATGCCAGGCTTCACCGAGCAGGGCCCGCAGCACCCGTTGCTTGAGGTCGCGCAGGTCGTTGGCGCGCTCGGCCAACAGTGAGCTGCCCAGTTGCTGAAGCACGTCGCACTGCACGTCGATCGATTGGCTCCAGGCGTGGGTCGCCGCCGTGCCGAGGTCAATGGACCGATAGGCAGCGTCGAGCAAGGCAGGGTCTTCCAGCAAGGCAAGATGGGCGGCAAAGATGGCTTCTTCGTCCGTGTCCTTGTGTTTCCGGGCCTGGGTCAGGGTGCCGGCAATCTCACTGCGTACCTGGGTCAGCGCGGTGTCGAGGGTTTGCCGTTGCTGCGCCGGATCGTTGTGCCCGGTGTCGGCTGGCAGGCTGATCGCGTTCAAGCGATACAGCGGTCCACCGACCAGTCCCGGAGCGGCGCAGACACCGTGCAACACACCGGCTTCGGCCGCCCGGTTGCGCTGGGCTATCGGAGTCGGCGCGGGGGCGTGATGCGCTTCGGGCAGGGCGGTGGACAAGGCGACCAACAAGGCCTGCAGTGCGGCTTCGGCGTCCGGGCCCTGGCAACTGACCTGCACTTCGTCCTGCTCGCCGATGGCCAGGCCCATCAGGCCGATCAGGCTGTCGCAGGTCGCCGATTGACCGGCGAAATGCAGCTTCGACTGACTCTTGAAACCTTGGGCGGTCTGACGGATCAGCGCGGCTGGCCGCGCATGCAAACCGCCACGGTGGGCAATGCGGATGTGGCCGACCCTTTCTTCGCCGGCAATCTCCGCGTCCGACTGCGTGCCCACACCCTGACGGCGAATGATGTGCAGGAGCGGCTCGCCCACTTTCACCGATTTGAGTGTGATGGGACGCGCCTGAAAGTCCTGGCTGTTGGTGAGGATCAGCAGGCTGACCAGGCTTTTGCATTGTTGCGCGACCTTGTCCTGATCGTAGCGCAGCAGCGGCTGACCATTGGCGACCCGAGCCCCTTCCTGGACCAGCATCGAAAAGCCCTGGCCTTGCAGTTCCACCGTGTCGAGGCCCAGGTGCAGCAACAATTCGGCACCGTTGTCGGCCCGCAGGGTCACCGCATGGCCGGTGCGGGCGACATGCACCACGACGCCGGCGCACGGCGCGTGCAGGGTGTCGTTCAGCGGGTCGATGGCGATGCCGTCGCCCATGGCGCCGCTGGCAAACACCGCATCCGGGACTTTGGCGAGCGTGAGCACCGGGCCGCTGAGCGGGGCGCTGAGGGTCAGCTCTTTATTGTTGTTGTGCATGGCTCGGTCTCATCAGGAGAAACAACGGTTCAGAAATTCGCCCGGACCCTGTGGGAGCGAGCCTGCTCGCGAAGAGCGACAGAACACCGCGGGGTGTCAGGCTGCCAGCGTCATCGTTAACGACCATCGCGAGCAAGCTCGCTCCTACAGGGGGGCGGATGTCTTCAATGGGTGCGCGTCACTTTGCTCAGGTGTCGCGGCTGGTCCGGGTCCATGCCGCGTGCAACTGCCAGCCCGGCGGCCATCACGTAGAAACTCTGGATCGCCAGGATCGGATCGAGGGCCGGGTGTTCGGCGCGGGTCAGGGTCAGGTCGCGTTCGGCCACGTCATCCGGCGCCGCCAGCAACACGCGGGCACCCCGTTGGCGCATGTCCGCCGCCAGGCTCAGCAGGCCGGCCTGCTCGGCACCGCGCGGGGCGAAGATCAGCAACGGGTAATGTTCGTCGATCAGCGCCATCGGGCCATGACGGACTTCGGCGCTGCTGAAGGCTTCGGCCTGGATGGCCGAGGTTTCCTTGAATTTGAGCGCCGCTTCCTGGGCGATGGCGAAACCGGCGCCACGGCCGATCACCATCAAGCGCTGGCAATCGCGCAGGGCTTCGATGGCCGGGCTCCAGTCCTGCCGCGCGGCATCACGCAGGCCTGCGGGCAATGCAAGGCCGGCATCGAGCAATTCGGTGTCTTCTTTCCAGTGGCCGATCAACCGGGCGCTGGCGCTGAGGGTGGCGATAAAACTCTTGGTCGCGGCGACGCTGCTTTCAGTGCCGGCCAGCAGCGGCAGGCTGAATTCGCAGGCGGCTTCCAGCGGCGAGTCGGCGGCGTTGACCATCGAGATGCTCAGCGCGCCCCGTTTGCGCAGCAGGCGCAGGCTGTTCACCAGATCCGGACTCTGCCCCGATTGCGAAAAGGCGAACGCCACCTGGCCGCTGACCTTCAACGGTGCCTGCTGCATGGTCACCACCGACATCGGCAACGAGGCAACCGGAATTCCCAGCAACTGCATGGTCAGGTAAGCGAAGTAACTGGCGGCATGGTCGGAACTGCCGCGGGCTACGGTCATGACCACTTGCGGCGGCTGACGGCGCAGGCGCCCGGCGATCTCGATCATCGGTGGGTCGAGCTGCTGCAGTTGGGCGTGCACGGCCTCGAACGAGGACAGCGCCTCTTCAAGCATTTTTGAAGTCAATGTCTTCTCCTTCGACCATGACGGCGGTCAGATTCAGTGAGCGGTCCAGGCGCACGCAGTCGGCCCAGGCACCGGGTTGCAGGCGCCCGCGTTCGGTGAGGCCAAGGTAATCGGCGGGAAATTGCGACAGGCGCTGCGAGGCTTCGGCGAGCGGCAGGCCGATCTTCACCAGATTGCGCAAGGCCTGGTCCATGGTCAGGGTGCTGCCGGCCAGGGTGCCGTCGGGCAGGCGCACGCCGCCCAGGCATTTGGTCACGGTGTGGCTGCCGAGCTTGTATTCGCCGTCGGGCATGCCCGCGGCGGCGGTGGAGTCAGTGACGCAATACAGGCACGGGATCGAACGCAGGGCCACGCGCATGGCACCGGGGTGCACGTGCAGCAAGTCCGGGATCAGCTCGGCGTACTGCGCGTGGGCCAGCGCCGCGCCGACGATGCCCGGCTCGCGATGATGCAACGGGCTCATGGCGTTGTAGAGGTGAGTGAAACTGGTGGCGCCGGCTTCCAGTGCGGCGACGCCTTCTTCATAGCTGCCCAGGGTATGGCCGATCTGCATGCGCACGCCACGGGCACTGAGGGCGCGGATCAGGGCATCGTGACCGGCGATTTCCGGGGCGATGGTGATGACGCGAATCGGCGCCAGGGCCAGGTATTCCTCGACTTCGGCCATCATCGCGGTGTGAGCGAAGTTCGGTTGCGCGCCGAGTTTGCCGGGATTGATGTAAGGGCCTTCGAGGTGCACACCGAGTACCCGGGCGCTGCCCTTCGATCGCTGCAAACAAAACTCGCCGACGGCTTTGAGCACCCTGGAAATCTCTTCGCTCGGCGCAGTCATGGTGGTGGCCAGCAGCGAGGTGGTGCCAAAACGCACATGGGTCCGGGTGATGGTGTCGAAGGCGGGCGCGCCTTCCATGATGTCTTTGCCGCCGCCGCCGTGAACGTGCAGGTCGATGAAACCCGGCAGCAGATAGGGCAGGTCATTGTCCGTCGGATCGCAGGGCACGCCTTCGATGGACACGACCTTGCCGTGTTCGTGGACCAGCCGGCCGCGAACCCAGCCGTCGGCAGTGAGGATGTTGTCTTCGGACATGTCTGTTTCCCGGTTTCTGACGGCGCAGCTATTTATTGGCGAAGCTCTTTATCTACGGAGCTCTTTATCTACGTAGCTCTGCGACAAAGTCGTAGTAGTCGTTGCGGCAATAGGTGTCGGTGACTTCGATGGGGGTGTTGTCTTCCAGATAACCGACCCGGGTCATTAGCAACATGGCGGTGCCGGGGGCGATACCGACCAGCCCGGCGAATTCGTCCGAGGCATTGATGGCCTGAATATGCTGCAAGGCGCGCACGACCGGTTTGCCGATGCCATCGAGGTATTCGTACAGGGAATCGCCCACTGCCTGCGGCTTGGGAATGATCGAGGCGGGCAGGGTGCTCATCTCGATGGCCATCACCGTGTCGTCGGCTTTGCGCAGGCGTTTCATGCGCGCCACCTTGTCGTTGGGCGACAGGCCGAGGCGGATCAACTCTTCGTGGGTCGGCAGGGTGATTTCCCGTTCCAGCCATTGGGAACCAGGCACAAACCCCTTGAGGCGCAACATTTCGCTGAAGCCCGACAGGCGCGACAACGGTTGCTCCAGGCGGGGCGTAATAAAGGTGCCGGAACCTTGATTGCGGCGAATCAGGCCCTGTTCGAGCAGCACTTCCAGCGCCTTGCGTGCGGTAACACGGGAAATCCCCAGCATTTCGCTGAGGTTGCGTTCCGATGGCATCGCCTGCTCGGCTTTCCATTGGCCGGCATGGATCGCCGTTTCCAGGTTGCGCGCCAGTTGCAGGTACAGCGGCGTGGGCTGGGTGTCGTCGGGGCGCAGGGCGTGGAGGTCGTTCATTTGGATGTGTTCCGATGCGGATATAGGATTGTTGTCGCACGGTTGTGGGACGAAACGTAATACCACTTGAATACCATGTCAACGTGCTCAAAAGGCTTTACGCGCAGCAAATTCGGCCTTTTTTGGCGGTCAGGAAGGTGGTTGGCTTGAAGTGGTATTAGAGGTGGGGTTTTGCAAAGCAAAGATCGCAGCCTTCGGCAGCGGCTACGGGTGGAAGTGGTATCTGCCCTGCAGGTGCTGCCGAAGATTGCGATTGCTTGAATTTATTTTTCGATGGCGACCGAAGGTAGCGGTCAGAGGCTGATCATTGTGGCGAGGGAGCTTGCTCCCGCTGGGGCGCGAAGCGGCCCTAAAACAGCGAGTGCGGTGTTGGATAGATATTGGGGCCGCTTCGCAGCCCAGCGGGAGCAAGCTCCCTCGCCACAAAAGCTCACATGCCTGATAGATGAGGGGTTACGGACGAATCTCGATCATCGTGCCGTCCGGCACCAGGTTCCAGACTTCACGCATGTCGACGTTGCGCATGGCCACGCAACCGTCGGTCCAGTCCAGCGTGTGGAACAGGGATTCGGGGTTTTCTTCGGTGTCCGGGGTGCCGTGGATCATGATCATGCCACCCGGGTCGACATTTTCGCGGCGGGCACGGACCGAGTCGCTGATGTTCGGGTAGGAGATGTGCATCGCCAGGTTGAATTTGTCACTGACCTTGCGCCAGTCGAGCCAATAGAAGCCTTCCGGAGTGCGTCGGTCGCCTTCCATCAGTTTCTGGCCCTTGGGATTGCGGCCCAGGGAAATGCGATAGGTCTTGAGCGGCTTGCCGTCATTGATCAATTGCAATTGGTGGGCAGACTTGAGAACCAGGACTTTCTCGATGACCTTGCCGTCCAGGGATCCCACGGCAGACGCCTGGGACACCGCAACGAACGACAAGCAGAACAGGGCAAGCAACCAGCGCATTGAAACGATTCCCCAGGAGGTGTCGCGACTATTTATTTATAGATGTTTTTTAGTTGGCAGGCTGAGCAAGCGGCGGGATCGATTCGGACCTTACGGGGTAGACCTCGGCCCGCCGGTCAGCGAAGAAGCATTCTAAGGTACGGCCCACCGTGCGGAAAGCCAGCTCGTCCCAAGGGATGTCCGCTTCGTCGAATAATTGCACTTCGAGGCTCTCGGGGCCGGCGGCGAAGTCCAGGTCCGCCAGTTCGGCGCGGAAGAACACGTGCACCTGGCTGATGTGCGGCACATCGATCAGTGTATAGATGCTCAGGTTGCGTACCCGGGCGCAGGCTTCCTCGGCGGTTTCGCGAATGGCGGCCTGCTCGATGGTTTCACCGTTCTCCATGAAACCGGCGGGCAGGGTCCAGTAACCCCGGCGCGGCTCGATGGCGCGTCGGCACAGCAACACCTGGCTGCCCCAGGTCGCCAGGCAGCCGGCGACGATATTGGGGTTCTGGTAATGAATGGCCTGGCAACTGTCGCAGACGAAGCGCAGGCGCGAATCGCCTTCGGGAATGCGTTGGGTCACCGGGTTGCCGCACTGACTGCAAAATTTCATGCTGGAGTTCCTGAATGCTGCACCTATCTTGGCGTGCGGCGGTGTCTGTCGGCAAGTTGTCGTTTAGCGACACACCGCTGTTCGGGGGGTTGGGCGACCGAAGCGATTGGTGCATGATGCGGGTAAGGCACAGATCGAGAACACTCATGCTGGATGAGCTACTGCATCGGGTAAGTAACCATACACCACGCACGCTGGAGACCGACCGTCGTTTCCCCGAGGCCGCCGTACTGGTGCCCATTACCCGCAGTGACGAGCCGGAGCTGGTCCTGACCCTGCGCGCCAGCGGGCTTTCGACCCACGGCGGCGAAGTCGCTTTCCCCGGTGGTCGGCGTGACCCCGAAGACCCCGACCTGATTTTCACCGCCTTGCGCGAGGCCGAAGAAGAGATCGGCCTGCCGCCGGGACTGGTCGAAGTGATCGGTCCGCTGAGTCCGCTGATCTCCCTGCACGGCATCAAGGTCACCCCTTATGTCGGGGTGATTCCGGATTTCGTCGAATACCAGGCCAACGATGCCGAAATCGCCGCCGTGTTCAGCGTCCCCCTCGAGTTCTTCCGCGAGGATCCGCGGGAACACACCCACCGCATCGACTATCAGGGGCGCAGCTGGTACGTGCCCAGTTATCGCTATGGCGAGTACAAGATCTGGGGGCTGACGGCGATCATGGTCGTGGAGTTGATCAACCTGCTCTATGACGCGAAGATCAGCCTGCACCAGCCACCGAAAAGTTTTATCAACACCTGAAGCCATCACTCGAATGGCCTGAACACGTGATGCCCTGAGGACTAACTAGATGAAATACCGCCTGGGCGACGCCCGTGTCGAGACTCACCCACAGAGCTGGGTCGCCCCCAACGCCGTGCTGGTGGGCAAGGTCAAACTGGAAGAGGGCGCCAACGTCTGGTTCAACGCCGTGCTGCGCGGCGACAACGAGCTGATCCTGATCGGCAAGAACAGCAACGTCCAGGACGGCACGGTGATGCACACCGACATGGGCTACCCGCTGACCATCGGTACCGGCGTGACTATCGGCCACAACGCCATGCTGCATGGCTGCACCGTGGGCGACTACAGCCTGATCGGCATCAACGCAGTGATCCTCAATGGCGCCAAGATCGGCAAGAACTGCATCATCGGCGCCAATTCGCTGATCGGCGAAGGCAAGGAAATTCCGGATGGTTCGCTGGTCATGGGCTCTCCGGGCAAGGTGGTGCGTGAATTGACCGAGCCGCAGAAAAAGATGCTCGAAGCCAGCGCTGCCCACTATGTGCATAACTCGCAGCGTTATGCCCGCGATCTGGCCGAGCAAGAAGAATGACCACGCCAGAACGTCCGGTGTTATCGCCCTGCGTGAATATTTGCGCGCTGGACGACGATGACATCTGCACCGGTTGCCAGCGCACGGTGGAGGAAATCACCCGCTGGAGCCGGATGGACAACACCGAGCGACGCAAGGTGCTGGAGTTGTGTCATGAGCGGGCCAAATCCAGCGGGTTGGTGTGGATGATCGGGGCAAAACCGCAAAATTGACGCGCGCCCATTGTAGGAGCGAGCCTGCTCGCGATGGACTCAAGAACACCGCGGGGAACCAGATTCCCCGCGTTATCGTTAACGACCATCGCGAGCAGGCTCGCTCCTACAGTATCCTGTGCGGCAAATTCGCAGGTACTTCCCCACCCATGCTCTTCCTCATTGCCTACATCAGCAGCGTCGTGCTGATCAACTTCGCTTTTTCCACCGCTCCGCACCTGGACATCATCTGGTCCGCCTGGGGCGGCCTGGTGTTCATCTTGCGCGACATGGTGCAAACCCGCTTCGGCCACGGTGCCATCGTGGCCATGCTGGTGGCGCTGGTGCTTTCCTATATCACCTCCGACCCCTCCATCGCCCTGGCCAGTGCCACGGCGTTCGCGGTGTCCGAGTGCATCGACTGGCTGGTGTTCAGCATCACCAAACGGCCGCTGCACGATCGCCTGTGGATAAGTTCGGCCCTGAGCATCCCCCTCGATACGTTTATCTTCTTCGGCATGATCGATGCGCTGACCCCCGGCGTGATCCTCACCGCACTGGGCTCGAAGTTCGCCGGCGTGACGGCGGTGTGGCTGATCATGGCCTGGCGCCTGCGTAAACAGGCCGTCGTCAGCTGAAGCCAAACCCTGCGGTTCATGTAAAATGCCGCGCTTTCTCCCACGGGACGCGCGCAAGACGTTGCTTCCCTCGATGATCCGCTTCCTTGAGGACCTTCAGATGACCCGTATCGGAACCCCATTGTCGCCTACCGCGACCCGCGTATTGATGTGTGGCTGTGGCGAGTTGGGCAAGGAAGTGGTGATCGAGCTGCAACGCCTGGGCGTTGAAGTGATTGCCGTGGACCGTTACGCCAATGCGCCGGCCATGCAGGTTGCCCACCGCAGCCACGTGATCAACATGCTCGATGGTGCTGCCCTGCGTGCGGTGATCGAAGCCGAGAAGCCGCACTTCATCGTGCCGGAAATCGAAGCCATCGCCACTGCGACCCTGGTGGAACTGGAGTCTGAAGGCTTCACCGTGATCCCGACTGCCCGCGCCGCGCAGCTGACCATGAACCGCGAAGGTATCCGTCGCCTGGCCGCCGAAGAGCTGGACCTGCCGACCTCGCCGTACCACTTCGCCGACACCTTCGAGGATTACAGCAAGGCGGTCGAAGACCTCGGCTTCCCGTGCGTGGTCAAGCCGGTCATGAGCTCTTCGGGCAAAGGCCAGAGCCTGCTGCGCAGCGTCGATGACGTGAAGAAGGCCTGGGATTACGCGCAAGAAGGCGGCCGTGCCGGCAAAGGTCGCGTGATCATCGAAGGCTTCATCGATTTCGACTACGAAATCACCCTGCTGACCGTGCGTCACGTTGGCGGCACTACATTCCTCGCACCGGTCGGCCACCGTCAGGAGAAGGGCGATTATCAGGAATCCTGGCAGCCGCAAGCCATGAGTCCGGTTGCCCTCGCGGAATCCGAGCGCGTGGCCAAAGCTGTCACCGAGGCCCTGGGCGGCCGTGGCCTGTTTGGCGTCGAGCTGTTCATCAAAGGTGATCAGGTGTGGTTCAGCGAAGTGTCGCCGCGCCCGCACGACACCGGCATGGTCACGATGATTTCCCAGGATCTGTCGCAGTTCGCCCTGCATGCACGGGCGATCCTCGGCCTGCCGGTCCCGGTGGTGCGCCAGTTCGGGCCTTCGGCTTCGGCGGTGATCCTGGTGGAAGGGCAATCGACCCAGACCGCCTTCGCCAATCTCGGTGCGGCCTTGAGCGAACCGGATACCGCGCTGCGCCTGTTCGGCAAGCCTGAAGTCAATGGTCAGCGCCGGATGGGCGTGGCCCTGGCGCGCGATGAGTCGATCGAAGCGGCCCGGGCCAAGGCGACCCGCGCTTCCCAGGCGGTTGTTGTCGAGCTGTAAAAACTTCTGCGGCGGGCCTATACCTTCTAGGTGTGGGCTCGCCCTGATGCCGGTCAGAAGCTACTGAACTGTGGGAGCGAGCCTGCTCGCGAAAGCTGTTTCCCATTCAACATTCATGTTGATGCGAACTCCGCTTTCGCGAGCAGGCTCGCTCCCACAGGGATTGCGCTGGATTGGCCGGCAAGACCTTTCATTAATGCTCCAGGCCTGTACCCCATGAATTCGCAAAGCATCATTGTCCCGAAAATCTCCACGCTGCCGGTGCATGAGCCCCGGGCCCGGGCGATCGTGCGGTGGCTGGTGCGCAAAAACATCGTCAAGGAAGAGCTCACGACGTGCGGCCGCACCGGCAATCGCATGGGCCACGCCATCGGCGAAGGCGCGCGTGACGTGGTCCTGCACCCGGAGGCGCTGCCGTTCGGTGAACAGATCAACGGTTTGGAGATCATCACCAAGCGATGCATCTATACGCCGGCCAAGGGTTTTCTGGGCGAGGCGGGTTGCGCCGAGTGCCGCAAGGAAGTCGGCGAGGCCCTGTTTGAAAGCCTGGAAGACTGGATGCCGGGGCGTACCGACAACTTCACCTGCCCTGAATGCGGGCATGAAGATGACATCAACGGCTTTCTGTTTCTGCAGGAATGCGGCTTCTCCAACCTGGGGTTCATCTTCAACAACTGGGCCGAGGCCGGGTTCAAGCAGAGCTTTCTCGACGAATTCGCCGATTGGCTCGATCAACCCGTGAGCTGGGTCAAAGTCGAACTCTGATGACCTTGTGGGAGCGAGCCTGCTCGCGATGGTCGTGAACGATGACGCGGGCTGTCTGGAGACAAGCGCCGCTTTCAAGTTCATCGCGAGCAGGCTCGCTCCTACAAAAAAGCAGCAATCTGGCGGATGCAATCCCCGTATATCAGTAATGCCAATAATAGACAGAGTTTTACATTGAACCCGAGGGGGTGTCTGACTATAATGGCGCGCTTCCATTTTCCCGCTCGGGAGCCCCCGCGATGCTGCGTATCAGCCAAGAAGCTCTGACATTCGACGACATTCTCCTAGTGCCCGGTTATTCCGAGGTGCTTCCTAACGAAGTCAGTCTCAAAACCCGCCTTACCCGTGGCATCGAGCTGAACATTCCTCTGGTTTCTGCCGCCATGGACACCGTCACTGAAGCCCGTCTGGCAATCGCCATGGCTCAGGAAGGTGGTATCGGCATCATCCACAAGAACATGACCATCGAGCAGCAAGCTGCCGAAGTCCGCAAGGTCAAGAAGTTCGAAGCCGGTGTCGTCAAAGACCCGATCACCATCGAGGCCGATGCCACGGTACGTGACCTGTTCGAGCTGACCCGCCTGCACAACATTTCCGGCGTTCCGGTGCTGCACGATGGCGACCTGGTCGGCATCGTCACTTCCCGTGACGTGCGTTTCGAAAACCGTCTGGACGCCAGTGTCCGTGAAGTGATGACGCCTAAAGAGCGTCTGGTCACGGTCAAGGAAGGTGCCGACAAGAACGACGTTCGCGAGCTGCTGCACAAGCACCGCATCGAACGCGTGCTGATCGTCGACGACAAATTCGCCCTCAAAGGCATGATGACCGTCAACGATATCGAAAAAGCCAAGGCTTACCCGCTGGCCAGCAAGGACGATCAAGGTCGCCTGCGCGTGGGTGCTGCCGTCGGTACCGGTAAAGACACCGGTGACCGCGTCGCAGCCCTGGTCAATGCCGGCGTGGACGTGGTGGTGGTCGACACTGCTCACGGTCACTCCAAAGGCGTGATCGACCGCGTTCGTTGGGTCAAACAGAATTTCCCTGAAGTGCAGGTCATCGGCGGCAACATCGCCACCGGCGCTGCCGCCAAGGCCCTGGCCGAAGCCGGCGCTGACGCGGTCAAGGTCGGTATCGGCCCAGGCTCGATCTGCACCACCCGTATCGTCGCCGGTGTCGGCGTCCCGCAAATCAGTGCCATCGCCAACGTCGCCGCTGCCCTCGAAGGCACAGGCGTTCCGTTGATCGCCGACGGCGGCATCCGTTTCTCCGGTGACCTGTCCAAGGCCATCGTGGCCGGTGCCTCCTGCGTGATGATGGGCTCGATGTTCGCCGGTACCGAAGAAGCGCCGGGCGAGATCGAACTGTTCCAGGGTCGTTCGTACAAGGCTTACCGTGGCATGGGCTCGCTGGGCGCCATGTCCCAGGCTCAAGGTTCCTCCGACCGTTACTTCCAGGACTCCTCGGCAGGCGCCGAGAAGCTGGTTCCGGAAGGCATCGAAGGGCGTGTTCCGTACAAGGGCACCCTGAGCGCCATCATCCATCAACTGATGGGCGGCCTGCGTTCTTCCATGGGCTACACCGGTAGCGCCAACATTGAAGAAATGCGCACCAAGCCTGAGTTCGTGCGGATCACCGGCGCAGGCATGGCCGAATCCCACGTTCACGACGTACAGATCACCAAGGAAGCGCCAAACTACCGCGTAGGTTGAGGCTTCAAGCAAATCGTTTAGCAACCGGGGCTGTTTTTTTCAGCCCCGAGTTGTTTCTGAATCACGACTGTTTCTGAATTATTTAGACGAGACTGAATCATGGCCCTCGACATTCACGCTCACCGCATCCTGATCCTCGACTTCGGTTCCCAGTACACCCAACTGATTGCCCGCCGCGTGCGTGAAATCGGTGTGTACTGCGAACTGCACCCGTTCGACATGGATGAGGACGCCATTCGCGAATTCGCTCCAAAAGGTGTCATCCTCGCCGGCGGCCCCGAGTCCGTGCACGAAGCCGACAGCCCTCGTTGCCCGCAAGCCGTGTTTGACCTGGGCGTACCGGTATTCGGTATCTGCTACGGCATGCAGACCATGGCGGAGCAACTGGGTGGCAAGGTAGAAGGCTCCGAACTGCGTGAGTTCGGTTACGCCCGTGTCGATGTGGTCGGCAAGAGCCGCCTGCTGGACGGCATCGAAGACCACATCGACGCCGACGGCCTGTTCGGCCTCGACGTATGGATGAGCCACGGTGACAAGGTCACCAAAATGCCGGAAGACTTCCACATCCTGGCCAGCACCCCGAGCTGCCCGATCGCCGGCATGTTCAGCGATGAACGTCGCTACTACGGCGTGCAGTTCCACCCGGAAGTGACCCACACCAAGCAGGGCGGTCGCATCCTGTCGCGTTTCATCCTCGACATCTGCGGCTGTGAAGCGCTGTGGACCCCTTCGAAGATTGCCGAAGACGCCATCGCCCAGGTTCGCGCCCAGGTCGGCACCGACAACGTGCTGTTGGGTCTGTCCGGCGGTGTTGACTCTTCCGTAGTGGCCGCGTTGTTGCACAAAGCCATCGGCGACCAACTGACCTGCGTCTTCGTCGACAACGGTCTGCTGCGTCTGCACGAAGGCGAGCAAGTGATGGCCATGTTCGCCGAGAACATGGGTGTCAAGGTGATCCGCGCCAACGCCGAGGACCAGTTCCTCAACAACCTGGCCGGCGAAGCCGACCCGGAGAAGAAGCGCAAGATCATCGGCCGTACCTTCATCGACGTGTTCGATGCCGAATCCTGCAAGCTGGACAACATCAAGTACCTGGCCCAGGGCACCATCTACCCGGACGTGATCGAGTCGGCTGGCGCGAAAAGCGGCAAGGCCCACGTGATCAAGTCGCACCACAACGTGGGTGGCCTGCCGGAAGAGATGAACCTCAAGCTGGTCGAGCCACTGCGTGAGCTGTTCAAGGACGAAGTCCGTCGTCTGGGCCTGGAACTGGGCCTGCCGTACGACATGGTCTACCGTCACCCGTTCCCGGGTCCTGGCCTGGGCGTGCGGATCCTCGGTGAAGTGAAGAAGGAATACGCCGACCTGCTGCGTCGCGCCGACCACATCTTCATCGAAGAACTGCGCAAGGCCGACTGGTACCACAAGGTCAGCCAGGCATTCGTGGTGTTCCAGCCGGTGAAATCGGTGGGTGTGGTTGGCGACGGTCGTCGTTACGCCTGGGTCGTGGCCCTGCGTGCCGTGGAAACCATCGACTTCATGACCGCGCGTTGGGCTCACCTGCCTTACGAACTGCTGGAAACCGTCAGCGGCCGCATCATCAATGAAATCGAAGGCATCTCCCGCGTCACCTACGACGTGTCGAGCAAGCCGCCAGCGACCATTGAGTGGGAATGATCCCGCGACACAGGTTGCAGTGAAGCACCAAGAAAAAACCCTGGCCTCGGCCAGGGTTTTTTTTGTGCGGCTTGTAAGGGCAGGGTCAGATGGGAAGGCGACTTTGAAGATTCAGGCCCATCCGCGTCAGCGCGCTGGATAATTCTTGCAGGCTGTCGTAGGGAACCCGATTGACGGGACCCCACGATGGACGATCGATGTAATAGCGCCCATCGGCAAAGCTCTGTACTGCTGTTTGCACCAGCTCACCATTCTGACTGCGGTGAAACAAGGTGAAGGCTCCCTGGGAGCGTTCGAAAGCGTACATGCCCGCGCGATAAAGCAGTCTGTGGATTTGCGTCTCGGTGCGGCTGACGGGCGCAGCTTCCATGCGCAGAAGCAGATCGGCGTATTGAGTATCGACGGTCCCGCGCATTGTATCGCCCTGTACGGAAGGCCCCCTTTCGATCTCAACGCCCGGATCTACGGCAATGCTCTCGCCTTGTCCGGGATTGACTTCCTCGATGCGTAAACTGACGCCGCCTTCCAATTCGCTGATGCCGGCTAACCCCCTGAAGGTATTTGTGTTTTCCACGCCCGTCAGCACGACCCACTTGCCCGTGTCGTGGGTGGTTTTATCAAGGAACATGATGTCGGCTGTCAGGTGATTGGTACTGATCTGTTCTTCAATCCGCGTCAGCGAAATCGGTTTTCTGTAGGTCGCCGCGCAATCGGTAGCCTGGACACGGATGCCGTTTTGCCGAGCGGCTTTCACCAACTCCAGTTCATTGAACTGCCCTGACGGATCGGTGCCGAGGCGAGTCAGATACTTTTGCAGGTCATCGGACATGACGCCGTTTTTGAAGTAAGCGTTCAGGTCGGCCTGGGCAAAATCGCTGAGCAGTCGGCGCACATAGAGGGTCTTGACGCCTTGCCGCGCCAGGGCAGCCATGTTTTCGATCATCAATCGCATGCTGGAAATGCGCCCCGGCGTTTCACTGATGACCAGTCCAGGTGCGGATTCGAATACCTGTGCGATGAGATCCGGGAAGGTCGTTGAGGCGTTGACGGCTGGAATGGCCGGACGCGGTGGCAGATTGGCCCATGGGAGGTTTTCGTAGAAACGTCGGGCGGAATTCAAAAGCGTCCTGGCCTTTTCGGCGAAGTGCAGGGCATATCGATCGGGAGCGATCAGCCCACCGTTCGGACCGATCTGCACTTGAATGTGCGTCTCGCGTAATCCCATTGCCCAATTTTTCAGTGCAGGCCGGCTGGCTGGTTCAACATCGTAGGGCGTTTTTACAAGGCCGATATCGTTCGAGGTCGAGGTCGAGGGCTGAGGTTCGGTGACAGGCGGGGTGGACGGCGAGCCGGGTCCAACCTCCGGTTGCTCCGGTTCGACTGCAGGTTGCTCTGGCTCGACGATTGCCGGTTCGCGCACGTCAAGTTCCAGCTCCACCGTGCACGGCTTGCCCAAACACTGGCCGCCACCCTTGAGGCCCAACTGGGTCATCCGTTCCCAGAGGCCTTCGTCATTCAGACGCACCGGCAATGAGTGAATAAGCTGGTTGGGCCTCGCCGGATCGACGATCGCCCAGAAACCGCCGCCCTGCGAATCCGTGAAGTAGCGCACGTAATAGGCCGTGTCGTTCATCAGGATGGCATAGGGCGGGTCGGATTCCAGCCTGTAGATCCCTTGGTATTTCCCTGTTTCCGTACCCGGAGTCAGTCCGTCCAGCAGTTCATTGGATTGATAGCTTTGCGGGATCTCGGGCACCTGTCCCGCTTCTGACGTCAGAGGGGGCAGCTCCTCCAAGGGTGGCAGTGTCTCACTGGGTTCTTCGACCTCCAGTTCCGGCACTGTGCCCGACTCGCCCAGTTCACCCGCCTCGGCGGCTTCCGACGGTGCGCCAATTTCCGTTAGCGCTCCGGTGCCTTTCAAAAACGGCAGGTTGAACAGCGCATCAATGCCGCTGAGTATCGCCCCGGTAACCCCCGCCTTGCGCTCGGTGGCGGTCTTGCCATTGACTGCCTGGTCGATGTTCAGCCCCATGTTGGCGAGGCTGGCGCCAATTACCGGCAATGCCACTGGCCAGCCTACGGCCGCCATCGGGCCGAAGACTTTCAAACCAGCGCTCAGGTAACCGATCCACAGTTTCTTTCGCAGATCACCGTTGGACGTGAGGGACAGATCGGCTTCGGCGAACATCGCTGTGCGGGTCGAGTCCCGCAACCAGCTGAACGCATCCCCGGTCACCGTCTGATGGTTCGGGTTGATCAGGTGATGATCGGCATGACCCCAGGTGCTGACCAGCCGATTCATCAGGTCGGTGATGTTCTCGGTGATCGGCTGTCGGTCGGCCAGCGGAAAATGCTCAAGGAACTGTGTGCGTGGCGCTTTTTCGTTCATTTTTTGCAGGACCCACCAGTGCATATCGGTGGCGGTTTCCAGCACATGAAAGGCTTTGTTATCGCCCGGTACGTACAGGATCTGGCGGCCCTTGGCGTCAACGATGCGCAGGATGTTGGTTGCCACATGGCCGTCCACATCCAGGGTATACACCTGCAATCCCTGGCCTGAGGGCGACTCGGATTGCAGCATGGCCAAGCTGACCGGCCAGGTCAGCGGGCCGGTCACGGCATTGAGGGTGGTTTGAAAGTCCTCGTCAGTCAGATGGCCGCTTTCTCGCGCTTCAACGGCTTTGCCGAGGAAGTTGCATTTGGCCAGTGTCCGGAAATCACTGGCATAGTCGGTCCAGAACCTCTGCAGCTTGTTGCGGTAAAGGTCACTGAAGTCGATGGCCCAGAAGTCTTTCAATACCTCGTTGCCATGCAGGCGCACTTCATTGGTTGCATCGAAGTTTCTTTCGTCCGGTCCTGCGGTATAGAAGCCGCCGTACAAGTCCAGAAGGTCGGCATTGTCCTGATCGGTCGCGCGAAAGCGGTGAATGACCAGTTGCGTCAGGGTCAGGGATTCATAGGGCTTCTCGTCATAATGCTGCCAACCGGTGAACGACGACCCCAGGCTCTGGGCGGTCTTGAAACGGTGGAAATAGACTTTATCGGGGTCGAGGCCGACGACTCCGTATTTTTCAAGCAATTGCGCGGCGACCTCATGTGCGGTGTCCTGCAGGCTTGGACAAGCCTTGATCACCTGCGCGGCGATGTTCTTGAGGGCAGCCTTGTCGGCTGCGTTGGGCAGTGGGCGGGTTTGTGTCGGGTTCATTCGCTCTGTTCCTTGAGTGAGGGACGACGAGGATGGCCCGATTGCCCAAGGTCGGTGCGCTACATATGTACCGCACCAGGGCGTTCCAGCCTGCGTCCATCCGCCGCGCCGCCCTTACTGTTTCGCAACCGCAGGTGTATCGTATTCGCCTTTTCCAGGCCCCTGGCCTGTCGCTGATACGTGAGGTAGTTGAGTTCATGTCCTTTACCCGTCGCCAAATTCTCGGTGGCCTGGCCGGTCTTGTTGTCGTTGGCGTCGGAGCGGGGGGCGCGTCGCGTTACTGGCTGGGCAAGAGGGCTGATGCCGAGGCGGGCCACGACTATGAACTCATTGCCGCGCCGCTGGACGTCGAACTCGTGGCCGGGCACAAGACCACGGCCTGGGCCTTCGGACCTTCAGCGCCGGGAACTGAACTGCGCGTGCGACAGGGTGAATGGCTGCGGGTGCGCTTCATCAACCATCTGCCGGTGGCGACCACCATTCACTGGCATGGCATTCGCCTGCCGCTGGAAATGGACGGCGTGCCTTACGTGTCGCAATTGCCGGTACTGCCCGGTGAATACTTCGACTACAAATTCCGCGTACCGGACGCCGGCAGCTACTGGTATCACCCGCACGTGAGCAGCAGCGAAGAACTCGGTCGCGGGCTGGTCGGCCCGTTGATCGTCGAAGAGCGCGAGCCGACCGGGTTCAAGTACGAAAAAACCCTGAGCCTGAAGAACTGGCATGTCGATGAGCAGGGGGCTTTCGTCGATTTCAGCATTCCTCGCGAAGCGGCCCGTGGCGGCACGGCGGGGCGTCTGTCGACCATCAATGGCATCCCGCAACCGGTGATCGAATTGCCCGCCGGACAGATCACCCGGGTGCGCTTGCTCAACCTCGATAACACCTTGACCTATCGCCTCAACATTCCGGGCGTCGAAGCGCAGATCTATGCGCTGGATGGCAACCCCGTCGAGCCTCGGCCATTGGGCAAGGAATATTGGCTGGGTCCTGGTATGCGTATCTGCCTGGCGATCAAGGCACCGCCGGCCGGTGAGGAATTGTCCCTGCGCAATGGTCCGGTGCGCCTTGGCACATTGCGTTCGGTGCCCAATACCGACGCGCCAACCGAATGGCCCGCCGCGCTGCCGGCCAACCCGGTGGCCGAGCCGGACCTGGCCAATGCCGAGAAACTCAACTTCAATTTCGAATGGGTGGGTTCGGTGTCGGTCAACGTCGACAACGGCAAGCCGCCGAGCCTGTGGCAGATCAACGGCAAGGCCTGGGACATTACCGACAAGACTTGTGCCGACCGTCCGATTGCCAAGCTCCAGAAGGGCAAGAGCTACATTTTCGAATTGAAGAACATGACTCAATACCAGCACCCGATTCACCTGCACGGCATGAGCTTCAAGGTCATTGCCTCGAACCGGCACAAGGTCATTCCCTATTTCACCGACACCTATCTGCTGGGCAAGAACGAGCGCGCGCAAGTGGCGCTGGTGGCGGATAACCCCGGGGTGTGGATGTTCCACTGCCACGTGATCGACCACATGGAAACCGGCCTGATGGCCGCTATCGAGGTGGCGTGATGCGTCAGATTCGACCCGCCGCGATCATCGACCGCAGCCGTGACCGCGACTTCATGCGCGAAGCCCTGGCCCTCGCCGCGCAAGGCGCCGCTCTTGGCGAAGTGCCGGTGGGCGCGGTGCTGGTGCAGGACGGTGAAATCATCGGTCGCGGCTTCAATTGCCCGATCAGCGGCAACGACCCCAGCGCCCACGCCGAGATGGTCGCGATCCGCGCCGCCGCCCAGGCTGTGAGCAACTATCGTCTGACGGGCAGCACGCTGTACGTGACGCTGGAACCGTGCAGCATGTGCGCCGGTTTGATCGTGCATTCGCGGATTGCTCGGGTGGTGTATGGCGCGCTGGAGCCCAAGGCCGGGATTGTGCAGAGCCAGGGGCAGTTTTTTACCCAGGGTTTTTTGAATCACCGGGTGTTGTATGAGGGTGGGGTGCTGGCCGAGGAGTGTGGGGCTGTTTTGAGCGAGTTTTTCAAAGCCCGCCGAGCGAAACCTTCAGACTGAACACCGAACTCCTGTAGGAGCGAGCCTGCTCGCGATGAGGGCCTGACAGTCAACGACGATGTTGAATGACAGATCGCTATCGCGAGCAGGCTCACTCCTACAGGGTTATTCGTTGTGGAGGGATTTACTTGCGAGCCACGATGACCGCCCGCATCGGCGCCGGAAGTCCTTCGATGGTCTTGCTGTGATCCTCGGGATCAAGGAAATCGCTCAGCGACTGATACTTCATCCACTCCGTCCCGCGCTGTTCCTCGACCGTGGTCACGCTGACGTCCACGCACTTCACATCGCTGAACCCGGCACGACGCAGCCACAGCTCAAGCGCCGGCACCGACGGCAGGAACCACACGTTACGCATCTGCGCATAGCGATCTTCCGGCACCAGCACCTGATGTTTGTCGCCTTCGACCACCAGGGTTTCGAGCACCAGTTCGCCGCCCTTGACCAGGCAATCCTTCAGCGCCAGCAAGTGCTCGATTGGCGAGCGACGGTGGTAGAACACGCCCATCGAGAACACGGTGTCGAAGCCTTCCAGGTTCGGCGGCAGGTCTTCAAAAGGAAACGGCAGGTGCCAGGCGTTAGGCTCGGAGAGGTAACGCTGAACTGCCTGGAACTGGCAGAAAAACAGCCAGTTCGGATCGACACCGATCACACTGTCCGCGCCGGCGCCGAGCATGCGCCACATGTAATAGCCGTTGCCGCAGCCGACATCGAGGATGCGCTTACCCTTCAGATCCAGATGCGGCGCGACCCTCGACCACTTCCAGTCCGAGCGCCATTCCGTGTCGACGTGCACGCCGAACAGGTCGAACGGACCCTTGCGCCACGGCGACAGGCCCATCAGCGCGGTGCGCATTTGCGCGCGGGTTTCATCGTCGCAATCGGTGTCCAGCTTCAGGCCGTTGAGCAGATCGACTTCGCTCGGCTGGATCTTTGGCAGGGCGTCCAGCGCGCTTTGCCAGCGCTCCAGATCGCCGTGACCCTTTTCCATTTTCTTGTCGAGTTGCGCTTGCAGGGTGGTGGCCCATTCGGCCAGCGGTGTGCCGGCCAGACGGCGGGCGAGGGGGGACAGATCAATCATGGCAAGGCAATCAACGAGGCAAAGTTAAGACACTGGAACCACGGCACGACTTTCGAGAACCCGGCGGCCAGCAGGCGCTCACGGTGTTCTTCGAGGCTGTCGGGCTTCATGACGTTTTCGATGGCGCTGCGCTTCTGGGCGATTTCCAGTTCGCTGTAGCCGTTGGCGCGTTTGAAGGCGATGTGCAGGTCGGTGAGCAGGGCGTGTTCCTGTTCGTCTTCAAAGCGAAGCTTTTCCGACAGGATCAAGGCGCCGCCGGGCAACAACGACTGACGGATGCGCGAAAGCAGTCCGGTGCGCTGATCCGGAGCGATGAATTGCAGGGTGAAGTTCAGCGCCACCACCGAGGCTGGCTGGAATTGCAGGGCGAGGATGTCACCTTCGATCACCTCGACCGGCAGTAACTCCTGGAACATCGAATCCTGACCGTTGAGGTACTCGCGGCAGCGTTCGACCATGGCCGCGGAGTTATCCACAGCGATCACCCGGCAACCGTCGGTGCGCACATGCCGGCGCAACGCCTGGGTCACGGCACCCAGGGACGCACCGAGGTCGTAGAGCACGCTGTTGGGCTGGGCGAACTGCGCGGCGAGCACACCGAGGTTTTCCACAATGGTCGGATACCCTGGCACCGAGCGCTTGATCATGTCCGGGAACACCCGCACCACGTCCTCGTTAAAGGCGAAGTCAGGCACCTGGGCCAAAGGCTGGGCGAAAAGGCGATCGGATTCTTTGCTCACGGCGGTTCCAGCGGTGTCGATGAAAAGGCCGGCATTTTAGCCAAGTTGGCGTGGGGATGCGCGGGTTGTCTGATAAACCGGTGGGCACGCCCTGATATCTTCGCCGTCGGTGATATCGCTTTCGCGAGCAGGCTCGCTCCCACAGGGATTGCGCTAAACCTGTGGGAGCGAGCCAGCACGCGAATAAATCAGCGCGGTTCAGGACC